>NZ_JAKKCI010000018.1:0-17176 GCF_021726015.1 Vibrio sp. A1-b2
TGGCCGTCATACTCCATTCTTCAAAGGCTACCGTCCACAGTTCTACTTCCGTACAACTGACGTAACTGGTGATATCTCTCTACCAGAAGGCGTAGAAATGGTAATGCCTGGCGACAACATCCAAATGGTTGTAGAGCTAATCGCTCCAATCGCAATGGATGAAGGTCTACGTTTCGCGATCCGCGAAGGTGGCCGTACAGTTGGTGCTGGTGTTGTAGCTAAAGTTATTGCTTAATCGCAAATCTTTACTGCGAATATCGCATTAAAAAGGGAAGCTTTGGCTTCCCTTTTGCTTTTTCATTGCATACCTGTTTTCACTCAATAATCTGCTTTAGTTATAAAGATTTTATCTATATCTATTCACACATCTATCCATAACCTTCATAAAAACAGTCGCTTAATTTCTGAATTCTTTATGGTGGTTGACCTAAGTGTTTTTCGGTCCGTATTCGCTGCTTTTTTTATAACTAATCGATCTGAATAACGGATAAAACTTACTGGTAATAAGAACGATTCTTTTTTATATTTCGGGCAAAGGTCGTTAATAAGGTTGCAGTATGTACGTTTGTTTGTGTCACGGTATTTCTGATAAGAAAATAAAGAAGCTTGCTATTGAGCAAGGTATTACTGATATCCGTGGGATCAGGCAATGCACACCACTGGGCTCTCAGTGTGGTAAGTGTGTACGTCAGGCAAAAGAAATATTAAGTGAAGTTGAGGTTATTCAGCTGCAACAAGCGAGTTAGCGACGAGCAGTTTAGTCGAGATAAAGAACGACTAAATGGTGTGACTTTTTTGACACTCTCTTAATTGGTTCTAAAGTTATAAGAGCCAAAGAGGAGGGCTTTGTCATGAAAGGCGATCCAATAATAATCCAACATCTCAATAAAATTCTTGGTAATGAGCTGGTTGCTATAAACCAATACTTTTTACATGCACGCATGTACAAAGATTGGGGATTAAAGCATCTTGCTGACAAGGAGTACCATGAATCTATTGATGAAATGAAACACGCAGATCACCTAATCGAACGGATTTTGTTTTTGGAAGGTTTACCAAACCTGCAGGACCTCGGTAAATTGATGATAGGTGAAGATACCAAAGAAATGCTCGAATGCGATCTCAAGTTAGAGATGGCAGCGATTCCTGATTTGAAAGACGCAATAGCGTATGCAGAAGACATTCGTGATTATGTGTCTCGAGATCTCTTCCTAGACATTCTGGAAGATGAAGAAGAGCATGTTGACTGGCTTGAAACCCAGCTTGGTCTGATTGAAAAAACCGGTATTGAAAACTATCTTCAGGCGCAATTTGTCGATGAAGATTAATGCCTTTAACGCTGGCGAGAATCATTACTCGCTAGCGATTTAATTCTCACGTATCCCCAACAATTTCCCTTGCTAACACTGCTGACATTCTGTACTATTCGTGCTCCTTTATTCTC
The DNA here is from genome assembly GCF_021726015.1 of Vibrio sp. A1-b2. NCBI lineage: Bacteria > Pseudomonadati > Pseudomonadota > Gammaproteobacteria > Vibrionales > Vibrionaceae > Vibrio > Vibrio sp. A1-b2. Next base: position 1,445 of record NZ_JAKKCI010000018.1, read on the forward strand.
GGTCAATTATCATTAGTTCCTTGCTTCCTGTGGATGACCGGGCCAACTTTGGAAGCTAATAATCCGTAAGGAGCAATAAATGCGTCATTACGAAATCGTATTCATGGTGCACCCTGATCAAAGTGAGCAAGTTGCTGGCATGATCGAGCGTTACACTGGTTCTATCACTGAAGCTGGCGGTAAAGTACACCGTCTAGAAGATTGGGGTCGTCGTCAAATGGCTTACCCAATCAACAAGCTACACAAAGCTCACTACGTTCTAATGAACGTTGAAGCTGACCAAGCTGTGATTGACGAGCTAGAAACTGCTTTCCGTTTCAACGATGCAGTTCTACGTAACATGATCATGCGTACTAAATCAGCGATCACTGAACCTTCAATCATGCTAAAAGCGAAAGAAGAGCGTGCTCCTCGTCGCGAACAGTTTGAAGACCGTTCAGAAGAAGCTGCTGAGTAATTGAATTTATGACCAATCGAATGGAGTTAAGTGGCTCAGTCGCTAAACCTCCGATTCGAAGCCAAAGTCCATCGGGTGTTGAACACTGTCATTTTTGGCTAGAGCATCGCTCTACGGTGGTTGAAGCTGACTTCCCGCGACAAGTTTATTGTCGAATTCCGGTGGTAGTGAGTGGGCAGCGGTCAAAAATCTTAACTCAAGACTTAGTACAAGGCAGTAGTATTCAGGTAAGTGGCTTTGTCGCTTATCAAACCGGCCGAAATGGTTTGGGGAAATTAGTACTACACGCCGACAACATTATTCAAATTTAGATCAGGAGATAGCCCATGGCTCGTTTCTTCCGTCGTCGTAAATTCTGCCGTTTTACTGCAGAAGGCGTACAAGAGATTGACTACAAAGATGTAGCAACTCTTAAAAACTACATCACTGAAGCTGGCAAAATCGTACCTAGCCGTATCACTGGTACTAGCGCTAAATACCAGCGTCAGCTAGCTCGCGCAATCAAACGTGCTCGCTACCTAGCTATTCTGCCATACACTGACAAACATCAGTAATCGGCACCGTTTATTAGAAAGAGGATTAAGCAATGCAAGTTATTCTACTTGATAAAATCGGTAACCTAGGTGGTCTTGGCGATACTGTAAACGTTAAATCTGGTTACGCTCGTAACTTCCTTATCCCTCAAGGTAAGGCTGTTATGGCAACTAAAGCTAACGTTGAAATGTTTGAAGGCCGTCGTGCTGAGCTAGAAGCTAAAGTTGCTGAGCAACTAGCTGCTGCTCAAGCTCGTGCTGACCAAGTTAACGCACTAGAAGCTGTTGTTATCGCTTCTAAAGCTGGTGACGAAGGCAAACTATTCGGTTCTATCGGTACTCGCGATATCGCTGACGCTATTACAGCGGCTGGCGTTGCAGTAACTAAGAGCGAAGTTCGTCTACCTGAAGGCGCTCTACGTAACACTGGTGAGTTCGAAATCAGCGTTCAACTTCACTCTGAAGTTTTTGCTGAAGTTAAACTACAAGTTGTTGCTGAGTAATTCAGTTTACGCAAGCTTAAAAACACCAGCCTCGGCTGGTGTTTTTTTATGTCTGAAATATACGATGTTCTAGAAGATAAACAGCAAGTTGATCGAAAAGATACTGTCTGCTTTGCTTAAGCCTTCTGGTACTTTGTCGTGATACTGGCGCGATTGGCTAAGCTTTAATGCGATGTCATCGGTAATATTGTTGGTAATGCTGATGTCACTGTCCCACATGGTATTGCTTTCACCTGTGACGTGGGTAATGTCGATACCAAATTTCAAATTATCCAGTACCTGCCAGTTTCCCCGGACGTTGGTGCGGAAAATCGGTTCCTGAACCACATCAGGAAACACAATGTCATCATCATCGATCTCATCTAAGTTTGGTTCCTGATATCGATAACCCGGTCCTAGCTCTACTTCAAGCAACAAGTTCTTACTGTTTGCTACCTGATAACCCAAACCACCGGACACTGTGAAGTCTTTAAAATAGGCGGTGTACTGTGAATCCATGCCTTTGAAGCTACTGTAAAGATAAGTATCTGAACCCAGCTTATAGTCACTTTGTAGCGAATACGTAGATTGACGTTTGGTTTCTTTACCGTTTTTTTCAAGCCGATAGAACTTCCAGTCGCCGGTAGTTCGGTAGCGACCCGATGTGTATTCCGATTTTAGGCGTGAATTCAGAGCTTCAGATGTGGTGTTGCCTGAGTGAGCTTGATAGCCAAACTCAACTTGGGTATCCCATGGGGAGGGCACTTCAATGTCCTTATCTTTGTTCGCATCTTCCGTTGCATAAGCTGCATTGAACGCTAGCAAGCTAATACTGAGAAGCCACAGTTTGGACACAGAGTACCTCGGTGAATCATAATAGGCCGCAAATCATAAATGCAGCTGATGGTTCTTTAGTCAGATTAACGTTAATTCTGCACCAAAGGATATTGAAAGTAGAGCACTGGCTGTGAGATTAGGAAAAATCCGCCATTAGAAGATGAAAAGTGCCCAATTGCTAACGAGAAGTTGTTGCTTTTATTGAATATGACAGCAATACACATGCCCTCATGATCTTTGTTTTTATGCGCATTTGTCCACGCTCTCGCATATTGAAGGGACTTGGGTATAATAAACGGCAATTTAGGGTATAGCTCTAAGGCAATTCACCTCTTAAGGCCAAATCCGGCCCCAGAATTATTGAGTAAGATAATGGCAGAACCCCGTATAGAGAATCGATATCGTAAAACTGCAGATGCACAAGTTGATGCTATCAAAGTTCCACCTCATTCATTGGAAGCTGAACAGTCGGTTATCGGTGGTCTGCTTCTGGATAATGAACGTTGGGATACCGTTTCTGAACGTGTTGTGTCGTCTGACTTTTACAGCCGCCCACATCGACATATTTTTGAAGCAGTTAAATCCATTCTTGAAGCAGGTAAGCCTCTCGATCTGATTACGCTTTCAGAATACTTAGAGCAGCGTGAGCAACTTGAAGATGTTGGTGGTTTTGCTTACTTAGCCGATCTTGCTAAGAATACACCGAGTGCGGCGAACATTAATGCGTACGCTGAAATCGTGGCAGAACGAGCTCTGGTTCGTAGCCTGATTGGTGTCGCCAATGAGATTGCGGATGCAGGTTATGATCCTCAGGGTCGCAGTTCAGAAGATTTACTGGACTTAGCAGAAAGTAAAGTTTTCGCGATCGCTGAAGCGCGCACCAATGAAAATGAAGGCCCTCAGAACGTCGATAACATTCTTGAGAAGACTCTAGAGCGTATCGAACTGCTTTATAAGAGCCCACAAGATGGTGTTACAGGTGTAAACACTGGTTTTACCGACCTAAACAAGAAAACAGCGGGTCTTCAAGGTTCAGATTTGGTTATTGTCGCGGCTCGTCCATCGATGGGTAAAACGACCTTTGCGATGAACTTATGTGAAAACGCAGCGATGGAGCAAGACAAGCCTGTTTTGATCTTCTCTCTAGAGATGCCAGCCGAACAGATCATGATGCGTATGCTCGCGTCTCTGTCTCGCGTTGACCAAACTAAAATCCGTACTGGTCAATTGGATGATGAGGATTGGGCGCGTATTTCTTCTACCATGGGTATTTTGATGGAGAAGAAAAACATGTACATCGATGACAGCTCAGGCCTGACGCCTACAGAAGTGCGTTCGCGAGCAAGACGTATTGCCCGTGAACGTGGTGGTCTGTCACTTATCATGGTCGACTACCTGCAGTTAATGCGTGTACCTGCTTTGTCTGATAACCGTACTTTAGAAATCGCGGAAATTTCGCGCTCACTGAAAGCGTTAGCTAAAGAATTGAACGTACCTGTGGTGGCACTTTCTCAGCTTAACCGCTCTCTTGAGCAACGTGCTGATAAGCGTCCGGTTAACTCGGACTTACGTGAATCGGGCTCTATCGAGCAGGATGCGGACTTAATCATGTTCATATATCGTGATGAGGTTTACCACCCAGATAGTGCTTTGAAAGGTACGGCTGAAATTATTATCGGTAAACAGCGTAACGGTCCTATCGGTTCGGTACGTCTGACATTCCAAGGTCAGTATTCGCGATTTGATAACTATGCGGGACCTGCATTCGATTTCGACAACGAATAATCATCATCCTGCCTGTTTGAAACTCTAGGGGCATTGGTTTTACTCATTCTCCCCAATCACATAGTTATCATTTATTGGCAATAGAAAACAGCAGGCTAATCAACCTGCTGTTTTTTTTGTTTATTCGCCCTGAATGGTAGCTATCACTCTTCTTTTTCCACCGTGGTTACGATGTTCTCCAAGATAGATTCCCTGCCAAGTTCCTAATGCCAGTCGCCCATTTGAAATTGGGATTGTGATGCTTGAACCCAGTAGCGATGCTTTAATATGTGCTGGCATATCATCATCACCTTCGTATGTGTGTACGTAGTATGGAGCTCTTTCTGGAACGAAGTGATTAAAGTGCTGTTCCATATCAGAACGTACGGTTGGATCCGCATTTTCGTTGATGGTTAAACTTGCAGAGGTGTGCTGAATGAACAGATGCACAATGCCAACTGAAACTTTCTTCAAATCTGGTAACTGACGTTCAACCTCGTCGGTTATTAAATGAAAACCTCTAGTGTATGAAGGCAAATGAATATGAGTTTGTGTCCACATTTCCGAGTTCCATAATCTAATTGGCAAACAGATAGTTTAGCGTTATGGTGAGCGCCTTACGATAATAATTATGGCGTTAGCGGCGGCTCTTTACTGACTTAACTCAAAGCGAGTGATTAAAGGTTGAGTCATAATTATGTACTGAAAATTAATTACATTTTTTGCTACTCTTGTTGGTAGCATTTTTACTTTTTATTTTTATTAATCGGGGGTCGAACAATCACCTGTGCTTCATCGATGAAGAGAGGCTAAGATTGTTTGAACAAAACCTACAGTCATATCGGGATAGATACCATGTTGAAAAACATCAATCCAACGCAAACTCAAGCTTGGAAAGCTCTGACTGCGCATTTTGAGTCAGTGCAAGGCATGAACCTTAACTCTTTGTTCGCAGAAGATAGTGAGCGCTTCGCTAAGTATTCAGCAAAATTTGGTAGCGACATTCTTGTCGACTATTCAAAGAACCTTGTAAACGAAGAAACGATGAAGCACCTGTTTGCATTAGCTGAAGAAACTGACGTAAAAGGCGCGATTCAAGCGATGTTCAGTGGCGAAGCTATTAACCAAACTGAAGGCCGTGCAGTACTTCACACTGCTTTACGTAACCGTAGCAACAAGCCAGTTTTGGCTTACGGTAAAGATGTAATGCCAGAAGTAAATGCTGTACTTGAAAAGATGAAAGCTTTCTCTGAACGCGTTATTGGTGGCGAATGGAAAGGTTACACAGGTAAGGCAATTACTGATGTTGTTAACATCGGTATCGGTGGTTCAGACTTAGGTCCATACATGGTGACTGAAGCTCTAACGCCATACAAAAACCATCTGACTATGCATTTTGTTTCTAACGTTGATGGTACTCATATCGCTGAAACGTTGAAAAAAGTGAACCCAGAAACAACGCTATTCCTAGTTGCATCTAAGACTTTCACTACTCAAGAGACGATGACTAACGCGCACTCTGCTCGTGACTGGTTCTTGAAATCGGCTGGTGATGAAGCTCATGTAGCTAAGCACTTTGCGGCTCTTTCTACTAACGCTGGCGCTGTTTCAGAGTTTGGTATTGATACTGACAACATGTTTGGTTTCTGGGACTGGGTTGGTGGCCGTTACTCACTGTGGTCTGCTATCGGTCTGTCTATTATTCTTTCAATCGGTTACGAGAACTTCGTTGAGCTTCTAACAGGTGCTCACGAAATGGATAACCACTTCGTTGAAACCTCATTTGAAAGCAACATTCCAGTGATCTTGGCGTTGATTGGTATTTGGTACAACAACTTCCACGGCGCAGAATCAGAAGCGATTCTTCCATACGATCAATACATGCACCGTTTTGCTGCTTACTTCCAACAAGGTAACATGGAATCAAACGGTAAATATACAGATCGTGACGGTAACCCAGTCACTTACCAAACTGGCCCAATTATTTGGGGTGAGCCTGGTACTAACGGTCAACACGCTTTCTATCAGTTGATCCACCAAGGTACTAAGATGATCCCTTGTGACTTCATTGCTCCAGCAGTGACTCACAACCCAACCAGCGATCATCACCAAAAACTGATGTCTAACTTCTTCGCTCAAACTGAAGCGTTAGCTTTTGGTAAATCAGCCGAAACTGTAAAAGCTGAGCTTGAAAAAGCGGGTATGAACGCAGAAGAAGTAGCGAAGCTTGTTCCATTCAAAGTATTCGAAGGTAACCGCCCAACCAACTCTATTCTGGTTAAGCAAATTACGCCTCGTTCACTAGGTAACCTGATTGCTATGTACGAACATAAAATCTTCGTTCAAGGCATCATCTGGAACATCTTTACATTTGACCAATGGGGTGTAGAACTTGGTAAGCAACTAGCAAATCAAATTCTGCCTGAGTTGGCTGATGCATCTGAAATCACTTCACATGACAGCTCAACTAACGGTCTGATTAACGCATTCAAAGCACTGCGTAGCTAAGTTTGGCTAGAGCCCTGGTTTTACATGGGCTTTAGAATGCAAAAAGGCTGATGTATTTTACATCAGCCTTTTTTAGTTCAAAGGAACGGGATGTTGAGTGCTCGCTACTCGAAACAGATTTCGATGAAAGCATTACCCCATTGTGAAGAGAACGGCATGATAATGATCGAGCCTTCACATTTGTGACGAATCGTATGCCCTTTACCAGAGACAACCACCGGTGTTGCCATATCGAAATCGAAGCCGCTTTCAGCCAGAATTCGTTTAGCGCCACCTGTGACCATGTTGGTAATTTCACCAACCATATCGGTAACTTCTTCATTTAGGCCATTTGGCCTCTCACCCAACATATTCTGCATGATTTCTAATGCTAGGTTTTCATCAAATGTAATAGACATTGAGCCACGCGTTTGACTGCCGACCATGCCAATTAGCCCCGAGACATCTCCACGGGCAATCTCATCTTTCTTTAGACGAGGCTTTTGAGGCTTCAACTCTAATGAAGCCATCGTTTTTAAAACGTTCATTAAGGACGCTAGAAACGGGTTTACAAATTCAGCGCGCATAACCTTCTTCTATCTGAATCAAAAAATTATTTCGAGGAACAGGTTTTACACACACCGTGTGATTCGATCACTTGGTTGCTAATGGTAAAACCGTGTTGCTCAGCATTCTTCGCCAGCTGGGCAATCAGATTATCATCTTGTAGCTCTACGACATTACCACACTGGTCACAAATTAATAGTTGTGAAAAATGCTTATGTGCATTGCAAGAGCAGCAAGAAATAAAACTGTTTGTGGATTCCACTCTATGGATAAAGCCTTGCTCCATTAAGAAGTCTAACGCTCGATAGACCGTTGGTGGCTTAGCCTGAGGTTCACTCTTTTTTAAGTCGTCCAGCAATTCATAAGCACTTGACGCTTTTTCACTTGCACAAATAAGCTCAAACACACGCTTACGTTGAGAGGTCAGTCTGACTCCTCGTGCTGCACAAATTTCTTCTACTTGCTTAGTTAGCTTTGTGTCCAATTCTATCACCATAATCTTTGGACTTTAGTAATGATATACCATTTCTTAGTGAATAAAGCGCATTCTTAAAATAATGACGCTCGAAGAACATGGCGTATCGATAAAAAACGAATTAGCGGTAACTTACCTTATATCGCCAAAAAACGATACTATATAACAACTGTTCGTTGAGCTCGTTGACATAATTTGCACTTTTCAGACGCTACATCGAGAGCGTTAGCTAGCTTTTTTATGAATTTCTCAGCTCTGTGTGTATAATCGCCGCTCTCTGAGATGTAAAGCGAAGGAACCGTTTTGCACACTATCTTCGGTCATTAATGTAAGCGTATAAATTCGTTCTATTTTTGACTGTGCTAGCAACTAACTTCTGCTAGCGAAGTATTTCATCACGGTATCTGAACTCGATATAAATCATGACTATTGCTAAAGACACTTTAACATATAAAGCTAACCGCCTTTCAGTCGCTCCTATGCTCGATTGGACGGATCGTCATTGTCGTTACTTCCACCGACTCATGACATCGCAAACTCTGTTGTATACCGAAATGGTGACTACCGGTGCGATTATTCACGGTAAAGGTGATTTTCTTGCGTATAACCAAGAAGAACATCCAGTAGCGCTGCAACTCGGTGGTTCAAACCCGGTTGATCTTGCCCATTGTGCAAAGCTGGCTCAAGAGCGTGGCTATGATGAAATTAACCTCAATGTTGGCTGCCCGTCAGACCGTGTTCAGAATGGGCGTTTCGGTGCGTGCTTAATGGCTGAACCTCAGTTGGTTGCAGATTGTGTTGCTGCGATGAAAGAGGTTGTTGATGTACCTGTGACGGTAAAAACACGCATTGGCATAGATGATCAAGATTCGTATGAGTTCCTGACAGATTTCATCTCTATAGTGTCAGAGAAAGGTGGCTGTGAGCAGTTTACGATTCATGCACGTAAAGCTTGGCTGAGTGGATTGAGTCCGAAAGAGAACCGCGAAATTCCACCGTTGGATTACAACCGCGCATATCAAATCAAGAAAGATTTCTCTCACTTAAACATCGCTATTAATGGCGGTGTGAAAAGTCTGGAAGAAGCGAAACTGCATTTAGCTCATTTAGACGGTGTAATGATTGGCCGCGAAGCGTACCAAAGTCCTTATATTCTGGCTGAAGTTGATCAACAGATATTCGGTTTAGATGCACCAGTTAAGAAACGTTCTGAAGTGATTTTTGAAATGTTCCCATACATTGAGCAGCAATTATCACAAGGCGCTTATCTTGGTCACATTACTCGCCACATGCTTGGTATGTTCCAAAGTATGCCGGGTGCGCGTCAATGGCGCCGTCACATCAGTGAAAATGCACACAAGGCAGGGGCGGGTATTGAAGTTGTTGAAGCCGCTTTAGCCAAAATCCCATACCAAGATTTGGATGTGTAAATCTCACCACTAGTTAGTGATTTTTACCTCTAAATTTTATTGAGAGCCAACAGTCTTTGATGTGTTGGCTTTTTTATTTTTTAAATTCAGTTAATTACATCTTTTATAAACTTGGAATGAATACTGCTAATACTTCTGCAGCATGATGAAAAAGCATAGCTAAAAGGAGCGTGAATGATGTTCGAGATTATCTTTATATTGGTTTTTGTGGCGACATTGCTGGTGACAGGGCTAACTCTTATGAGTGTGTTTGCTGCGATTGGCTTATCTTTATTAGTGATGCTGGTGCTAGGTATGTTTGGCATGGCGATTAAACTCCTGCCTTGGATATTGGCGATTGCAGTGATTGTGTGGATTTTTCGTCAGGGAGATAAAGCGCCACGTTAATTCTTATGAATATGCGTTTTCCCGCATAGGGAATATGCTAGTATCACGTTTATTCGTTAGTGAAAATTTTTGGAGCAAACATAGGATGAACAAACCTATCGTAGCCGTATTTACTTCTCTACTCATGATAGGCTCGGCTCCTGTTTGGTGTGCCAACTCGCCTGTTGGGGTGAACGTTGCCGCTGATATGTGGTTACCAAGTACTAAAATTGATAATACACGTCGTGATGACGCGAACTCTCCTGTCTTGAATTTAGCATTCGAGCATCAGTTACCGTATTTACCTAATGTTAGTGTTCGGTATACCAATCTGGATGCTGATTATGCTTCTTACGATAAATTCGACTACACCTTCTATTACAATATTTTAGAGCGTGATTTAATGACGTTCGATGCGGGTATTTCGATGACCCAGTATGCGAACAGTGAATATAAAGCAACAGATGGACAGAAGTACTCGTTCGATGATCTGACGTTTAACTGGTACGCAAGTGCTGAAATTTCCGTTCCGGAAACCAATTTCGACATCATTGGTCAATTTGAGTTTGGTGATAGTGACGGCATAAAGAGTTCGGATGTGATTGCTGGGGTTCAGTATGTTGTGCCTTTAGCTGAGGGCGATCTTTCTTTCCGCGGTGGCTATCGAGTGATTGACCTTGAATTCACAGATTTAGCGACCGCTTCCCCGAACAACAAAATGTCATATGTGTTCGCAGACGGTTGGTTCCTAGGCACTCAGTTTAAGTTTTAACCCTGATTCAAAATAAAAAGCCACGCACGACGTGGCTTTTTTACATCTAGCCGTTAGAAATTATTTCTCATCGTTATTTAGTACTTCATCATAATTGAGCCATGCTTAAGAAGTGGACTTAGCTAGGTGAGAGTATAGGGAATGACAATCGCGGAACTGAGAAACTTGTATCGTGAGAAGATGCTGGTGGAGGCGATCATAGAGCCCTCCGCTCACGAAGGCTCGTGGATAGTAGAATTTCGCCATCAAGCGGGTGGTTTTGTTCTGCTAACAAATGCCAGCGGTGAAGAATGCCACTATGCAGATTTGGACCTGGCATCGAAATCGGCGATGGCGGTAGGTTTCAAACAAGTCAGGGTGGAATCAACCAGAGATTGAGTTTTTAACCTTCTTACTTCCAAAAAGTTATAAAACATTCTCTTCTATTCTTTCTTGTTATTAAGGAGAGTGGTTAATCTATCGTCACGCAATGAATAAGGAAGTCGTGACAATGTCTTCAGGAAATACCATACCAAAAGAGCTGGTTAGTTTAACTGGCCCGCTAAACGACTCGCAGTTAAATCAGCTGCAACAAACGGTTTCACAACTTTCACCTCAGCAATTAGCGTGGGTGAGCGGTTATTTTTGGGGTTTAAGTCAATCTCAATCAGTGACAACGAACTCACCTCTTACTCAGCCTTCAGCATTTGCTGTTGCTAAACCAGATAGCCAGTTAACCATCATCTATGCTTCGCAAACGGGTAATGCAAAAGGTGTTGCAGAAGCGCTTGAGCATGAGGCGCAAGCTGCTGGTGTTGCAGTCCGCATGTTTGACGCTAGTGATTACAAAGGCAAAGACTTAGCCAAAGAGACGCACGTTATTTTTGTTGCTTCAACCAACGGTGAAGGTGAAGCGCCAGATAATGCTCTCGAGTTGCATGAATTTCTACAATCAAAGAAAGCACCAAAGCTGCCGAATTTGGAATATGGCGTGATTGGTTTGGGTGACTCCAGCTATGAGTTTTTCTGCCAGACGGGTAAAGACTTCGATGCATTCCTAGAAAAGTTAGGCGCGATACGTTTTATCGACCGAGTTGACTGCGACGTTGATTACGATCAACCAGCAGCAGAGTGGCGAGCTAAAGTCATTGAAATTGTCAAAGAATCGTTGGCAAGTACTCAAGCTGAAGTAGTGCAACTGCCAGTAGGTCAGACGTCAGTCTCTCACTCTCAATACACAAAACAAAATCCGTATACAGCAACCTTACTGACTAGCCAAAAAATCACAGGTCGCGATTCAGGAAAAGACGTTCGTCATATCGAAATTGATCTAGAAGGCTCAGGTTTGACTTATCAACCGGGCGACGCTCTAGGTGTTTGGTATGAGAACAGTTCTGAACTGGCAAGTGCTGTAGCAGGAGCGGTAGGCTTATCTGGCGTTGAAAGTGTGGATGTTGATGGAGAAAGTCTTTCTATTCATAGCGCTCTGGTCAGTAAATATGAAATCACTGCAGCAAATCCTCAGTTCATCGCTAAGTTTGCTGAGCTATCGGGCAGTGAAAAGCTACAAGCTTTGGTCGCAGACAAAGATAAACTTCGTGAGTACTCATCAAACACTCAAATTATTGATGTCTTAAAAGAGAATCAAACCGAGCTCTCAGTTGAAGAGCTAATCTCTTTGCTACGTCGTTTGACGCCTCGTCTTTATTCTATTGCGTCAAGCCAGCCCGAAGTGGATGAAGAAGTGCATTTGACTGTTGGTATCGTTGAATACGAACAAGGTGAAGAAGTTCGCCAAGGCGGTGCTTCTAGCTTCTTAGGTCGCAGACTGGAAGAGGGTGATGAAGTCAAAATTTTCATCGAACACAATAACAACTTCAAACTGCCACAGGATGACTCTACACCGATCATCATGGTTGGTCCGGGCACTGGCATTGCTCCATTCCGCAGTTTTATTCAAGAGCGTGATAATCGTGGCGCAGAGGGTAAGAACTGGTTGTTCTTCGGTGATCGTACTTTCACTCAAGATTTCTTGTATCAAGTAGAGTGGCAGAAATACCTGAAGTCAGGTGCTTTGAGTCGCTTGGATGTGGCGTTTAGCCGAGACCAACATGAAAAAGTGTATGTTCAACACCGCATTCTTGAGCAAGCAGAACAGGTTTGGCAGTGGCTTCAAGAAGGCGCGTATATCTATATCTGTGGCGATGCAACTCGTATGGCGAAAGATGTCCATGAAGCACTAGTTATTGTTGCTGAGCAGCAAGGCGGCCTGACTCGTGAAAAGGCAGAAGAGTATTTGAATGAACTTCGTAAAGCGAAACGTTACCAAAGGGATGTTTACTAATGAGCACTAAGATTGACACTAAAAATAGTAACAATGGTAGCCAAGAAGTATTGGGCGAAGTGCTTGGCCCTCTGTCGGATAACGAGCGTTTAAAAAGAGAAAGTAATTTTCTACGCGGCACGATCGCGCAAGATCTGCAAGATCGTATCACTGGCGGATTCACAGCAGACAACTTCCAGCTCATCCGTTTCCACGGTATGTATCAACAAGACGATCGTGATATTCGCAACGAACGAACTAAGCAAAAGCTGGAGCCACTACATAATGTGATGCTTCGAGCTCGTATGCCTGGCGGTATTATCCAGCCTAAGCAATGGCTAGCTATCGACAAATTCGCCACTGAACACACTATGTATGGAAGTATTCGTTTGACGACCCGCCAGACTTTCCAGTTCCATGGTGTATTAAAACCCAATATTAAGCTGATGCATCAGACACTCAATAGTATTGGTATTGATTCAATTGCTACCGCGGGAGACGTAAACCGAAACGTATTATGTACGTCTAACCCTGTTGAATCTGAGTTGCATCAAGAAGCTTATGAATGGGCGGCGAAAATCAGTGAACATTTACTACCAAAAACTCGTGCTTATGCGGAAATTTGGTTAGATGGTGAGAAAGTAGAAACAACGGACGAAGAACCTATTCTCGGAAGCACTTATCTTCCTCGTAAGTTCAAAACAACGGTTGTGATCCCACCTCATAACGACATTGACGTGCATGCTAACGATCTTAGCTTTGTCGCTATTGCTGATAACGGCAAGCTGGTGGGCTTCAATGTGCTGGTGGGCGGCGGTCTAGCCATGACTCATGGTGATACGTCTACTTACCCTCGTCGTGCGGATGACTTAGGTTATATTCCAGCAGAAAAAACACTAGACGTAGCAGCGGCAGTGGTGACAACTCAACGTGATTGGGGTAACCGTTCAAACCGTAAGAATGCGAAAACCAAATACACATTAGATCGTGTGGGTGTTGATGTATTTAAAGCTGAAGTCGAGAAGAGGGCTGGAATTCAGTTTGAAGCAAGCCGTCCTTATGAGTTTACTGAGCGTGGTGACCGTATTGGTTGGGTAGAAGGTATCGATGGCAAATTCCACCTTTCTCTATTTATAGAGAATGGCCGTTTACTTGATTATCCAGGTAAACCCCTAAAAACGGGTGTTGCTGAGATTGCCAAGATTCACCAAGGTGACTTCCGCATGACTGCTAACCAGAACTTAATTGTTGCGGGTGTTCCGGCAGATCAAAAAGAGCTGATTGAGAAGATTGCGCGTGAACATGGTTTGATGGATGACTCTGTCAGCGAGCAGCGTAAGAACTCAATGGCGTGTGTGGCGTTTCCAACGTGTCCGCTTGCAATGGCGGAAGCTGAGCGTTTCCTTCCTTCTTTTGTTACTGATGTTGAGGGAATTCTAGAAAAACACAATTTACCAAAAGAAGACAACATCATCTTGCGTGTCACAGGCTGTCCAAATGGTTGTGGCCGTGCGATGTTGGCGGAACTTGGTCTGGTGGGTAAAGCGCCTGGTCGTTATAACTTGCATCTCGGTGGTAACAGAGCGGGTACGCGAATTCCTAAGATGTATAAAGAGAACATCACTGAGAAACAGATCTTAGAAGAGATCGATCAGTTAGTGGAACGCTGGTCGAAAGAGCGTGAAGCAGGTGAAGGCTTTGGCGATTTCACTATCCGAGCTGGAATCATTCAAGAGGTAATTGTATCTAAGAGGGACTTTTATGCTTGATACTGCCTCTGTGCCTGATTTGTCAGAACTGCTCACTCTGACAAAAGTGGAACAAACACTTCGTCTTGCTGAAGTTAATGCTTATCTCGAAAGCTTAACCGCTCAAGAACGTGTGGAATGGGCATTCGAAAACTTGCCGGGCACTCATGCAGTATCTTCAAGTTTTGGTATTCAAGCAGCTTTAATGCTACATCTTGTATCGAGTATTAAAGCTGATGTGCCTATTGTCTTGACGGATACAGGCTACTTGTTCCCAGAAACCTATCAGTTTATTGATGAGTTAACTCAGCGTTTGAATCTGAATTTGCAAATCTATAAGTCTGAACTGACGCCTGCATGGCAAGAAGCGCGTTTTGGTAAACTTTGGGAGCAGGGTGTAGAAGGGATCGAACAATACAACCGTATTAATAAAGTAGAGCCAATGCGCAAAGCTTTAGAAGAACTGTCTGTCGGAGTTTGGTTTTCAGGTTTGCGCCGAGAGCAATCTCAATCTAGAGCAACGTTGCCTATATTAGCGGTTCAAAATGGCGTGTTTAAGTTTCTCCCTGTTATCGATTGGACGAATAAAGATGTCCACTATTACCTAAAAGATAATGACCTTCCATATCATCCTCTTTGGGAACAAGGTTACCTATCGGTTGGTGACACACACACAACTCGTAAATGGGAGCCTGGAATGGCAGAAGAGGAAACTCGTTTCTTCGGCTTGAAGCGAGAATGTGGTCTTCATGAAGATAACAACTAAGAAAAGCGTCCGTTTTAATTAGTTAATTTCTATCTACCAATAAAAAAGCTGCAATCGCAGCTTTTTTATTAAGCCTGATCAGCGACTGGATAAGCAACAAAAAGGATAACTCTGTGGATAACTTGTATTCAACTTTTGGGTAAAGTTGGATAAATAGGGCTTTGGCGATGTTTTCTACGGTTAAGCATTATTTTTGTATTTTTTGCAAAATAATACTTGCCAGTGTGATTTGGATCCCTATAATGCCTCCTCGTTGACGCAGCAAGGGCTAGCAAGCCACTAAGCCGCTTCAACAGGCCAAAAAAGAAAATTAAAAAAGTGTTTGACACGAATTAATTTCCAGCTAGAATGGCCGCCTCTTCCGAAGTGACCTAAGTCACTAAGAACGGTAGAAAGCTCTTTAACAATTTAAACCTATCAATCTGTGTGGGCACTCGTTGATGAAAATCAAAGTTAAGTCTTTGTTCTTGTAACAAAGCAACTTAGGTTTCAATGAACTGAGTGACCAATCAAGACTTCGGTCTTGGCACAGTCAATTCATTACCATTCTGTTGTAATGGTAATAGCTTTAAAATTACGTCTTACTTTCGAGTAAGAGCAGTTTTGAAGTCAGTATTCATTGAGCCGACAAAATCTTAAATTGAAGAGTTTGATCATGGCTCAGATTGAACGCTGGCGGCAGGCCTAACACATGCAAGTCGAGCGGCAGCACAGAGAAACTTGTTTCTCGGGTGGCGAGCGGCGGA
>NZ_JAKKCI010000019.1:0-10986 GCF_021726015.1 Vibrio sp. A1-b2
CTATACATAACAAGGCGCTAAAGTCGGACTGCAAACCCATGGCGGTTTTGATTCAAATTGGACAGTGTGTTTAAGGTAGTTATTTTGAGTATAGTGGTGGGTTTGCAGCCACTTAGCTTAACGTTATGACACTCAAGAGGACAGATGAGAATCGAACGATTATCAGGGATTATTTTAGCTTTACTATGTGTGGGCGCAGGGTGGGCAATTTCAGTTACTTCGAACAAAGTATTTTATGGCGTTGAGTTGCTAGCTGCCTCCGCTGGTATTGGTGTAACCATAGCTCTTTATGTTCATAATCGTAGAGACACAGAATCGTTTTACAATAGTTACACTGATAAACGTAGCTCTTTCATAAAGTTACCACCAATAGCGTACATTTGTATTAGTTTAATATTTGTCGCTATATTAGCGGTGGGTACATCGATTGGTAAGTCGTTTGAAGTTATTGCGTTTGTGGATAGGAAATATGAAAGTAGTAGTAGAGGAAACGTTAGTTACGTAATTGATGTACAACATGAAGTGTATGGTGAGGCTACTTTTAATATCTCGAAACATACTTGGTCAAGCCTTGAAAAAGATAGCCCGATTTTATTGCAAGTGCATAAAAATGTTTTTGGGTTGTTGGTGGTCAATGATTTTGAGCCATTGAGTAAATAAAAACACGTGTCATAACAAGCAATTTAAGAGGGATTCACAACGCTTGGCATTTTTGCTTCTACTTCAATTTTAGTGGTTACGGTACAATGCTTTAGGTTGGGGAATAGCGTTGCTCACCCCTTAATTGGGCGTTATGCCACTTGCTTGATAATGAAGAGATGCTTGTATAAATTTAGTATTCAGTTAGCAATCAGGAAGCGAGTGACAATATGAAAATGATATTCGTAGACGCTGAAAACATTGGTCTAAAAGAACTAGAAAAAGTTAAAGCCACAGTTATTGATAAAGTATTTGTATTTTCTAAATTAGAAGCTGTTCAACGCGTTTGTGAGAAGTCACTTTTTTTATATCTTTCTGAATACCCAACTGGCGCTAATCAAGCAGATTTCTATATCATCGCTTACTTATCCAGAGTTTTACTTTCACTGGACAAAAAACAATTTGGCACAGTCAACTTTGAACTCTATAGCAATGATGAAAACTTGGTCTCAGCTTTTGAGTTTCAATGCGAGCAGGTAGGTGCAAACTTCAAAAGTATACGAACTAAAGATGAAACAGTTGTGCAAATGACTAGTGTGCAGAAAAATGTCTCTCCACAAGATAAAATATTTTCTGCTCTAAAGTCGCCTAGACCTTTAGACCCGAGCCTACAAAAGCAGCTAGGTTTATCCAAATCTGACTTTTCTAAGGCAATTAACGAACTGACGAAATCTAAAAAGATTCAACGCTCAGCGGAAAGCAAGCGCAAATGGGTTCGTTGCTAACAGTGGCATAACAAGGCGCTTAAGTCGGACTGCAAACCTGTGGCGGTTTTGGTTCAATTGGCTAGTGTGTTTGCGGTGGTTATTTTTAGTTTGGTGGTGTTTGCAGCCACTTAGCTTAGCGTTATGACACTCAAGAGGACAGATGAGAATCGAACGATTATCAGGGATTATTTTAGCTTTACTATGTGTGGGCGCAGGGTGGGCAATTTCAGTTACTTCGAACAAAGTATTTTATGGCGTTGAGTTGCTAGCTGCCTCCGCTGGTATTGGTGTAACCATAGCTCTTTATGTTCATAATCGTAGAGACACAGAATCGTTTTACAATAGTTACACTGATAAACGTAGCTCTTTCATAAAGTTACCACCAATAGCGTACATTTGTATTAGTTTAATATTTGTCGCTATATTAGCGGTGGGTACATCGATTGGTAAGTCGTTTGAAGTTATTGCGTTTGTGGATAGGAAATATGAAAGTAGTAGTAGAGGAAACGTTAGTTACGTAATTGATGTACAACATGAAGTGTATGGTGAGGCTACTTTTAATATCTCGAAACATACTTGGTCAAGCCTTGAAAAAGATAGCCCGATTTTATTGCAAGTGCATAAAAATGTTTTTGGGTTGTTGGTGGTCAATGATTTTGAGCCATTGAGTAAATAAAAACACGTGTCATAACAAGCAATTTAAGAGGGATTCACAACGCTTGGCATTTTTGATTCTACTTCAAATTTAGTGATTATGGCACAATGCTTTAGGTTTTGGTGGTGGCGTTGCTCACCCCTTAATTGGGCGTTATGTGATAAAAGGGGAAGCTATGAATTTCACCGCTGAGCAAAAATCGTTGGCCTATGATTCTGCGGTTTGTTTAAAAAGAGCGCTAGTCGAATGTAAAGACCCACTTGTCAACGAACTTTTGGATGGGGAACTAGGGGGAATTTTGATTTCAGTGATTGATGGCGATGCCAAGTATCCAATAACTTGTATTCCTCACTTTGACCAAATGACTAGAGGTTGGTTGCCAGAAATCGAAGACGAATATTTCAACTTCTACAGTTTTGCTCGATATGGCAAGTCAGCGTTTGAGTAATCACATAACAAGCAATTTAAGAGGGATTCTCAACGCTTGGCACTTTTGCTTCTACTTCAAATTTAGAGTTTATGGCACAATTCTTTAGGATTGGGTGGTAGCCTTGTTCACCCCTTAATTGGGCGTTATGTACTTTGGAGAAAATATGGAAGTAGTTTCTACTGAAAAGCACGTCTCAGAATATCCCAATCCGTTTTATTTGAAACAAGGCGATAAAGTAGCCCTAGGTATAATTGACGACGAGTTTCCCAACTGGATCTTTATAACCAGCAGTGAAGGGGATCAGGGTTGGGCTCCAGTTCAATATATCGAAAAGATTGAAGGTTTCTCTGAAGGAATCTTGCTTAAAGACTATGACAATGTTGAGCTCAATACTGTCATTGGTGAAAAACTATCAGTGCTATTCGAACTCAATGAGTGGTATCGAGTTTCGAGGTCAACGGGTGAAGTTGGTTGGGTACCAGTGCGCTCGGTACAACGTACATAACAAACAATTTAAGAGGGATTCCCAACGCTTGGCATTTTTGCTTCTACTTCAACTTTAGTGGTTACGGTACAATGCCTTAGGTTGGGTGGTAGCGTTGCTCACCCCTTAATTGGGCGTTAGCTGGAAATGTTAAGAGCAGCTTTGTCTATGGTCTGTGGTTCGAGCTTTACACATGAAAGTTCCGTTATTTCAACTATCTCGCCAGTGGCACTTTCAATTAAATGGTTGAATTTGGCCAAGCTACTTACTTTTAATAATGTGTTTGTCGAGTTCTTTGGTGTGGCTTCTTTGAAGTTGAAAGTAGTTAGTGACCAAATTCGTCTTTCGCTTGTTATGATTGGCTTTAGCGTAATTTTTCTTGGTCAGTTATGTTTCGTGGTCTAGGTTTCAGTTTTATAGTTGTCCCTTTTACATTGTGTTCGTATAGTCATAATGTATTTCAAATTAGGCATTTGGTTGCAAACATTAAGCTTCAGTGTAACCAGCTAACAAGGCGCTTAAGTCGGACTGCAAACCTGTGGCGGTTTTGGTTCAATTGGCTAGTGTGTTTACGGTGGTTGTTTTGAGTTTGGTGGTGTTTGCAGCCACTTAGCTTAGCGTTATGTGAATAGGAGGTTCCAATGAACAAGGTAGTTAAAGCTCGCTTCGATGAATATCCGGAAAATGTTCGCCTTAGGTTAGAGGAGCTGAGAAATCTAGTCTTTCAAATCGCATCTGAATTGGAGCTGGGTGAAATCGATGAATCTCTAAAGTGGGGTGAACCAAGCTACAGCGTAAAAACAGGCAGTCCCCTAAGAATGGATTGGAAACTGAAGTCCCCCAATAATTATTACTTGTTCTTTAACTGCCAAACTAAGTTAGTCGATACATTTCGGGAATTGTATGGTGCAGAACTGGAGTTTCAGGGAAACAGAGCAATAGTTCTGTCCTTATCGAAACCGTTGCCAGAAACAGCAATCAAGTCCTGTTTAGAGTTAGCTTTAACCTATCAGCAGCGTAAAAGTTTGCCTCTGTTGGGTGCTTGAAATAATTCACATAACAAGGCGCTTAAGCCGGACTGCAAACCTGTGGCGGTTTTAGTTCAAATTGGCTAGTGTGTTTACGGTGGTTATTTTGAGCTTGGTGGTGTTTGCAGCCACTTAGCTTAGCGTTATGTGCTAGGGCTAGAAATTAGGTTAGTCGATGAAAAGAATTAATGTAATAGGAACGAGTGGAAGTGGTAAAAGTACTTTCAGTCGCCTCCTTGCTAATAAGCTCAAATATCCCTATTTGGAAATGGATGCCATATTCTGGAAGCCGGATTGGCAAGAATCTACTGATGAGGAATTCTTTGCCAACCTTACGGAGAGTCTTAGTGGCGAAAAATGGGTACTTGATGGTAACTATAATCGGACAGCCCAAATTAAATGGGGTAGAGCTGATACCATCATTTGGGTGGATTATTCATTTTCAAGGACTCTATACCAAGCAGTGAAACGAGCGTTAACTCGTATTGTGACTAAGCAAGAACTTTGGGGAAAAGCTGGTAATGTTGAATCATTTAGAAAGTCGTTTCTAAGTAAAGACTCGATCATTCTCTGGACATTAAAAACGTATAAGCCAAATCGTATTCGTTACACAGAATTGCTGTGTGATCCAAGGTACACTCATATAGAGTTCGTAAGGATAACTAGCCCGAAAAAGACCAAGGCGTTCATAGATGAGCTACGCACATAACAAGGCGCTTAAGACGGACTGCAAACCTGTGGCGGTTTTGATTCAAACTGGCTAGTGTGTCTACGGTTGTTATTTTGGGTTTAGTGGAGTTTGCAGCCACTTAGCTTAGCGTTATGATTCTCTCGCAAATTGGCACAATTGGTAGGGTGTCGACCGCAAATCTGATAAAATCCAAGTCTTCCAGTAATCACGTCGATATCACTGGATTTACCTAAGACTAGGAACTAATTTGACCAATAATGATATTTTACGCCGTGTACGTTATACATTCGATTTGAAAGACAGTGTAATGGCAGAAATCTACTCTTTAGCAGACTTCAATGTGACGAGTGAACAAGTCACTAGTTGGCTGAAAAAAGAAGAAGATGAATCTTTTGTCGAACTTAGCGATACAGAGTTAGCAGTATTTCTAAACGGCTTTATCAATTTCAAGCGTGGCAAGCGCGAAGGTGAGCAGCCTAAGCCAGAAGCGAAGTTAAGTCATAATATCGTATTCCACAAGTTACGTATTGCTTTGAACTTGAAAGCCGAGGACATCATCGAGATTTTGCAGCTTGTCGACTTTCGTTTAAGCAAGCATGAACTGAGCGCATTTTTCCGCAAGCCTGAGAATAAGCATTACAGAGAATGCAAAGACCAAGTTCTTCGAAACTTCTTACTAGGTCTTCAGCATCAGTTGCGTCCAAACGGTGAAGAGCCTGAATCATAACAAACTGTTTAAGAGGGATTCCCAACGCATGGCATTTTTGCTATGCGTTAGTTTTGGTGATTAAGGTGGTTTGCAGCGGCTTCGGTATTGCGTTGCTCACCCCTTAACAGGGCGTTAGCTGGAAAATTAAAAGAGCAGTTTTATTCCGTTTTTGTGGTTCAAGCTTTACACCTGAAAGCCCCCCGTATTTCAACTATCTCGCCAGTGGCACTTCAATTAAATAGTTGAATCTAACCGAGCCGTTTACTTTTAATGGTGTGTCTGTCGAGTTCTTTGGTGTGGCTTCTTTGAAGCTGAAAGTAGTTCGTGACCAAATTCGTTCCTCGCTTGCTATGGTTATTTCATCGTAATTTTTCTTGGTCAGTTATGTTTCGTGGGCTAGGTTTCAGTTTTATAGCTGTCCCTTTTACATTGCGTTCGTATAGTCATAATGTATTCCAAATTATGCATTTGGGTGCAAACATCAAGCTTCAACGCAACCAGCTAACAAGGCGCTTAAGTCGGACTGCAAACGCGGGGCGGTTTTGGTTCAATTGGCTAGTGTGGTTGCGGTGTTTATTTTGGGTTTAGTGATGTTTGCAGCCACTTAGCTTAGCGTTATGTTGCTCTAGCTATCAAAAGGACATTAGGATGAGTTGTGGAAAGTGTTCTGGATTAGTCAGGGAGATTCGAAATCCCCAAAAGTTAACGGAATCGATACTTCTTTTAAGAACAGAAACAGAGAAGGGAAATCTCAAATATTTAGGGTTTGGATCTTATGGCCAGCCTTTTTCCCAAATAGCTAATGGGAAAAATTGGGGCGATTTCGTAAGCAATTACTTTGTTTGCAAGCTTTGTGGGCAAGTAATACATCTTCGCGCTGAAACTTATCATGGTAGTGGCGGTAAAATTGCTGCTGTTGAATCGATTTTAGGTAAATTGTATATCGATGAGTTCGCAACATAACAAGGCGCTTAAGCCGGACTGCAAACCTGTGGCGGTTTTGGTTCAATTGGCTAGAGTGTTTAAAGTGGTCATTTTGAGTTTTGTTCTGGTTTGCAGCCACTTAGCTTAGCGTTATGAGGAATATGGATATCAAATTAGTACAAATTCAAACTGATGAGTTCGATAGTCTATTTTCTGTTGTAAAACAGGCTCTCTACACACATGTTGATGCTGTTTTTGGTTGGAGTGATGAGTTTCAGCGTAAGCGTCTAAAGGACGATTATGAGCCTAATTGGTTTTACTGGGTTTACCAAAGGGGGCAGCGCATAGGTGTGCTTTGTTTCAAACCATATGACAATGCACTTCATGTGCACTTGCTTGTTGTATTTCCAGAGTTCCAGAACCAAAAGCTAGGTGAGAAAGTAATGAAGTATGTTCATCATCAAGCTTGTTTGCAAGGATGCGGCAGCATAACGTTATCGAGCTTTGTTAGAAATGAATCCGCAGTGAGATTCTACAAATCGCTTGGCTATCGTGTGATTGACAGTGATGAAAATTTCTATTCTCTGTCACTTCAAGTCTCCTCATTACAAGGCGCTTAAGTCGGACTGCAAACCTGTGGCGGTTTTGGTTCAATTGGGTAGGGTGTTTACGGTGGTTATATTGGGTTTGGTGGTGTTTGCAGCCACTTAGCTTAGCGTTATGATTCTCTCGCAAATTGGCACAATTGGTAGGGTGTCGACCGCAAATCTGATAAAATCCAAGTCTTCCAGTAATCACGTCGATATCACTGGATTTACCTAAGACTAGGAACTAATTTGACCAATAATGATATTTTACGCCGTGTACGTTATACATTCGATTTGAAAGACAGTGTAATGGCAGAAATCTACTCTTTAGCAGACTTCAATGTGACGAGTGAACAAGTCACTAGTTGGCTGAAAAAAGAAGAAGATGAATCTTTTGTCGAACTTAGCGATACAGAGTTAGCAGTATTTCTAAACGGCTTTATCAATTTCAAGCGTGGCAAGCGCGAAGGTGAGCAGCCTAAGCCAGAAGCGAAGTTAAGTCATAATATCGTATTCCACAAGTTACGTATTGCTTTGAACTTGAAAGCCGAGGACATCATCGAGATTTTGCAGCTTGTCGACTTTCGTTTAAGCAAGCATGAACTGAGCGCATTTTTCCGCAAGCCTGAGAATAAGCATTACAGAGAATGCAAAGACCAAGTTCTTCGAAACTTCTTACTAGGTCTTCAGCATCAGTTGCGTCCAAACGGTGAAGAGCCTGAATCATAACAAACTGTTTAAGAGGGATTCCCAACGCATGGCATTTTTGCTATGCGTTAGTTTTGGTGATTAAGGTGGTTTGCAGCGGCTTCGGTATTGCGTTGCTCACCCCTTAACAGGGCGTTATGTGCAAGGAGGCATTGTGAAGAAATTGAGGATGGCTTTAATGGTAGTAATGCCATTGCTTATGCTAGCAAAACTATATTATCCGGATTATGCGAAGAAAAATTCTAACGAAGATTTGAAAGTTCAGTTTCAGGAGTTGCTACTAGATGATTCAGACAGCAATGCCACGGTTAGATCTGTATCTGTTTACGAAAATGTCATTTCATTGGAAGTGAATATTCATAATGTTTTGTTAAATGACTCAAATAAGTCACGTTTTGCTCAGAATTCTCATAGAATATTCCCTGAAAAGATATGTAGTAGTGTTGGTCTTAGAGAGTATTTGCAAAGTGGTAAATGGATATCCATAGATGTAATTGCAAATAGTGATAAAGCCGTGACAAATATTAGAATTACCAATGAAAATTGCACATAACAAGGCGCTTAAGTCGGACTGCAAACCTGTGGCGGTTTTGTTTCAATTAGCTACTGTGGTTACGGTGGTTATCTTGAGTTTGGTGGTGTTTGCAGCCACTTAGCTTAGCGTTAACTAGCGACGGGATTTATGCAAAAAATTACGGTTGAAGGTATTGAGGTTTTAGTTGGAAATCATATTTACAAAACTAGATATTGTAGGTTGGTAGCATTCAGTTTTTTCCTCTTCATGTTTAGTGCTGCAACAAGTAACAATGAGCCTTTGTTTGGCTACATTTTAGTTTCAATTTTCTTCAGCTTGTTGGTATATGAGTTATATCGCATGGTTTTTAAACCAACGCTTCTAGCCATAGGTTACGAAGGCATATACCACTTCAAAATAGGGTTTGTTCCTTGGTCGGACATCGAGAGTACAGATTTTTTCGTGGGTCCAACTAATTCTATGCATAAGGCACTAGTTCTAACGATCTATGAGCCAAGAGTAACACTCAAGTATCATTGGTTACCAAGGCCAATCAGAGTTGAGAGTAAAGAATTGAGACTCGATATGTCTTATTCTGACTGTAACATAAAGAACGCACATACTAATGTAGTTGTTATGCGGCAATGGTACTTAGCGCATCATTCAGCTAGTTAACAAACTGCTTAAGACGGACTGCCAACGCTCGGCGGTTTTGCTTCTGTTTAGGTTTGGTGTTTACGGTGGTTTGTTTAAGTTTCGTGGCATGTTGGCAGCCACTTAGCAGGGCGTTAGCTGGAAATTTAAAGAGCGGCTTTGTCCATGTTCTGTGGTTCGAGCTTTACACCTGAACGTTCACGTTTTCAACTATCTCGCCAGTGGCACTTTCATGTAAGTGATTGAATTCGTTCAAGCTGTTTTACTTGTAATTGTGTTTTTGTCGAGTTCTTTGGTGTGGCTTCTTTGAAGCTGAAAGTAGTTCGTGACCAAATTCGTTCCTCGCTTGCTATGGTTGCTTCATCGTAATTTTTCTTGGTCAGTTATGTTTCGTGGGCTAGGTTTCAGTTTTATAGCTGTCCCTTTTACATTGAATTCGTATAGTCATAATGTATTCCAAATTATGCATTTGGGTGCAAACATCAAGCTTCAACGCAACCAGCTAACAAGGCGCTTAAGTCGGACTGCAAACGCGTGGCGGTTTTGGTTCAATTGGCTAGTGTGGTTACGGTGTTTATTTTGGGTTTAGTGATGTTTGCAGCCACTTAGCTTAGCGTTATGCGTACTAATTGACATAGGAGCAATGAAGTTGAAAGGAAATTGTTTGTGTGGGGAGGTTTCGTTTGAATTGTCAGGTGAATTACCACCCATCTATCAGTGTCATTGTTCGTTGTGTCGCAAAGTATCGGGCTCTTCATCAAACTCAGCGTTGATAGTTAAGTCATCTAGTTTTAAATGGTGTTCCGGCGAACATCAAATTAGGTCATTTTCTACGAGTTCTGGTTTTAAATCTGAGTTTTGTTGTCGATGTGGTAGTCCAGTACCAAATATCAGTACAGATGGTGAGTCGTATTGGGTTCCCGCGGGATTGTTGTCAGAGCCTATAGATACAAAAATTTCTGCACATGTCTATGTCAACTCTCGTGCAAACTGGGACGTGGGTTTCTTAAACGACGGCCTTCCGCAATTTGATACGATGCCCGGTGAAAGTGATTAGTGTATGCCAAGTAGGTGACGCACGCATAACAAGGCGCTAAAGTCGGACTGCAAACCTGTGGCGGTTTCGGTTCAATTGACTAGTGTGTTTACGGTGGTTATTTTGGGTTTGGTGGTGTTTGCAGCCACTTAGCTTATCGTTAAGTGAATGGAGGTAAGGTGAAACTATATTTGACTTGTATGACATGTTTCCAAGAACTTGGAAGGCCAAGTGATATCAGCTATCCAGCTGAAATTCAGGATGCTGGTTACTATCAGTTTAAGTGTGTAAACGGTCATATATCTCGGACTAGATTGCAAAATCCAAAATTTGAAGTTCTATTCGAACTTGGATTAAACGCCATCCATGACGGTTACTATCGAGAGGCAGTAAGTTCTTTCACTTCTGCTTTAGAGCGTTTTTATGAATATGCCATAAAAATCTTGTTCAAAGCTAATGAACTAGATAAAGCTTTATTTGAGACCATTTGGAAACAAGTTTCGAATCAATCGGAACGTCAATATGGTGCTTATCTTTTTCTGTATAGCTTTGTGGAACATGATTCACCCCCAAAACTATCAAATTCAAAAGTTAAATTTAGAAATGAAGTCATACACAAAGGTAAAATACCAACCAAAGCTGAAGCGATGTCCTATGGCGAAGCCGTTGTAGACGTCATTTTGCCTGTCCTAGTCACTCTCAAAAACAACTATCAAGAAGCAATGAACCAAATAGTATTTGAACAGTTCATTGAAATGACGCCTCAAGAAGATCTGGGTAAACAAATTGCTACTATGGGTATTGGCTCTGCGCTTTCAACAACTACAGCTGAAACAATCAAGCCAAACCTCGATAAACATCTAGAGTCTATTGAGAAAACCAAAAAACATTATGAGTTATATGGAAAATTCACTTAACAATCAATTTAAGAGGGATTCACAACGCTTGGCACTTTTGCTTTTACTTCAAACTTAGTGTTTATGGCACAATGCTTTAGGTTTGGGTGGAGGCGTTGTTCACCCCTTAATTGGGCGTTATGTACTATAAAGTATGACATACCCAATATTTATTTAATTGTATAAGTGTAATTATTGTCTTGCTCAAGGTAGAGCGGAAATGTTGGGTAATAAAAATGAGAAAGGTAATTCTAGTTTTACTGG
>NZ_JAKKCI010000002.1:0-617483 GCF_021726015.1 Vibrio sp. A1-b2
CGCCCGACAACGGATCGTTCGGGTTGATTTCCATTTTCAATTCGTACTCACGGCGAGGCACTAACGCGCCGGTTTTCTCCAGCTTGAGCGCGTACTGGTAATCAAGCTGAATAGGGTGGTCAAACTGAGGATTCACATCGCCCGATTCGCCCAATGTGCGGCGTTTGAACTTCTCCACGTTGATTTCACGCAGTGGACGCGAGATATTGAGCTGTGCACCATCACCACGGAAACTGTTCCAAATGATGTCCACGCCTAACACAAATACACCTTTACTCATGATTTACACTCCAATGGGTCGACTGACCGGTTTGTAATGGACTGGATTAATGCCGTATAGGTATCGGGGAAGCTGAACTTGCGCCCGTCCCGTTGCAGTAATCCAATGACCTTGGGAATATCGCCGTCGAACTCTTCAATCAGCGAATTAAGAATTTTTCCGTACTGGCGGCGCATCCAATACGCCGCCGTTAACACATCACACGCCACACGCTTTTCAGGACGAGGCTTGGTATTAAAGGCAGGTGCGCTACTTATAGACGCACTAAAGGCATTCAGCGCCGCGAACGCGCCATCAGGATTTAATAGGGCATCGATGTCCCATTTTTTCAGTTCACACTCAGTGCGATACCAGACCATGCCGTTTTGCGCCAGATTCTGCTCAAGCGCCTTGTTGTAGATACGCCAGTAAATGCGCGAGGTTCGAGAGCCAACGGTGACCATTTCTTGGCTGTAATGCTTCGCACCATGCTCACCAAAGCGGTATTTATGGTTCTCGTTAACGGTCGGTGAAATGCCACGTGAAGCGGTTCTAAACGCATCCTCATAAGCGGCTTTTAAGGCATAGTCACAATCAAACAAGCCGTGATAATCGTCATACGCTAAGTCGAGACGCGCCAATTGTTGAACACCTAACACATTGGACAACCAGCCGTGCAGTTCCCACGCTTGCAACTTGGCAAACACGTGCTTGCAACCCGTACCATTGATTTGAAAATGCACCGTGTCTTGGTTGCCGCCAATCCCGACAAAGCCGCAAAAATCTTCACCGTCTGCGGTCGTGAGTTTCATCGACTCGGTGTAGAACTGAAAACCAAATCCACGTGGCGAGTTCATGGTTAAACCAAGAACATGCGTAACAAACAAACTCAGACAGCGGTCTAAATACTCTTGATACTGAATGCGGAAAAAATTGCGGTAAGCCTCGATGTCTTCGGCACTGCGCGCACGGAAATCGGTATTGAAGACAGGCTCTTGTGGGAAAAAGCGCGCTATGGGATTTATCATCAAAGTGTTACGGCGTGACTTTTTCTTCACGTCTGGGTCATGCTGATGTGTGTCCATGTAAGTGGCACGCGCACAGTGGCGCAAATCTTTGACCTTCATGGTGAAACAGAGGTAATCAATACTGACAGCCATCGAAAACCCCTAAGTTCATGCGCTGCTGCGCGGTGGTGTTGGTGATGTCGACCAACTCGTAATGCGGGATTTCGGCGTCAGCCCAAGCGCACAGATGATTCATACTGCGAAAAACGTCCCATTCGGTCGAACCGTACACAAGTACGGATACCGAATAATCGGGCATTAAATCGTAGTAGATCTTAGTCGTATGCTTGAGCATTTATCGAATCGCTGCCTATAATCAGAGTGGTCAAGAATTGGCTAGAGATTAGTAACCAAAATTGGTGAATGCAAGACTCACAAAACGCTGATTTTTAGGCTGAAATGACGAAAATGGAGAATGTGTGATGTACCAAAACTTACTAATTGAAGCCTATAAAAAGGCCCAAAACTACGAACAAGACCAACAGATTGCAGTTGATTTGGACATTCCTAAGCAGCGAATCAGTGATTTTCGCAAAGGAAAGCGCTATATGTCTGATGAACAAGCAATTTTTCTGGCTGAAAAAACAAAAATAGCACCAGAACTGGCACTCATTGGTTGTCACGTTGACCGCAGCAAAAGTGTGATCTCAAAAGAGGTCTGGGAGCGTATGGCAAAAAAGTTCAGTAAGTACGGATTACAAATGTTTTCAATGGGTTACGGAGCAATTGTTATGGGATATGGTATGATTCAACAATCTATTAATAACTACGCATTATGTATGTTATGTTAAATACAATCTTGTAGGTTCGAATAAAACACCTGTATTGCACGGATAACAGCTCTATTCCTTGTGCGTTTTAACATAATTGGTATTTACCATAAAATACCTAATAACTACATTTATCATCTGTGATTAAAAATGTAGTTATTAGGCTGTAAACCTTTCTATAACTGATGAGATTTCATTGATACGCATCGGTTTAAGCATAGCCAGCTTTTAGTATCGCCTCCATTGTTTGCGCTACCATCGATGCTTTGAAAAGTACTCAGAGATAAAATCGATATAAGCCCTGACAGCTTGAGATAAATATTTTCTCGATGAATACAAAGCGTAAATCTTGAGCTTGCTTGGTTGCCAATCAGGTAAAACATGAACCAGTGAACCCGATTCGATCTCTGAAGAAACTAGATACGTAGGTTGAAGTGTCACTCCCATCCCACACTTTGCAGCATGTAATAGTACTGTAGCCTCATTTGCAGATAAGCAAGGTTCAATTTCAATAGACTCATGCTGTTCACCATAGCTTAAATGCCATACATATTGTTCGAAATGTTTATAACCAAGACATTTGTGATTCAACAAATCTCTTGGGTTAATAATTGTCGTATGCTCAGCGATATACTCTGGTGAAGCGACTAAAACCGATTGGCAATCAGCAATTGGTTTACCAATCAAGGAAGGATCAGGATTTGAAGAGATTCTTATCGCTAAGTCTATCTGCTGCTCAACCAGATCAGTGACAGTATCTTCGACATTAATATCTACAATTATATCTGGATAATTGTCCATAAAGAGCTTTGTGGCTGGTACTAACTGGGAAAATCCAAAAGACATACTGGTTGAAACTTTTATTCTGCCTTTCAGTGAATCCTTTGACCCAGAATGACTGAGATCGGCAAGAGCTTCACCGGCAAGCAGCCAGCTTTCCACCTGCATTAAACAGTTTTTGCCTGCTGATGTTAAAGCCACCTTTCTCGTTGTGCGATGTAGCAACCGAACGTTTAGCCACTCTTCCATCGACTCTATATAACGGGTAACCATGGGTCGTGACATACTCAGTCTGTCCGCTGTCATAGTAAAGCTACCTGATTGTGCGACATCAATGAACACTCTTGCGGCTTTTAATCTATCCATGTGATTAGTACGTTTTATGAAACACTGATGTCTATAATTAGATATTTTTCTGAACTTATCAATTTAATATATTAGTAAGCATATTAATGAAAACATCATTTGGAAGCGACAATATGACTAATATTCACTATTTCTATGACCCTATGTGCGGTTGGTGTTATGGAGCTACAGCTTTAATTCAAGCAATAGAAGAAAATCCATCGATGAAATTAATTTTTCATCCAGGTGGAATGATTGAAAAAAGAAGTATTTCTGAACAATTTAAGCAACACATCATGAATGCAGACCCTAGAATTGCGGCTTTGACTGGTGTTGAGTTTGGTGAAAGCTACATTTCGCGCCTAAGGGACAGTGAACATTTTATTGTTGACTCATACTTACCTATCAAGGCTATTCTGATTGCGGAATCTCTTGGTGTAAGCAGCTTTAGAGCACTAAAAGCGATTCAACACGCTCATTATGTTCAAGGAGTGGAAGTCTATAAGCTAGAAGAACTACAAAATATAATGAGTCAGTTCGATATTGATATTACCGTATGGCTTGAATTAATGGTCGCGGATTCTAGCCATACATTACTTGAAGATAACATCAGTCATTGTCACTCATTGATGCAAACATTGTCGGTGTCTGGATATCCAACACTGATTGCAGAACACGAAGGTTCTCTTGTTAAATTGCCACATGAGCAGTATTACGGACGCCTAAACGAATGGAAAAGCTTATTGACGACAATTTAAGCAGTAAGAATATGGTCTATTCCGCTATTTTCTTAGAAATGGAAAGTTAGTGAATATTGCTAATTTAGCAACTGAATAACTTTTGATGCCCCCAGATTATTAGGCTAAAACGACTTACATATTAACGGAAATCTAGTAAAGAATTCTAATCCTGAAGTTTTCTTTACTAGATTTAAATGGGTATGAATTAACTACCAGCAAGTTTTACTTTCATACCTTTTTTCTCAAGGTGTGCTTTAATTTTATCGCGCATATCACCCTGAATTTCAATTTCACCATCTTTGACTGAACCGCCACATCCACATATTTTTTTAAGCTCTGCTGCCAACAATTTTAGTGGCGCATCATCTAGATCTAGCCCTTTAACAATGCTTACGCCTTTTCCTTTCCGGCCTTTTGTTTCACGGTGAATTCGAACAATGCCATCTCCTTTAGGTCGTTCAACTTTTTCAGGTTCCTGCTTAATACGACCAGTCTCGGTCGAATATACTAGAGTCATACTACTTTCTCTGCTGAGCTGCTGCTCTTTGTTTTGCCAATAAGTGTGCTTCAATATGTTTTTGTAACGCCAATTTAGAGCCTTTAATTAAACGCCCATTAAAAAAGCAGTACCAACCGTTAGCTTGCCCAGTATCGTTCTTCAAGGTGAACCCATTAAAGTTCTCTTCTTTTGAGCCCTGGACTTCTCTTGCTTTACCTACAGACTCAAATTCACTAGGGTCAATTAATGATGCAGTATCACACCACCAGTCGATGCTTTTTTTTACAGCGGCTAAATTACCAGACAGGACATGGTTCTTGATTCGAACCTGCCATATATCTGCGGACTGTTTAGCTGTTTGAAGAGTGAAACCTCTATAACTCGCATTAGCCATACTTTAATCTGCTCATATTGATGTATTAACTAAATAATAATTGCATATGCCTGGTTATCAAGTATATTATTTAACAAATGCTTAAGTTATAGTGCCTTAAGATGAAAAAAAAGCTAACTTGCGTCACAGATCAAAACATTCTAAAACATAAGCTTACCGAGTTTAATAAGACGGTAAGTCTAGAACAAATGAACGACCTAACACAACATTCTTATGCACATAACTCTCTGTTAGCCCTTAAAAATGACTGGAATCTGTTTGTTAGCTTCTGCCAAAGTAAGTCTGTTATGGCACTCCCCGCTTCAGTCACAGCTACTCGCTTATTTCTCGAATCTGAAGCTAAAGTGCGTAAATATAGCTCGATAAGACGCTACAGTGTCACTATTGGCCTAATTCATCGCTTGTTAGCGCTAAAAGACCCTACAAATAATCCACAGGTAAGACAATCACTTATGGCTCTTCGGCTTAAGAAAAAGGGAGACGAAGAGCAAGCAACGAGTTTTACCAGCGTTCACTTAGAAGCGTTATATTCAAGCTATTCAACTTCTAAGTCGGTAAAAGAGATCAGAGATTTAGCGATTTACCATGTGATGTTTGAATGCGCCTTGAAGCGCTCCGAACTGAAACGCCTAACGTTCAGCCAGATCGAAACTAATAATGAATATTTGGTTTTATCATTTGGACAATCTCAGTACCAACTCTCCCGAAACGCAACAAATTGTTTGAACAAATGGCTAAAAATAGTCACTCGTGATAGCAATTATGTTTTTCGGTCGATAGATAAACACGGTAACGTTGCAAACAATATTCTCAATGATTCTTCGATATTTCGAATTCTAAGAAATGCTGGTACTTTACTCGGTAAACCAGAACTTAAATTCTCTGGCCAATCAGCGAGAGTTGGTGCTGTTCAGGAATTGTCTGAACAAGGCTATAAAATCAAAGAAATTCAAGAATTTGGAAGATGGCTTAGTCCAGCTATGCCATACCAATATGTCGGTAATAAAGGCACAGCTGAACAAGAGAAGCTTAAATTTTTCTCATTTAAGCCTTGGGAATAAGAGAACTCTTTACACACTGAGCCAAAAAGTCGGAAAACTTATGACCGTTGTGCTCTAGCATTTTAGGAAACATTGAAATTGGCGTCATTCCTGGGAATGTATTGACTTCATTTAAATACACATCCCCTTCTGAAGTAAGGAAAAAATCGATGCGTGAAAGGTGTCTTAACTTCATATGTTTAAACACTTTTACAGCACTTTGATGGATAACTTGGCGCTGTTCATCTGTAAGATTTTTCGCTTCTACTTCTGTAGTTGAGTGGCTGTCCGCACTGTATTTTTCTTCATAGGTATAGAAAGCATCCTCTGGCGCAATGATTTCACCTGGTTGAGAAATGTGCAATTCACCATTAATCTCGTACGCCGCCACTTCAAGCTCACGAGGTTTCACTGCTTTTTCGACTAGAACCTGCTCAGAATAACCAAATGCAGCATCTATGGCGCCTGCTATATCTTCAATCTTTGTGACCTTGTAACAGCCGACTGATGATCCCTGCCGGGCTGCTTTGATAAACACTTTACCCCATTTGTTAAAAGCTTGATTTGCAAGCTCATAGGATTCTTCAGTGTTTTCAGTTAAGAACAGATAAGGCGTATTGGGAATACCTAAAGCGTCATACCACAGCTTAGAAGTAATTTTGTTAAAACTATTGCTGCTGGATTCAGGAGCACAACCCAGATAAGGGATTCCTGCCAATTCTAGCATTGACTGAATATCACCAGTCTCGCCCGGATATCCATGAATACATGGGACGACAAAATCTACCTTCTTCACAAAGCTGTCGCTATTTAGTGTCGCGGTATTGGTATCTAAATAAACGAGTTCGTTGTTTTCAGTGAACCAACCATCTTGATTCATTTCGACACGAATGACTTCGAATTCTGGAGTTAATGCTAATTGCTGCTGCAGATAATTAGCAGAAACAAGAGATACAGCATGCTCTGAAGATCCGCCGCCGCATAAAAGAAGGATTGTTGTCTTTGTCATTGATATATCCGTGACATCTTTGAGTAAATTGCTCGTCTATCATAGTAAATTCAAGTGAAACTTACACCGTTATTAGCAACTGTTTGAATTAACTGCTTAGATAACAGTCAAAAGGGGCAAAAATGCCCCTTCACATTTAATAAGCAACGCTTAATTCAACTTGTTAAGCGTTGGAAATTCTGAGTTCTTGATAGAGTCGATACTTTTTGCAAACGGCTTTAATGACTGAAAATCTGCAGGTAGTTCAGAGATAGCCTTTACTGCTTCTTGACGCGTTGCATAATCACCAAAAAGAATCGTGTACCACTTAGTACCATTGACTACTTTGTAGTTTTCCCAAATTGGCTGACCATCTTTTGGCAACTTGCTGGCAAACTGGTCAACTTTGTTTTGGCTACCAACAGCAACAACTTGAATCGTATATCCATAGCGAGGATTCATCGCAACTTGTTTTGCCGTAGGTGGAGTGATAGAAACCGTAGCGGTTTTAGGACTCATCTTAACCACTTTCTTTTCCACCGGTTGTGGAGCTGTTTGAATGGCCTGAGGTGCTACGTTTGATTCTGTAATACCTGTCGCCATGCCTGAATCAGAGACAACAGGCTGTTGAACTGTAGCGACATTGTAATCTTCGCGGTGACTTTCTGAAGTGACATCAGTGGTATATGAACCTGATGAACATGCAGCTAAAATTGCTGACAAGCCTACTATTGAAATTTTTTTCATGGAATTATTAACGCTCTGATTGTAATTAATTAAATCATGCCGATTGAGGCGCCTAGAATCAAGCTTAGGCCACTAATATATAACGGTAACGTGTGATTTAGAACACAAAGTAGCCTTTGAACTGTGCTGTTATGATCACAGTGATACTAAATACGCAAACAGATATATCATTAATTGGTTAGGATATAAGCACAGTCAATTTATGGCGAGATTATCATGAACAATTTAAGTCAGTTGCTTAAACCTCAATCAGTCGCTGTAATTGGTGCATCTATTCGCCCTTTTCGCTCTGGCAACATCGTTATGAAGAACCTTCTTCAGGGCGGATTTGACGGAGCCATTATGCCAGTTACTCCCTACTATCCTTCGGTGTGTGGTGTTCTGGCCTACAAAACTATTGCTTCACTTCCCTTGGTGCCAGACATCGCCATTCTATGCACTCATGCCAGCCGTAATGTGTCCATAATAAGGCAATTAGCTGACCTCGGAGTCGCAAATGTCATTGTATTATCGTCTGATATGTACACTTTGGACGCACAAGGTTTTGAGATACAAGCTCAATGTAATGAAATAGCAAAACAGTCGGGTATGCGTATATTAGGCCCTAATAGCCTAGGCTTAATTTTACCTTGGGCAAATTTCAACGGATCTTTTTCACCTGTCACAGCAACTAAGGGCAATATCGCCTTTATTTCTCAATCCGCAGCTGTCTGTACAACGATCCTTGACTGGGCTAACGACAAACAAATTGGCTTCTCTGCATTTGTATCTTTGGGGAATGCAACAGACATAGATTTCGCAGATTTACTCGATTGCCTCAGTACTGACAAACATACCGACGCGATTTTGTTGTACGTCGATACGATAAGAGACGCCAGACGGTTTATGTCTGCTGCTAGAGCAGCATCGCGTAATAGAAGAATACTTGTTTTAAAAGGCGGGCGAACGAAAGCTGGCAAGAAAGCGGCGCAAATGCACACAGGTGGAGATGATACGCTGGATATCATCTATGACTCAGCAATTCGCCGTACAGGTATGCTGAGAGTAAACAATACTCATGAACTATTTGCCGCAGTAGAGACCTTAACCCACTCAGTACCATTACGCGGCGAAAGACTTGCTATTATCACCAACGGTGGTGGTCCAGCAATCATGGCAACCGATACATTGTTAGATCACGGTGGACGTTTAGCAGAACTAGAAGATTCAGTTTTTGAAGCATTGAACCAGTGCCTGCCGCAAAGCTGGTCACACGGAAACCCCATCGATATCGTAGGCGACGCGGATCATAACCGCTATATCAATGCGTTAAAAGCAGTGTTGGATAGTGATAACGCTGATGCCATTTTGATCATGCACAGCCCTTCAGCCATTGCACAATCAGAACAAACCGCTCAAGCGATCATAGACATAGTTAAATCTCATCCAAGAGCAAGACGGTTTAACATTCTGACGAACTGGTCCGGTGAACTCACTGCGAGACCAGCAAGGCAATTATTTAACCAAGCTGGTATTCCAACATACAGAACTCCTGAAAGTGCTGTAGTGGCTTTCATGCATTTGGTCGAATACCGAAGAAACCAAAAACAGCTGATGGAGACACCAACAACCTCTGAGGCTGTGCACGTGTCCGAGGTCAATGCGGCCAAATTGTGGATTGATGAACATTTAGACAATAACGATAAGCTACATCTAGATACCCATCAAATCGGTAACTTTCTGAAATGTTTCAACTTCAACCTACTACCAACATGGATCGCAAGTGATGCGAGTGAAGCTGTCCATATTGCAGAAACGATCGGCTATCCCGTAGCCGTAAAATTGCGATCTCCGGATATCGCACATAAATCAGATGTTCAAGGCGTGATGCTGAACCTAAGAACATCACACGAAGTATCCAGTGCAGCTGAAGCTATATTTGACCGAGCGCAGCTTCACTACCCCTCAGCCAATATCCATGGCCTACTTGTTCAAGGCATGGCGAAACTTGCTGGCGGTGAAGAGTTAAGAATCAAAGTTAAGCACGATAGTACTTTTGGCCCTGTCATTTTGCTTGGCCAGGGTGGTTCAGAATGGAATGAAGCTACGGATGCTGCGGCAGCGCTTCCTCCACTAAACATGACTCTTGCGCGTTACCTTATCGTGCGTGCTATTCGCAGTGGGAAGATTCGTCTACAAAAGCTTCCTGTTCCAATCGATATTAACGGGCTTTCTGAGTTTCTTGTGCGTATCTCACAGATGGTGGTTGAATGCCCTCAAGTCTTTGAATTGGATATTCATCCTGTACTGGTAAACGGTAACCAATTCACCATACTTGATGCCGACTTAACCTTGAAGAAATTTAAAGGTGATGCACAAAGCCGACTAGCTATACGCCCTTACCCCACAGAATTAGTTGAAGAATGCAGGGCTAAAGATGGAGAGCTCATCACTGTAAGGCCAATTCTTCCGGAAGATGAACCGCATCACGCGGAATTCATCAAAAAAGTCAGCAAAGAAGATTTGTATAAACGTTTCTTCTCAGATGTTGGCGAGTTTAACCATGAAGCTTTAGCGAATTTAACCCAGATTGATTACGACAGAGAGATGGCTTTTGTCGCCGTAATCAAAGACGGAACCAAGGAAGAAATCATTGGCGTATCTAGAGCGTTGATCAACCCAGAAAACACCGATGCGGAATTTGCAATACTCATTCGTACCGATGTAAAAGGAAAAGGCCTTGGGAAAATATTGATGAGTAGAATCATTGATTACTGTAAGGCTAAAGGTACGAAGCAAATGTCTGGCATGACAATGCCAACCAATCGAGGAATGTTAACGCTGGCTCAAAGATTAGGCTTTGAGGTTGATGTGCACTTTGAAGATGGTACGGCTGATATGGTGTTGCATCTCAACCCTGAATCATAATAAAACGGGCAATAGGATCCTTAAGATCCTATTGCCTAGTGTCGATCTTAAACGAGCTTCCAATTTTTCTTGAGGTATTTAATACACCAAGATTTCGCTTCGCCAATCTTATTTCTTCGCCACGCCATGATCAGTTCCATATCCCATGCCTGAGTACCGCTGATGATTTTTAGCTTACCTTCTTTAATCAAAGGCTCAGCGACATGTTTTGGCAAAGACCCAATGCCTAGACCTTCCACCAGCGCCTGACATTTAGCATTAAAATTCGTTACCGTTAAACGAGGCTGCTTCTGAAGAATGTTCACACTCATCGCAGGCTGATCTCTTGCCGTGTCGGCAATAGCAATGACGCGATACTTTTGCCTTGCTTCTTCATTAAATTCACCACTTCTTTTATGAACATAGTGGTGAGTTGCAGCGACCCATACCATTGACATAGTGCCCAACGTTTCAGATTTAACATCTTGAGGTAGCGTATCCACTTTTGGACAAACAAGTATATCCGAGCGATCTGTTGCTAGAGATTCCCAGCAACCAGCTAGAATTTCTTCTTGTAGCCTGATGCGCGTCTTACTCACATTGCCTAATTCTTCAACCATAGGGAAAAAGCAAGCGACAGGAATAATGCCATCGAAAGCAACGGTAATATCGAGCTCCCATCCGTTGGCCAACAAAGTCGCATCATTAACTAGTTTTTCGGTCGCAGAAAGAATTGCCCTACCTCGCTCTAAAAGCAGCTTGCCTGCTTCAGTGAAGTTGGCTTTATGTCCAGAACGGTCAAAGATCATGATATCTAGGTCTTGCTCTAACTTTTGAATCTGATAACTCAAAGAGCTAGGCGCTCTATTCAGTTCATTAGCAGCAGATGCGAAACTGCCTCTTCTATCAATTGCATCGAGAATATGCAGGGCTTCAAGAGTAATAGGGCTGTGCAAAACGATATCCTTATTCTAAAAGTAAAACTCTAAGTCAATCCGCAGATGAGTTTGCAAATCTCTTATAGATTACATAAATGAATGACGGATCGATATTAGCGATATTTGCTAAGAAATTATACTTAAGAAGTTGTTTTACTGAGGCTAGAACGAATGAAGCCAGCTAAAGCTGGCTTCATGATAGTGATTTATTGCATTCAAAAAGGTATAGAAAAGTGATGTAAATGCGATAAATTATTTGTTTTCTGCCATCTCTTTTTTCACCATGACTAAAGCCGCGACGATAAAAGTGATGATTAGCGCTAATTCCATGACAACTCCAAGAAATTGAAAATGATTTGGCCTAATAAATTTAACGGCGCAATTCTAACACTTATATGAACTTAATCTACTCATAAGAACAAAAATTAACGATTTTATCGACCTTGATCAATTTCCGTACATTTCTGTTAAAAAATTTAAATTTTCATTCGCTTTCTTAACCTTTTTAGCGAAATAAAAATCATGCGAAAGGATTACTTTGTTGTGACTTTCCCTCCGATAATTTTATAGGCTGGAGCGCCCCTTATCATACATTCCCGAGCAAATTCACTGGCACAATTTGGACATTTACACGCTTCCGTTACGTAGGTTTGTACAATCCGCTCTTTAAAACATTTTACCAGCGTCCCTTTCCCACCTTTCTTGTACCTAAATAGTTGGGTGCGGCATTTGCTGCAATAGATATCGACACTTTTTCTGGTTGTTTTTTGTTAGGTTTTGCCATTTCGAACTCTACTCAGCAAAGCCAGACTCAAATTCCGGCTTAACCCATACCTGACTAAAATCAAACCAGCCTAAAGCGTTACATTTGGCGTTTTGTAATGAACCACACTGGTCTTTGCTGACACCCAACCAACAGTGAAACATCGGAATAACCTGTCGTGATTCTACAAGAGACTTACCAATCTCTTTGCCCGGAAAGTTTGCTTGCGATTCAGCACGCCATTGGTCAATTAAACCCGACCACCTACGGAAATCGTCTGGTCGGCTCAAATGTTCAATATCAGAATCATTAAGAAGCCATCCGGCTAAGGCATCATCTCTATGACTAGCAATCCCCATCGGCTTAATCCAAATATCCACTTCTCTGGCATTTTCAACCGTGAGTTCATATTTAATAAAATCAACGCCGATACCATCTTCCTTAAGAAGTTGTTCAATGGCTTTAGCAATCATAGGAAACGTTGGGTGCTGAGCATGATAAGCAACGGTAAGTCGCTTAGGTTCAGTAGGTGTGACACTGTGACTTACAGGGACTTGATGATACCAGCCGGGTTTCAGACCGTGAGCAGGCAATACTCCTAGCTCCACAATGTTTTGTTCAGGCATCAACTTAAACAAGTTCATTGCGCTTAATTTGTGACACAAGTATTCAGCCCATGTTTCATCTGCGGCAATACCATCGCGACGGTTGAGCAGTAAATAAGTGCAGCCTGGGTCTAAATCTACATCTTCAGTCGATGAGCCCCTTTTATTTTTAACGGGATTAGAAAGGCTGGGAAAGACCATCGACGAATGTGTTTCATCAATGACCCATACCTCAACGCGGTCAAGCAAGGGGCGAAATCCGAAATAGTTGTCAAAAGCTTGCAGGACAAGTCGTTTTTCGTCGTTCAACACAACCTTATACGGTCCAGTACCAATAGGCAGCAAATCAAAGTTTTCTCCACGCTCCGATTCAGGTATAAGCACCTTTGCACAACATTCTGCTAACAGTAACGGTAAGCGAGTATCAGGTTTCTGTAACCAGATATCGACAATGCAGTCCGCCGGCGATTCAACTTTATCGATGTGTGAAAATAGATTAACGAAGCGAAGATTCCATAAGCTTTCAACAACCATTTCTGTTGTCAAAAGGTTCCCATTGTGGAAACGGACTCCCGGACGCAAGTAAAACCGCCAATGCTGAGGTGTAATAGGTTGCCAGGCATGGGCCAAATCGGGTTTTAGCTGTTCTGCTTCGTCAAAGCGGGTTAAGCCACTATAAATTTGACGAGCAATATGTTGCTCCGAGCGACGCATCGGTTTTAATGGATTAAGCACCGAAAGCGGACGATAGTAAGGAAGTCGAACAACTTGAAGCCCTTCTTGGTGCTGAACGCCAAGATAGCTTTGAATCACTTGAGTTAACTTGCTGGCATCATGGTCAAGTACAGAAAAAGCCTGAGCAATTTTACCTTCATCAAGATATCGCCGAGCAAGATTTTCACTGACGTCAGCCCTACTTCGCTTAAATATGAGTTTGGATAGTTTTCCTCGTCCTGCCGCTGGGTGCCATTCTATCCAACCTTCTTCTTCCATTTTATTAAGTACTATTCGCGCATTTCGGCGTGTACAAAACAGAATATCAACGACATCTTCAAGCTGAGCATTGGCATCTTGACCATTGAAGTGCTCAAACAATGTTTCGAACTGAACTCTTAAGCGGGGGCTACTCATAAAGAGGAAATCTCACATAACTCAAACTTTCAGTGAGTTTCCCTATTTTCAATTATTGATGCAAGTGAGTTGATAATAATTTTAGTGAATAGAACAACCTAAACATTCAGCCAGTTGCTCCAACTGTGTTTGATTATCCAGTTTCATTGACCATTTAGCTTCACTGCAATTAACCACAATGACATTTGCGCCATTGCCCATCAGTTGAACCGCATCCGCGTTCGCTTGTAGAGTGACACGATGTTCACCGTCGAGACGAATCACAATTTCGTGCTGAGTGGCGATAATTTTACCGAATTTGAATTCAATAACCATTTATTCCTCAGTACGCAATTGCTGGCGTTCATTGCGCTTTTTCTTTACCGCAATAGTCAGACGGCTTGTACAAACTAAACGTTCGCGATCATCTGTAATATTGATTTGCCAGACTTGGGTTGAAACACCAATATGTACTGGATGAGCAGTACCGATAACATGCCCTGAACGCATCGAACGAATGTGGTTTGCGTTAATGTCTAAACCGACACAATAACTCTCATTATCCACAGCGAAGTTTGCCGCTACTGAACCCAAAGTCTCTGCTAAGACGACTGAGGCGCCACCGTGCAACATGCCTAAAGGCTGATGAGTAAAATGACAAACGGGCATGGTTGCTGTAACGGTATTCTCAGTAAAAGCGGTATACACAATATTGAGATGTTCCATTAGTGTATTTTTGTTGCTTGCATTGAGAATGTCTAAGCTTATCGGTTTCTTCCATATTTCCATCGTAACGCCCTGAATCGATTTAAAGATTTAGTATTGTAGTGGTAAAGATTTGGATTGATACTATAACCCTATTATTTATGACTGGGAACGAACGATGAATAAGATAATAAAAGCTTCCTTGCTCTTTACTTCACTCGGTTTAGCCGCCTGTAGCTCGTCTCCTACTGGGCGAAATCAATTGATCCTTTTTTCTGATCAAGATATGAGCAGTTTAGGAGCAAAGTCATTTGAACAGATGAAAATCGATACACCTATTAGTAAAGATGCTAAAACCAATGCTTATGTGCAGTGCGTAGCAAATACCATTACCGCTTATGTACCGAAACAACCAAACTTTTCTCAATGGGAAGTGGTGGTTTTTGACAGTGACCAAGTCAATGCTTTTGCGCTGCCTGGGGGTAAAATAGGTGTCTACACAGGGTTATTGAAGGTAGCGGTTAATCAGGATCAGTTGGCTACCGTTATAGGCCATGAAGTTGCCCACGTCCTAGCGGATCATAGTAATGAGCGTCTGTCACAATCACAGCTCGCCAATGCGGGACTACAGATAACAGATATTGCACTTGGTGCTTCTGAGTATTCTCAATACCGTGGATTAACCATGGCTGCGCTTGGTGTCGGTGTTCAATATGGTGTTCTGCTTCCTTATGGAAGAACGCAAGAATCCGAAGCTGACATTGTTGGTTTAGAACTGATGTCTAAAGCTGGTTTTGACCCAAAACAGAGTATTGATTTGTGGAAAAACATGGCAAAAGCTTCGGGTGGAAGTGCACCACCAGAACTACTGTCTACTCACCCATCGCACAGCACTCGAATTCAAGAGTTGGCGAATAAAATACAAACATTACCCGCAAGCAGCGCTAAGCGTCCAAATTGCCAAATATAGAAAAGGGAGCAGATGCTCCCTTTCTGATATAAGTTCTAGGTTCTCTTCCTCAAGCTTTATGTTCCAAGTATTAATAGCGGTAAGCTGAGCAAGGTGTCACCGGTAGTCGCAAAGCCCACAATAATACTGATTAAGCCTATCAATAATCCTATATACCAGACAGAGGAAACAATCTGCCCATATCTATCTAAAGGTAATAGATGGCTGTGATGCCTGTGTTTCCATTCGAATGCCAAATCCAGGGACCCCATGATAAGCAGGAATCCCAGCAAGGTTAGTCCCAATGCATAGCTAAGCGCAATACCGCCAATAATAGCCACAATACAGATCAGCATCCCCACTCGGCTGTTCATCGAAAAGCTAATGCTCTTTAATACGTGCCCGCCATCTAAAGGCAATATAGGCAACAGATTAAACAGGTTTAAGAACGCGTTGAACACAGCCAGAGCAGCCCATAACTGACTTCCTGTTATCCAATAGACGACTAACAAAATCAGCGACAGTATGAAACCAAAGCAAGGCCCCATAATCGAGATAACCACATCTTGCCAACGCGTGTTTATCTTTTCGTCACTCAGTGCAAGCCCGCCCAAAAACGGAACTAAGTAAATACCTTTGGTACGCATACCAAAATACTTCATTGCCTTTACATGACCGTATTCATGAAACACTAAGCATAGTATTAAAGCCAACGCAAACTGATAAGAGAACAACCAAGAATATGCAGCGAGGCTTGCTGAAGCGAGCACCACTTTAATCAACTTGGCACTTTTCAGGGCTTTCATACCAAGCGATACGATACCAATCAGACTAAAGCGTTTTTCAGCAGGTGGCGGCGTAAACGGAACCTGTCGCTCGATGTCCTTTTCCGTTCTGACGCTCTCTTCAACAAGCTGATCATCAACCAATACGCGATAGTTGAGACTAAAAGGTTGCCATGTTAAATCCACCTCGATCCGACATTCAATGACCTGTTCTCCGCTTTGTAGCTTGAAGTGATGATTGATTATGCTCGAATCATCAACTTGGGCTTCCCGTTGTGAGACCAAGGTATTGTTCCAAAACAATTGCTGCCATCCAGCCATGGAGCCTTCAAGACGAAGCGGGTGACCGAGTAATTCCGTGTTTAATAGTTCCACAAATCTGTTCTACTCTTAGTTTAACTTGGAGCGCGATTATGCCATTTGTAAGATAAACGTAAAACTATAGGTTATATGTATATGATATTTGTAGATTGTATCAATAACCCTTTAAATCCTGTGCATAAAGTGGATAATACGCCCTCACGAAATTTACAAAGGTGGGTAATATGTCTACTGAAGCAACTTTGCTTGAACGCTGCGAATCTAAATGTGAGCTATGCTCTGCTGAAACTTCTTTAACTCCGTTTGTGGTTGCGCCACATACACAAGTTACCGTAGATCACTCTGCGATGCTTTGCGAGACTTGTAAGAGTCAAATCGAAGAACCAGAGACGGCAGATGCGAATCACTGGCGTTGTCTGAATGACAGTATGTGGAGCCAAGTACCACCTGTACAAGTGCTTGCATGGCGTCAGCTTAAACGTCTGACGGCGACTGAAGGCTGGGCACAAGATCTTCTAGACATGATGTACATGGAAGAAGAAATCGCAAACTGGGCTGCAATCGGCATGGACGATGACGCAGAGAAACCACGCGATGTTAACGGTGTAGAACTTAAGAAAGGTGACGACGTCACAATCATTAAAGACCTACCTATTAAAGGTTCCTCTCAAGTGATTAAGCAAGGTACAGTGGTACGTGGTATTAGCTTAGCTGATGATCCTAAACTTATTTCTGGTAAAGCTAA
This sequence comes from Vibrio sp. A1-b2, assembly GCF_021726015.1. Classification (NCBI taxonomy): domain Bacteria; kingdom Pseudomonadati; phylum Pseudomonadota; class Gammaproteobacteria; order Vibrionales; family Vibrionaceae; genus Vibrio; species Vibrio sp. A1-b2. Next base: position 17,437 of record NZ_JAKKCI010000002.1, read on the forward strand.
CGGTCAGTCAATGTACATTATTGCTGAGTATTGCCGTAAAAAATAATGCCTGATGTTGCTTGTGAAATCGCTGATATTGACGCAGCCATTTCACAAGCCACGCACTGCATTGCAGAGATCAAAAAAGCCGAAGACTCTTAGAGTTTTCGGCTTTTTAATTCGTACGCATTTGATTAACGCTGCAGACCAATATCACGTTGGATATGGCTAGACAAATCAGCACTGTAGTAATGAGTCGCTTGTTTGTTATCTACAAACAAAATATCAATCAAATGAGCTATCAATCCTTTGAAGTTAACCGCATAGGTTTTTTTATCCATAGAGGTGGTCGTTGCTACACTACCCATATACATTGCTTGTGCCATGATAGCCTCTCTTAATAAATCCGGTAACTTTCTGTATTTGCAGCAATGATAGGTAATAATTTGCCCGTTAAAAAATGACAAAATTTGGGCATTCGAATTAGATATTCTAATGAAACAAGCTGTTTACATACTACAAAATATAAAATCAAATTACATGACTAAAAAACCAGCAAACCGACTTAGAACTGACTAATTATTCCACAAACAATCATGGACCAATAAATTTATACAGCTTGTTAACAAATGAAAATTTAACTATTTTGCCAACACTATCCCATTACTTCTCTGCGACTGACACACTGTAAGATAAAGCCCTATTCCTCTGATTTTACGTGAATTAATTCATTTCTCTCTAACGACTTCTGTTTTATGACTAAACACAGCACTGCCACAGTCATTGTGAATAGAAGAACAAGCAAAGATATTTAGGTCGGAATTTCCCATGAGGAGCCCACCAACAACATTTTCAAACCAATAAACAGCATAATGAGGGTCAGTGCTGGCTTAAGATAGATAAAATTATGCATCATTCCCTGTAAAACAAAGAAAAATGATCGCAATCCAGGTAATGCGAAAACTTAACTCCTCACTGCTTTTAGCGTCTAGTATGAGGATCAAAAAAGGAGCCTTTGATAGCTCCTTCCTTCTTATGCCTTAAACAGCTTGGCAAATTTTAAAAACCAGCAATGGGTAATAAGTACACTAACGCGGACCACGCACCTATCCACCCTACGACAACTGCTGTATCAAACCAGTCTTGAAACCACATGTTTCCCCCTTTCCTTCTCGTATTTTGAGAAATAAAGACTGAAACTTAACCAGCAAACATTATGCCATGTTATTCGTTGTGGCTATGTAATTGCTCTATTGGTCTGTTATTTAACAGCTCTGGCTGAGCTGACAGTAAGCCAATAAAGGCATCTGCCATGGAAACGTTACTTACGTAACCCTCACCTTTCATTGCAGTTATTGCATCATAGCCTTCTTTACCTTTCATCGTATAGGCAGATGATGTACCACAATAAACTGTATCAGTTTCAACAAGTTGCCATTCATCATCAATACAGATCTTTAAGTCTTTGATGCGCTGACCAACAGGTTTATCTGCGTGATATCGGTAGCTTAAGTTGTGAGTATAGGGATAGCTTCCCGAACCTGTACCATCAACACCATTGTTTATTGCGTTATTAATAGCACCTTCAAGTGTGAGTGCGATTGTTTTCCCTTTCACAGAATAAACGCCTATTGGCACGGCAAACGGCAATAACTTTCCAGCTATATCGGCAACCGAGAGTTTTCCCGGTTGGATGGAGGTTCGTACACCGCCAGCATTGTGAATGGCAAACTGTACCTTATGTCCACGCTCACGCATAGCATGTACAAATGATTGAGCGACTAAGGGCGCTAGTTCACTTGGGCCATTTTCATCGGGCACACGCACATGTCTTAAAGAGTTATGCGCTTCTGCGATCATTTGCGTCTGAAGCTCTCTGACTCTAGGAATATATTTGTTGATCAAAATACCCTGCACATCAGGATCTTTTTTACAGACCACCACATTTGGATGATTGTTTACATATTCGCAAGCTTCTAGGTGCGTACCATCACTGCCCGCTTCACTCATACTTGCATCGATAAACAGACGACGCCCTAACAACAATTCATTTCTGCCTTCGAAGCTAATGACATTACCTTGATCATCAAAATCAATTTGGCAATGTCCCAGAGCTAACGCATACAAACCAGACTGGACAACATATGTATTGTTAATTCGCTGGCCGTACTCTTCTTGAGTTTCTAAACCCAAAGCGCTGAAATCGCCCTGCAGCACATGGCTATGGCCACCAACGATGACGCTAATACCATTCACTTGTCGCGCAAGTTCTTTGTCTGCGTCATAACCCAAGTGGCTCAATAGGATAATTTTGTTGATACCAGCCTTGTGTATTTGTTCAACTGTAGCCTTCGCTGTTTCTAGTGCATTCATAAACGGCGTATCACTATCAGGGTTTGCGATATCGACCATTTTGTCTAATGAAAGACCGAAGATAGCGATGTTGCTACCATCTACATTTTTGGTAATCCAATTGGCACAACCCAATGTTGGGTTAAACGATTTAACCGATTCGTTATCTGATAAGCGATGTTGTTTATTTGAACGCTCATTAGAAAGATCCCAGTTTCCGCACAGAAGAGGAAAGTTGGTACGCTTGGCAAAGATCGCGACCGGTTCATTCCCCATATCAAGTTCATGGTTACCCAATGCCATCGCGTCTAAGCCAATTGCGTTTAGCATGTCTGCGTTTGCCTTTCCTTTAAATAAGGAGAAATACAATGTGCCTTGAAAGCAGTCTCCTGCATGCAAAAAGATAAACCCTTTTTCCATACGGCGTGCATCTTCGCGCAATTGCTGCACTCGTGTTGCAATACGAGCAAATCCACCAGCACTAACGAAAGGCGTGAGTGTCTTACCATTGATATCTAAGGTTAACTGTAATGACGTAGGTTCAAAATAAGAATGGGTATCGTTGATATGTGCCAGAGTGATTGACGTTACTTTTTTCGTGTATTTTCTATTTTTCATATTGTGTGTTCTCTTTTCTTTCACTCTAATCCTAGCGCACAGATCATGACAGATTCGTGATAGTAATGAAACGATAATGCAAAGAAACTTGGGAAGTTTGACATAAACGCATCGCTTGATTTATCAACACTTAAACCACTTATAAGGTTTATGTGAGGTAACCGTCTGCTTATATTGCAGTTTTACATTATGCTTAAATAAAAATCATAACTAGCCTCCTTGGTATCCGAGGCATGAGGAGTTGGCCGATGCTATTAGAACGTATCGAAATTTCTGGTTTTCGAGGTATTCGTCGCTTATCTCTTTCATTTGATGAATTAACAACCTTGATTGGTGAAAACACATGGGGCAAATCATCTTTGCTCGATGCTCTTTCGGTTATGTTACCCACTTCTTCTGAGCTTTATCAGTTTGAATTACAAGACTTTCATGTAGATTACGCCGTATCCCATCCACAGACTCAAAATTTGCAAATCGTGCTGAGCTTTGTCACTACAGACAAAAACGAATACCGGGCGGGTCGATACAGAAAGTTAAAGCCTATATGGTGTGAAGACGAAGAAGGTATGCATCGCATTATTTATCGCGTTAGCGCTTCTCGAGTTAAATACGATATAGCCACTACCTATACTTTTCTCGATTTAAAAGGCAACCCAATTGCTGTCCATCATAGTGAGAAACTGGCTCGCGAGTTGATGAGCTTGCATCCTGTCATTCGTCTGCGCGACTCACGCCGTTTCATTCGACCATTTGGTAAAACCAACAGTGAAAATGAACGGGTTGAAAAACGCATTGATAATACCTGCCGTCGCCTAATGGCCATTCCCGGTCACGTTAACAAGGGCGAAATGAGAAGCAGCCTAAATGCGATGAATGCTTTGGTTGACCACTATTTTTCGTTTAAAAGTCAGAGCCGAAAAAATCCTCGCCTAGAGCGAGACAGTTTGGTTTATTCAACACCGACCAACGGAAAAAGTTTGAAGCAGATTGTCGGTGAGACGAAAGACAGACAAACACGGCTTTTATTCTTAGGACTTCTCAATGCTTACTTGCAAGCAAAAGGACCACAAGATATTCGCCGCTGCGCTAGACCTATATTGATCGTCGAAGATCCAGAAGGCCGTTTGCACCCTACTCATCTGGCTAGAGCATGGAGCTTGCTCGAACTGTTACCAATGCAAAAAATATTAACCACCAATAGTGGTGAGTTATTAGGTTCTGTTCCCATTCATTCAATTCGCCGATTAGTGCGTAAATCTGACAAAACCATTGCCACTTCAATGCCAATAAAAGGATTCGGGCAAGACGAACTTAGACGAATTGGTTTCCACATCCGCTTCCATCGTACAGGCGCTCTTTTTGCTCGTTGCTGGTTATTAGTCGAAGGTGAAACAGAAGTTTGGTTGTTCAGCGAACTGGCAAGACAATGCGGTTATAACCTAGCTGCTGAAGGTGTGCAGATCATCGAATTCGCGCAATCTGGACTCAAGTCTTTGATTAAGGTGGCCAAATCATTTGGTATCGATTGGCATGTGGTCACTGATGGCGACTCAGCTGGGAAAAAGTACTCAGCAACGGTTATCAATATGCTTGAGCATGATCAACAAAGACATCGTTTAACTGAATTACCAGACAAAGACATCGAACACTTCCTTTACTCACACGGCTTTGAATTTTTCTTTAAAGACATGGTGAAGATCCCGCATGACCAACCTATTCCTGCAAAAAAAGTGGTCACAAGAGTGCTCAAAAAACACGCTAAACCGGATCTAGCATTAGCCATTGTTTCTCATTGTGAAGCTGGTGGCGTGGAATGCATCCCTGTGCTTCTTCGCTGGACGCTAAAACGCGTAATCACTATGGCCAATGGTAATACATAACGCTCTATTTATTTGCTCAAGTGAGCATTAGCAAAAAAGGCATACTGTGTGGTATGCCTTTTTGCTATTAATAACTTATTCAAATAACAATTGAAGAGAAATATAAGAAATATTGATACTAGCTATTACTCACTGAGCTTGTTCATTTATCACTGAATGGTGAGGTGATTCTTCTGTTGATGCACGTTTATGCAGCCATAACCCGCTCGCTTTCATTGAAAAACCAAACGCACCACCTAGCAATAATGATGGAATCACAATTTGCCATTCGCCACTTGCAGCAAACGTGGCACAGCAGCCAATAAATGTTCCTGGGATATAACTAAGCCATTGCTTTTTCGCTTGAATACACATCAAGAATGATACGATGCCGGTCAATACGTAGCCAAGAATGTCGATAGACATATGCTGAGCACCACTGATAATGACCATCGCCCAGAAAACACCCGTCAGGTTAGTCGCATAACTTTCCAGTAAGCCGCGAACACCGTCTTTGGGTGCAGCGAAGTAGCTAGTGCAGCCCAGAAATCCTGCCCAAGAGAGTAAACCAAATGAAACGGCTACCCATCCCCATATGCCAGAAAGGATACCAGTCGTGATTGCGATTGCTAAAAGTGTGCTCATCATACCCTCTAGGAAGCGGCTTTTGCTTGTTAACCGCATCAGTGAATTGAGCATAGATACTAAAGGTAGTGATGTCACTATAAAGTGACATAAATCACATATAAAATGTACACTACAATCTTGTTACACATTTTTAGTGACGCAACCGATAAATCAACACAAACCGTAATGAACCATCTAGTGGCTGACTGCATCAACTTACAAAGATAAAAGTAGCACGTATGAGCAGATATTTTATAGGAAAAGCGATCGCCCTTTCATCATCCTAAAGCCTTCACGCATAATGCATTCTGCTAAAGGGTTTTCGGCCATATCGGCTCGCCAAATAAATGAAAGTGTTCTCTCCATATTTAGCTCGGGCACATTTAACGCAACAAGTTTTCCCATTTCAATATAACGTTCTACGTCCAAATACGGCAGGCAGGTAAGATAAGGACCATTAGCAACTAGGCTACGAAGAACAGGTACGTGTTCGTATTCTCGCCACACATCCAGATCTTCCACTAAATGGTGAATAGAACTATCAAAAGTTTTTCTAGTACCCGAACCTCTTTCTCGTAGAACCCATTTGGCTTGTTCTAACTGAGCGAGACTGACCGTGGCACGTTTTGCAAAAGGATGATGTGAAGAAGCAATGACAGTCAAATGATCTCTACACCACTCTTCCTGATGGATACGGTTGTCATCGCTGCGACCTTCGATGATGCCTAAATCAAATTTATAGTCCAGTACACCTTCAATAACCGCTTGGGTACTTTTTACGCTCAGATCAATTCGGATCTCAGGGAAGTCGTTATCAATAATACTTATGAGGTCTGGCACCAAGTGTTCTGCGGGAGTTTGACTGGCTCCGATTGAAATCTCACCACTGACTAATTGCTGATCGTAAAAGCCCATTTCAATCTGCTGAGCGTCTTGTAATAAACGCTTAGCCTTTGGACGAAGCCACATGCCCCAATGCGTTAACGCCATTTGTTTACCTTGGCGTTCAAAGAGCGGGCGGCCAAGCATTTTTTCCAATTGTGCTAGTGACATACTTGTTGCCGATTGAGTTAAAGCCAATTTCTCTGCAGCAACACTGACACTGCCGGTGTCGGCAACAGCATCAAATACAGCCAACTGCTTCAGTGAATATCTCATCGCACTTTTTCTCCTTTTACCAAATCCTCTTGCTCTTCTATGAGCATTCGGTTGCATTCTACCGACTAAACACAGCATATCAACATAATTGATAAGGGCTTTTAATATTATCAATTTTACTTAGTGAAACTCCGACCGTTAACCTAGTAACGAATCAGCACATAAGGTGTTGTTTTCTCATAAGGAGTATCACTATGGTTATCTATTGGGAGACCAGACATGGCGTCAACTGAGTCTTACAATCAACATTATTTTTCGCCGAAAGAGATGATGGCGGAAGCTGAGAAATTCGCATTAAGCAAAGCTCAAAAATCAAGCGGAATGACCATAAGTCTTGCCATCATGGCGGGTGCTTTTATAGGCCTAGCATTCTTGTTTTACATTACTGTAACTACCGGTAATGCAAACGCGGAATGGGGTCTGAACCGTTTTGTCGGCGGCTTAGCATTCAGTATGGGCTTAATACTTATTGTTATCTGCGGTGGTGAACTGTTTACCAGCTCTGTGTTATCCAGCATATCTTGGGCAAACAAACAGATTAGTTTGAGCAAAATGCTTGCTGTATGGGGAAAGGTTTACATAGGGAACTTTATAGGTGCGATGTTTTTGCTTCTACTGGTCTCTTCAGCGGGCCTTTATCAATTAGATCATGGTCAATGGGGTCTAAATGCCCTAAATATTGCTCAACACAAACTTCACCACACCACACTACAAGCTTTTTCTCTTGGTGTTTTGTGTAACTTATTGGTCTGCCTAGCTATATGGTTAACCTTTAGCTCTGCAAATGCCATGACCAAGGCCGCGATGACAATTATGCCGGTAGCAATGTTTGTATCAAGTGGCTTTGAACACTGTGTCGCAAACATGTTTATGGTTCCTCTAGGCATAGTGATACATAACTTTGCTCCAGATTCATTTTGGCAACAAATAGGTGTCAGTTCTTCAGCATATTCCGATCTCAACATTCTGCATTTTATAACTTCCAACTTAATCCCTGTCACTCTCGGGAACATTGTTGGCGGCGCAGTTTTAGTGGGACTTGCAAACTGGTCTATTTATAGCCGCCCAAAACTTATCTCAGCCCAAATTTCATCAATAACACAAACAACACCAATTTCGTCAGGTAAGGAAACAACTATGAAAAGTACCATTACTATGAAAGACATTATGGATCCAAATCCGTTGACTATCAGTGCAGATATGCCAGTTCAAGCTGCTATCGATAAAATGCTAGATCATCAAGTAAACGTTGCAGCAGTGGTGAATATGGATAATCGTCTAGTGGGTATTTTTTCTGCTCATGATGTGATGGTTGAGCTTTGGTGTCAGAATTACATTCCAGCTAAGGATCAAAAGGTGGTTGATTTAATGTCACGTGATGTCATCGCCATTGATGTCAATGACAAGTTGGTTGATGTTGCCGAGTTTCTTTGCATCGACAGAGAACAGCTTTACCCAACGACAAGCATGGGAATTGCAACACGTCTAAGTACTTTATCAGTTGAAGAACGAGCTAAGAGCATGAAAGTTCAAAAACCACACCAACTTCCTGTATTAGACAACGGACAATTTGTTGGAATGATTGAGCGTCATCATGTGCTACAAGCCCTTCGTCCAATTTATGGAGAACGTCTAACCGTTGTAGAAGAACAGCAGCTAGAACGTGCATAACAGACAATAACAAAACAAAAACATCAGTTGGCAAAAAAAAACAAAGCCCCTGCATGCAAGGGCTTTCTTAAATCTTACAAATTACTTTTTAACACCTTCAATATGGAGTTCCATATCTACATAGCTCGCTGGACCCATCACTGCAATATCGAAGTCTTTGAGTTCTAAACGTGTCGAACCTTCGAAGCCAGCTCTTTCACCACCCCATGGGTCTTGACCAGCGCCGATGAACTCAGCATCAATCGTAATGCTCTTAGTGTGACCGTGTAACGTCAAATCACCCATAACATCCAGTTTGCCGTCACCTTTGTCGACAACTTTAGTGCTCTTAAATGTTGCAGTACTGAATTTAGCCGCATCAATGAAATCTGCACTACGGATATGTTTGTCACGTTCTGCGTGGTTTGAATCCAGACTTGTGGTATCTACATTCACCTCAACAGAAGATGCGTTGATGTTATTTGGGTCATAAGAGAATTCGCCATCAAACTTATTAAAGCGTCCTTTAATAAAGCTATAACCCAAATGGCTAACTTTGAAACTGATGGAAGCATGAGCTCCCTTTGAATCAATCACATAATCCGCTGCGCTTGCACCAAAAGATGCAATCATGCTTGCAGCTAATCCAACTGCCAATAACGTTTTCTTCATTACGATACTCCTATCATTTTGCGTAGCGTATTATCTTTACTAATAAAATGGTGTTTAAATGCTGCAAGTGCATGTAACACAGCAACGACGATTAAAGCCCAGGCTGCATAGAGGTGTACAAAACCGGCTAAGTCAGCCTGCCCCTCAAATAGAGCTCCCGCTCCCGGAACGGTAAACCAATTAAACACATCGATCCCACGACCATCTTCGGTTGAAATTAAGTATCCAGAAACAAACAGCACCATCAAATCAAAATAGATAAATAAATGGGCAGTTTTAGCCATTAATCTCTCTAGTGGTGAACCATCCATTTTGGGCGACACCGTCACACATTTCCAGACAATGCGAAATAGTGTTACTACCGCAAGTAGTAATCCGACAGATTTGTGCCAGTGAGGTGCCGTTTTGTACCAAGTGCTGTAGTAAGAAAGATCCGTCATCCAAAGACCGACGGCAAACATTCCAATAATCACCACCGCAGAAACCCAGTGGATAATTCGCGTCACCGCGTTGTAGTGTGTAACTTCGGAACTCATACCTATTTCTCTCATTACCATTATTGATACCATCACTATTGTTGATACCAACATCCAATTAAAACGGTATCACTGGATACATAGTGTTAACAGAGTATTTACCAATATTTACCTTGCCGCTAGCCATACAGATTGAAGAACTTATTCAGAAAAATCGAATGACTTTAAAACACGAAAACGAGATGAAAGATTAAAATTCGCTTTCTTTTTCAATTTGATAGAGCTCATCTGCGATATCAAGCATTTTTCTTTCGATGACAGATTGAGCGTCAGACAGACCTTTATTGTAATGAACTGGGCCGATCTTATTTGTAACAAACTCTAACAGAAACCATGCATCAAACTGTTCAAGCTCTATGCCTAACTCATCAGCACAGTATTTTTGTAGAGCTTCGGTAAGGCCCTCTTTCTGTTGTTGAGTAAACTCAATATCACTCATCGTCATCTCCCGAAATGAAATTAGGTGCTTATTATACCCAACAAGACTGATGATTTTCACTGAAACACTGCGGCAGTTCAAAATTAGGCAATTAGAGAAACATTAAAATCGAATTTTGGTTAAGTAAAACCATCATTTATCACTAGAGACAAGATGTAACTGTGATAATCTAGCTGAGCTTAAATTATGGAGAATAAGTAATTGTTATTGGACCTGGTCACACAAAGCGTCAATGAATTTCAAACCGACTGCTTGAGATTGTGTGAAAAGCACTATCCTACTATTCACAACAAAGGAATGAGTGAGCACCATTTAGGGCTGGCTTTTGCTCGTCGCTTGTCACGCACCTTAACGGAATTTGGTCACACCTGCGATTATGATTCGATAGAATCAACTCATCATACCGATATGCCTCACCATTTCCGTGTATCTTGTGAAATGGGAACAGTTTGGATACTCACTCATCATTTAGTCAGTGCAGGTAAAACGTGCCGAGACAAGTTAATGAGAGATATTTTTCAGTGGAAGCAAGAATATGCCTATGCTATCCAACCAAACGATCTTCTTATTCTTTTAACGGATCACTGGATAAGCAAAAGTCAAAAAAGCCGTGAATTACTTCACTGGTGGACAGGGCAATTACCCGACGAAATTGATGAGTACAGTGCACAAGGCATAACACTTTACGAGAGCGATTCACTTTTAACTCAAGCTTTAGAAGCTCGATATCAAATCAGTCCTTGCTACATTAAGTTTGGACATCCATTAAAACACTCCAAAAATCAGCAGTTAGTGAGAAAATATATCCAACTTTATGCGGTATTACAGTGGGGATAACTCTTCCCCATATCCCCTAAACCTATCTTCTCAAAATTTCTCCTACTGTCACTTTTTCTACATATTTCTGACTCATAGTAAATCAAAACCTAACCGTTAAGTTTATTGTGAAAAGCCTAAAGCGCTATCAGTACGAAAGATATGCAGTGCTATGTAATCTCGCTTATCCAAGAATATTCAAACAGACCAATTACGGATTCGATCCAAACGGTCAGCGCATTGTTTATAACCGATTTGGTAAAGTCATGATGCGGGTACTTTGGAGCAAGAAAAGCGAGGAAGTTATTGTTGTGATCAAAGGATCTCATTCACTTTGGGATTGGCTATTAAATCTGGGGATGTGGCAAATTACATCAAAGACACTTTGTACCCATTATCCCATTCATGCTGGCTATTCATACTTGATATTGCAAGAGAGCCGACCGGGCTACAACACCGATAAGCTTGGAGTCTCCGTTTACGAACGATTGTTAAGCTATATTGTTCCTCTGATTGAACTAGGGAAAAAAGTTACCTTTACTGGCCATTCATCAGGCGGAGCAATAGGGACTGTTCTGGCAGACTTAGTTGAGAAGAAATATCCGAAATCAATAAAACGAGTGGTAACGTTTGGTCAGCCAGCTATTGGTGGTTATCAATTTAAAAGACAATATACGCTCTCACATAAAACATATCGTGTGTGTTGCGACTTAGATATCGTCACATTTTTACCCCCCTTGCCATTTTACTATTGGCACGTGGGTAAATTATTGTGGTTACACAACGAAAGAGTTTATGAAAATACACCAACTTTACTCAGGTTAGGTAAAAGTATTGTTTCATGGGCTATAAGACCATTTTCATATCATTTAATGAGTCGTTATATACGAAATAAAGATTTTTTTGACGATCGTTAATAAACATCAAACAAGTAAAGCATCTAAATAGGATCATGTATGGCTAAAAATAAAATTTAAGATCATCATGAAAGCATCAAAATATAACACTTAAATACAACGTAACTACACAATTTTTAGCATCACACACTATATAATATGGCACTTTAATGATATTCAACTTGTACGAGTTAGGTTTTCTATTTTTACGATCATTAAAACGATCCACGTCGCGATCTTTTGCTATTTTTGATCTCGATATTAATGATTGACAGAATATTAATATCGTCAATACTATGACGTGAATCAAAACAATTTGACGCATGGATGCGTAAATTAAATATTATTTTTGGGATATAGCTGATTCTATGATTCTTATTAATAAACACCAATACGATAAGTACATTCGTTTCGATAACACGGGACAATATGTGGCTCATTATAAAAACATGACGCTACGGAGTGTATTTCAACCCATATTTTCTAGAGAAAAGAGAATTGTTGGTGTGGAAGCCTTGGTCAGAATATATACAAATGGACATAGACAAATTCGTCCTGATTTATTTTTTTATTCGGATCAATATAATCAAGTTGATCAAATTAATGTCGAATTATTAAGCAGAGCGATTCATATAAGAAATTTCGCCAACTCCCCTTTCAAAAACATCAGGCTATTTCTAAATCTGTTACCTTCTGTTGGCCAACTTCTTGTCCAAAACGAAAATTTGTCCTGCCGATTATCAAATCGTATAAATGATCTCAACCTTAGACGTCCACAGATAGTCATGGAAATTGTTGAGCAACACTCAGACGATAATGAATTGCTAAAAGAAGCGACTCAAACCCTTTCAAATTACGGTTTTCACATTGCTGTCGATGACTATGGTTCACAAGCTTCAAACTCTGACCGAGTTGACCTCATCTCTCCAGATATCATCAAATTTGATCGTACCCTTCTGATGAAATATATGAACGGCGATACGTCACCACTGCTTGATGCAATTGAAGTAGCGCAGAATGCTAACGCTAAAACAGTAGTGGAAGGAATTGAAACAGAACAGCAGTTTGAAGCGATGAAAGCACTGAATCTTAATATGTATCAAGGCTATTTTCTTGGCACCCCTGAGCGTGTGATGCCAAGAGTGCAGCTAGCATGTGGCTAAGCTGTATTAATCAGTATTAGCCACAGCTCTCTAACCCAAGCAGTTTAACCTAAACAGTTTTCTGCCAATCATATTCCATTTGTTTTGCAGTATTCACAGCCAAATCCATAGACGCAATTTCAGACACCAAAAACAAACTCATATCGATACCTGCCGAAATGCCAGCTGAAGCAACCAAGTTACCTTGCTTAACCCAGCGTACATTCTCCTGCACATCCAACTTAGGAAAGTCACGCCTTAAATCTGCAATATCCTCCCAATGTGTTGTAACGGAATGATTATCTGTCACACCCGCTTTTGCTAACAAAAATGCACCGGTACACACTGAGGCAACAATCTTTGACTTTGCTGCATGTTGCTTAATCCAGTCGATGACTGTAGGTTTTTTGAGTTCTTCAGTGTGAACGCCACCAACGACGATCAGAAGATCTATGTTGGGGACCGTCTCAAACGAAAAATGAGGCTTCACCTCAAAGCCTCCGCGAGCTTTCACCAAATTCGACTTTTCAGCAAACAAAAACACGTTCCAATCATTATTCGCTAACCGCTTAGCCGTACTAAATACTTCAAACGGTCCGGAAAAATCCAAGACTTCAGCTTCATCATAAATGTATATCCCTATGTTCATTCGCATTCCTTAGTAAACAATCTATTTCTTAGTAAACAATTTGTTCCTTAGTAAACAATCTGCGTGATGACTTGAGTTTTCACTGAGTTAGCAATAAAGCAGTTGTCGTGTGCCTGATGATGCATTTTTTCTAACACTTCGTGGCTGGGGATGTTGTCACCAACAAAAGTGACCTTTGGACGCAGAATCACTTTTGTCATAGATTCTTTGTTCTGTTCATTCAGCTCGAGCACACCTTCTGCATCATCAATATACTCATCGATGACGTAACGTTTTTTAGCCGCGATAGAAAGGAAAACAAGCATATGACAACTTGATAATGCAGCGATAAAGGCTTCTTCTGGGTCAACATTCTCTTCCACCGAGTACGGCAAAGGAACAACACTTGGTGAAGGAGACGCGGGAACGGTGATGCCACCATCAAACTCCCATACATGAGCTCGACTATATTTATTATCGCTAAACACTTCGCCATCCTTGCGAAACCACGAAATTTTAGCTGTATGCTTAGACATAGATACTCCCTTTTATCGATAAATAGTGAAACTAGAGGTCAAAAACACCCCCAAATATAATTTTATTTTCAATTATTTACTTAAATTACTGGAAGGTAGGACGCAGCTTTGCAATTCCCATTTTTGCTGTTGTTCAGCCAAAGAAATCTTTTGCCTGGCTTTAATATCGCTCCATAAGAAGCCATTTTCTAGCCCGCTGACTCTCTGTTCAAACTTGATACACGCTCTTTCAAGAACACTTTCTAACTGGATTTCACTCTCAGATTCTAATGCGAGGAGAAGATTCAGGTAGTCCCAAAGCAAATCCCCCAGTTCTTGCTCTAGATAACAGCGACGATTAAGGGGGATTTCTTCTAATACTTCATCAAGCTCTGTACGCATCTCGTTGAGATATGTCTGAGATCCGTTGAACCAATCGCTCGTGGTATCAATGACACTTTTACGCCTTGCAATACTGAGCAACTGCTCAAAGTACATAGACGTCATCGGCGTTAATTTATCCATTATTTCCCTATTGATAGTAACTGAGGATCCTTCCTCAACATGTTTCTGACTAAACTAATTCTTCATCATTAGTTTTTCAGCCACGTTACCGCATCGCTATAACTTTCGAAATATTTAATTTCACCAGAGACAAACCAATTACCGATTTTTGCCGAGACTTCCTGCCATTCTCGATTACCATACAAGGCGATCTTGTCAAAATCTGAGCCATGCTTTAACCCAAGTTTGAAATCATCCCAAGCGGCTCTTAGCTCCCATCCTTTAAGTTCAGTGGCATCGAAAAGTACTTTTACTTTGGGTTGATTTACTTTAATCAAAGCTGCATCGATCATCGGTGAGATAACTTGATAGTCGTCATGGGTAAGACGACCAACGGCTTTGATTGAAACAAAAAACTCATTCTCAATTCTATCTAAACCTATCGATAAACCATGTCTTTCAATACTCATAAGTCCTCCTAAACATTCAATCTAGGAATAAGCGTTAAATATCACCAAGCGATATTCAACACATCATCATTTAAGAGATTAGTTAACAATCGAAGGAATGAGTTGAGCGTAAATCACTTTTTGAACAAACCGTTGTTTTACATCAATCGAGATTAACGCTCAGACAAAACGCAACAAATGGTACGCTGATTGCCAAGATCAAGATGGGAAAGGTTGATAACGCCTACTTAAGTTCTCAATAAAACACTTCGCCTGTACGAACATCCAAATAAATCTTGTCTGCTAGTTTAAGCCCACCACAGTATATAAAATACACATCGCGATCAGCATATTTGGTTGACTTCACCCAGCCACCAAGTTCTTCAAAGTCAACCGGTGAGCAGCTTCCATCGTTAAGTAGTTTGTCCGTCGTTTTTAAAAACATCTCTTCGAATTGCACGAGATCATCTGAAGCGGCAATGTAGCCCTGAATTGTTTTCTTCCGTTCTTCTGCTGTAATCACAGGAGCTTGCTCAACGAGTCCATCCAAAGGAATCCACTCAGCAATTTCAGGCCCACCCTGTTCATAAACAAAGTATGCAGAGACGCGCCCCCAGCCATTTTTCTTTTCTAGTAGACGAACTTTTTCGCCTTTATAAAGATAGCGCTGAACAAAGGCATCTAAATTTGCTGCTTCTCGTATCCCAAGCTTTTCTGCATCAACATAGAATTCCATATTCTCTGGCTTTAAATCCGCAATGTTTTGAGGTTTTACTTCCTCTGTTTTATCTGCTTGATCGTCGACAGCAGCAGCTTGGTTGGCCAATTCTTGTTGAGGTTTGTAGTAAAACAGGTAGTAACCTGCACCGGCGCCAGCAACTCCAAGAAGCAAAAATACAACCATCAGCAATTTTTTCATTTGTATACGCCATACCTTATGGTTTGAGCCCAGAGGATTCTCAATACTTTCTTTTCTTTAACTACAATAATACTAGCTGTGGTGATTATTTGACCACCGCTAGGATTACCACTCTTGTGAGTACATTAGCATTCGACAATGAAACTATCTAAAACGCACTTGATCTCTATAACGACCATTATCTTGATAACTTTATCTTGGCTTACCCATGCGAGCCAGTGTAATGAGCAAGATTGGAACAAAGCGCTTGTTTCTCAACAAGCGTTAGATCGCAAGTACAATTCGTTAGCGCAGAAATACAACAAGTGGTTACCAAGTTTCCAACAGTCCATTTTTCTCCATCTTGAGTTTTCGAACCAAGAACTCACCTATCTATGGGCTAAGAACTCAAATCACTTTCGAAGCAAGATCGATAGACAAATAGAAGCTGCGTTGGAATCACGGCAAAAGATCAGCTCATTAGTCTCATACTTAGATGAGATCTCTCAGGAAGTGACTACGCAAATATCCGAATGGAATAAAATAGGACAAGACTGCGAAGTTGATAGGCTGATAACAAATGAAGTGGCAGCGCAACACTATGTGCAATCTAACAGGCAACTGATACAAGAATTAACTAACTTTAAACAGCAACTCTTTACAATGAGGAGCTACTACGATCGCGAAATCTTAACCTTGCAAAATATCACTTCACCTATACCACCATAAGCCCTGCCATACATGAGATTTACATTGTAAACTCGACAAAAGATTAAGGGTTTAACTCTATTAGTTAACAGCCACAATAGAGAACTTTTTATAGACAATTATTTGCACTATTTAAAAGCCAAATAGTCGAGCTTTTTGCATTATTTTGGTGCATTAGCGTTTTCTCATATAAATAACCCAAGAAAAGACTGGGTATTCAACTTTGGCTCGAAACTTGTACTACTCTCTAAAAAGTGAAAATGAATTGCACATATTTAGGGAGAAATAAGATGCAAGACACCTTAGCGGTAATACTAGCCGGCGGTATGGGTTCACGATTATCCCCCCTCACTGACGATCGTGCCAAACCCGCAGTACCTTTTGGCGGTAAGTATCGAATTATTGATTTTACCTTAACCAACTGCCTACATTCCGGATTACGTCGAATCCTCGTATTGACGCAGTACAAGTCCCATTCCTTACAAAAGCATCTACGAGATGGCTGGTCTATTTTCAATCCTGAATTGGGTGAATTTATCACTGTTGTCCCCCCACAAATGCGAAAGGGTGGAAAATGGTATGAAGGTACAGCAGATGCTCTATTTCACAACATGTGGCTACTCTCTCGTAGCGACGCTAAACACGTCGTCGTGCTTTCTGGCGATCATATCTATCGTATGGACTATGCCGCCATGCTGGAGGAACATAAGGCTAAGGGCGCGAAACTGACGATTGCTTGCATGGAAGTTCCAAGAGAACAAGCGTCAGCCTTTGGTGTTATGGGGATTGATGAAGAGAACCGAATCACTTCGTTTGTTGAAAAACCCAATGACCCACCGTCAATGCCAAATAGCCCCAATTCTAGCCTTGTTTCTATGGGGATATACATTTTCTCTATGGATGTACTTAAACAAGCACTGCATGAAGACTCTGAAGTAGAAGCTTCTACGCACGATTTTGGTAAAGACATCATTCCAAAACTCATTGAAGGCCGAAGCGTCTATGCGTATGAATTCTGTAATGAGAAAGGACGTGTTGATCGTGATTGCTATTGGCGCGACGTCGGTACCATAGATTCCTTTTATGAAGCCAATATGGATCTATTGGAGCCAGTTCCGCCGATGAACCTTTATCAAAAGAACTGGGCGATTAGAACTTATGAACCGCAGCTTCCACCAGCCAGAACTGTCTCTTCAGCAACTGGCAATGAGGGGATTTTCATCAACTCCATCATTTCTAACGGAGTTATCAACTCTGGCGGTTCAGTTCATCACTCGATCATTTCTGGAAGTGTAGTGATCAATGACAGTGCTACTGTTGTCGATAGTATCTTATTTGATGATGTTGAAGTTGGTGAAGGATGCCAGCTTGTAAATTGCATTATTGATAAGCACGTGAAAATACCACCCAATACACAGATAGGATTAGACTCTAAGGAAGATGCTAAACATTTCACAATTTCTGAAAAAGGTATCGTCGTCGTTCCTGAAAGTTATAAGTTTTAGCAACAAATAACATATTGGACTTCCTACAAAACTGGCTGGCTGTTCGACACTGTATCCAGCTAGTTTTGCATACCATTCCCATCTCTTCCCCGTTCTAAGTTCTGGTGTCTCAAAATATTTGATGATGAAACACATGCAACCAGAGATTGTCACAATTTAACCAATTGAAACCTGTATCATGGTTTTAAGGAACGAATAGGCGAAATAACAACATTTTCAATAAAAGAGATTGAATAACCACAGGTATTTCGTTATTTAAGTAACAAATCCAATTGTTGGGAACAAATAGATGAAAATAACAACCCGCACAATGGCTGCGTCAAAGCACGTAGCTCTTGTCGCACATGACAACTGTAAACCTGAACTTCTACGCTGGGTAAAAGAGAACAAAGAAAAACTACAGGGTCACTTTCTATACGCTACTGGTACCACTGGTAACATGTTGAACAAAGAAACTGGCCTACCTATCAAAAGCCTTATCAGTGGCCCAATGGGTGGCGACCAACAACTAGGCGCATTGATTTCTGAAGGTAAAATTGATGTATTAATTTTCTTCTGGGATCCGCTTAATGCAGTTCCACATGACCCTGATGTTAAAGCATTACTGCGTATTGCTGGAGTTTGGAATATTCCTGTTGCAACAAACCGAGCAACAGCCAAATTCCTGTTTAGCTCAGAATTCATGGATAAAGAAGTGAGTATCGAGATCCCTGATTACCAAGCTTACTTAGCAGAGCGTCTATAACCAAATATGCAAAATCCCCTTCTCAGGGGATTTTTTCTTGATAAAAACAACGTTCTAGATAACAAACAAGGCAAGGTAACTAACCCGCAATGTCATCCGACTGGATGAGTTTGCAACCAGCCTGCTTCATTTGCTTCCAAGCACTTTCTACATCGCCTTGCGCCATTTCTACGCCTCGGCAAGCATCTTGAACAACCGAAGTTTTGAATCCAAGAGAAACCGCATCTAAGGCCGTGAACTTGACACAGTAATCTGTTGCGAGACCAACAATTACTAACTCTTTAATTCCTCGTGAATTTAAATAGTCTGCCAATCCCGTCGCTTGAAGTCTTTGGTTGTCGAAAAAGCCGCTGTAGCTGTCAATCTTAGGGTTGGTTCCTTTGTAAATGACCTTTGTAATCGCCTCAACATTAAGACCAGAAATGAACTCCGAGCCTTCGCTGTCCTGAACACAGTGATCTGGCCACATGATTTGCGGTATACCATCTAAAACGATCACTTCCCCAACCTTCTGATCATTAGAAGAAGCGAAGCTTGAATGCCCGGCTGGATGCCAGTCTTTAGTTGCAACAATGTGTTTGAAATGAGGAATTAGCCGATTAATTATGGGGACAATTTGGTCACCATCCGCAACAGGTAAAGCACCCGATGGTGAAAAATCATTTTGAACATCCACTAATAATAATGCTTGGGTCATATGGAATCCTTTTAACTTTTCTTAGTCACTGGATAATCGCCATTCAACAACTCCTGCACAAACACTGAACCATTTCCGGTATAAGTAATCCATACTTTCTCACGTGCACGAGTCATTGCTACATAAAATAATCGTCTTTCTTCTGCAAATGCAAAATTGTCATTAGAGGCTGTCAATGCGCCATCAAGGTGTAACGCTTTAACTCTCGCAGGGAACTGCCCTTCATCAACAGCAAGGATAATCACATAATCTGCTTCTTTACCTTTGCTGGCATGACAGGTCATAAATTCTAACTTAAGTGATAAGAAACGGTTTTGCCAATCTCGCAACAGTTCAGGTTTGTGGTAATGATTACGGCCAAGTAAAAGTACCGTTTTTATGCCTGATGCTTTGCGATTTAAACCATCTAAAATTTTCTCAACGCTGCTACTCGGCGATAGCACTACCGCTTTGCTACTTTGTGTCTTCACGCTGTTGAGTGTCTTTTCACGTTGCTGTGGGTTTTGCTGAACAAAACGATTCGCCACTTCACCCAACTTATCGTTGAAACGATAGGTTGTATCTAGATGATGCACTGTCGAATATGGCATACGTGATTCGAAATCGGTGGTGAGATCGACATCGGATCCCGCGAATTGGTATATCGATTGCCAATCATCACCAACCGCGAACAAATTGCACTGGTTTGTATTCTGTTCACACAAAGCTTGAATCAGATCCAAACGCTGCGGTGATATATCCTGATATTCATCAATCATGATGAACTTCCAAGGAGCAGCGAACTTTCTTTTCGTCACATAATTCGTAGCACGACTGATCATGATGTTGAAGTCGATGTGGTTGCTTTCTTTGAGCATCTCTTGCCAAGCTTGATAGCAAGGCCAACATAGAGCGAGTTCACTGTTAAGACGAGGATAATCAGGATGCTCAACCAAACGCTCTTGGACCGACTTTTTCGATATGCCAAGTAAGGCCAATTGGTCTAACTGTTTCTCAAGCCAAGCAATCAATTTTGGGTTCTCGACATGGCTGCCGAGTTCATCATCTCCCGCCAGATATGCAATTGGCCATTGTGATAAATGCTTTTGCCAACGCTTAAAGTTTGTCGGTGTCATCCAGTGGCGTTTAAGCCAGTCGATACACCATGCCTTCTTAAGCTTTTCATCTAAAGCAATTGGCGAGATAACGGCATTACCACCATCAACCTTGTTTAGAATACTCAAGCCAAGTTGATGGAATGTGTTTACTTGGATCTTCTCTGCCGCTAAGCCTATTTTGTTCTTTAATCTCTGCTCCATTTCACCCGCAGCGTCATGGCCGAAAGCGACCAACAAGATTTCTTCGGCTTGGGCTAAATGGCTCTGTAAAAGATAAGCGACTCTCGCGGTGAGCACGCTTGTTTTACCTGAACCTGCACCCGCTAAGACTAGGTTGTGATCATCATTGAGTAATACGGCATGCTGTTGAGAAATATTCAATGGTGAAGACTCAACCTGATTAAACAAAACTTCCCAGTTCAATCTTTCATTTTCAATCCAACGACTGTTTCTTTCTAAGAGTTGGTCAGAAGTATTGAGTATCCAAGGTGACAAACTAGCAATGTGTTCGGGCAAACGCTTATGCGCTTCTTCTAACGACATCCCCATCGTTGTCAAGTCGTCGTATACACGATTAACCCAGCTGTCGACGAGCGAATGCGGTAAGAATGACGGTAATCGAATTAAGCGTGTCAGCTCTTGCTGCCATTGTGGTAGATACTGGCTCAACTGAGCACATTGTTGATTGTGCCAATTTTGATAGATAGCAACAGCTTTGTGGGCAAATTGGCGGCAATCAGGCCAAGGTAACCCCTGAACTAACCAAGTTCGCTGTTTACCATTTTCTTCATGTGCGAAGAATTGAAGTGCTCCCCAAATGGCACCACGTTGAATTTTTACTTTTCCATTCCACACGTTAAAAGGAATATGCTCTTCAGTCATTAACGATGAGAGAATGACACATTCATTACCAAGCTCAACTTGATTATATTCACTAGAAATAAAAAACTGTGCAGTCTTATTTGCTCTCAGCTGCATTGATATTTGCTCTTTGAATTCGTTGCCAACCATCATACCCTAACCACTTAGCGTGAAGCCAAAATAATGTCAATAATGTTTGATGTTTACTTTGTGCTCGCATGAGATTATTTATGTAATTTGATCAAAAAGTTATCAACACAGTCTGATACACTCAATTTTTATTTTTAACAGTGATGGGCCATCGTGTATTTGTTAAAACGACTTCGTGTTCTCTGGGCTAATAAAACCATCAACTACAGTGTGCTGATTTGCATTGCACTACTCGGTGTTGTCGTTCCAACTTGGTATTACAGTCTAAACACTTGGGTGACTCCTCTGATATTGGGTGTTATCGCTGCGGCACTTGCCGAGCGAGACGACAGCTTTACAGGTCGACTAAAAGCCATCACTCTGACATTTTTCTGTTTTGCTCTTGCTGCCTTCTCAATTGAGATCTTGTTTAAAACGCCGATTCTTTTCGCCATCGGATTGTTTACCTCAACTTTTGGCTTCATCATGCTCGGCGCTATTGGTAGCCGTTATGCAAGTATCGCCTTCGGCTCCTTGCTTATTGCTATCTACACCATGTTAGGCGCTCATCACAGTACAAATATTTGGTTCCAGCCTTTACTATTACTGACTGGTTGTGCTTGGTATTACTTCCTTTCAATGATCTGGCATGTTCTCTGGCCACTTCAACCGGTGCAACAAAGCCTTGCCAATGTCTTTGTTCAACTTGGTCAATACCTCGATGCTAAAGCGGAACTGTTCCACCCTGTATCCGGTTTATCGCCTCAACCACATCGTATTACAGAAGCCAACTTAAACTCAGCCACAGTTTCTGCACTCAATCAGTGTAAAGCGGTATTTCTTACTCGCTCAAAGAGAGGCCACGTAGACAGTGCTAGCGACCGTTTTCTTAATATCTATTTTCTGGCACAGGATATTCATGAGAGGGTAAGTTCAACCCATTATCGTTATCAGGAGCTTTCAGGACAGTTCGAGCGTTCAGACGTGCTGTTTCGGCTTAAACACTTGTTACAGAAACAAGCTCAAGCTTGCCATCAAGTCGCGCACTCTATTCAGTTAGGTTTGCCTTATACCCATGATAGTGATTCGATCATCGCGCTTGATGAACTTCAGCTATCGCTTAATCATCTTCAACAACAAGAGAATAAAGAGTGGAAAGTCTCACTTGCTCAGCTTGGGTATCTGTTCAATAACCTCGCGACGGTAGAAAAACAGTTATGTAACGTGAGCAATCCTGATACGACAAAACTTGAAGATGGCATCTTACAAGATACTGAAGCACATACGTTCAAAACGGCTTGGTTAAGGATTAAATCTAATCTGACGACTGATTCATTACTGTTTCGACATGCCGTTCGAATGTCTCTCGCGTTAACCGCTGGGTATGGGATCATTCAAGGGTTAGGGATTGAGCGTGGTTACTGGATTCTGCTAACGACTTTATTTGTCTGCCAACCCAACTTTGCCTCAACACGTCAAAAACTGAAAGCGAGGATCATTGGCACTATTGCAGGCCTATTGATAGGCGTGCCGCTGTTAACCTTATTTCCCTCGCTTGAAAGCCAGCTAGTATTTATCGTCTTCTCCGGCGTGATGTTTTTCGCCTTCCGTATTAACAATTATGGCTATGCCACCGGATTTATTACCGTACTCGTACTGTTTTGCTTCAACCAGCTTGGTGAAGGTTATGCCGTGGTATTCCCTCGCCTTGCGGATACGCTAACAGGTTGTGCGTTAGCGGTGTTTGCCGTTTACTTTATTCTTCCAGACTGGCAGTCAAAGCGTTTACACAAGGTGATGGCCGATGCTGTAGATGCAAACAAGCAGTATTTAGATCAGATCATCGGTCAATATCGAATTGGTAAGAAAGATAACCTGAGTTACCGAATTGCAAGGCGTCAGGCGCATAACCAAGACGCAGCTTTAGCCGTAGCAGTAAGTAATATGCTTGCAGAACCGGGTAAATATAGAGCCGCAACAGATGAGAGTTTTCGTTTCCTCACTCTTAATCATGCTTTACTGAGCTACACCTCAGCATTAGGCGCTCACCGAACTCGAATTGATGATGAAACAGTGCACCAATTGGTCTTGGAGTCTCATCGCGTGATTCACCAGCACTTAGATGCGCTCTATCAGCAACTGTATAATCACTGCACTGAATCTG
This sequence comes from Vibrio sp. A1-b2, assembly GCF_021726015.1. Taxonomy (NCBI): domain Bacteria; kingdom Pseudomonadati; phylum Pseudomonadota; class Gammaproteobacteria; order Vibrionales; family Vibrionaceae; genus Vibrio; species Vibrio sp. A1-b2. Next base: position 41,081 of record NZ_JAKKCI010000002.1, read on the forward strand.
ACGCGATCAATATTGATGATTCAGGGTTAAAAGAACGTCTAAGTGAATGGCGTGAAGAAGATAGCAGTTCTGCTCGCTTGGTGCTTCAACAACTCCATTTGATCTACCGAATGCTACCCGAGTTGCATTCACTGGCGGCCAAGTTCGCTGTGCGTGTCCCACCTAGCAAGCAGCCGTCCTTGTAGAACCAATATTGGTGCCATTGAGAATAACTGGCACCAATATGCGTTTTTTTACATTAACAGGCGTATAACCTGACACTTTTCGGACATAAGCATCAGCACGAATACTAACATGAATGTCAGTCTTATCTTACACAGTAAGGTTTAGGTGCTCATGAACCACAAGACCATGGCGAGACGTGAAAACAGGTTATTACGGGACATTAGGATGAACAGCGTTCAGTTTGATAATTTCAAATCACAGTTACAGCAGTTAACACCTCAGCAACTGCGTGCGCTGCAAGGTGAGATTTCTCATTCTCTAGAAGGGGAAAGATCTGAGCTGGTGACTTCTGAAGAGTTAGAATTAATCTCTAAGTTGTTTTCGTAACTGCGTTTGTGCACCGTTAACTTGCATAATAAATGAACAAGGCATAAGCTTTTATCACTAAGAGGGATTAGCGTATGTCAATTTCATCTCTACAGTCTGGTTACCCTATTGTTCAGCAGTCATATAAAATGGCTGACGAAGCAGCAAGAGAGATTCAAGAGTCCAATTCATTCAAGAATGACTTTTCGGACAATGACGCGCTCAAATTCAATGCTATTGAACACAAAAAAGCCCACCACCCTTCAAAAAACGATATTGAACCAATGCTAAAGCTAAACCAAGCGGCTCAATATAATCGCGTTGGAACCAATGTGATTCAACGCGAGCAAGATATGATTGGCAGTCTGCTTGATATCCATATCTAACCCCCACACTTCTCTTTTAAAGATTCGCTATCGCAATATCTCTTTGTGAAACACTAACGCCTTTGATCTGTGCGAAAACCTGCATGCCTTCCTCTAACTTTAGATCGTCCAACGCCCACTTAGTGATAGTTGCCCATAGATAGCAACCCTGGTTCAAGTCCAGTTTTACCGAGACACTCTTCTTGTTATCACCGTAATGCTGATATTCAATTCCAGCGATACGAGCAGGTAAGATGTTTCGAATCGACGATTTTTCATTTTTATCCAGAGCGATCGAAACGTCATTTGCTCTAATTTGCAGACGAACGGTTGATCCAACTTCGGCATCAACTTGTTGAACCCAAAAAGTTAAACCTTCGACAAATTGCAATTGAGTCAAACCATATTCCAGATTGTGTTTGCTAACCGTGGCAGAAAATAAAGTGCTTTGCTCACTAAAAGATTGCCAAGGGCGCATCACTTTTGATGACCAAACATCTTCTATTTTTCCATCTGAGACAACCTTGCCCTGATCTATCACAATAAGATGATCCGCTAATCTTAGAATTTCGCTTAAGCTGTGCGACACATAGAGAATCGGAATTTTCACCTTCTTAGATAGCATCTCTAAGAAAGGCATAACTTCACGTTTACGAGGCAAATCTAAAGAAGCTAACGGCTCATCCATTAGCAATAAATCAGGTTTCGACAGCAACGCTCTGCCTATCGCAACACGTTGCTTCTCACCACCTGAGAGCCCTTTTGGATAACGAGACAATAAAGGTTCTAGAGACAATAACTCAACGATGGAGTTGAAATACTCATCGTCTTTTTCTCTGACGCCATAATTTAGATTTCCCTGAACCGTGTAATGAGGAAAAAGCCTTGGTTCTTGGAACACATAGCCGAGGTTACGTTTTTCAACCGCAATATTTGTGCCCTGCGTACTATCAAATACGGTTCGGCCATTCACCACGATCTTACCTGTATCGGGGCTTAATAAACCACTTACAGCATTCACTATCGAGGTTTTTCCGGCACCAGAACGTCCGAAAATTGCGGTAATACCGTGGCTTGGCGCAATGAAATCCACGTTCATTTCCACGTTTTCCAGATGCTTCTGGAAAGTCACCTTAACGCCTTGATTCATTGGCTCACTCCTAAACGGCGTCTTACTCGTCGACTTACCCATTCAGAAGTCAGAAGTGATAACAGTGCAATAACGATTGAAATAATACACAAGCGTGCAGCCGCCATTTCTTCTCCCGGTGTTTCAAGGAAGGTAAACATAGCTAACGGAATGGTTTGAGTCTCAGCGGGGATATTTGAAACAAAACTGATTGTGGCGCCAAACTCTCCTAAACTTCTCGCAAAGGCAAGCATGACTCCGGTTATTACACCAGGCAGTGTTAAAGGTAGAGTAATAGTAAAGAATACTTTTATCGGTGAAGCGCCAAGCGTCTTTGCCGCTTGTTCTAGTTTAATATCAATACTTTCTACGCTTAAACGAATCGCTCGCACCATCAAAGGAAGTGACACAACCACACAAGCTAAAACAGCACCACGCCAACTAAAACTAAAAGAAACGCCAAACCAGTCATAGAGCCAACTGCCAATTACGCCTCTCCTGCCCATCGAGATCAACAACAAATAACCGATCACCACAGGCGGAAGCACTAAAGGCAAATGAATTAGGCTATCCAACACGCTTTTACCAACAAACTCTTTACGAGCAAGTACCCAGCCAAGTATTACCCCAACAGGTAGCAGCCACACAACAGCGTATGCGGCCACTTTCAAACTTAATAGCAGTGCGGTTAACTCATAATCACTGAGCATATAGTCACTGAGCAAATTTCTCGTTTCCCATGTCTGTACGGAATCCGTATTTATTTAGTATGCTTCTGGCTTCGTCAGACTGAATAAAGTCCACCAGTTGTTTGCTGCTTAACTTGTCGTTAAGTTGTACCAATGGATAGTGTATTGCTCCATGCAGCGATGGTTCAAATGACTGCAACATTTCTACTTTGTCAGTAAGTAAAGCATCTGTTTTGTAGACGATGCCTAATGCTGATTCTCCACGCTCAACCAATGCTAACGCACTGCGAACGTTATTTGTCTGAGCCAATTTAGATTTGACCTCACTCCAAACACCTAAGTTAGTGAGCGCCTCTTTGGCGTAAATACCGACTGGTACGGAATCTGTATTCCCTACCGCTATTCGAGAATCATCAAGCACTTTATTCCACTCTTGCTTTTGATCCAATTTGAATGACTGTGTCGGTGAACTCGCAGGTTTTATTAACACCAATTGGTTACCGGCAATCAATGAGACCTTATCTATATCGGCCAGTTTCTTTTCGACAAGATAGCTTACCCACTTCTCATTCGCCGAAAGGAAAACATCCGCAGGAGCACCGCTTTCAATCTGACGAGCTAATGAGGATGAACCTCCGAACACGGTTACGATATGACTGTCATGTTGTTGATTGTAAGCTTCAACTAAATCACCTACCGCATTGGTCATTGATGATGCGGCATAGATTGTAACGGTATCTTTGGCCAAAACTGAATGACTAGAAAGGAGTAATCCTAGGCATAATATGATCTGCTTCATTTTATTTAACCTTGAATGCACCGTCCCATAAGGAACTCCAATTCATATGCTCTTCTATTGCGTCTGCAATTCTATTGATTGCCAACTCTTTAGTCGCCACATGATCATATTCTTGCAATTCTTCTGCTCCCGCCCAACGGCAAATTAGACTCGCTGTTTCAAACTCATCAAAGACACCATGCAGATAAGTACCAAGGATCTGACCACAAGAGCTGACTAGTCCATCACTATTACCATTATCAAGAGTAATAATAGGCTTTGAATGCGAATCCACCGCGAGTTCAGATACCCCAACGTGAATTTCATAGCCAGAAACACGGGCACTTTGGCCGTTAAGGTGTAGCGTACCTTTGACATTCGTCAGTTGTTTTTGCGACGTTAACGTGGTGTCCATATCCAACAAACCAAGCCCTTTTGAGCTACCCGCTTTGCCTTCTACACCATCTGGATCGTGTATCCAGTGACCAAGCATCTGATAGCCACCACATATTCCCATGACCTTGCCACCAAGACGAATATGACGCTGAATATCTTTATCCCAACCTTGTGAACGCAAATATTCCATATCAGCACGAGTTGATTTGCTGCCGGGCAAAACTATCAGATCAGCATGTTGAAGTTTCTCTCCTTTACCGACATAACGCAGGTCAATATCAGGGTTTAGTCGCAAGGCATCAAAATCGGTATGGTTGCTAATACGGGTAAAAACCGGAACGACGACTTTAAGCTTGGTTTGTTCAGCTTTAACTTGATTAGCAGTAATTGCGTCTTCTGCTTCTAAATCAAAACCGTGCAAATACGGGAGTACACCAAGTACAGGCTTGCCTGTCTTTTCTTCCAGCCAATCTAGCCCTGACTGTAAAAGAGCAATATCACCTCTGAAACGGTTAATAACAAAACCTTTAACTCTAGCTTGCTCAGACTCAGATAATAGAGCTAACGTCCCGTAAAGATGGGCAAAAACACCGCCTCTATCAATATCGGCAATGATAATCACGGGAACATCTGCAGCCTCTGCAAACCCCATATTGGCAATATCGTTCTCTCTTAGGTTCACTTCTGCTGGGCTGCCTGCACCCTCTATCACAATATACTCATACTGCTGTTGAAGCTTGCCAAATGAATCTAGAACCGTCTCCATCGCAACCTTTTTATAGTCGTGATAACTCTGCGCTTCCATATTAGAGAGTGCCCTACCTTGCAAAATAACTTGCGCACCCGTATCCGAATTAGGTTTGAGTAAAACAGGATTCATGTGTACTGAAGCTTCAATGCCACAAGCGAGAGCCTGAACAGCCTGTGCTCGGCCAATTTCGCCGCCATCAGCAGTAACCGCACTATTCAAGGCCATATTCTGTGGTTTAAATGGCGCGACTTTGCAGCCTCGTCTTGCCAACACTCGGCATATACCTGCCACTAATACACTTTTACCCGCATCAGAAGTGGTACCTTGTACCATTAGAGCTTGAGTCTTCATTTTCATCGTATTTCTTGTACTAATTTTTTAAACATACTATACCCAAATTTGAACTAATGTCCTGAATATCAACACGAATGATGTAAAAATAGAGCAGATAAAAAGCAAACAAACATTACATCCATCAAATTTTTTAATCACCTTATATTAGTTAAGATACAATGGCCTGTAATTTGCTAATAAATAATGTATCTTTACATTTTAATTCACTCAGGACGAATACACTTATGTTAAAAAAGGCAGGTCTATTAAGCTTAATTGGTTTTGCTTTCGCAGTACCAAACACCGCAATGGCGAACAACTTTAGCTACAATTTTCTTGAAGTAAGAACTGCTATTAGCCCTGAGTCGTTTGGCGGTGAATTTAGTACCCATTTTACAGATAACTCTCACTTTATCTTACGTGCGGATACTCGCTTTGATGAGGATTGGGATATGGCTGGTGGTATTGGCTTCAATGGCCCTATTAACCAATTCATGGACATATACGGACAAATGTTGCTGCATCATGTCAACTACACCAAAGAAGAAGGTGATGATTCCGAATTTATCTATGAGTTGAATGTTGGTGGCCGCGTATGGTTGACTAACCAACTCGAAGTTCACGCTAAGATTGGTCGCGCTGATGAAAGCGGCGTGTTTATTGGTGGTGTCCGTTTCCATTCAACAGACCAGTTGTCTTTGAGTGCTGAAGCGAGAAACGCGGGTATCTGGGGACCTCAAATCGCGATGGGCGTGCGCTTCAATTACTAATTGAACGTTAGATCTCATTCCCAAAATGATGTCGTCATATTTAATTTAGATTCGACTAAAATTCGAAGAGTTTTGTAATATACTCAACCTTATACCGTACTCAATAATAAAAACGACACGGCAGGGTTAAAATAGATATGTCGACATCAAGTTCCAATAACATCTCTGAACTCGAAAAATACCTCCAGAATGGCATGAAGTTGTCGGTCAGTTTCCAATTCGGCCCAAACGACAATTACGATTTCACAACCACCCTAGTCGGACATAAGACCCAACAGTATTTGATCCTCGATCTTCCAATCAAAGCATTGGAATTACTCGTCATGCGTAAGCTTTCTAATGTACAAACCGTGGTGAGGGGCATTTGCAACAAAGATTACGGGCATATTGTTGCGTTTAAAACTTCAACTTATCAGTCGATTAGAAGACCTTTTAACCTTCTGTTTTTACGCCCTCCCAAACATTTTGCGACAAAAACTATTCGCGAGCATGAACGTTATTCAATTTCACTACCTGCTAGTATCAGCACAATAAACAGTGAAGTATCAGGAATCATGGCGGATTTGTCCGTTTCTGGCTGTGGAATTTTCGTAGCTGGAGAAAACGAACTACAGACTGGCAGTAAAGTGGATATCCGCTGTGAAATGATAACTTCGCTACCTGAGAATCTTGGCTGTCACATTGTAAAAATCAGTAGAGAACCCAAAGGGCATTTGATAGGTATTAAGTTCGATGAAACCATCAATATGTCAGACGAAATGAGAAAAGAAGTGCTGGAACATGCCTTCAGTGCTGGTTCGATATAGAGCAAACCCTAGTTAAAGGCCTGCTCTATATCGCTAACAATAGGTTTGTTTGTAATGAACCAAAGCTTGATACAAGCTCTCTTCTCGGATTGGTTTAACAATGACATATTCGGCACCCGCAGCTAAAAATGCTTGTTGGGTAGACTCCATTCCATCGGCAGTACAGGCGAAAACAGGTGTGTTCAGTTGCATCTCTTTCTTGAGGACTTTCGTTGCATCAACACCATCAAGGAAAGGCAATTGATTATCCATAAAAATGATGTCGTATTGCTGCGTTTTCGCTTTCTCTATCGCTTGCAAGCCATCTTTGACCCAATCCACATCCATCCCATACTTTTCACAGAATGCTCGAGCAATAAACGCGTTGGTATGATTGTCCTCAACCAGTAATACTTTCAATGATTTATCAAATAAAGCAAAGCGTTTAGTTTCTTCTTGTTGCTCGTCCGAAATACTTTTCCGAGAAACAACTTCCATCGGCAATATAACCGTAAACTCGGTTCCTTTACCAAATTCAGATTTTACTTGAATAGACCCACCAAGCATTTCAACAAGGCTGTGAACAATAGCCAGACCTAATCCACTACCGCCATACTCCCGAGTTGTTGTCGGTTCAGCTTGCATAAACGGTTCAAAAATAATCTTTAAGTCAGATTCTTTAATACCAATACCAGTATCCCTCACGGTGACGTATAACTGGTCGGTGTCGCCATATTGCATAGAAATACGAACATAAATTGAACCTTCATTCGTAAACTTAAGGGCGTTATTAATAATGTTGTACAAGATCTGATTTAAACGTACCTGATTGCTGTTAACGATTACGCCTTCGTTAATGTCAGTTTCAATTTCAAACGCCAAGTTCTTCTCTTGGCACATTGGTTTGTAAATTTGTTCAATGGCAGAAACCACATTAATTAGCGGAAAGTCTGAAGATGAAATACGGAACTGCCCCTGCTCAATCTTAGAGAAATCGAGAATATCGTTAAGTACCGCGAGTAAATGTTCTCCGCTGCTGCACAGTACATTGAGCTGATCGATTTGCTCTGGGCTTGATACTGAACGTTTCAATAATTGCGAAACACCTAAAATCCCGTTTAATGGCGTACGCAATTCATGACTCATCTTGGCTAAAAAGTCCGCTCGAACTCTTGCTGATTCTTCCGCTTCTTTGCGCGCTAATCGACTTTGTTTCTCTGCTTCCGCGAAACTTGTTACGTCTTGCCCTTGAGTGATAATCGACTCAATCTTATTTTCGATCACTATCGGTGAAATACTCCAACGGAACACTTTTTTATCAATTTCCGTCATCACTTCTTTCGATAGTTCGCCGGTTGCTGCAGATTGGATGTCTGGCAAAAGTTGTTTTTCTAAAGCCCTGAACGACCTCTTGCTTTCACCTTTCGCACCAATAAACTCCTTCTGCGCGGCTGGGTTCATACGAATAATGTACCCTTCCGTAGACCATAGAATGATTGGTGAGAGTGAGAAATTAAAAAGATCTTCGAACTGCTTTTCTTGCTCAGCTAAACGCTGGAAGGTGTTTTCAAGCGTGCGTCCAAAATGGTCAAACTCATAAATCGCAGATCCCGGAAAGAAATACTCTTTGCCCTGCACCGCCACTTTGTGGGTGTAAGACATCAGCTGATCAATTTCGTGTTTAATACGTTTATGTAACCACCAGCGAGTAACAATGGTTACACCCAACAAAGCGATTAACGCAAACACAATCCAAAAATAATAGCTGTCTCTTAATTTCAATGCATTCTGGTTACTCTGTACTGAAAATACCGCCAGATAGGTAGGCACACCTTCAAGTTCCAGCATGGTTTTGCTGACGATATTTTTTTCATCCAGAGCTTCACCCGTCACGCTTCGGATAATATCTTGTTCATTGTAAAGATCGTTGCCATTCAGAGTCGAAGACAAAATATTCTCATCCACTGCAAGCACCAGATTTTGGGCATTGCTGTTATCTTTAATCGTTTCAATCAATGCGTAGTTATCATTGAGAACAATAGATACATAGAGAAAGCCAAGTACTTCACCCGTTGCAGGATCGACGATTGAAGACCTTCTTACCAAAAGGTAAGTAGGACCAAGTAGCGAAGGGCTCTTAATCAGATGCCAGTTACTGCTTATTGACACTCTACGGACTATTTTCCCAAGCTCTTTGGTTTCAATACCATAGAACTGAGAGTTGCCATCGTCCCAAAGCATTTCTTTCTGGCTGGTAATAAAACGAATGTCTGGTGTATTAGAAAGCTCAAGCTGGTCAACAGTAAGAAAGTATTGATCCAGCTCTTCTTCTTTACCGCTGTGAATAGCCTGAACCAGTGTTGCGTTCTTTGCACTACTGTCTTGGTGTATCTGCAGTGTAGCAAGACGAAAATCAAATAAACTTTGAATTAAGCTTGAAGTCTGCTTAGAGGTTCTCATCACTTCTTGTGCAATCAGACGACTACTGATTTGGTAGCTCTGGAACAACACCATGATGATTAAAGTACCAAGCGCAACAACAATTGCATGGCTTATAAAAGATGCAATATTTTTCTTCTGCTTAATCGGGTTGATACTTTTTACCACTGCTTATCTGCCTACTAATTATCTGAATATCGGAAAGCGCGTTGTTTGAGTTTCTCTATCGTTTCTTTAGAGTCATTTTTAGTCACAACGGCTAGATCGCCTGAATAGACAAGCGGTACGGGTTTATTTTCGATGTCCCATTTAATGGCTTCCGCCATTGCAATACCGGTATCATCGTTCATTCGCATCACAGTAACATCCAAATCACCTTGCACGATAGCGTCTAGCTCAGCAGAACCGCCTCCCCATCCATTGATTTCAATGTCCTGACGATTCAATTCCTTTAGCGCTTTTGCTGCACCTAATGCAACGTCGGTTGAACAGGCATAGATGAATTTAATATCAGGATCTTTTTCAATGATCTTTAACGTCGACTCATAACCACTCTGTTCGGTAGTTTTGGTATAAAAAGACGAAGAAAGTTTGTAGCTATTACTCTCTTCCATCATTTGAATGAAGCTACTACCACGAGCATCACTGATATAACCTTCAGAAAAATACAGCACCGAATACTTACTGCCATCTGGAATAGCTTGCTTGTAATAATCAGCAATTTGATTTGCACCGAGCTCATGATCGAAACCCACATACATCATGGGTTGTCTCTCTTCCCAACCTTGCACTGGTGTCGTGATATTTTGCAGAATGAGTTTGGTGTCTGATGAATTCAACACGTGCTCGATAAATTTCCTATGACGTGTTGTGTCTAGAGTAAAAATTAAATAGCCAGTGTTGTTTTTTATCGCTTCCATCAGAGACAAACTTTGTTGTCTCATATCCACGTTTGGTCTAGTAAATACTTGGTTTAACTGATATTTGATACCCAACTCTTCCATTCGTTTCTCGAATGCCTTGATATTGCGAACCCAATAATCAGAAATTTGTTGGCCGGGATAAACAACAGAGATAGTGACAGGTTTGTCTTGAGTGACAGAGATTGGGACAGGTTTGTTACGCACGGTTTCCGAAAGCAAAAGCGTCCGCTCTTTCTCCGTTGGGTTGATACTTAAAAACTCTTTGTAGTGCCAATAACCATCTAGAAATTGAGCCGACAATGCAGGTGTGGCACTAAAAAAAAGTGAAAACAATAAGGCTCTTTTCATTCTATCCGTATTCATTTTGTACGCTGTTGATTGATTAATCACTCAGTAAGCCCTTAAGTTTGACCTTAGTATCAGTGCATCATTTAGACATGAAATACCTGCACAGATTACTAAGAAGTTGAAAGGATGCAACTTGGAACATCAGCTATTCAAATGAATATTTTCAATAACATAGCGGTTCTAAGCTTAACGAGTATATAAGGATTATTATGCATATATTGCCGAATTGATAGTACAGGCACCTAAAATTTCTTATAGGCGCCTGCGTTCGATGAAGTATTGTTCAGCTTTAAGGGCTAGAAAGTGAAAGCTAGGTTGGTTGAAACCCCAAACTGCCCGTCTCCCGCATAATTACCAGCCAAGTCAAAACTGACGAGATCTCCTGGGCTAATCCCGATACCAAGGGTAACTGCATCATCTAATGTATCTTCAATATCAATCTCATATCCCGCTCTCAACTGAGCCCATCCCCATGCATTACCTTCAACACCAAACCGAACATATTGAGTATTATCTTTGTACCCTGAGAATCTTTCCTGCTTGGTTAAATCGATATCCACAGAGGCAGTAAACAGCTCAGTCACGTATCCACCGGAAACCGTGACCTGAGTATCTAATTGATAGGTGTTAAGTCCATCATAGGTTTTAAGCTCTTGTGAAAAGAGATCTTTAACTGCAATACCTGCCCGATAATTATCGAGCATCCATACCGCCCCCAAATCCAAGTTGAACGCATTGTCTTTCACTTCGCTTTTGTCATAATCGTCCAAATCAAAGTTTTCTACCGTGACAACTTGTTTATATGTACGCAGTTGTTGGAACTTAGGTGTAACACCAAACGCAAAGTCTTGTCCTTTGATCGCTACAGTTTTCGCAAATGACAGGCCGTACTCTGTATAGCCGAAAGCCAATAAATCCACACTTGAATTTTCGTAACGGTTTCTGGCATCAGCCTCTGTGTTCCCCGTAGAAGCCTTAATGTCTGTTCTTACCAAAACTTCAGCGTACCCTCGAGCGATAAAGTTCACTGAAACAGCTTCTAGAGGTACAGCAACAGCCATACCTGCGCCAGCAGAAACACCCAAAGGTTTGTCGTCAGAGAGTTGATCAAGATAACTGTTTATTTGATTGACGTTTTCTTGAGTCGGCGTACCTGCAGCTTCAAAGGCTTTAATGCTGTCTTGTAGATCATCAATTGTTGTTAATGACTCGTCTGGGTCACGAGCCGTTGCTCCGATTGCGGGCAGTAAGATACCGAAGGTATCACTGTCTCGATATATTGCTCCTAATGCTGGGTTGTAAAAAGGAGCGAGAAGATAGTCGGCAGTTGTCACACCAGTATTGCCCATACCGTTACCACGTGCATCAGCGACTGTATTCGCCGCATTTACTGAGGTTGCAACCAATCCACACACTGCTATAGAAAGTACTTTTTTAGAATTATTCATTTCCACATCAACCTTTTGTATTGTCCCTTTTCAAGATTAATACACAAAATCAATATTTACAGAAAACCGTGCGATCGTTATCTCAGAAAACAGATATTGTTGATAAAAATAAGGTAGGAAAAGCTCAACGCTTCGCAGGGAAAGCACTTAGTTAGGAACGTATACGCTTAGTAATGAAGGTTGTTGAATGAGTTTTTCTTTTTGAATCTTAGACAGACGTTTGATTCGATATTCAAGTCGAAGAGCATCACCTTTCTTGTCACCAACCTGATGTGACCAAACCAGCTCTAAAGGCATCTTTCCTCTCAAAGCTTTTGCACCTGTGCCTGAGCAGTGCTGGCCAAAACGACGTTCGACATCTGTGGTAATACCGCAGTAGAGGGAATTTTGTGGTGTGCGTACAAAGTACACCCACCACGATTTTTCTTTGTTACTTAACGTTGTCATTAAAGAAGCTTTTCTAGCATGGCTCTTAGTTCAGCAACTTCTTCTCGTAGCTCTGCGACTTCAGCCTCAAGCATTTCCATTTTGTTGCTTGAGAAACTGCTTGCCGAAGATGACTCAACCGCTAGGGCTTCCAAGTCTACTTCTCCGGAAAAGAGATGCTGATAACGCGACTCGCGTTTGCCTGGTTCACGAGGCAGTTTTACCACCAATGCGCCTGATTCTCTTGCAGCTAAACGTTCTAGTACTGCTTCTGTTTCTTTAACATCGTTAAATGAGCATAAACGATTAGTTCTGGTTCTTAGTTCACCGGGTGTTTGAGGGCCTCGTAGCAACAGACAACAGACAATGCCTAGTTCTTGCTCATTCAGCTTTAAGTCACCGAACTCGGTATTACAAAATCTATGCTGAAACTTGCTTGCGCGGCTGTTAAAACCACTCTCATCACTCACTAAACGGCGAGAGATAAGTTCAGACACTACATCTTGAACTTCTGCATCACTCAGCGACAAAACTGGCTCACGATTACTTTTTTGGTTAACAGCGGCAGTCAAACTATTTAAGGTTAGCGGGTAATAATCTGGTGTTGTGACTTCCTTTTCAATCAAACAGCCAATGACTCGCGCTTCTAAAGGACTCAATTCTATATTCATTTTTTTATTTCCTTCTATGGAGAAATGACCGCAACTAAAGAACAGTTTAGTGTTCGAGAGTCATTGCAAACTTCAATATATTGCCGTTCTCGTCCATGATAACGATTTTTGCTCGGTTCAACTCAATATCAATATGTTCCATGACTTTACGCTCGCGAAGGTAGGCATGACGGAGTTTAACGTTGTGTTGATCTTCAACTGGTGCGATATCGGCTTTAGAGACAACAATTTCAGAGGACAGCATGATCATTTCGGTACTTAAAGTTTAACTGCGCACATGATATAGCGCTTATTGAGTGAAGTACAATCAAGCCAAGCGCTAACTGGCGAATAAATGGACAAGTTGTTGTAAGGTTTGATCTTAAGTCTGTTATGAGTTGCAACGATGTGCTTTAATCACTGTTAGTTGCATTGAGATAGGAAAAGGGACCTATGAACAGCGTATTTGAAATCGTGAGCTTAGCTCGTCGCAAAAACAAACTGAAACGTGAACTTCTTGATAATGAAAAGAAAGTTCGTGATAACCGCAAACGTGTAGACTTGCTTGAAAACTTGGTTGATTACATCAAACCAGAAATGACTCAAGAAGAGATCATGACTATCGTTAAGAACATGAAAGCAGACTACGAAGATCGTGTTGATGACCACATCATCAAAAGCGCAGAAATTTCAAAAGAGCGCCGCGACATCAGCCGTCGTATCCGTGAGCTAACAGAACAAGACAAGCAAGCGCACCAACCTAAAAAATAAGGTTGAACCCAATTAATGAAACCCGTCATTTGACGGGTTTTTTATTACCAATAACGATAGCTTTTCGTCGCCAAAACGCCAAAACCAATACCTGCGATTGATAAGCCAGTAACAGTGGATAGCACGAAAAGTAAGAAACGAGCAAACTTGAATCTAGATGTTGGAGATTTCGGGTTCAGATACAAAATAAAGAGAAAGAGCAGGCTTAATAACCTGCTCTTTGTTTTTCAAAACTGTATTTCAGAGCTGAATGAAACCTGCATATGCCGCTCTATAGGATTTAGTTGAGTTCTTCGATGTCATTAACAACAGTATTAGCAATCGCCTCAACGAAATCATTTTCAACAGATTTGTCTCTTAAAGCTCCCGCTATCACCTGAAGATTCTGTGCGAAACTACCTTTGTAAACTAGGTTATTGCGATTGATGAGTGGTTTAGTTGGCTCATCACCTGCACGTTGCACGTTAAAGTTAAATTCAGGATATCCAAGTGAGTCAGATGGAATTGGTGTTGCGTCACCTACAAATCGTCTGGTGTAGTCGATGTTTATCGTAATCGTATCCATTCCCGGAGCATCTGAAAGCATACCTTTATCAGCTAGTTTGGTAAGTACTAGACTCTCCACCATTGTAGATAGCTCTTCTTTACTGTGATACTCAATGGCAGGTTCATGAAACTGAGTAACCTGAACGTTAATTTTATCGATGTGGAACTGGGCTGTTACTTCTTTACCTTTTGAAGTGCTGCCACAACCACTTAAAAGTAAGGTTGCCATAAGTACAGGAATAGACATTAACCACTTGCGTTTCATAGGGATTTTCCTTTGTTATATTGATTATGCAATTAGAAACTATTCACGAAATCTGTAAAGTGAATAGTATTATATAATTGAGCTAAATCAATAATATACATTCATTTGCACGATAGTGTATTGCTAATTTAATGTAACTTTATTGATGACGTTCTAGGTCTATCAGAATTCGAATTACCGAAAATTGAATTTATATGTCTTATGAAATATTCAGTATTTCCATCCATTACGCATCCAGTTAAAAGACACAGTTATGTTTCAGATGTGATGTAGGCAATTGATTTCTTATTGTTCAATCATTAGCATTAAATACTTATTCATACATAAGTAAAGGATTGACTATGAGATTAGTAGCAAAATGCAGTTCGATATTAAGTTTGGTTTTATTGGCCGGTTGTGTTGCAACCGTTGCGCCAGAGGATGTCAAATATCAACATTACTTAGCCAAACATGTCGATCTAAGTAAAAAAGCTGAGTCACTAGTCTCGGGCATAGGGAATGAATTTGGTATCGAAGATAGAATTTATGTTTTATCAATTGCTAATTGGGATCCTGAGCTAAAAGGCGAAAAGGTTGAAGCTCGTTGGGATTGGTACACCGGAGATGAGCTGCGTTACACACATGGTCGCGATATTTTAATGAAGGAACCACCTCATCGCTTTTGGGGAAGAAAATCTGGAGTTGAACTAGGTAAAGGAGAGCATAGAGTAGTTATATACCTAGATGACAAGAAAGAAGAAGAACTGCACTTTTCCGTAAAATAAACAAAGCAAATTTTCAAGATATTTTCCTAATTAATCAGATACAATTTAGCGTTATATAGATAAATTGTATCTGACCCCAAAAAGTTTAATGCTCAACCGCGTATTGTTTAACTCCTTGCAGTTGGTACAGGAAATATCGGCATATCACCAACCTTTTAGCCACTTGATAAACGACCTCTTTTATCATTAGCTACGTATAGTTATGAGAGACAATATCAAGTTCAATAGCGATAGAGTCCAAATTTTTTCCACCATTTAAACCGTTTTCGATAACATAAATATTATTCAATATATTGTATATTTGTGCATACTAATAAAACTTTTATGGATAGCATTAGAGGCTGACTTTGATACTCTTAAATTGGACTAAGCATTTTTACAAATCAGTTAAAAAAGAGACAGGCTATTTAGTTATTGGCTCATTGATAGGCTTGTATCTCACGGCATATTACCTAGTCGAAGCGAAATACAACAGAGATTCTTCTTTAGCTTCTACGACATTATCAAACTTCTATAGCTTAGCTAACTCTGGGCATTCTATGGGATTCAAAACTGCAATGGCTCAGTTTAGAACTACATATCAAATAGAATCCATAAAAGAGCCAAAGATTGTAAATCCATTCTCTTGGTTCTCTGTATACAAACCAAATTATACCCCTCTAAGAGATTGGACCCTGTTCGCTTTTGAATCTTGTACAAAAGAGATATGTGGCAGTGAATTATATAGAATAGATTTATCTAAAGTTCCTTTAAATGATGCCATATTTACTAATGTAAATTTTGATAAAACTAACTTTTCAAGTTCATATTTAGACAATATTAAAATTTTCGCTTCAACAGCCAAAAACTCAAATTTCAGTAATATACAAGGTCAGTTTGCAAACTTTTCCAAAACGAATTTGGAAAGCTCTAAGTTTGACAATGCCATGCTTGCTGGCGCAAATTTTACAGGAGCTAATCTACAAAATTCAACTATGGATAACATACTTGCATACGGAGTTATTTTTGATGATGCAAACCTTAAAGGCGTATCTTTTCTCGGAGCGGATCTAGAAGCGTCGTCTTTTAAAAATGCTATTTATGATGAGTCTACTATATTTCCAAATGGATTCGCTCCTTCCCTAAAGAGCAAATAAGTATTCCTATGAAACAAAACATTGTACATATTGCATTAGTCGTCAGAGATTATGACGAAGCGATTGATTTCTATGTGAACAAGCTTAAGTTTGAGCTTATTGATGATACCTACCAGCCTGAGCAGGATAAGCGTTGGGTGGTGGTTGCCCCACCAAATTCACATGGTGTTAGCTTGTTGTTGGCGAAAGCTTCAAAGCCTGAACAACATGACTTTATCGGCAATCAAGCTGGAGGCCGAGTGTTTCTCTTTTTAAATACTGATGATTTCTGGAGAGATTACGAATATATGAAGTCAATTGGTATTAAATTCATCCGAGATCCTCAACAACAAGACTATGGTACTGTTGCTGTGTTTGAAGATCTTTATGGTAATTTGTGGGACCTATTGCAGCTCAATTCAGACCATCCTATTGCCAAGCGATAAGCACTATTTGCACGTTAGAAGGGTTTTGATTCGACAAGTCAGCAGACATTATTCTACTTTGTTGCTTAGTTGAAATGAGGAATTATTCGCTCGCTCACAGAATTAATTTCATTTGATTGCTACGTAAAACGTTTGCGTAATCGCTAACCTTCTATTTCCTAAATATTGAGGCTTTCATCACACTTTGACTATTGGTATATTAGCGCCAGTTAATCAACTTAGACCATTCGAGGCATGGAGCTCCCTCATTTATCTCAAGACGAGAAGATTGGTACCGGTGATACCAAGTCCGGCAAATAAAGAGGGTCTATATTATGGATATGCAAACAATTGAAATCATGGGTTACGCAGCATCAATCATGGTTGCTATTTCTCTAACTATGAAAGACATCGTAAAGCTTCGTATTCTGAACTTTATCGGTTGTACGCTATTCTCAGCTTACGGTCTTATGATCGATGCGCTGCCAGTTGTAGCAACAAACACTTTCATCGCTGTTGTAAACGTATACTTCCTAGTGAAGATGTACCAAGAGAAGAAAGCCGCTGAAGCAGAAGGTGTTCAAAACCCAGCTTAAGTCATGATTGCTTAAACTGATTAAAGAGGGAAAACCCAAGTGTGTATCACTTGGGTTTTTTCATATCGTTAAAGTAATAGCGCACGGAATAACGCTACGTTGTCACTCTTACAAAATCGTTAAATCTGAAAAACGATACCAACCAGAATCTTGCTTTCCAACGTTAGCAAAATTTAAGCGCGCATCACCATGACTATCCACCAGAGCGAGCTCAAGATAATAATGCCCTGCTTCAAGTGTACTTGGTAAGGTGAGGCTACTGTGTGTTTCGTATTCACCCGGTAACCATGAACGAACATCGTAACTAGAAGTACCAAAGAAAGCGGTATTACCATTTACATCAATTAACCTGTAAGCCAAGTAACGATGTTGATAAGGTGGAGCAACACCTTCGTTGACAAACAATGTGTTCACGTTCAACACACCACCAGCTTTGAGTTCAACTTGGTGATTGAGTTTCTCTAAACGAATTCGATAGCCAATCTTAAGCAGAGCGTCATCGAGTAATCCTCGATATTGAGTCGGGATCGGCTTTGATTTCAAATTCAACGTTGATGCATGGTGCTCAATTGCCCAATCCAAACTGGCTTTCACTTCTTCATAGCTATAGCCTTGCGTCGACTCCCAGCCTTGCATTGTTCCACAGGTTTCAAGACTGATAGGTCCACGTTGCCAACTGGTATCAAAGTTCGGGTCGTCATATTGAGCTTGCTGAATACGATATGGGTAATCATCTCTCATGTGGCTCCAAGTGGTTGAGAAATGGTGCCAGTCTCCCCAACAATCCGCTCGCCATCCCGCTCCCTTTTCAGTCGCGTAAGCTAAACTGTTACCGCCGCTGATTAACATCACTTTCGGTGTTTTAGGAAACGCTTCAAAATGCAGATCAACCCACTTGTTCAGGTCGGCATCGCTGTATTTCTGATGTAACGGCTCTAAACCGGAGAAGTTACTGTTATGCCACTCACCCCAAGAACCGACCATGCCAATATCAATATGGCTTAAGTTTGAGTTGCCATCGTAACGCTTACCGAACGCTTTCAGCAGTTTTTCACCGTAGTAAAGGTACAAGCTGTCATCTAGGTTTGGGACGAAGGTTTTATGATCTTCAGTCCAATAACCGCTAATGCCTTTGTTAATTAGCCATTGTGGTACTTTGCTGCCGCTTTCCGGTTCTTCCGCTGTCATAAAGCGAATCGCTACCATTTTAGGTGGCGTTTCATGTCGGTTTTCACTGAGAATTTTATCCAGCTTATCAAAGGTATACTTACCTTCTTCCGGCTCTAATTCATTCCAATAGAATCGGTAGTAATCAATGCCAGCATCCGGATATTCGCTAGAGCTTAATGTCGAGCCCCAATTATCGTGAAAGGTTTCAACGCCCATCCCCGGGTTAGTAACAGGGCCAGTAAGCGCTGTAGGATAGACGGTAATAAATCTTTGATTGTTCAGATCCTCCAGCTCGCTTTCGCCACCGCCAGTATTACTCTCGGTTTCAGAACCTTGATCGTGCTTATTATTTGACGGATGGTTATCCGGCTTTTTTGCTAGTCCAGAACTAAGAGGCAACATTGTCAGCATTGCCAATACAACAGCTTTGTAAGGCCGTATTTTCATAAAAACCTCGGGGTTAATTTACAATAATAATCCTTTAAACCAATCCCAAATTCCGAATGAAAATCCCTTAAAAATATCAATACCAAGTGCTGACTTTATTAAGTACAGAGCCAGCATTGCCAAAAGGCTGATTGATACCACTCCTATTAGGATTAATAACGTAAGAACAAAGTGAACCAACTTTGAACGCTCACGCACATCTTTTCGATGATCTCTGCCACACAGAAATACAATATAGAAACGTTTACCGAACCAAGGAACGGTTTCTCTAATATCAATGGAATGTCTTGCGACCAACCCCATCGATTTGACTGCATGTTCTATGGCTTGCTTTTGCTCGTCATTTAACGTCTCAGCAATACCACTATCTAAAGTGTGATAGAACTGCTTAATAACTTTGTCTGAGCGGTTGTTAGACGACACTTGTTAATACCCGTTAGTTACTTTGAACTCTGCGCTTTTTTATAAACTTCAACAGTTTGAGCGGCTATCTTCTCCCAGTCATACTTTTCCAAATAAGTGGCATAATCCACCTCAGAGTGTTCTGGAAGATTCGCTAGTTTACTTGCCAATGAATTCACATCACCAACCGGAAAATAACTTTGCTCATTTAACCCAACTTCGGTATTTGCAGGTATATCGCTGACAATCGCTGGAAGTGAGAATGACATCGCTTCTAAAAGTGCAATGGGTAGACCTTCATGATAAGAAGGCATAACAAACACTTTTGCTTGAGAGAACAGTACTTTCAGTTCATCCCCTGTGACAAAACCTGTTAACTTCACACCCTTCGTATTGCGCGCTTTGGCTTTTAATTCTGAGCTATAAACAGTTTCGTGGTCGGTATCTCCCACCAATACTAATGGCAGGGTTAGTCCCGATTTTGCATAAGCATCAATAAGATCATGAAAGCCCTTTTCTTCAACAAATCGACCAACCGCCACAATATAACCTTTAGCCGACAACTCATGATTGGCTAAATACTTATCAATAATGGCTTTATCCAACGGCTGAGCTTTAAGCACGCCGTTATAGATTAAATTGGCATCAAAACGCTGGTACTTGTCTTTGATAATAGTATTGATCACATCGGATATCACAATCACTTCGCTTGCCCACTTTGCAGCGAGTCTTTCACCTAATTGCAGAATTTTCTTAGCAAAACCTCCCCATTTCTGACGATCGTAGTCAGGGCCATGGTGAGTAAACACGACTTTCTTACCCAGCAGACGCAGCAACGGCACCACCAAACCTGGACCAATGGCATGTACGTGCACCACATCCGAACCATCGGTTAAGGTCGAAAATGCGGCTAGAGTTGAGTGGACAATTGCTTCGAGTGATTTCTTCTTTGGCGCCCAAATAGCTTTGGTTTTCACACCTTGGTATTCAGAATACTGATAAGGAACGTAAGGAGAACGTGCAATCACACACACCTCCGCACCTGTTTGTCGCACTATTTCCGGATACAAGTGCTGGCAATGGGTTTCAACGCCACCAAGCACATCTGGAATTCCTCGCGTACCTAGTACAGTGATCTTCATAGTCATATTATTTCTCACTCAGTAATTCTTGGTACAAATGCATAAGCGTATTTTCGTGACGAGCCAGAGAGTACTTGTTCTCTAAGCGATGACGAGCGCGATTCCCGAACTCAACAACCAGCTCTGGGTGCTGAGCAAAATCATCCATCACTTGTGCTAAAGAATCTGGATTCCCAGATTCAAACAAACGCCCTTCTACACCTTCTCTTACTTGTTCTGGAATGCCACCGATATTGGCGCCGATGATCGGCTTGCCATAAGCCATGGCTTCGATAACCGACATAGAACAGTTTTCATAACATTCAGAAGGAACAATGACTGCACTGCACTCTTTGATCAACGAGTGTAGAGTATCGCCGCTTTGGAAACCGAGAAAATCGATATTGTCGTAATTAGCGACCAACTCATTGTACAAAGGCCCGTCGCCAACCACTTTTAATGGCATCTCCTGCTTAGAACGTTGATAAGCTTCAGCCAAAGTTGCTACGCCTTTTTCAACACTTAAGCGTCCCAAATAGAGGAAGTATCGACCGTCTTTTACACCATTTCGCTCAACATGCTCATCTATGCCATTCACAACCACTTCAATACGATTATGGGGTAATTTTTGGCGAATAATGTTGGCGAGAAACTCACTAGGCGAAACGATCACATCCACAGCTTGGTAGTTCTTAGCCAATGATTGATAAGTAGCCTCAAGCGATAATAACGCACTCTTAAACAGCGAACCTTCCTGACAACGATACTTAAACGCGTTCCATACCGAACCTTTCAAACAAGCTTCGCAGGTATGTCCATCTCGGTACATGGTGTAACTTGGACATGCGATTTTTGTGTCGTGGGCTGTCAGCACCGTTTTGCAGCCTAATGACTTGGCGACTTTAATGATCGATGGCGTCAGCTGATGATAGATATTGTGAAAGTGAACAATTTCAGGGCGCTCTTTGGTAATTAAGGCTGTTAACTTCTCACAAGCTTCACTGTTATGAATAAAATTAATCGCCGTTTTCACGCTGCCTAACAAACTCTTCTTGCCGTCATGGTAATCAACGTTAGAAACAAAATAGTCACTAAAAGCCGACTCAATGTTTTTCTCATGCTGCATTGAGAAATCTATAATCGTTGCTCCTGAGCGCGCTAACATCTCGCGTTCCTGAAAAAACACAGTTTCAGCTCCGCCTTTCATAAAGAAGAACTTGTTTACTAGAAGTATTTTCATTGTTGTTCTCCCTTAATCAGTCGGTTATCAGGCGCTTGATTGGGATCTTTTAAACGACAGCTCAACCCTCGAATAAGCCCTGCAGAAAACACACTCAGATTCACCACACTTTGTAGAGCATCTCTTAATGATCGGTTCTTAATTGCTTTCAGCGCAAAGAAAGCCACCAACGGCAGTAGCGCAATCGAGATAATTTTTGCATGGAAAGTCAGAATGGATATCGCCAGTAAAAACAAATAAAGGGTAAAGATCGCCTCGTTCTTAACTACGAGCAGCGCATCTTTAAAATGCGGCTTTCCCCAAGCACTTTTTAATAGTTCGCCAGAAGCAAACAAATAGCCACTTCTCCAGCGATATTTCATTAGTTCGATGGAAGACATGTCATAAGAAGTGTGAGAGAAGTATGGAACAGCCAGTCGGTGCAGCTTGTAACCCGCATGCTTTAATCGCATACCCAGTTCTGCTTCTTCATATGCATGTAGATTGCGATTGGTTAAATAACCGATTTTTTCAATGGCAGAACGTCGATATAAGCCGCCTCCACCAAGATGGGAAGTATCGCCTACAGGATAGATCTTGTGAATACGCTGCTTACGGGACTTGAACTCGTAGCTTTGTGCATCATCCATTTCAACCATACCAGCTACGCCAGCGTAATCGCGGTGAGTATCTAAATAAGCAATCCCCTGCTCGATAAAGCCGGGCGCCAGTTCCATATCTCCATCCATGAGAAGAAGAAACTCGCCTTGTGCATGAAGATAGCCTAGCTGATGCCCTACACCACAACAACGTTCATCACCATTAACCAATGTGGCGACCTTGGCTCCATGTTCCAGAGCTATCGCTTGAGTATCGTCTGACGACAGGCTGTCGGCGACAATAATCTCATGAGAGTAATTGGATAAATTTTCGCGAATACTGGTAATAGTTTTCGCGATCCCAGCCTGTTCATTATACGTTTTGATAATGACACTGATTTTAATATCTTCACCCATAAGAAGGCTCACTTATTGTTAATACTGACTTCCGGATAACTAAGGCAGCACCTAATGAAAAATAGAACAGAAACTGCGGCATCGGCACTATCATCAGAGTTTGACTGTAAGGAAGACTCAAAAGCCCAGCAATACCAAAGGCAATAAACGCTGGCTGGAAGGAAAGTAAACGCACGTCTTCCTGCGTAACTCTGTCTCTGGGAATAAGTGGTTTTGGCATCACTATCCGTAAGGTATAGCCGACGACGCCAAAGAACAGCAAAGTTCCAATCAAACCCATTTCCCATAGCAACATGCTCAATGATGTTGAATCCAAAAATACGTTAAAGATGATATTTAAAAACCCTGGCGCAACGGTACTGCCTCGGTTGGTAGCATTGAGACCATATCCAAACAACTGGCTTGGTAGTCCCCACAAGTCACTGTGTTCTCCCCAAAAGAAGATGGTGGTCATCCTCCCCAGTTCTCCGGTTTCTGCCATGATGTAATTTGGGTCGAACACATATGACAAAGAGTCGATAAAGATGTCCAAAGCGCCTTTATCTGAACTACCCGCAAATGCGGATGAATAAGACGCAGCCAATATCATGATCGCAAGAGAAATAAGGCAGAATAAACCGCCGATGATCATCAAAGCAGTTTTAAGATCGAGCCGTTTCATTCCAGCCAGATAGCTTGGCGAAAACCAGACGAACGCCAGCAAGAACGGTGAAATCAGAATAACGAATTTCACCTCGCCTAAAATACACAAGATAAATGCCGCAATGATGTGAAGACCGGTGTTTAATTTCGTTGTCAGACCATGTTTATATTCAGAAAGCTTAAGCAGCATGATCAGTAAACAGAACAAGCCCATGGCGGCAGTGTTCCCGCCTTTCATCGGGTCACCACCAAACGTGCCCACAACCGCATCCCACTTTTCATACTCACCACGAAAGGCGACGCGTTTGGGAACAACAATCAGGATCTGGTACAAGATGACGGGGAACTGAATATAGAACACCCAATAGAGCGCTTTGGTAATCCTATAAATCTGTGACTCGCGCACAAAGCCCAGTAACAGACAAAACATAATCAGCGATATTGCTAACTCGTTTTTCATACCGACAATCGTTACTTTGATGCCGCTTTGCAATACTGTTGATACGGTTGCCAACGCAAACAAACTCACGAACAACACCAATAAAACGCGTTCTTTGTTGTCCAGATAAAAGGTACTGTAACGAGTTTGCATTGGTAGCAGCAGTACCATTAAACAGGTCATCAAAAACGGCAGCCAAAGAACCGCGCCAATCCCCGTGAAATACTGCACGACTCCACAAAATATCAGTGTGGTTAATGTAACAACTTGGAGGTAAAGCCCGCTGTTTAAACTAAGGTTCACTTGGCGTCCATTCCTTCTCGCATAGAACGAGCCCGTTGATTCACTTTCAAATAAATGAATCCATAACGTACAGCCGAAAGCACCGCATAAGTCATCACTGAATACGCGTAGTCGTTGTAGAAATAAGGCAAGATGACAAAAGCCACGATAACAACGGCCAATTGCTCAAGTTGAATACGCAGGAAATACTTGGGAGATCCAAACACCAGTTCAATAACAGTGAGTGGGCAAATAGCCAATGCAGGGAACAGATAAGGCAGCATATAACGTGAAGTTGGAATCGATTCTACCCATTCGTGAGTGATCCAGTTTTTAACCGCTGCGAATTCCATCACGATCGGATAGAAGATAAAGACGCCAGCAGTAGCAATGAGACCAAGGACGAAAAGAAGTTTGCGTACCTTTATAAATTCCGGGTAATTGAAACGCTGATGGCGAAAATCTAACGACCATTTAGAGAAGATAGAATTGCGTACCGCATTCCCTACAATCACAACTGGCGATAAACAAAATCGGCTAACAATCGCAAAATAGCCTGCCGTTACCGCAGAAAACCAATAGTTGATGAGAACTGTCGGCAAATTACTGTTTGCCATAGCCAACACTTCAGCGCTACCGATACTGACAATGTGTTGTTTATTACGCTTAAAGAAATCTCTGTTGGATGACCAGCCCCATTGATTCCATGCCATCCGTCGAAATGGCATCGAGTAAAGTAACCATAGAAAAACGATAACAATCAGCGCAATCGCCCAGCTCCAGTAAAGCATTTCAGCTGTTGGAGTCATCAACACACACACTAAAACTAAGCCAGAAGCAAGCAGACGCTGAAATGCTAGCAGCTTCATTTTTTCATCACGCAATAGCAGGTTTTCAGAGATCAAAATCCAAGCATGAGCAAGAGTCAGCAGATAGTAGAGTGCAAATGGTTTATTGAATAGCCAAACAATAACTGCGGTAAACGGAATGGCTAATACCACGGTCTGAAGAAGGCAAAACACGATGTTTTGCGCGAGATGTTCATCTTGCTGTTTTGGAATCAAAAGCTGCGAAGCAAAAGTACATATCTGTGCACCAATCAATACAATGCTGTACACCATGGCGTAAATACCGACTTCGTTCATACCATAGCGATTTGACACAAACCAGATGGAAGATGCCCCTATCACTTGGGTGAGCATCGAAGAGCTGGCAATCGTTGAGATACTTTTGATCAGCCCCATGCGATTAATCCTCAGCTAACAGCGCTGAAAAACTGCCTTGAGAAATAAACTGCTTACTTTCTTCACTTTGTAAGTTATCCGCTTGAACTCGGTTTAACACCGCGCCAATGGTATTGATATCAGGCTGATTTAACTTCTCGATATCTTGGCGAATAACTGGAACCGAGCGAGAAGCGGCTTGCATCACCACAACGACTCCATCTAATGTTTTAGCGGCTAACTGGGTATCTTTGTTGTCCGTAAGGCTTGGCAAGTTCACTACGATTCGTTCATAAAGCTCTGGCAGTTCTTGCATCATGTGCAGAAACTGCTCACTAGAGAAATAAACCAACGGTGACTGTTCAAGAACCCCACGCGGCAAGAAATCGAGCTTATCATTGAGAGAGATAAACAGTGGCTTGTGATTGTCACTAGCCCCTTCAGCCCATTGAGCTGCACCTTTAGCTTCTGTTGCACCATTCATCGCCTCGTCCGCTTGTGGAAGAAACTCAGGCAACATTGACAAGCCTGTTTCACTGCGAAAATCGAGATCCAACAAAAGCGTCTTATGGTTACGGCTTAAACTGTCGGCCAGTAACTGTGAAACTAGCGTCGCCCCTTCCTTTTCAGTGCTGGAGACAACACCTAAACAATAAGCTGACGGTGATGCTAGTTGAATCGCAGTTTTTATGCCGTGAAATGATTCCATCGCATAAGGATTACTTCGAATTAGGTTAACGAGTTCGTTTCTGTCCTCTGTTTGCCCCATTTCCGGTAAGTCAGCTAATGGTTTCAAACCTAATTTTTTCAAGACCTGTGTCAGGTTGTAGACCTTCTGATCCATTGCAGCGCGAATAATCACGAACAAAGTGGATAGCGTGAATGACATAATGAACACCATTGCCAGTAGTAACAATTTGTTCGGTTTTGCTGGCGTTTTGGCAACTGCGGCCGGGTCATATAAGACAGCATCTGGTTCACGATAAGTAGAAGAAAGCTCTTGTTCTTTGCTGCGTAAAAACATGTCTTTGTATAGGTCTTCCGTTTTTTGCAAATCAGTCTGCATACTTTCGTAAGTATCACGTTTCGCCACTAATGCTTTGAAGCCGTTCTTCTGTTCATTCAACAGCGCTTTATAGCGATTCTCTTTCGCCAACTGAGCTTGATATTCTTTGTACAGTCCTAATTTCAGTTCTACCAGCAGACGACGGAATTGAACTTCAATCGCCCTAATCTGCGCTTCAGCTTCAAGGATTTTGTTGTGTTTCGGCCCATAGCGATTTTGTAAATCAAACAACGTTCGCTTCGCCTGAATCATTGCGATACGCAAATCCTGTAACTGTGGATGACTGGAGATTTCAGGAATAGAAGCGAGATCTTCCAGCGGTGCATCTAAATTCTGTACCACCAGCTCATAATGAGATTGAGCAAGCATTCGGCGTTCAGTGGCATTGGCTAAACGCTCCGTCATAATGCTGAGTTGTTGCGTTTCAAAACCATCAATGCCTTTAAAAGTAATCAAGCCTTCTTTGTTAAGAAACTGCTCCATTTCCTTTTTCTTACTTGCCACTTGCTTGCGCAGTTCTTCCATCTGCTGCTCATTCCACTGTTGAGCGGCTAGGGTTTTCTCTACTTTTTTATCAACGGTATACTCAATAAACGCTTGAGCAATACCGTCGGCGATTCGTGCGGCTTCTTCAGCATCTTCCGATTCAAAAGAAACATGCACCAGCTGCGTTAAACGTACTTCTGAAAAAGAGAGGTGTTTACGAATGTTTTTAACCGTAGCATTCATTAAATCAGCTTCGGTCATTGGCAATTCTCTAATGCTGTCATCTACCGTTACGCCACCGTTGTATCGAGGATCTTCATTGAGATTGAGATCTTTGATGGCCTTTTCCAGAACAACACGAGATTGCATCAGATTAAATTGCGTAACGTAGTAAGGAGAGCGAGTTGAATCGTATCCGTCCACATTATCAATTGGCGTGGCGTTGTCTTCTTGCGCTTTGATCAATACCGTTGCAGTAGACACATATTTGGAATTCATACCAGAAATCAGCGGAAAGCAAGCTCCCGTTACCACGACAGTAAAGAGCAATATCTTCCACCAGTGTTTCTTTAATGCTTTTATAAATGGTGCAAAATCGATGCTGCTTTCCATCTTTTGACCATTTTCAATCATGCCTACTGCCATATTAGAAAAAACTCTGCTCTACGATTACGGTATCGCCAGGCTGCACAGGATGAGTGAGCTCAACGTCTTCAATTACTTCATTTGTCGTACCCGAACGAATACTGATGTCATCTCGGTCAGCACGGTCAGTAAAACCGCCAGCAATCGCAATCGCCTGCTCTACCGTTAATCTCGGTTGAAACTCATAACCGTTAGGGGAAGTCACCTCGCCAAAAATATAAAACAAACGGAACGATTCCATGTTAATGGTGACCATAGGGTTCAATAGGTAATCACCTCGCAAACGTTCTTCTATCTCAGCTT
Organism: Vibrio sp. A1-b2; assembly: GCF_021726015.1. Lineage (NCBI taxonomy): Bacteria > Pseudomonadati > Pseudomonadota > Gammaproteobacteria > Vibrionales > Vibrionaceae > Vibrio > Vibrio sp. A1-b2. The sequence goes on from NZ_JAKKCI010000002.1 coordinate 68,785, forward strand.
CAATGGCACTTGGCGTACGACCAGAGATAACAACGTCACCAATATAAGGAAAGTTAACCACGCCCGACTTACTCACTTTAAACTTCATAGACATATCAGGTTCACCGTAAACGATGATTTCAATTCTGTCGCCGGTGCCCAATAAGTAATCATCCAAGTTATCATCTACTTGAGGATTCGCTTGTTGTGCAGATGCCTGCTGTTCATTTATTGCCACTGAACCTTGCTGTGCGGCTTCCTCAGCCATTAGAGGCAAAGCCATAATCAAAGTAAGAAGGAATACCAACCATTTACGCATCTATATTTGCACCTTTAACTGCAACTCGACATACGATTGGTCGTAACCTAATCGTCTGATAATCGAGTACTGATCAAATTCACCGATGTTGAGTACATCTATGTCTTCATTTGAGCTGAACTTTTTCCACTGGTAATTCATTTCGAAGCGAATCGACGGTCTGAAATCATAACCAATCGCAAACTTCGCGGTTTTGGTTTTGTCGTATCGATTGTTGTCTTCAATACGATAGTCTTCCGTCTCATATTCATAGCTAATGGTGGTAGAAAAGCGATCTACCCACCAAAAATGCTGCCAAGAAATGCCGTAAATCCCATCAAGAATATAACCACCTTCTTGCCTCGGGTCTTTGACACGTTGAGAGGTATGCAGAGACCAAATATCGTGCTTTAACGGTTTCCACTCCAGCGCGACATTCCAGTTGGCTCCCAGAAAACTTTCTGAGCGGTCATTTTCGGGAAACGCTTTGTACAAAGCGGCAATATCCGCATCAATGGTTGTTTTACCGCTTCTGACGCTTTTAATGCCAAACAACAGATAATATTCGTTACTGTCTTTGCGTTTGTTCGCCTGATAGTGACGACGGTTAGTAATCAAACTGTAGCGAAATCGACTGTCGTCGCTGTATTGGTCAAACAGCTCGATCAGACCTGTGGTTTCTTGCCACTCTTGTTCCAAAACGTATTGATAGAAATCATTATCCGCGATTTGAATATGGTCTTTGTCATCATAACCAAAAGACTTAGTCTGTAGCATGACATCCAGTTTCCCACGCCCCTTTGGCGCACCGTAGCTATAGCGAAGGCTGGTATTAAATTGTGAATAATCCAGACCAGAGTCACCAAAGCCATAGTGTTCCATCTGAGACTCATCAAATCCTTCTGTTAAACCAAGCCCTCTTTTCTCTTTTCCATAACCCTGTTGGACATTCCACTTGAGTCCGTGTCTTAGCCCGTAGCGCCAGTAACCATCGAACATCATGAAGTGACTGTCAGAGTCATCTTCATGAGAATCTTGGTAGCGGTTGTAGTCGCCCTTATACATTAGGAGGTACTGGTCTTCTCCTCTTTCTCCGATGGCTTTTAACTCAGGCGAAACGGTCAAATAGTTCGACTCTATTTTATCTTCATCATCAATCTGAAACGTGACGTTGTCATCAATACCATAAGCAGTACCGACTTGACTCTGGAAGTCGATACCTGCGATTCCAATATGCGATTTTGGTTTCAAATCAGCGTGGGCAGATACGTTAACCAACAAGCTGCCCACACACAGTAAAAAGCTAGTATGCCGTTTCACTGACAAAGCCTTTAAAAATGGTCAAAAAGATAATTTTAATATCAAGCCACAACGTCCAGTTTTGCATGTATTGGATGTCGTATTGAATGCGTTTTTCCATCTTGTCGACGGTTTCTGTTTCACCACGATAGCCGTTTATCTGCGCCCAACCGGTAATGCCAGGTTTAATTTTGTGTCGAATCATATAGTTATCAACTATTTTTCTGTATTCTTCGTTGTGAGCAACAGCATGAGGTCGGGGGCCAACAATCGACATGGAACCTTGAAGCACATTAATGAACTGAGGCAACTCGTCTAGTGACGTTCTGCGAATAAAGGCGCCGAACTTGGTTACCCTAGGGTCGTTTTTGGTCGCCTGTGTAACAACATCGCTGTTTTCCATCACTTTCATGGAACGGAACTTCCACACTTTGATTTTCTTGCCTCCCAAACCATAACGATCTTGTTTGAAGAGCACAGGGCCTGGCGAACTCATTTTTACACCTATCGCCACGGCTATTAGAACGGGAGAGATCATCAGTGTAATCATTGAACCGATGATAATATCTTCGATTCGCTTGATAGCAGCACCCACCCCATCAAAAGGTGAACCAAAAACACTAAAGGTTTGCACACCATTGACAGACTTCACTTTCGAAATACTGATGTTGTAGGTGTACAGGTCTGGAACGAGATAGGTATCCACCGTACTGTCAGACAGTTGTTCTAAATAGTGACGAATGCGGTCTTTCGCCACCATAGGCAAAGCGACATACACTTCATCAATTTCGCCATTGCGAGCTTTTTCCAGCAGTACATCAACTTTTCCTTTGTAGGGAATTTTGGTCAGATAACCGAATCGTTGCTCACCTCGGTCGTCATAATACGCGAGCTCAATATCGTTCAGATGGTAGTCACTGAGCAGTGAACGGGAAATAGCAATACCAGCCGGTGTCATACCTATGATGGCTATACGCTGTTTCTGGTTCATTTTCTGACGGAAGGTTCGTACAGTGGCAATTGGCAAAACCCTAGCCGCTGCCAGCACAACAAATGCTAATACATACCAAAAAGCAAAGACCGTTGGGTTTAGGTTTGTGATGGTCACGCCATCCACATTCTTGAAGAAGTACTTCACCACTTCCATGGCTAAAACTGAGATGGTTAACGTTGCAAGCAATCGAAAAAACGAAGCCCTAATGCGACGTAGAGTTCGATAGCTGTAGAGTTTGCAGTACTCTCCGACTAAAAGAAAAATAACCGAGAAAATAAATGCTGCTAGAATATCTATTGCCGTTTCATGATCACCAAGCGATTTAATAATACTCGTTAGCATGAGATTAATAAGAAGGAAATCAACCATCTTTAACAGCGTTGCGTAGCCGTCATCCGCAAGCTTTAATACTTTTCTCGGTGTCATACCTAGTCTGCCTCAAACGTCTGAAAAATGAATTACTGATTGCTTGATTATCTAATTATTCTGTTTCACTAAGAGTCTATTTAACTTTTAGCTGTGAATTCCATTTAGTTTCAGTCTAGAACAATTCCACTAAACCTATGAATAAAAAGCAGTAAAAGTATATTTCTTAGTTGCATAGAATGTTTGCAAAAATACTACCTTATTTCGTGATGTGCATTCCACATATGTGCTGTAGGACTATTCTTATATTTGAGATTTATTTTAATTACTTTCTGTTTCACACGTTCTGAATATTGACCTAAGAATACAGTTGTAGGATTTCAGACTGAAAATGTAAAAAAGGAACTCATTGAGTTCCTTTTTGATTTCATTGAAGTGACTGTTTAAGAGTCTGTTTACTCGGCAGATTTTCGTTTGCAGTGTTCAATCGCATCATGCAGTAGCTCTAGTGCTGACTTATCGCATTCCGGTAACACAGCATCACTTGTGTTGACAGGAGTAACACGCTGACCCCATCGGATATGGCCGGCTCCCCACGTCAGTCCTGCGCCGAAAGCTGCCACAAGAATATTGTCGTTTGGATTAACCTTACCCTGTTCTAGCGCTTCACAAAGAGCAATTGGAACCGTCGCTGCAGAAGTATTGCCATACTTGTGAATATTGACGAAGGCTTTGTCTTGGCTGATACCAGACACATCACATAAGGTTTGGATGATTCTAATATTTGCCTGATGAGGGATCACCACATCGACATCATCATTAGTTAAACCACTTCTTTGCAGTACTTGTTGAGACGCGGCACCCATACCACGCACCGCGCGTTTAAAGATGTCTTTACCAATGAAGTTAAAATCCCAATGACCATTATCAGCCGCGAAACGATCCATTGCCGTCCCAAACTTAGGCACTGCCAAAATATCACGACCTTCAGCATCACAACCGATTTGCGCATCTTGCAAACCAAGCGTCTCTTCCGTACGGCTTAATATTGCTGCACCAGCACCATCACCAAACAAAACTGCGGTGTCTCGCTTAGTCCAATCTAGATAGAAAGAAAGACGTTCAGCACCAATCACTAATGCATGCTTGTAGTTACCCGCCTGAATCAAACGAGTCGCGGTTTCTAAGCCGTAAAGGAAACCAGTACAAGCAGCATTCATATCAAACGCAGCCGCTCCTTTGTTACCCAAATTCAGTTGAACTTTCGACGCAATATTCGGAATCAAGGTATCTGGAGAACAGGTGGCAACAATAATCAAATCAAGATCGCCAGCTTCTAATCCAGCACACGCCAAAGCTTGCTTAGCAGCAACGGTTGCCAAGTCAGACGTGTTAACGTGGCTAATACGACGATTTTCGATGCCAGTACGAGTGCGAATCCACTCATCATTGGTGTCTAAAAAAGTACTCAGATCTTCGTTTGTAAGAGTTGCTGGAGGCAAACATTTACCCCAACCTGTAATTTCAGCGTAAAACTTGGTCATACTCGTTCCAAATCTATAATTGTTATGCCAATACCAGCGTTGAATTAACCCGAGGCTATGATTAATTACGTACCGATATTGTCTATTGTATTTATATCAATTGCCCCAACATTAGGCATAAGGGCGGATTATACGCTCATTTACCATATAGCGCTATTTGCCATAAAGAGCTGTAAAGACCATAAATACAAATCACGATTTGAGAGGAAACTATGTCTACCTTCAATACACGCTGCCCTTCTTGCCATGGATTAAACCGTGTTCCCAATGAGCGAGTATCAGAGAGTCCGAATTGCGGCAAATGCCAAACACCTTTGCTGGACGGCTCACCAATAGAAGGTACAGATGCTAATTTTGAGGCTATTTTGCAAAGTTCTCAGCCTGTCGTTGTCGATTTTTGGGCTCCTTGGTGTAACCCATGTGTGGGTTTCGCGCCTGTTTTTTCAGATGTAGCAAATGAAAGAAATGGTTCAGTACGTTTTGTAAAAATCGACACTGAAAGTCAGCAAATTCTTGCTGCTAAGTTCCAAATTCGCAGCATTCCAACCATTATGGTGTTCAAGAACGGACAAAGAGTTGATGTCATAAATGGTGCGCTTCCTAAATCCCAGTTTAATCAATGGCTGAACCAAGCTTTAGCAAAATAATTCTTGTGAAATTTTTCTAGTTAAGTTGGCTATTTTTAGGATAATATGCCGACTTAACTTAGTATTTTATAGATTAGATATTTAATAAAATTTATTAATCGTAAAGATCACAAATTTTAGTTTTACCTTTCCTCTCATAAGTCCCATATTCGCCGCAAATTCTATCTTTCCCCCTATAAACTTTGAGGCGACGTCGTTGGACAACTTGTTGGTATCAACTTCTTCTCAACGCATTTCTGTTCCAGTAATTGCGTTAACTTTCTATGCAGTGGCATCGGGCTATTTAATGAGTCTGATCCCCCTTATGTTGCCTCATTATCAGTTAGAAACCAGTTTAGCGAGTTGGCTTGCGAGTGTGTTTTACGCAGGGCTGTTAATCGGTGCGATGATCGTAGATCCTGCTGTAAACCGTCTTGGTCACAGAAATGCTTTCATTGCATTCTTGATGATTCTGCTGGTCTCTATTGTCACCTTACCTTTAGTCGCGAATTCAACTGTATGGTTGGTTTCACGTTTTATCGCTGGCATTACAGTCGCAGGTATATTCGTCGTCGTTGAATCTTGGTTACTGCATGGGGATGAATCAGGTAGAGCTAAGCGACTTGGCATCTATATGGCTGCTTTATATGGTGGTTCCGCAATTGGTCAGCTAGGCATTAGCTACATAGGTATTAACGGTACGCTTCCATTTTTTGCCATCTCAGCGCTGTTACTCATTGCATCTGTTGTGTTGATTTTTGGTAAATCAACACAACCAGCTTCACAACAAGCGGCAAGCCTGTCTTGGCGTCAAATGACCAAGTTGAACCATGCCGCTATTATGGGATGCATCGTATCAGGGCTAACCCTAGGTGCTATTTACGGTTTGATGCCTGTAGAACTGGAAAAGAGAGGTTTAGACCATTCCAATATGGGTGCGCTGCTTGCTCTAGTTATTCTGGGTGGAATGGCGATTCAACCTAGCGTTCCTTGGCTTTCGAAATATTTAGGTCGTACTTTATTGATGGCATTGTTCTGTTTAATCGGCTCTGGTGCCGTTATGCTGCCATTCCTCGAATCTGGCTTAACAGTGCTTGCGATCAGCTTGTTTGTATTGGGTATGGCGACATTTGCACTTTACCCAATCGCTATCAATTTGGGATGCGATAAGCTCGATGCCAGTTACATTGTTTCTGCAACTCAAGTGATGCTGTTCAGCTATAGCGTAGGGTCTGTGGTTGGTCCTGTCATTGCTGACTGGTTCTTACAAAATGGTCAAGGTTTGTTGGGGTATCTATTCGTAATTCAAATGGCGACCTGTCTATACATGCTACTTGCAAGTATGAAAACTAAACGCCAATGGGTTGCAGGTGAATAAACCGTTCACACTCATTCCACCTGCAGCAATCTGAATTATTGATTATTACTACTTATTAGACGCTTTAAGTCGTTGATGACGATTTGAAGCGTCTTTTTCTATTGTGACGGGTGGTTCTTTTCGCTCATGTAGCAAATGACGAATCGCAAGAATAGGATGTGGCAGTAACATTCTTGGACCAGAGTATCGCATCACCAATCTCATGCTTTCTTTCGGTTCTGGCTTATAACAATGGATTGGGCATCGATTACAAGTCGGCTTATTTTGACCGTAAGGGCATCTGTCTAAACGTATTTCAGCGTAATCGAGCAGTGCTTGGCATGCTTCACACAATCCATTTTTACTATTATGGTGTTTTTGACAGTAGATGCCCATCATCGCAGCTACGGTCTTATATTCTGTTTGTAATGACCCGATTAAAATAGAACTGGGTTTTGTCATTATTACACCCTATTGAATAACAGCCTGGTTAATTTCTTACTGGCTATTGAGCTTAGTGTTCAAAACCATTAAGCTCCCCTCCCTCATGTTCCTCAGATGTGAAAATCATGAACCGTAAAAAGAAGATCAACCAAATTTTAAAAAAGAAGATTAAGCAACAAAATGCGAAGCTTAATAAAAGTAATAAGCCTCGCTATGTCTCTAAAGCAGAGCGCGCTAAAATGGAAGCAGAAGAAGCTTCACAAGCTATTGAACAAAGTGAGACTCAATCACCAGAGTAGTAACTCGTCATCAATAGCAATGTATCTGTCAGCGGCTTCTACTAGGCTGTTCGCTGTTAAACCGGGTACACCATAAACTTCTACTTGCTTGCCAAATCTTTGTTGGATGCGTTTGGCGAGCAAGTCAAAATCGCCATCACCAGAAACCAACACAACCACATCAACTTCTTCTGCTAGCTCAATTGCATCAAGCGTAATACCCACATCCCAATCGCCTTTAGCACTGCCATCCCTACGTTGAATAAACGGCTTTAACATCACTTCGAAACCGATACCACGCAATATATGGTGAAACTGACGTTGACCCGCATCTTTGCTGGCAATAGCGTACGCATTGGCTTTCACTACGGTGCGCCCATGAGTCACTTTTTGCCAAAACTGGTTGTAATTGAAGTTAAGTTGATAACGTTCTTTACAGGTGTAGTAGACATTCTGCACATCTACGAGAATGGCGATTTTTTCCATATTGATGTTGGTACCCTTATAGAGTGTACTTTCTAAACGCAAAACATTGAGCCAAATAACAGCCTCGAAACAAACGAAACCATACCACAGCCTAAAGCTGAAAGTTACACGATTATTGCTTATTGAGAATGTGTGACATCATCGCGAAGACGTTTATCTAAGTGACTACGATAAGAGAAAGAGTCTTTTGAGATATTTGAGAGAGTACTAAGAGAAAGTGGAGGCGCGTACCGGAATCGAACCGATGTACACGGATTTGCAATCCGGTGCATAACCACTCTGCTAACGCGCCTTATTTGGATGGTGCCCCGGGCCGGACTTGAACCGGCACGACTCGAAAGTCGAGGGATTTTAAATCCCTTGTGTCTACCAATTTCACCACCAGGGCAACGCATACTGCGATGGTGACACCATCTGTTCACGACATTGCTGTGTGAACGAGGCGTACTTTAGCGAAATCAGCCCCAAGGTCAATAAAAAACTATCAACTTATTTACCGACTGCTGAATAAAACAACTCTAACGTATAGATGAGCAACAATTTGTACATTTATCCCACACCACAAAGACTTCTGGGCTGTGTGTTTATCTTTGACCTTTTCCAAAATGCAGCTAAAACATTTTGTATGGCATGTTCTGCGTTTTCTATAGTATCGACCTTAAAATCTAACACATGGCATCTTCTAGCCACTTCAGACCCACTAACGTCATCGCATATTTCACAGATTGATGTACTTCTCGATGTGAGAGTTATATGTATTGCATTTCAAATGTCGCTAAGTACTGAATGAATACCAAGAAATAGTTGTGAGAAGGTTTAAAAGCCAGTGAGTATTGAACTTTTTTAATTTAAAGAGTTTGGAGATAGAAAAGAGAGAAATGGAGGCGCGTACCGGAATCGAACCGATGTACACGGATTTGCAATCCGGTGCATAACCACTCTGCTAACGCGCCTTATTTGGATGGTGCCCCGGGCCGGACTTGAACCGGCACGACTCGAAAGTCGAGGGATTTTAAATCCCTTGTGTCTACCAATTTCACCACCAGGGCAACGCATACTGCGATGGTGACACCATCTGTTCACCACATTGCTGTGTGAACGAGGCGTACTTTAACGGATTCATTTTGTTGGTCAATAACAAATTCTATATTTTTCAACTGAATGGCTAATAAACATGCCACCACGCATAAAAGACACACAAAAAGAACAAATGCTCAGCGAATCTTCGCTTGATAATTAACGTTTATTGGCGACACAAGATCCAAGAGTTTACTTACTATTCCTTCAAAAACTCATGGTTTTATTTATTTTTGGAAAGAGGCATAGTGATAACCTGATTTACTTGCAGATAAGTTTGTTATGTCTCTACCAAAACTCTCGATTTTAGATTTAGCGCCTGTCTCTGAAGGCGCAAATTTCCACACAACGTTTCAACATACGGTTTCACTTGCACAACACGCCGAGAAATTGGGCTACGAGAGATTCTGGATGGCGGAACACCATAACATGCCGGATATTGCGAGCGCAGCGACTTCTGTTTTGCTCAGTCATGTCGGTGCACATACTCAATCGATTCGTCTAGGTTCAGGCGGAATTATGCTGCCTAACCATGCCCCATTGGTCATTGCAGAACAATTTGGCACTTTGGAAGCACTCTACCCGAATCGTATTGATTTAGGTTTAGGTCGCGCTCCGGGAACTGACCATTCAACCATGCATGCTTTACGAAGAGAACCGGATCGAATGGACCCTGATTTCGATGAACTACTGGAAGAGTTACAGTTTTTCATGGGACCCATTTCGACTAACCAGCCAGTAAAAGCTTATCCGGGCAACAACTCTAAAGTACCAATCTGGTTGTTGGGCTCTAGCACCTACAGTGCTCGTTTAGCGGGAATAAAAGGACTGCCATTTGCGTTCGCCGCGCATTTCGCCCCTGACGCTATGTTGAGAGCGATCGAGATTTATCGTGATAACTTCCGACCTTCAGACCAACTTGATAAACCTTATGTCATGATCGGGGTAAACATCATAGTGGCTGAAACAGATGCTGAAGCCCAATATTTGGGTACCACTGAAAAGCAGAAGTTTCTTTCCATGATCAGAGGCGGGCGAACCAAACTTGCACCTCCGGTGAAAAGTATGGAACCGCTTTGGCTACCCCATGAAAAGCATCACATTCAGACTCAGCTGCGCGAATCGATTCACGGAAGTGTCGATACAGTGAAAAGTCGAATAATGGATTTAGTCTCCAGAACTCAAGCCGATGAGATTATGGTCAATGCCATGATTTTTGAACATGAAGCTAAGCTACGTTCTTACGAGTTACTGGCGAACATCGATTAAAAGCACTGAATAAATCGCCTTAGATACCACAAAGGGAGGTTATAACCTCCCTTTTCTTTTGCGGATTTTAACCAGCACTAGTTGTGACGGTTAACTGACATTCTTGCTGAATACAGTTACCACTGCTTTGCTATACGTCCAAAGATATTAGGATGATAACGCCAGCAATGATCAAACATACTCATTAATTCTGGGTTGCCATAGCGCGACAAACTGATGGCATGAAAGCGATTTTTTGCGGCCTTCAATCCATTAACCCGAGCCAAAATTTCTTCGTTCTGTTTAGGCGCGATGAAGTCAGAAATCACCACCAAATCGGCATTCTTATATGTGCCGTCAGCCATTAATTCCACTGACTTTTTCAGAACAGGCTCTAAGTCTGTACCACCGTGGAATGAGTAGCTCAAAAAGTCACTCACTTCGCGTAAACCATCTTGCTTGGTCAATTCATAAGTGATGTGTTCTGTAGAAAACAACATGACATAACAATCACGATCTTCGGCTAAAGCAATTTGCATCAGTGCATACGCCATTGCTTTGGCACACTGTTCAGGGAAACCATGCATTGAACCTGAAGCATCAACACAGACAATGAAAGGCCCTTTTTCGATATCCGCTTTTTTGTTGTCTGGCTTATGCGCACGAACTTTTCGAAGTGTGCGTGACTTTCCTTGCATCCGATAGTTCATCAAACGCTTATCAACTAAGTGTTTATAGAAAACCACTTCAAGCTCTGGGTAAGCGAGAAAGAGGGTTTCATTTGGCAGCATCTTATTAAGATCATCACTCTCATGAATACCGACAATGTCATCTGTCGCTTCATCGGACTTCTCTTCCACCATTTGTGGCTCTTCGGTAGGCGAGCGATTTAAATCTGGGTCATCAACGTCACTTGCCATTCGGCCTAAGCTTTCCGCTATCTCTTGCAACGCTTGATTTTTTTTCAAAAACTCAGCATGGCGCTTCATAACCGTCAAGTCACTGCGGCTTAATTTAGCAGAAGCCATATCCCATAACCTGCCGACACTGCTTTCATCACCCGCTTCGGTGACCTTATCCATATTGCGCATGGTTTCCATACGCTGATAAAGATCCGTCAGGAGTTTTTCTTTGTTCGTTTCCAGTTCCATCACTTGAGCTTGCTTAATTGCATCGCTTAATGACTTGTACCATTGGTCACAAAAGAAATGAGGGAACATAGGGTTATAAATACCCTTGTTCTTTTCCATCAAACGTCGTGCTTGTAAATAGAAGGCGGAGTGCCATTCAAGCTTTTTGATCACATCATCAATGCGGTCGAAAAAGGTCTCTTCGTCCCAGTGAATCACTTCTTGATAGTAGCTAAGCTCTTGCTGAAAGCGCTCAGTCTCACATACTCGTGTGATACGTTTTTTAACGCTACCACGCCATTTCAATAAGTGATTTTTTACCGTAGACCGAACACCACGATCTTCCGCCATCAACATCACTTGTGAGCGAGCTAGGAGATCATTAACTGCGGTATCAATAATGCCGCTGTCTGCAATCATAAGAGCGAGGTTTAATCCATCAGCGCCAAGCATGATGCCTCCTATTCAAAAAACTGAGCGAGATTTCGATAACGCTGCGCGCTTTTCTCGCATTCAGTTTGTGTCGCTTCCAACAGCTGCTGAAGCATATGCAATGTTGCTTCCATCGCTGTTGGTAAAGTTGGGTCAATAAAATTGTGAGGCAACGCTCCATGGAATACAGAACGTACTTTGCGTAAATGATGTTCTGCGTGTTTTAGCTGCGCCATCGCTTGCTCAGTTTTTGCCAACCAGTCTTGATACAACCCTTGGTCCAATCCCTCTTTTGTCACTAATGACACCATGACAGAGCGGTTGGCGATGTCTTTAATCACCAAATTGTTTGTCGCATCAACATCGAATTTGAGTCGGCACATATTGGTGTTTTGGTTGACGTAACCGTAGACATCACCTTCACCATCTTTTATGACTCTTTCTAATTCACTCTTTGGAACATAGACCCATCGGCTGTCCCCTTTCTCAGACTCAGACACCGACATATTACTTTGCAATAAAACCAGCTTAACGAGATCATAAGCCGCACCGACTTTATAGCTCTTAGCGCCTTTGATATCGTACTGATTGATGACTTTTTTCTTTATCAAGCCTGTAGCCGTCTCAAGCGACAACATCATGCCAAACTCTGATTCCAGCTCATCCTGAATCGAGGCTAACTCTTCGCGGCAAAGTGAAATTTGATGTTCAACTTCCATTTGATCGAAGGCGTAACGTAGTGCGAACTCTTTTACGACACTATGAACCACTTCACGTGACTCAGGGCTGTTCCATAAACAGTCTTGCAGCAATAGAATATCCAAAGGATTAATCGCATCACGACCATTAAAGAAAGCGCTCGCCTTTAACAACTTCACTGCTTTCTTCCAACGTCGGTCAGACACATACATGTCATGAGTCGACAAATTGCTGTCTTCCACAGCTGATTCCAACATACTCTTAAGCTGATAGAGTTTCTCAAAAACGTCGTCGCTCAGTGTCAGGCTGTCTAACTGTTGTTGCCATTGATGATATTCTTGGTCAGTGATCGCCAAACCTTCTGGAATACGTGCTTCTTGCGGCGTTCCAACTGTTAGCATGGATTTGAAATTCTGTTTGTTCTGAATTCGGTTGACGAACACTCGCACCAGCATCCGGTCATACAAGGCTTCAAGACCGCTGTCTTCATCAGGCAGTTCGTTGGATGCAGAGATCAATAAGCGCATCGGTACACGCTCAATATCACTGCCGTTTTTAAATGTTTTTTCGTTAACGACCGTAAGAAGCGTATTCAAAATCGCAGGGCCCGCTTTCCAAATTTCGTCCAGAAAAACGACCTGCGCGGTAGGAAGATAACCATTTGTTAAACGAACATATCGTCCGTTATCTTTCAGTTCTTGGATGCTGAGTGGGCCAAACACTTCTTCAGGCGTGGAGAAACGGGTCATCAAATACTCAAAATAACTGCTGTTATCAAAAGCTTGAATGAGTCGTTTCGCGATAAGACTTTTTGCAATGCCGGGAGGGCCTAAAAGGAAAACACTTTCACCAGCTAGTGCGGCTAGCAAGCAAAGTTTAATGGTACTTTCTCTTTCGTAAACACCATCAGAGAGAGCTTTGGAGAGCTTATTAATACGTTCTGACAATAACGCTTTTTGTCCATGAGAGGCTTGAGTTGGACTGATCATGCTTGCACTCCTAAGCAATACCTAAATTCGTTCTTATATGAAATTTTACACATTTGTTATCATTTGGTTACAACTATAATCCGAATTTGGACGGACTGTTATATCAGATCTACCTAATGTGCAAAATGATGTAATCATAGTTTGCACTTATGCGACATAGCGCTCATAACAACCGTATGAATTTTCAACGTTGAATTTATTTCCGATTGAGATTCTGCAACCAAATACGATATGGTAGACGTACTACGCCAAAATGGCTCTCCTCCACCGATAAGAACTATTTTTGTATGAGCAATACCATACACACGTGGAAACGCATTTCTCTTGTTGAAGAGAATGTCGTACTTCCCAACGGTAATAACGTCAAACACACAACTATTGTGCATCCTGGTGCCGCAGTCATTCTTCCGGTCACTGAAGACAACCAAATTGTCATGATCAATCAGTTCCGACCTTCGCTAAAAAAGTGGCTACTAGAACTTCCGGCGGGAACGATTGAAAACCAAGAATCGCCACTTGTTTGCGCTCAACGAGAACTCGAAGAAGAAACAGGCTACAGCAGTGATTCCTTTATTAGTTTAGGTCTGTTCACTCCTTTAGCGGGTTTCTGTGACGAAATTCAGCATCTGTTTATCGCGAAAAACCTTGTGAAAACATCTAGGTATAGCTGCGACGATGATGAAGTTATTGATGTCATCACTTTTTCAGTGGCAGAAATTGAGCAAAAGATCATAAGTGGCGAGATTACAGACTCAAAGACTATCGCTTGCCTGAGCAAAGCGAAGCTATGTGGATATTTATAATAAGTTAAGTTGGTTATAAGGAAATAAGATGGATTTTCGTTCTGATACTGTTACTAAACCTACTCAAGCCATGCGCGAAGCAATGGCTCGTGCCGAAGTCGGCGATGATGTTTATGGTGATGACCCTACTGTTAATGAACTTGAAACATGGGCAGCAGAAAGACACGGCTTTGAAGCTGCGCTGTTCACCACGTCAGGAACACAAGCGAACTTGCTGGGTTTAATGTCTCATTGCGATCGTGGCGATGAGTATCTATGCGGTCAACAAGCGCATAACTATAAATTTGAAGCCGGTGGCGCGGCGGTATTAGGCTCAATCCAACCTCAGCCAATCGAAAACAATCCTGATGGCACAATTGATTTTGCAAAGTTAAAAGCAGCAATCAAGCCCGACGATTTTCATTTCGCACGGACTCGCCTCTTGAGCTTGGAAAACACTATTAACGGTAAAGTTCTGCCAATGGAGTATTTAAAGCAAGCGAGAGAGTTCGTCGATCAGCATAATCTCAAACTGCATTTGGACGGTGCTCGCGTTTATAACGCAGCCGTTGCATTGGATACTGACGTAAAGAACATTGCTCAGTATTTTGATTCTATGACCATTTGCCTTTCTAAAGGTTTGTGTGCTCCTATTGGCTCTTTGCTATTAGGAAGCAAAGAATACATTGCCAAAGCAAGGCGTATTCGAAAAATGCTCGGCGGCGGTATGCGTCAAGCAGGTATTTTGGCGGCGGCAGGTAAACTTGCTCTCACAGAACAAGTGGCTCAGCTTAAAGTCGATCACGACAATGCAAAACACTTGGCCTATGGTCTTGCTCAACTGCCGGGATTCTCATTAAACCCAGAGTGGGTTCAGACGAATATTGTGTTTGCAAAAGTTGATGAAAATATTGATATCAATGCGATTGCTGATCAACTAAAACGAGACAATATTATTGTATCTCCGGGCAATCCTATTCGATTTGTTACACACCAAGATGTTACCCGCGAAGACATTGATCTGTTACTCAACAAACTGAGTTCTCTACTTTAGGTTTTTCTTATCAATAATCCTCTTATGCTGCGTATCAGCGCACAATTGGATTATTGATAACTCTCTTTTCCGTGAAAATTTCCGTAAATTCTGGTAAAAGGTCGCTCATACACAGCAATGAATGAATTGAGTCTGTTGACCTTTTGCAATGTTTATTACCGCAACTTATGAGTTATTCATACATGGCCACGACGATGGCGTGAAACACTCTTAGCATCTAAGCGATAACGCAGAACAAACAACTCAGTACTGCTACCCGAAGGTTCGGTTAAATTCGTTTAATCGAACAACGTTTAACCTTAAAAGGTCTACAGACCACAATATGACTGATAAAAAACAAGGGCGTCGTAGCGCAGATGATGCCCATAAAACTCGACTGCATATTCTCCGGGAAGCCACCAATTTATTTTGCGAGCTAGGCTACGCTCGTGTTTCGTTACGTAATATCAGTGAGAAAGCTGGTATATCACACAGCCTGATACGTCACCACTTTGGCAGCAAAGAAAAAATATGGCGTTACATCAGTGATGGCATGCACAGTTATATGGAGTTTTATTTACGCAAAGTATTATCTGAAATACCTGACGATACCGCGGTAAACGTAAAACTCTATCGGTTTACCATGTATCTGCTGGCGCACAGCCTCATCATTAAACAACCGATTCAGTTTATTGCTGACGCAGTCCGTCAAGAAGGAGCCTTGTTTGATTACTTTATTGATACTGCAGGTGAGCTAGAAGAGATTATTGAAGGCTTAGCCGACTTGTACAACAAAGAGTACCCAAACGCGCCGATTAAGGTATGGGAAATAAAGTGGCAAATGATCATGTTTAGCCATGGTGCAGCAAGCTTAACTCCATTTATGAAAGAAACATGGGCGGATGAAACTCGTGATTTAGATATTTGCCTATTGAAACACTGGTCACTGTTCAATGACATCATGATTCACAAGTTCAGCATTCCTGAGCAAGATGTCATGCGTCCAAACAGCGTAAAAGAGCTGGTGTACGAAGTTCGTTATGACTGGGAAGAAGAGTGCGAGAAGCGCATTAGCGCCAATCAATAGCATAAGGGCTGCGTTACGCAGCCCTTATCGTTTTACTCGGAGTTTGTTTAGCGTCCTAACCGCCTACTTTTTCTTTCCTCGGCTGGCATGGATTTTCAACTTCGCTTTCATTTTACGTTTCTCCGCTGAGCGACTGTTGCGCTTTGCAGGTTGGCTATCATCAAAGACTGGTTCAATACTCGGCTCGAATCCCTGCAACCACTCTTGCGGCAGCCTTTCATCTAATAAACGTTCAATTGCATGTAATAACGGCTCTTCGTCTTGACTCATCAACGATACAGCTAAGCCCTCTTTACCTGCTCGACCAGTACGACCAATTCGGTGTACGTAATCTTCAGCTTTAAAAGGCATGTCGTAGTTCACCACTTGCTCTAGCTGTTCAATATCTAAGCCTCGGGCAGCAACGTCAGTCGCAATCAATGCACGTATTTTGCCGGCTTTAAAGTCATCAAGCGCTTTCTGTCTTGCTCCTTGGCTCTTATCACCATTGATAGACGCTGCTTTTATGCCGTCAAGTTTTAACTCTGCAGCAAGCGCATCACTGCCCTGCCTTGTTTTTGTGAACACTAGGACTTGCTGCCAGTTTCTTGAACCAATCAGATAAGCTAGCAACTCTCTCTTGCGCTTTTTGTTCACTGGGTAAACCATCTGCTTAACCGTTGCCGCCGTTGAGTTACTTGGCGATACCTGTACTTCAACAGGTTCCATCATCATTCGGTATGCGAGTTCTTTGATCTTTTTATCAAATGTTGCGGAAAAAAACAGCGTTTGGCGAGCGCGATTCAGCTTACGAAGCACTCTTTGAATATCTGGCATGAAACCCATGTCCAGCATGCGATCGGCTTCATCCAGAACCAAAACTTCAACCGTACCCAAATACAACGTTTTAACATGGGCATGATCCAACAGACGCCCCGGTGTAGCGATAAGAATGTCTGCACCGCCACGGAGATTATTCACCTGTACTTTCATGCTTGTACCACCATAAGCGGTCACAATCTTGATGTTTTGACCTTTGGCATACGCAGTCAAATTATCAAAGACTTGTTGCGCCAACTCTCGTGTTGGTACCAACACCAATGAGCGAATGTCTTTACCTTTTCTTTCAGGATCAGAAGGGTTATTAATAAAACGCTGTATGAGAGGCAAACCAAACGCGGCCGTTTTACCCGTTCCCGTTTGAGCACCAGCCAATACATCACGCCCCTCTAATACTTGAGGAATTGCCTGCGTTTGGATAGCTGTTGGAATTTCTATACCAACACTGGCTAGCGTTGCCACTAAAGCAGGTTGAATACCTAATTCTTGAAAGGTAGGAGTTTGTTCAGACATCGGATACCAATTAATTCAGCTATATAAATTTCATTACCTAAAGCTCGCCAAGATTGTATTGGTAAACACATAAAAACATTGGCTGCTAGGATGGGCGGCGGATTGTATCAAAAGCGAATGCTTTTGGCTTTCTCTAATACTTGTGGATAGAGTGAAAAGAAAAGCGACTCTAGCTCCTGATAGGAATCTTCAAGGCTGACATAACATTCAGCTAAAGGTTTCATTCTCTCTCTTCGCAAAGACATGCGTTGCAATGCGAAATGGATATTCTCAAAATCTGCGTATGACTCTAACCAGCGCCCTTGCCACATTTTGTCGCTCACCATCATATAACGCTCGGGTAAAGACGAAGAGTGGTCAATCTTAATTTTCCTTTCCGCATCTAATACAAACTGCCGTAAAGACTGTAAATGAAAACGCTGCCAATGCTTGGCTAAACAGTGGTCCCAAAACATATCTAATGCAATAGGTGAGAAACGACGAGTTGTTGATGGGAACAAGGCTTTAGCGAGAATCATGACCTCATGGCTATCTGTATAAGCATCTACCCATCTGTGAAGCCGGATACCTTGCACAATATCTTCTGAAAACTGCTCACTCGGATTACCTTTGACAAAATCCCCCAACAGATTGCCGAGTAAATTACTGTCTGATGCTTCTGCTATATGTAAATGAGCAAGATAATTCATAGTAAAAACTTAAACTCTTTCTTTGATTGTTCGCTTGATTATAAGTGTATTCATATTTAGCGGTTGAATTAAAAACCGAAACACCTAGTCCATAGCGTTCTACCATTAGAATTAATGTAAACATAAATTTACATATACAGGATTTAATCTGTACAAATTGATTGACGTTTACAAATAAGTTCTACAAAATGTCGCAAAACCAGCGAATAAAACCAGTTTAACTGGTCACAATTCGAACATAATCTTAAGCAACACAACTACAGTAAAGATAAGTTTACAAAATGATGAAATCAAAGCTTTTGGGCAGTACTTTGATTATTGCGGGCACCACCATTGGTGCAGGTATGCTTGCTCTGCCACTTGCATCCGCAGGAATTGGGTTTTCAACCTCTCTGATTATCATGCTTGGTCTTTGGGCATTGATGTCATTTACAGCATTACTTATGGTGGAGATCCATCAGTACGCAGATAAGGATGCGACATTACATACCCTAGCGAAACAAATTTTAGGCGATAAAGGGAAATGGGTGGCGACTTTTGCCATGCTATTCTTGTTTTACGCCTTATGTGCTGCGTATATCGCAGGTGGCGGCGCTCAGTTTACTAACCGCATTGCAAGTTTTACGGGCGCTGAGATCAATGGTCAAATCGGCACTCTAGTTTTCACTTTAATCGTTGCTGCTGTTGTGACTATCGGTACAGCGACGGTTGATAAAGTTAACCGCCTTTTGTTTGCAGGTAAAATCATTGCAATGGTTGTGGTGCTGACGTTTCTTGCACCTAACGTGACACAATCATACTTACTCAGTATGCCTGTCGGCCAAGGATTGATTGTTGCTTCTATCCCTGTAATTTTTACATCATTTGGTTTTCACGGCAGCATACCTGCAATCGTGAATTACTTGGATGGTCACACGCCTTCTTTACGTAAAGCGATCATTGTTGGTTCTGCTATTCCTTTGATCATTTACATCTTCTGGCAAGTAGTAACACTTGGTGTGGTTAGTCAACCAGACCTTATTGGCAATGCTGGTTTGAGTGCTTTAATCTCAACGCTTTCTCAAACAGTTCATCAATCAAATCTTGGTAACATCATTGGTATCTTTGCCGATCTCGCACTGCTTACTTCGTTTTTGGGTGTAAGTTTAGGTCTGTTTGAATTCATGGGTGACACGATTCGTAAGAAAAACGGCGGCATGAACAGAATTGCAGCTTCGCTTGTAACTTTCACACCTCCGCTGATCTTTGCTTTGTACTACCCTCAAGGTTTTATCATGGCTCTAGGATACGCAGCGATTGCTCTTGCGGTTTTAGCTATCTTCCTGCCACTAGTCATGGTTGTGCGAGTTCGCCAAACAGCAACAGCAAACCATTACCAAGTTGGTGGCGGCAACGTCGCTCTAGTAGCAACGGGTGTGGTCGGAATAGTGATCATCGGTTCACAACTACTGATTACAGCTGGTGTTCTCCCATCACTGGGTTAAATAATTAATAAAATCTTTTAGGGTCAAATACAGATGTATTTGACCCTTTTTTATTTCCGGAACACTAGTTGATCTAAATCTCATTTATAAAATTTATCTTACATTTATTGCAAATTTAAATACGACGTATAGCACATAAATAGTAGGATACTAGCTACACAAGAATCTCTTAAATTTGCCTCTCGGAGTAACAATGAAAGAAGTTGAGTTCCGAACGATAGACCGCGTGTTTATCAAGATGTCTATCAACGATAAAATGTGGGTTGTCTTCACACTGTTTCTATTAGCGATCGCAAGCATCTCGGGCGCTCGCTATTTCGATACTTTGGACAATATTGAACAGCAATCAAAACTCGCTGTTGAATACAAACTGCAAGGTATTGTCTCCCAATCAAATATCAGCAAAGTTTCGGGTTTAGAAGTTCGCTCATCGTTAAGCGAGACTCGATATAACAACGGTGTGGTAACAGCGACTGCGAAAGCATCCGATGGCAAAATTTATGCGCTTACCGATGATTTTGCTAAACGTGAGCAAAATGCCCGTTCGGAAGCCTTCACTACTTTCCTACTTTCATTTCTGTGGGTAATCCCGTTCGCTATTTTTATCTACTGGGTCGCGACATTTATCGGTGGCGCTCTTTGGGTTCTTTACACTACGACGCAAAAAATTGCTCAAGGTGACTTAACTTCACGTTTAGGATTCCATGCTGGCCGTGATGAGTTTGGTACTATCGGTTGTGCATTAGATAACGCGATGGATACCTTGACTGATCTTGTAGTCGCAGTAAAAGATAACTCAACAACATTAAGCGAAACGTCAGCTTCTTTTGCTGAAGAGATGCGCGAAAGCGAAACACAAATCCAGAGACAATACTCTTCATTAGATTCTGTAGCGACGGCAATGGAAGAGATGACGGCTTCAGCGCACGAAGTTTCAAACATTGCTCTAAAAGCGACTCAGCAAACTGAAAATGATTCTGAACAAGTCAGCAGTAGCCACAAGAGAGTTCAGCAAGCGATCAGTGAAATTGAACAATTAACGGGCTACATTGCTCAAACCTCTTCGTCAGTGACAACACTGAATGAAAATGCCATCAAGATTAATGATGTGATTACCACTATCAACGCGATTTCTGAACAAACCAACCTTCTTGCCCTTAATGCAGCAATCGAAGCTGCACGCGCTGGTGAGCAAGGCCGAGGTTTTGCTGTCGTTGCGGATGAGGTTCGTACATTGGCAAGCCGCACACAAGCAGCAACGGTTGAGATTCAGACCATGATAGGTAAGCTGCAAAGCGAGACGCAGAACATTGCAAAAATTACTGATCAAACAGTCAGCCAAGCGCAAACCAGCAGCCAGTTAGTCACAGAGATTGGTAACGATGTAAATCTCATCGCTGAATCGGCAAACCTGATTAACGACCTGAGTATTCAGATTTCAACATCAGCAGATGAGCAAAGCTCAGTTGCAAATGACATCGCTTCTGAACTGAGTGATATCCGCAATCAATCAAATACCATTCGTGGTGTAGCGGAGCAGTCTTCTATAGGTATTCGTAATATTGCTCAAGCCACTCGTAACTTAGTAGAAACCTTGAGCCGCTACCGCACCAATTGATACAAACAGATGTTGTTTTAGAAATGCCCCCAGCCTAGCTGGAGGTTTCTCTATACAAATAAAAAGCGGCCAGAAGGCCGCTTTTTATTTGTATAGAGCATTAGGCTGAAGGATAACCTCGCGGATTATTCGACTGCCAGCGCCACGTATCTTGAGTCATCTCTTCAAGTGTACGTGAAGCCTTCCAACCTAACTCTTGCTCTGCTTTCGCAGGATCAGCCCAGCACTCTGCAATGTCACCTGGTCGTCTATCCACCAGCTTGTAAGGCACTTGTTTGTTAGAAGCCAGCTCAAACGCCTTCACCATATCTAGCACGCTATAGCCTACGCCTGTTCCTAAGTTGTAGATATGTAAGCCCGCTTTATCACCCACTTTCTGCAGTGCTGCAATATGACCATCGGCCAAATCCATCACGTGAATGTAATCACGGACACCCGTACCATCTTTAGTTGGGTAGTCGCTACCAAACACAGAAAGAAACTCTCTACGCCCTACTGCAACCTGAGAGACAAATGGCATTAGGTTATTAGGGATACCTTGTGGATCTTCACCCAGTTCGCCCGACGGATGCGAACCCACAGGATTGAAATAACGCAGTAGAGTAATGCTCCAATCAGGGTTTGCTTTTTGAAAATCAGTCAGACACTCTTCCACCATCAGTTTACTGCGACCATACGGATTCGTCGCACTGGTTGGGAAATCTTCTGTAATAGGTACAGATGCAGGATCACCATAAACTGTAGCGGAAGAACTAAAAACTAACGATTTCACGCCAGCTTCTCGCATCGCTGAAACTAAAACTAGAGTCCCATTAACGTTGTTATCGTAGTATTCCAGCGGTTTCTGGACCGATTCTCCCACTGCTTTTAAACCTGCAAAATGAATGACGGCGTCAATGTTGTTCTCAGTCAGTAATTCCACCATCAAGGCTTTGTTACGGATATCACCTTCAACAAACTTAGGTTTTACCCCAGCCACTTTCTCGATACGATCAAGCACTGTTGATTTACTGTTGTATAGGTTGTCCAAGATCACTGGCGTCATACCTGCGTGAATCATCTGGATGCATGTATGACTACCGATATACCCCATGCCACCAGTCACTAATACGTTCATTATTCTCTCCATCAGAGCAGCCTCACGCTGCTTACCTAACCATTTATCAAATTTGTTGTCATCTGTGCCGTTTACATCAATTCTTGTGTTGATTTATCAATAAGCACAAATTGACCTTTACCTAAATTTTTTGCCTTATACATAGCGTTATCCGCCATTTTGATCATCGCGTCTAAGCTATCTTCATTGCTGTCAATGAAGTATACGCCTATGCTCGCCCCGACATTAACACTGTGTTGTTTGTATTGAATATCTTGCTCAATCAGCTTAATCAACCTTTGTGACATCAGCTCGACACTTTCTCGTTCACTCGGATTGATCACAATAACAAATTCATCACCAGACAAACGGGCAACAAGATCCTGACTGCGAACCTGAGAAAGTAATCGCTCAGACACCTGCTTGAGAACTTCATCTCCAGCTGAGTGACCATAAGTATCATTAATCTGCTTAAAACCATCTAAATCAAGGTAAAGCAAAGAGAAAGGACGAAATGACACTTGATTCTCGGCAATGATGTCGTTGAGTACTCGATACAACTTAGAGCGATTAGCCAAACCTGTTAGTGAGTCATGATGCGCAAGATATTCTAATCGTTCCATCTCTTTTACATTGGAAAGATCTGAAATGATGATAACCATATCCTGTCCTTTAGACAGGTCAGATTTAGCAATACGATTAACTTTGGCAAATAGGGGAACTAGGTGTCCATCCGTATGCCTCTCCCACACCTCTCCTTGCCACTGCCCAAACTCTTCCAACGACTGTTCGATACTTGGCAGCAAAGAGCTGAATTGATTCCAAGCCAAGACTTCATCAATCGGTTTGTTCATTACATCTTCGTTGCTATAACCAAGCAATTGGGTCACCTTAGGGTTAATCACGGTGATCACACCTTGGTGATTAAGTAGAATTATCCCGTCTTGGCTATTTTCAAACACGCCTGCCGCTAACCTTTGACGTCTAAGTGCAACTTCAATTTCAGTCACATCTTCAATCGCGAACAAAGTTTGGTCAGGTCTGGATAGCGGGCGACTACTGACTCGCAGTAACTGTTGAGTATTATTGCCGTTTTGCCTGACTATGAGTTCTTCATCTAGCTGCTTATGTTCATTTAACGCTGAATCGATGATGGAATCGTTCTCTACTTGTAAAATATCAATAATATTTTGCCCTAACAGCCCCAGTGATGAATGATGGAAAACCCGACTAGCTTCGCCATTTGACATGATAATTTCGCCATTACTATTCACCACAATTAAACCATGTTGGACAGTATCGACCACTTCATTGGCAAACGACTTCTCTTGCTCCAACTTTGCGAGCGTGTTTCTGTCTTGTTCTTCGTGTGCTTCAATCGTGTCAAGCATAGTGTTAAATGCGCTCACCAAATCACCGATTTCATCTGTGGACTTGCAATCGATATCTACATTTCGCTCTCGGTTTTCAATGTATGCTTTCATTGCATGATTTAGCGAATACACCGGTTTTACGATCAGATTTTGTACTAGCTGATAGAGCGCAATACCAGAAAGCGTCAACACAGTAAAAAAGAACAATGCATCATTAAGCGCTGTCTCATATATTTCACGTAATGACTTTGCCGAAACCGTTACACTTAATGAAGCAACTGTCAGCCCTTCAATTTCTATCGGAACGGTAAGGTAGATATATTGGTCTGAGATAGCATACTCATTCTGCAATGCTTTTTTACGTAGAATCTCGTTGGGAATCGGTGCATCACTGCCCACTTTCTCATACAAGGCAAACAACTGGTTTTCTTGATCAAACAGTTTAACCCGCACAACATCATCGTCGACCGCAAAAGCGGACAGAATTTCCTGAGCGATGAGTTGATCATCAAACAAAATGGCCGCTTGCAAGTTATAGGATACGCCTTTCGATAACACATGAACGCGTTCGATTAGACTTTCCTCTTTCTGCTCAATATCTTTCTGAAAACTAAACCACTGTGCAATACAGAAAATGGACGACATCAGAAAGAAAATCGGAAGGATGAGTTTAAATCTTAAAGATAGCGAGTTCATATTTTCTCCCCATCTTCAATGATAGCTATGCGTAACAAACTGGAAGAAATTGAATAGGCACCTATATTGGCCATGTAGATCTTCGGTTTTACTTTACCTTCTAATGTCGCTAATTCTATGGTTCCACCTTGGGAACCTATGGATTGATTGTCACTAATGACAACCGTGTGTGGCAAAACATCAGCAAGATTTAATTCACTCTTAGCATCCACAAAGAGAATGTCACATTGCTCCCTATAAAAAGGGGTAACAGAAAGAGGCAACTGGCGAACGGTTTTATCTTGGGTAATTTTTTCCAAAGTTGACGCGATTTTATCGTTGCCGACAATGCAGAATTCTATATTGGTCATCTCACTTTCGCTGTTCCAGTGGATGAAATTTGAAATACGGAAAATATAAACCGCTTTAATATCCGTTGGATCATAGGCTGCATAAGACACGCTTGAAAAAAGCATTAACATCAATACCCAAGCGCGATGTAAATTAAAACTCATAAGAAGCCTTTAGCACTCCAGTTTCTTCATTAATTGTGCTAATCCAATCGGTTCTATATCCATCTTTCTCCCCAATATTTTGCAAAATAAGTTCTAATCTAGGTGCCTTCGAATTTGCCTGCCACGCTAACCGAGCATCAAAAGCAATATAATTTGGGATTTGCGGGTAATAGTCATCGTATTTAATCGAGTGACCACGAACGATAAAATCTAGCTTCCACTGGGTAGAAATATCCCAAAGCGTCTGTAAGCTTGTATTGTGCTGAGCATCTATGTCATACCAGCTTTCAAAGCTGCCGTTAGAGTAACGCCCACCATTCCATTCGCCTTTAGCATGCAAATAACTGTAACTTAGATAGAAACGCAAATTTTCTAAAGCGATATACCCAGCACTTAACTCCACACCATGAGTATCAAGCGAATAGTCATCGGTAACGGCTAAACCAACCACCTGATCTGGTACACCGGATATAACCACACTATCTCGTCCTCGCACATATTTATGTTGGCTTAGAAAGAATATTGCATCAAATTCAAAGCCTGTCGCTGAATCATAACGATAACCAACTTCATATGTACTGACGCTTTCGGGTTTCATATTGCTTTCACCAAGCATCACTTCCGTAAGGTACCTATCTTGATTGGCATCATAGTAATTTGTGATGAGGTAAGTATTAGATGTCAAATATGAAGGAGCCACAGAAGCTCGCCCATACCCCACCCAAGCTGTTTGATTGGCATCTATCGTCAACAGCGCTCGCAACTGAGGCGAGATTTCAAACTGATTTGAAAGCTCAAAGTACTCCAGTTTCACGCCAGCGACTGTCTTCCATTTACTATTCCATGTTCTCTCAGATTGTAGGTATAAGTTTGCGATACTATCCACATCTCTCTGATGAAAGGCGTAACGTTGATAATTAGGCAAGTTATTGAAATCGACACCCTCAAATGGATGAAAGAACTCGACTTCGACGAGACGATAACCACCACCATAAGTGAGTAGATGTTCATCATTTATCTGATAGTTGTAGTTAAAATCCAAATCAAAGGTATTGGACAGTCCAGCTCCATCTGCCATTTCATTCGAGTTACGTTCAAGCCAAACTTGATAGTTTCCGACCAGTTTGTCCGAATGCTGTTTATCGTAACTAAGTTGTGTATAAAAAGAATAACTATCAACGTGTTGCTCAACGAGATCAACGGAATCTAAATAGCCGTTTGAATAATGTAGCTGATACCAATCCTGGCTATAGGTCAGACGCTCACCTCCGAGACGAAAAGCCCAAGCATCGCTATCGTCATCTGATTGAGTGACAATACCTGCCGTCTCTAAAGTCCAGTCAGGGTAAGAATTTTTCCGATCATTGCGTAGCTGACGTCTTTTGTAAAACGCTCTTGCGCTAACATCCTCGCTCCATTGCAGCCCATGTCTGACACTTGCATCGTAATCACCACCTTCTGCCCATCCAGCCGCTACATAGGTTCCCTGAGTTTCTTTTGCCGACTTTGTGATGATATTAACAACGCCATTCACCGCATTACCGCCCCACAACGCTGCACTTGGTCCCCGAAGCACTTCTATTCTGTCTATATCTTCCAGAACATAATCGATGTCTGCCCAATAAACTCCGCCATAGAGAGGACTGTAGACACTGCGTCCATCAATCATGACAAGCTGCTTATTAAAAAGCCCATCGTGAAAGCCTCGTGCGGAGACTATCCACTCGGTATCTGAGAACTTGGAAACATGCAGCCCCGGAACCAGTGCTAGCGCATCGGGGATAGTACGCGCACCACTTCGAATGATGCGTTCATTACTCAACACATAAACTGAAGACGGGATATCCGCTAATCGCCGCGACGATTTAGTGGCTGTTTCCATTTGAACATTCAACATTGAGAGCTCTTCAATCGAAAGGCTCATAAGATGCTCAAGGACATTGTCGTCAGCGTATCCTGCTGCTGAAATAAAAACTAACGTTGTATAAATACACGTCGCTTTTTTCATTTACGATCTCTTCCATGTGTATGGGCGTTCAGTAGGGACTAATGTATTGGCTAAACCAGTTATCAGCTAAGCAAGCCTTCAATCATGTAATGCATGCAATAAACGATGAGCTTTATCGCTGTTTATTTATAATTAATTCTGTATTTTATAGTAGCTTAAATACTAAGGAACGATGATTCACGTGAAAAAACGGACTATCACTCTTAACTGCGACATGGGCGAAAGTTTCGGTCATTGGCGCATGGGCAACGACGAATTGGTAATGCCATGGGTCGATATGGCCAATATTGCGTGCGGCTTTCACGCTTCCGACCCGCATGTCATGAGCCGAACCATTGATTACGCGATTCAACATGATGTTCAGATTGGTGCGCACCCTGGCTATCCAGATTTGCAAGGATTTGGGCGACGTTCAATGTCGTTTTCAGAAGAAGAAATTTGCGAGATTCTGATCTATCAAATTGGCGCACTAAAAGCGCTATGTGAAAGCAAGAATACTGAAGTCACATACGTTAAACCTCATGGCGCCTTATACAATGACATGATGAAAAATGAAGATGTGTTTCGGGCAGTCACTGATGCTGTTTCATGTTTCAATATCCCTTTAATGATATTGGCTTCAGGAAACAATCAACGTTATTTAGATATTGCAGACAGTTACGATGTGCCACTGCTGTTTGAAGCTTTTGCCGATAGAACCTATTTATCGAACGGGCTATTAACACCTCGCTCTTCGCCAAATGCGGTATTAACCAGCGAAGACGCTATCTTGAGTCAAATTAAACAGATCGCAGAATATGGCAAAGTCAGTACATCTGACGGGGCGATTATCCCAATTGAAGCCGACACGATTTGTGTTCACGGTGATAATGAAGCCGCCATCGAGCTTATCGCTAAAATAAGAGCCCAACTGGATGCTTAGGCTAGATATCTAGAAATTAGCCCCATTGTAGGTACACACGCTGGGGCTGGCAGATATCAGGTTATTTCATACCGACAAACTTGGCTAAAGCTTGAGGGTATCCTCGCTCTTGCGCTAGTCGCTTCGCTCTCGATTCAATATCGTTGGGCGTCAACGACATGCTGATCGGGTGCTGTTCTTCAATTGACTTATCCGATAGTGCTTTCACAAGCTGCCAATTGGAAACTATCTTTCTCACCGCCTCTAACGCAGACGACCCTTTCACAACTTCCATTCGAGCATAGTTGTTGTCTTCAAATGTCACATCTGCAGCCCGCAGAGTCGCATCATATCCCGGAATTTGCTGAGCACCGTACAACGGTTTACCACCGACCTGCGCACTCTCAAATTCGGGCATAAACTGACTGATATGTCGAATGGCTTTGTGAGTTCTTTCATTAAGAGCATCACTCTGCCAGCCTTCAAGTATTTTGCGCTGCAGATATTTAGGCAGAACTGGCTGAGAAGAATTGTCCTCAGAGGTTACCAAACCATCTTTAAACAAAGTGATATCTTCCGTCATACCATGTAACTGAAACACACCATCGGCATAAGGTGTTAGCTGCGCCATGCCTCGTGGCGTACCACGTTCTCCGTGAAATACCACTTCAGGCCACTCATGTTGGCACTGCGTCCAGTGAGTGACATAAGCCGCTTTAAATTCAACCATGCGCTTACGCTGATAACACGTCATGTCATCGACTTTACCCGTCTCATAACCACAAGCATTGATCAGATAGTCGGCTTCAACTTGATGATGCTGTCCATCATTACCCACATACGTAAGCTGCCAACATTGCCCGTTGTATTCCGCACTAACTAAAGTGGCGTGAGTCTTTACCTGACAGTTAGCCATAGCACTTAGCGCTAGCTCTGCACTCGCTGCAAGTCGAAATACACTCCAGCCATACTCATGAACAACCACTACAGGGTACTTAATCGAATTCAAGTCTGCGTATTTGGCAAACGGAATCAACCACTCTTCGCTGCTTAGCGGTTCTTTCGGTTGAACTTGGTTAGCTAAGATCTCTAACTGCTCACGTTGGTAAATCGAATAATACTGCTGAGGATCACCCATAATCTGGTTACGAGGGTCCTCATCGACCAACTGTTGATAACATGCCTGAATGGTATCCAAACGAGGAATGATATCTTGTGGCTCTCCTGAATCGGTATCCGGAACAGCAATCACCGTTGGGCGCTTATTCAAGGTATGCGGATACAGACGGATCGTTTCAACCGACTGACGCAACAATTCAATACATTGTTGCTCTGAAATTTCTCTGTATAAGTTACCCCCGGCATGGAGGTGACAAATTGGCGGTCCGTTCACTAAACTCGGACCTTTTTCCAGTAACAGTACATTGACGCCCAGTTCACCTAAATGAACCGCAGCTGTTGCACCGGCAACGCCGCCGCCAATGATTGCGACGCGAGGTGACTGAAAGTTTGTTGTATTCTGTGACATGTCGCTACCGATAGTCATTCAAACTAAACCCATTCTAAAGCTTATAAAGTGTTATTAAAATCACATTTTTTACGTGGCTATAGCTCGACAGAATAAAAGTTGCAATACAAAAAAATGAAATAAATATCTTGACTCAATATTCTGTGATCGGTGCTTTTTTAACCTTGTGCATAAAGCTCTGTCTGCAGCCAAAGGTTCTACGGGGCTAAGGCAGAGATACACTGCATCAGAGCTCTTAGTTATCCCAGCATTTATCCACCGTTTTTGTGGATAACTCTCGCACTTACTCAAGGAATCACTAATTAAATGCTTTATTTATAGGAACTAACAAACGCTTAATTAAACTATTCACAACCGCAGCTAATGTGCAAAAAGTGACGATTGGCAGCACCAGCCACATGTTCAGATGTAACGAAGGTGATAAGTCAAAACCGAACTTCATAACACTCGCTACGACCACATCTGCGCTTAAAGCAGCAACGATACCGGCAACCAAAGCCATAAGCCCAAACTCTGACCAAATAGTCTGAGTAACTCGGCGACGGCTCGCGCCTAAAGTTCTATACAGCCTTATCTCTTGCTGACGCTGACTCAGACTTAAGCGTAATAACGTAAAAATCAGGAGTATACCAGCGACTACGCCCATCAAAGCAAGTACTGTTATCGACCAAACAATTTGTGTCAGCAGATCTTGGATTTTCGCTCCCATTGCTCGGATATCCATCAAGCTCACTGTAGGGTGATTACGTGACAGTTCTGTAAGTAGCCCATCATGCTGCTGTTCTATTCGAAAGCTAACCAGCCAAGAGCTAGGAATGTCCTGTAATAAATCTGGTGTAAAAATGAAGTAGAAGTTAGGCTTCATAGCACGCCATTCAACATGACGAATAGTATTTACCGTCGCTGCGACAGGTTGGCTGTTGATAGAGAATGTCAGTTTATCCCCAATTTTCAGGCCAAGGTCTTCAGCGACATCTTGCTCAACTGACACCCCTTTGCTTTGCGTCCACTCTCCAGCAATCAGGTCGTTATAGGTTGGTAGGCTATCACCCCAAGTGAAGTTAAGTTCACGCCTTAACGCGTCGCTGCTCCCTTCCCCTTGTGCATAAGTTTTCGCTTCAACACCGTTAATTTCAGTTAATCGTCCACGAATGATCGGATAAGCATCCGAACGTTCAATTCCAGCTTTGTCTATAGTTTCCAAATACGCATCTTTTTCATAAGTGGCAATATTGAAAGCAAACGCATTCGCCGCATTAGCTGGCAATGTTTTTTGCCAGTCAGACAACAAATCTGTTCGAACCAGCCACATTACAGCCAATAGCATCAACGAAAGTGATAAGGCGCCAAATTGAATACCCGTAGCCAAAGAGGAACGATTGATCCGGCTAAGAGCCAGCTTCATTGCAGTATTAAGCGGTAACTTTGCCAAAGAGCGTGTCACCACAACGCTGATTAAAGCAAGAATCAAAAACAGCACCGTTATTCCTGCAAGTACGATCCAAACCAACTTGTTTTGCCAGTAGAAAGCAAGCATGGGCAGTAAAGGCACAAGCGCAAGAGCGATATTCCATCGCATTCGGTTCTGCTTTTGTGTGTTCTGCATAACACTGGCTGCATTTACATTAAGTAGATGCCCTAGCGGGATACCTAAAGCAGGTACGGCAATTAACACACTTGAGGTCAGCGCCACCAGCGCTGGCTTATAACCATAACTTGGAAGCGGCGTAGGCAGCAGGTCGACCAACGGCACTCGCAACAGATATTCCAACCCCATACCTATGACAATGCCACTCACTGCGGCAAAACCAAGTAGTAACGCCACCTGAATGGCCAACCAACGCCCTACCCATTGCTTACTGGCACCCAAACTTTTAAGCATTGCGATCGTGCGTTGACGAGTAGAAACATAATGCTGACAGGTCAAAACCAAAGTGGTAGCTGCCATGATGATCACGATAGCCACAGTCAAAGACAGATATTGCTGGGTTCTTTCAAACACTTCATTGGTTCTGCTGCCGCTGTCTTGATCTCTCCATCGCTCACTCGGGGACAAAGTTACTGCTTTTTTCAGTTGTTCAATGACTGGCTCTTCAGCATTGATGAAAAGCTGGTATTGAACCCTACTGCCGATTTGGATAGCACCGGTGCGCTCAACATCTGATAAGTGAATAAAAACGGACGGCATTTGCTGAAATGGGTTGAAGCTTAAACCGGGTTCTTGAACGACTCTGCCTGATACGACAAAATCAGCGTCGCCAATCGTGACACTGTCACCCAAATTAACGTTCAGTTCGTTAAAAATTCGTTCGTCCAACCATAACTCATTTGGCTGGATCTGATGCTTGATGGTGCTTCCATCCGACAATTCCATCTCTCCACGCAATGGATATTGGCTGTCTACAGCTTTAACCGTGACTAACTTCATACCATTGTCACTGAACGCCATGGTGGAAAAACGAGTCATGGTGGAAGTTGTTAGGTTATTTTCATTGGTCAATTGCAACAATGTTGAAGGCAAAGGATTTGCCGAAACAAACACACTGTCTGCCGTCAATGCATCTTTTCCCTGCTTAACAACCACCTGCTCCATACGGTCAGCCAATGCTGTTAAAGCAAACACACAAGCAATGATGAGAGTTAGAGCTACGGAAATCGGCCACAATTGGCCGTGGCGAATCTCGCTAAAGCTCCATCGAAACAGACGTTTGTTTAAAGATGGGGCAACATTCATACTCGCTCCTCCAACATACCTGCCGTCATGTGAAAGCGTCTTTGGCATCTTGCAGCAAGAACAGGGTCATGAGTGACAAGAACCAATGTTGTTCCATGTTGCGAGTTCAACTCAAAAAGTAAATCGATAACCTTCGCTGCGGTTTCCTGATCTAGGTTGCCTGTCGGTTCATCAGCAAATAACACTTGTGGGCTGATCATAAACGCTCGCGCCAGAGCAACCCGTTGCTGCTCACCACCCGAAAGCTGACTCGGCGAGTGATGAATACGATGCTCTAACCCCACAGATTTTAATAACGCTTCTGCCCGCTGTTTATCTTCGGCTTCGCCCTTTAACAAACACGGCAGAGTGACATTTTCTAATGCGGATAAACTTGGAATGAGCAAAAAGCTTTGGAACACAAACCCTACCGACTGACTACGAATCGCGGCCCTCGCTTCATCATCAAGCTCTGTCAGTGATTTCCCCAATAGATGAACTTCTCCGCTGGTCGGCATGTCCAATCCTGCAAGCAGTGTCATCAAGGTGGATTTACCTGCACCAGAAGTACCAACGATGGCCACACTTTCGCCTTGGCGAATATCAAGATTCACCTCTTTGAGGATTGTTAATTGCTCCTGATTGGTGGAGACTACTTTAGATAAAGACTGAGCTGAAATAACGGATGATTGCATGACTAGACTACTTTCCTTGCTTCTTGTTGTATTTTTCTCGACCAACGCTAGTAGTAACACACTCTTAGTGTTGGGTGATAGTTTGAGCGCCGGCTATAACATGTCTATAGAACAAGCTTGGCCTAATTTGCTTGGTGATGCTTTAAAAAACAAAGGGAAATCTGTAACAGTAATTAACGGAAGTATATCAGGCGATACAACCGGAAACGGATTATCGCGTTTACCTTCATTACTCCAACAGCACAAACCTGACTCCGTTTTGATTGAACTCGGCGCCAACGATGGCCTGCGTGGTTTCCCCCCTAAGCTTGTTGAAAACAATCTGAAAACCATGATCGACACTATTCACGCACAAAACAGCCAAGTGATCTTGATGCAAATCCGCATCCCGCCTAATTACGGCAAGCGCTACAGCGATGCGTTCTCACAACTTTATCCCAACATCGCCAACGAAAAATCCGTGCCGCTGGTGCCATTTTTTCTAGAGCAAGTCATCATCAAACCTGAATGGATGATGCAAGACGGATTGCACCCAAAACCGGACGCCCAACCATGGATAGCCGATTTCATGGCGGAACAACTAGAGCCTCTGCTTTAAGGTGTTTTCCTACATTATGACCAACTAACTGTAGGTCTGTTGCCTCAGCTCAATAAACTTTACCTAACTTTACGCTATTGTTACTGCCCCACAGAACCAGAAGGTACCAATAATGCTCATAGAACCCGTAATTCAGGGTGTGGTTGCTCGTACCGCACATCCTTTCGGTTGCGAACAAGCCATTCTAAAGCAAATTCAATACGTTAAATCAGCAAACCCAATTAAACATGGTCCAAAACGTGTCTTAATTTTGGGTTCATCATCCGGATTTGGGCTTGCCGCTCGTATCGCGTTAACATTCGGTGGTGCGAATGCTGACACTATTGGCGTTTCTATGGAGCGCGGGCCATCTGAAAAAGGTGTGGGTAGTGCTGGATTCTACAACAACCATTTCTTTAAAAAGCACGCAGAACAAAATGGCAATGTAGCCGTCAATATTGATGGTGATGTGTTCTCAAAAGAAATTAGAGAACAAGTGATCGAAGCAATCGAAACGTACTTCGAAGGTGAAGTCGACCTAGTTATCTACAGTATCGCCAGTGGTATGCGCCGAAAAGGCGACAGTGACGAGTTCTGGCGTTCCGCCATCAAACCGATTGGTGATGCAGTATCAGGCTCCACCATCATTCTGGAAAACGACAGTTGGGTAAATAGCACACTAGAACCTGCGACAGATGAAGAGATTGCCAGCACCATTAAGGTCATGGGCGGTGAAGACTGGGAGAACTGGATTGATACTTTGATCAACTCGGACTCTATCGCTGACGGCTGTAAAACCGTTGCTTTCTCATACATTGGTCCGGAAATCACTCACCCTATCTATCTTGATGGTACCTTGGGTTATGCAAAGGTTGATTTGCACCAAACCAGCCACTCTCTTAATTTGAAGTTAGCGAATTACAATGGTGGCGCTTACGCTTCGGTTTGTAAGGCGTTAGTCACAAAAGCGAGTGTGTTTATTCCAGGCTTAAGCCCATACATTTTAGCGCTCTATCGAGTGATGAAAGAAAAAGGCACCCATGAAGGCTGTATTGAACAGATGCAACGTTTATTCAGTGAAAAACTGTATCTGGGAGAGAGTGTCACCACGCCAGTTGACAACGAACGTTTGATCCGCATGGATGATCTGGAACTTAACCAAGACACTCAGGAAAAAGTATTGGCGATTCTCGGCGAAATGAATGCTGATAACTTTAAACAACTGGGCGATTACCAAGGATTCAAGCAAGAGTTTCTTAATCTCAATGGGTTTGGTTTTGAAAATGTCGACTACTCAAAGGATGGCGACTTAAAGCCATTCTTAGCGCAAGACTATTAATCAATTCAACCGCTGATGGGAATCAGATCATCTTGTCTGAACCCGCCTCTTTGTTGACAAATACCCCTCTGCCACTAAAACTGTACTCCTAAATAGAGTACAGTTTTTGTTTATCCCACAAGGATTAAGCAACACATGGCTTTACTCCCTTGATAGGGCTACCTATAATCGCCCCCTTTTCATTATTCCAAGAGCAGTCGTGATGGATGTATTAACAGCAAAACTGAAAAAACTCGAAAAACAGAATTATCGCGCATATCAGCAAATCAAAGGCGAATATGATTTTGGCGACTACAATCTGTACATCGATTATGTTCAGTCAGATCCGTTCGCGTCAGCTTCGCGCTTGCGTGCGACAAGAGCATGGTCACTCACTGGCTTAGCATGGTTGAAAGATAAGTCTCCGGCTTATCAAATGGCTGCCCGAGACTTTATCGCTCGCTCATTCGCAGAATTTGCCAAGCAAGAAAACTCCGTAACTATCCATATCACCGGCCAAACCGTAATGGATAGCACCGCCGTATTATTTACTGAACACGGCATTGAGTTGCGTTTCCGTATGTCTCTGCCTGCTGAAGGGCGTGACATTCTCGCGAAGAAGGCACTCAACACGCTTACATTTCATATGCCTAAATTCATTCGCAAAGCAACCAATGCTCGTGAATTGGATATTGAAGCGCTGACTCATCACTGTGAAACCATTGAGGACCAAGAAGCATTGCGTTCTCAACTTGATGAGAAAAACTTGGTAGCCTTTGTTGCAAACGGAAGTGTGTTGCCACGTATTGCTGGTAACTGCGACCTTCCAATGAAAGATGCTGTTGCATTCCAGTCTCCAAAAGAATTGGAAACCATTTTGCTGGCACCAAATAAAGGTGAAGTACGCGGAATGGGCATTCCAAAAGGTATCACTTTGATTGTCGGCGGCGGTTTTCACGGTAAATCGACCCTGCTTACAGCAATAGAGCGTTCAATCTACAACCATATTCCGGGTGATGGACGTGAAGGTATTGTCGCTGATGTCAATGCCATGAAAATTCGCGCTGAAGACGGTCGCTGCGTGCACAACCTTAATCTTTCGAACTACATCAACCATTTGCCTCTAGGCCGAGATACTCGTGACTTTAGTACCCAAGATGCCTCTGGCTCTACATCACAAGCGGCTTGGCTTCAGGAATCAATAGAAGCTGGCGCCAGCACTTTGCTGATTGATGAAGACACCTCGGCAACCAACTTCATGATACGTGACGAGCGCATGCAAGCATTGGTAAGTAAAGGTGATGAACCGATCACTCCTTTAGTCGATCGCATTGGTCAACTGCGTGATGAAATGGGAATTTCCAGCTTAGTTGTTATGGGTGGTTCTGGGGATTACCTTGATGTGGCTGACACGGTAATTCAAATGCATGATTTCCAGCCGATTGACGTGACTGAAAAAGCACAGCAAGTGATTGCGCTTCACCCTACTGAACGTAAAAACGAATGTGAAACACCTTTGGAAAACATTGCACCTCGTTCTCTTAACTGCATGGCATTACAAACCATATTGGCGGAAGGCAAATTCCGAGTATCTGCAAAAGGCACAGATTCACTTCGCTTTGGCAAAGAGTTTACTGACTTAAGCGCTCTTGAGCAGATAGAGTCACCTTCTGAAGTTAATGCTATCGGTTGGCTTTGGTTCCAGCTTGCACAGATGCCAGGTTGGTCGAAAAACCCAGCTAAAGATTTCGAAGCCTTTCTTAACGACAACTGGCACGAGAACATGCCAAACCATGGCGATTTGGCGAAACCTCGCATACTGGATGCAATGGCAGCACTGAATCGTATGCGCAAAGCTAAGTTCAAGAATTAAGAATTAAGAATTATCGAAACAAAAACAGCGCAAATTTGCGCTGTTTTTTCTGGTCAAAGATTTTTATGCCTCTTGGCGCAGAATGTTCCAAGCCTCACATAAGATCCTAAATTTTTCCGCATTGCCGTTATCTCTATCCGGATGCCATCTTAACGCGAGTTTTCGCCAAGTTTTGCGGATTTCAAAGTGTGTAGCATCATCGTGGAGTTCGAATAAGCGTAAGGCTTGTTGTCGATTTAAGTCTTTGCTACTGCCACCAACAAACTTACGATAGCGAGTCCAAAACTCATTGAGAAGGCGTTTAACTTCCCCTTCGCTTGCTTCATAGTGCTCCCACTGTGAATAGTATTCGCGCAAAGGATCTTCAACATCAATTACGTGGGAGGCATTGCGAAACATCGGCATCAGAATAATATCCATAGCCTCAACTTGAAGCCATTGCTTTGGATAGAGAGTCTCTTGCAGTTGGTAAAGCGCATTCATGATAAGAAAATTACGTTTGAACAAATCTTTTTCTGGAGCTTCATCGAGTGTCGGCATCAGTTCAAGTTCACCCAAATGCGCCGCAAGCGTATGAACTTTCCAACCAGATGGTTGCCGTTTCAACACTTCCAAAATTGGCCACAATAAAGGATTCTCAACATAGTTGCGAAACGATGCAGACAATTGCTGTGCTTCAGTCATATAGTTTCTCTCAATTTTCCCTTCTTTTATTCAAAGCCATGAGAGGCTTTTTGTCGAGTAAGAATAGGACGAAACTATTAAGGCTTTGACCTTTATTCAACTTTTCATCTCTAGAATACGAGTAATTCCTAATTACCTCTAAGATTAATCTACTCGATTTTTACTACAACTTAATTGAACACTGTTTCAAATGATGTAAACATGTTTTATGAAATTGAGTAAAGGATATTTGAACTATGACAGTACCGAGAAGCCTGACACTACTTACTCTGGCATATACAGCCGTGTTTATCTTTTCCGCCATATCACCGGCATCACGAGCAGTATGGGTTGCAGAAATTATACCCGCGCTATTGATTCTTGTGATTGTGTGGCTGGTTTCAATGAAACAGAGATTGAGTACAACGTCTTATACCCTGTTTTTTGTCTGGCTGACTCTTCACACGATTGGCGCTAAATATACCTTCTCAGAAGTTCCTTTTGATTGGTTCAATACCCTCATTGGTTCAGAGCGCAATAACTTTGATCGTGTCGCGCACTTTTCCATAGGCTTGTACGCATACCCAATTGCCGAACTGCTTATACGAAACAAACTGGCTAAACCTTTTTTTGCCAGTAGCTATGCTCTGTTTTGTATTATGAGTATTGCCGCTGGCTACGAAATTGTTGAATGGTGGTATGCAGATTTGGCTGGCGGGGACGAAGGTATCGCCTTCTTAGGTTCTCAAGGTGATATCTGGGATGCCCAAAAAGATATGCTGTGCGATACCTTAGGTGCATTAGCCTCATTGTCATTACTCGCAGTACAGATTCGAATTAACCCCAATCGATTAACTGCCTAATTCGTATTGGCTTCGATCCATTGCAAGTAAGGGTTGAAGCCATCAGTAATAGGCACTTGAACAATTTGTGGAACTTCATAGTTATGAAACTGCTCAATCGATTCCGTTATTTGCTCGAATAATTTGGATTGGGTTTTTATCACTAGAAGGATCTCTTCATCATTACATACCTCACCTTCCCAAATGTAATGACTGTTGATAGGCATTGTTTGAATGCATGCAGCCAATTGGTTTGATAAAAGATATCGAATCAGTTGCTGGGTTACATCTTGACTGTTTGTTGTGGTTAAAACCATACAGAATTTATCATCCATTTCTTCGACCCCACTAAAGTTTTTCTTTTTGTGTATTTGAAGTTTCTATCAAAATCACTGAGTTCGTTAATTAAGGTTTAGAAATCAACAAACTCAATTCATAGATTTATGAATTGAATCTCAAAAAATGAAAGAATAATGTAATTATAACAATCACCGACCGACATTCCGTTTATTCTGAGCATAAAAGAAGCAATAGCTAAAACTAAATAATAAAAACTATTTGAAGAGAATGTGTGATGAAAATGATCGAGTGCTGTCCACTGTGTCAAAGTGATGAATATATGCTGTCTGAAAGCGGTGAAAAATTTCTCTGTGGCAAATGTGGTTTCCACACGGAAGAATTGAGTAACATTGAGCCTACAATATTAGCCACTAACCTGGTGCTAACCCCGTACATCCACGTGCCGGAGAACACGCTTCATTAATTGAATTTTTAATATCAATCTTAAGCTAAATACAAGGTTAGTTGTTCTAAGCTCTCTAGCACTGTAACTTTGGGGTGAGACACTCTATTTTGCCAAGTTAAAGGCGTGATTTGAAAGGTGGTTACACCGGCATTAAGCCCCGCCTTCACACCCTTGTGCGTATCATCAACGTAAACACATTCATCTAACATAAAGCCCATATTCATAGCGCAATAGCGGATCAAATCCGGTTCTGGTTTCCAACTATTTGCTTCGAAGGCTGAAAAGATTTTTCCTTGGAAATAGCTGTATAAACCTGCCG
Organism: Vibrio sp. A1-b2; assembly: GCF_021726015.1. Lineage (NCBI taxonomy): Bacteria > Pseudomonadati > Pseudomonadota > Gammaproteobacteria > Vibrionales > Vibrionaceae > Vibrio > Vibrio sp. A1-b2. The sequence goes on from NZ_JAKKCI010000002.1 coordinate 107,897, forward strand.
ATTTTAGAATCGATTCAATACGGTCTTTGGGCGCGTTCGATGTAACGCAAAATTCTGTCTCTGTTTCTCTAAGCCAATCTAACAATGCAACTGCACCGCGCATTGGTGTGAGCCTCTGTAAGAAGAGAGGTTCCAACACTTCACGATATCGCTGTTCCAACACATCAATATCCGCAGTTTTTTCTGCTAGTTGCAAAGTGGAATGCATAATGTCGGCAATTTTGCCACCTTCAAAGTTATCAATAATATCTTCGATAGATAGCTCTGCCCCAATTTCATTAAAGACTTGCACAAGGGCTTCACAACATAAGCGTTCACTGTCGACCAATGTACCTTCACAATCGAAAATAACGCAATTCGTCTTTTTGCCAACCATAATATTTCTCCTTTCTATGCAGTTTAAATACAAAAACAATAGGAAAAATGATTCAGTTAACAATTTGAAATCTGCTTACGCAGCAATGTTGATATTTTGTAGCACCGTCACTGTTTAAAACAAACCGGAAATTTCTGACTCAATTGACTGTTTTATATTAGTGTTCGATATAGAATGAGCCTGAAAATTCGTTACTTTTTAGCCACTTTTGTGTTACTGCTTGAGAGAATTGCTCAACAGAACTATAGGTAAGATCTTTAACAACAATATCTGATATCAAGAGTTCATTTTCAGCTTGTGTAATTAAAGCAGCAGCCACGGGTTCAGCTTGCTTAAATCCGACATAAAGATAACAAGGCTCAGAGAAGATAATTTGGGTGAAAAACTCCAACAGATAATTTTGCTCTTGTTCATCACGTCCTCGCGACGCTTGAAGTAATGAGAACATCACAGTCAAACGATGAAAATCAACCAGATATATTTCATCTAAATTGATGTCTGTTTCTTGCGTACTTTGAATCAACGGAGTCACAGTATTCTCTTCACAAAGAGACTGATAAATGGCTCTGCCTTTTAAACTTTCAGGCGTCGGAAACTCAACCTCAACTTGATCAAACAGCCACTGATTTTTCACTTTAACGACGTTTGGATAGGAATCTGTCATGAAATATTCTTCTATTGAAGTACTTACGCTAAAACCACATTTAGCAGTAATGAATAAGCGAAGGATACTTAGGTACACTCAATCTCACAAGTCTTGATATCTCATCTACACATCTTTCTTTATTTACAGTCAGATATTTGCTTCGGCATCTGTTTGCAACTTGAGTTATGATAAGTTCAACTTTGTATGCGGCACCATAGGATAAGCAATGAAAAAGTTACTTTTGATGGTAGGACTGTCTACTCTACTAGTTGGATGTTCAGATAATGAAGTTGGTGATGTATCTCTAGGCGTATTTACCATGAAGGACATTAAAATCGCATCGCTTCATGATGACAAAATACAGGGTGTGACTTGCCATATAGCGTCCATCGAAGCAAATTTAAGTCTTTCAGACCCGAGTGACAGCTCAATCTCGTGTCGACAAACGGGCGATATCACTCCGGACATGATCGCATCAATCGATAAGAGTAAATCTGGTGAGGTAGTGTTCAAGCAGTCGAAGAGTATTTTCTTTAAGACTATGAAAGTCAGACGTATTTTTGACGCAGAAAATCAAACACTTCTTTATTTGTCCTATACGACTAAAGAAACGGATGGTAGTTTTAAACACAGCCTGTCAACTGTTCCACTTTGGGGCACAAAAGCCTATAACGCTTTTCCAGATAGTCAAAATACCACTCAACAATGAGTCAGATGCACGGAAAGTGGTACCCACAAAACCATTTTCCGTGTAATAAAATGAAAATATAAAAATATATTTGTGATATTATGCACGAAATATTTCTTTCCCCTTACAGTCAAGATGAAGTTTCCCGGACAGCGTAAATCTAAGCACTACTTTCCGACACATGCTCGAGATCCACTACTCAACCACATTCAGCAGGCGCCAAAGCTACATCGTCCAACTATCGTTGGTGTTGGCCAAACAATTGTTGATATAGAAGCTCGAGTCGATAACGATTTCTTAGCCAAATACAATTTGAGCAAAGGTCATTCTCTTGTCCTAGAAGAGGCTAAAGCAGATGCCTTATATAGGGAGCTGGTTGAGCTGAATCTCATCACCCATCAACATCCGGGTGACACCATTGGCAATACGCTACACAACTATTCCGTGCTGGCAGATAGCAAATCTGTGCTTCTTGGTGTTATGTCTAAAAACATCGAAGTAGGTTCATTTGCCTATCGTTACTTATGTCGAACTTCTTCACGCATGAACCTCAATCATCTTCAAACGGTTGATGGACCTATAGGTCGTTGCTATACGTTAATCACCGAAGATGGCGAACGTACCTTTGCGATAAATGAAGGCCACATGAATAAGTTGCGTCCGGATAGTATTCCTGAGCAAGTATTCGAAAAAGCGTCGGCTTTGGTTGTCTCTTCTTATCTTATGCGTGGAAAGCCTGAAGATCCTATGCCTCAAGCGGTTCAACGAGCGATTGAATTAGCCAAGGCAAACAACATTCCTGTAGTGTTAACTCTGGGCACCAAGTACGTCATTGAGGGCAATGAGAAATGGTGGCAAGAGTTTCTAAAGGAAAACGTCACTGTCGTGGCTATGAATGAAGAAGAAGGTGAAGCGTTAACGGGGCATAAAGATCCGCTTCTTGCATCAGACGCCGCTCTTCAATGGGTCGATTTAGTTCTCTGTACCGCAGGACCAATCGGCTTGTTTATGGCTGGTTATACTGACGAATCCAGTAAGCGTGAAACAGAACTACCACTACTTCCGGGCAACATTCCAGAGTTTAATAAGTACGAATTCAGCCGTGCCATGCGCAAAAATGACTGTACAAACCCAGTCAAAATCTATTCACACATTGGCCCTTATCTTGGTGGTCCACTAGAAATAAAGAATACCAACGGAGCGGGTGACGGTGCTTTATCTGCGCTGTTGCATGATATGGCGGCCAACGCCTTCCATCTGATTAATGTGCCAAATTCCGTTAAGCACGATCAGCCATATCTGACTTACTCTTCTCTCTCTCAGGTATGTAAATACGCAAACCGTGTCAGCTATGAAGTGTTAACACAGCACTCACCTCGCTTATCTCGATCGTTGCCTGAACGCGAAGACAGTTTGGAAGAGGCGTATTGGGAACGCTAAACACATTTCTGACGAAAACAAAAATGCGGCGCTTAGCCGCATTTTTATAGGTCTATTGTTTTAAACATCAAAGAGATGCGCTATTACAAGTGTACTTTTTGTTATTAAAGCTTGCGCTATAGCACGATTAGCAACAATTATTATTATCAATAATTGAATCACTATTCATTTAGATTTAAATTGAAACATCGTTTAGGATTAATGCTCTAAAGCTCTAGCCTTACAGATGTTTTAGGTTCATATTTCTTTCATCCATTTTTCGCATTATGGTTAGCAGTTGTTAGAGTTGGTATGCGGTTATGTCGTTAAAACAAGATAAATTATCTGTTATAGAGAATGCTCTAGATGACACGTATTTAAAGCGTTTAGTGCATATATTCGACGTGTTTAAACACGGTGTTTTCTATATGGATGAACAGGGTTTAATGACTTTTTATAATCCTGAGTTTTATCATCAATTCGGATTCGAATCGAAGACTATTGAACTCTCAGATTGGTTCAGCATAGTACACCCTTTAGATGCAGCGTTGCTTGATAGCCGAATCGGCCAACATATTGATGAAGGTGGGAATGTCGTTACTCAGTACCGTTTAAGAAAGACTAATGGACAGTACATATGGGTTGAAGGTGTCGCAACGACAAAAAACATATGCGGGCATGCCTTTATGATTGGAAGTCATCGAGATATCTCCGACCAAAAACTGATGGAATCCTATCTCCACCAAGCAGCCTTTTTTGACAACGCCACTGGTCTTTCAAATAGAACCAAACTGATACACGACATAGAAGCCCTCGCCAAAAAACCACAACTAAACGCCGCCCTTATCTATATCCAGATCGACGATATTAAGTCATATCTTAACCAATATGGCACAGATGTTTTTCAGCAGATTATTGAACACTTAACGGGTGCGTTACGTGTACTTCCTGATGATGATTGCGAGCACTATCGCGTACGTTCCGATGATTTTGCTGTGTTGCTTTACGGCGACTACACCACTGGAGAACTTCAACGACTTTGCCAAAATATCCTTAAGCACTATGCAGAATCTACACTCGAATATGGCAAGTTGTATGGGGACAAAATTAGTATTGGTGTTTATCCTTACATAGACACCAATTTAACGCCTTCTGAGTGCTTAAGTATAGCTTCGAGAACTTGCCAATTTGCAGGTGAAAACAATTGCTCTCGTATTGAGATCTATACTGGCAGAACTCAGAACAGTGTTGACCGTTTCTTTTTTATTGAGAAAGAACTTAAAGAAGCAATACACTCTCGCTCTCTGAGTGTAAAGTTCCAACCCATAATCAACGCAGCCAATGGCAAAGTTGCCAGTTTCGAGGCTTTAGTCCGGTGGAGGTCTAAAGGTTATGGCGAAATATACCCCGATGAATTTATTCCTATTGCTGAAAAAAAAGGACTGATTAATGAGCTGGGGTATTTAGTTTTTGCTAAAGCGTGTGAATTCATTAGTCGCTACAACCAATTAAACAAAGCCAACATACGCGTAAACGTAAACGTTTCGGTATTGCAACTCTTAGACACTAACTTCCCAACCAATCTTTTTACTCTCGCTGTAAATTCTAATGTCGAACCAAAATCCATTGTTCTGGAACTAACAGAGACCGTCATGCTCGACGGGAACAAGAATGCACTAAACCAGATTTATATTCTCAGCAGTATGGGATTTTCGTTGTCACTTGATGATTTTGGGTCCGGTTTCAGTTCGATTCACAGCTTCTTAGGCTTACCGCTAAAACAAATTAAGATAGATAGAGTGATGACAACGAAGTCGATGACCAATGATGCTTATGAGCAGTATCTACAGTTTATTACTCAATTATGCCGCTCAAAAGGGATTGATATTGTGTTTGAAGGTATTGAAGATCAAGCCATGTTCCAAAAATACAAAGACATGGGCGCATCTTATTTTCAAGGTTATTGGTTCTCTAAACCCCTGTCTGTTGCCAGCGCTAGCCGCTATACACTGCTTAGAAGTGACGTTATTCCTCAAGCAGTGCCAAAAACAACTGCTTGAGGAGATTCTTGTTATTGATTCACAGCGTAGCTCTTTTGAGCCGTATAGTAATTGTTGTCAAATGCTAAATTCCCCCACATAGCGTTGGCGTGAGCTTTAATCACCGTCGCTTCACTGAGAGGTGCTGCGGTCAACGAATCTTCATTTGGATTATAAGTGTAAGTAGAAATGCCCTTCTCTGGCTGAATAATCACCACCTCGTTATCTGCTGTCATCCAAGCAAAGTTCTTATCGCGCTGCATCATTGCTCGTTGTTTTTCAACAGGGACTTCATGTGTTAAATCATGTCCTATCATAGGGTTCTGGCTACTGATGCCAGCCAACGATAGTAGTGTCGGTACCAAATCTATTTGACTCACCAAGCGATCATCCATTTGAGGCTCAATACCACCACCGAAGATCACCGCAGGAATTTTAAAGTGTCCTATTGGCACTGGGAGCGTCCCCGTCGCACGAGCATCATGATCCGCAATCACTGCAAAAACAGTGTTGTTCCAATATTTAGATTTCTTCGCCTTTTCGACAAACTCTCCTAACGCATAATCAGCATACTTAACCGCATTTTCTACGGTTTGTTTAGGTTGGTTGTGTGGCTCAATAACACTATCTGGATATTCAAACGGGCTATGGTTAGAAGAGGTAAACACCAAACTAAAAAACGGCTGTTCTGTTTTTGATAGCTGTGCAAATTGTTCATCGGCTTTCGTAAAGAGGTCTTGATCCGAAGCTCCCCAAGAGCCAACATATTTTGGAGAAGAAAATGTTGGAAAATCTTGCATATCGACAAAGCCATTACCTAAGAAAAAGCTCTTCATATTATCGAAATGACTTTCCCCACCATAGATAAATTGAGTGTGGTATTGGTTTGCTTTCAACAGATTAGCGATGGTAAAGAAGTTCGTCTGGCTCTTACCCAGTTTAACTACAGCTCTAGCTGGTGTCGGAGAAAAGCCTGTTGTTACCGCTTCGATACCGCGAACTGAGCGAGTACCTGTAGCGTACATTCTTGTAAATGCCCAGCCTTCTTGAATCAGTTTGTCCAGATTTGGAGAAGCATCAATACCACCCAAACTCTTTACGTAACGTGCCCCATGGCTCTCCAACAACAGAATCACAACATTCTTTCTTGGACCGGTATAAGACGCAACATGATTAGCCAGTGTTGGTTTTTGATTATCAGCGAATGCTTTTGAATTAATATTCATAGAATCTTTGATCTGTTCAACAATCAGTTGCTTATCCATTTTTGGATAAAACTCAAATGCGCTCGCTTCTGAGCCCATTTGTTTGGCTGCGAATATTACGGAATAAGAGGAGTTTAACGTCAAGTCATTCACTAAAGGGTCAGCAGCAAATGCCACCATCGCAGGGTTTAATGGACGGTGTCCAAGAGATGAACGAGCCCCCATCAAGCATAAAGCAACCACAGCAACAGCAATCAAAGGCCGCCAGTACCAACGTGGGTATGTTAATGATTTAACGACAGACGCAGACCATTTCCAACCAACAATAAGCGTTATGGCACTTACAGCGAGCCCCAAAAATAGCTCAAGCTTGTAGCCTGACCAAAGCATGCCAAATACTTCTTTAGGATAAATAAGATATTCAACAAACAATCGATTAGGTCGCAAATCGTATTCAATGATAAAAGGCGGTGTCGCGGCTTCCATATAAACCACTAACCACAAACCAGCCGTTATCCAAATCCTAAGAATCCAGTTCCACACACGACCAATGACGTGATCACCTGAAAGAAGTGAAGCTAATAGGGCTGGAAGAATAAAAAGATAAGATACAGACGCGAAATCAACACGCAACCCACTCAGTAGGATCTCAACCCATCCGTGAGCGTCTGATACACGGTCGAAATGCCATAAGGACAATCCTATGCGTGAAAGAGTAAACAAAACAATCATCGCAACGGAAGCTGCGGCTAAAGGGTAAATTGGCCCCAATAAAAATTTAAATCTATTCAAGATATTCTCTTTTATAATTAATTATTTATAAAAATATTACTATCAATATATGATGACCATTGTGCATGTAATGATTATGTAAACAAGCTGGAAAACATAAACTATAGAACTAGATCTCACTAACTAGAAAGCAGGTGAATTATGCCGGGAGCGATGTGAAAAAAATGTCGTCGAGCACGTGTATCTCTATGACAACGACTTTAAGAAATGGTTGAAAGGAAATTTAGATATTTTATTGAATACTGCGCCTTACTAGCGCAAAAAGACTCATAAATAATAGCGACATAAAACCCAATGCCCCTCCGCCAGAATCTCCTGAGCTAGAAGGTTCTTTTCCGATACTGTCTACATATGCCTGTCTTTTTGCATCGGTCGCGATATATTTTGCTGTTTCGGTACCCGCTAGCACGGTGTCAATCCAAGCTTGATAGTCATAAACTTCGGTAAAGACTGAAGTAGAATTAAAGCTAGCATCACCACAAAACGTCGAAGGACCAAAACTGGTTAATCCGACTTGAATATAATTACTACCAGAATACCAATATAGAGGTCCTCCGGAATCACCTTGGCAAGTACTGGCTTCTAAACCATTTGACGGACTTACTACCCCTTCCATACATAATTTGGTGTCTGTCATGTTGCTGTAATTACATGAACTATTATCCACATATTTTAGAGAGGCTTTCTGCAAATAATCTTTCTCATCCACTCCTGTTTTAGTATTGCCATGCCCTACTGCATAGAAAGTCTCAGAGCTACTACGGTAAGTCGTACCAGTGGAAGGTCTGTTAGCGTAATGACTAGTGTTGATCGTTGTTAATGGAGATTCTAACTGCAGAATCGCGATATCATTATTCAGCGTAGAATTGTTGTAATCATCCCGATAATAGATTTTAGCTACGCGTTTCTTTTCAGTGATGTTGTACGGAAAATAACTCTCATACTGTAAGTCCGGAACAACAGTAGTAAACAGCGAATAAAGGTTGTTGTCTGGGTCCGCGCTATAAACACAATGAGCAGCAGTGAGTATATGAGTGGAATTCAAAATTGTTCCACCACAATAATTCCCCTCATAATAGGTGTTGTTGTAATCGATCAAATCAACAAACAGAGCCACATAGGAAGGAAAAGTTGTGATGCTGGCGTCGGTGCCGTTCACAATATAAGCCTGATAATCTTCAGAAGCAGCTAGATGGCAACTCATCCCTATCAGGGTGGACAACAAAACAGCCTTGTTCTTCATAATATTCATCCGTAACTTACATCTGGTATTAATTATTTTAGACGGCTAATGTAAATAAAAAAGAGCCGTAAGACTAGACTTACGACTCTTAGGACTAACCTATTTATTTAGATTCACTTAACCGCGGTAGTATCTTTGCGGTACAAACGGCATTTTTTCTACCAACATCGGGAGCATCTTGCCACGAACTTCTGCAAATACTTCTGTACCGACTGTGGCGAAATCAGTGCGGACATAAGCCATAGACACTGGTTTCTCCGCTGTTGGGCCTGCCGTGCCACTAGTAACGACACCAATATGTTGACCATCTGCATCAAACAACTCGGTACCTTCACGTACTGGTGCTTTAGTCTGACCAACTAAACCAACGCGTTTGCGTGCCACATCTTTAGTCGCGATCTGATTGAGGATAATATCAGCACCAGGGAAACCGCCCTCTCGTGCACCGCCTGTGCGGCGTACTGGCTGAATCGCCCATAGCAAGCTTGCTTCTACTGGCGTAGTTGTTGTATCTAAATCATGTCCGTATAGACATAAACCACACTCTAGGCGTAGAGAGTCACGAGCACCCAGACCAATCCATTCAACTTCTTCAAATGAAATCAGCTTACGAGCCAGTTTTTGAGCTTGGTCAGCTGGAACTGAAATCTCATAGCCATCTTCGCCGGTGTAACCACTGCGGCTAACAATGCATTCAATGCCATCAATGCTAACTTGCTGAATATCCATAAAGAGCATATCGGCTACAGCAGGTTGCAGACGAGCTAGAACTTCGACGGCTTTTGGGCCTTGAAGTGCTAACAGTGCTCTGTCTTCAATAATTTCAAGTTCAACCTCAGAAGGTAAATGAGCTTGCAGATGATCGATATCCTGTTCTTTACAAGCCGCATTAACGACCACGAACAGATGATCACCTAAATTAGCGACCATAAGGTCGTCTAAAATACCACCTTCTTCATTAGTGAAAAATGCGTAACGCTGCTTGCCTTGAGGCAAGTCCACGATATCCACAGGAACTAGAGTTTCTAGTGCTTGAGCAGCACCTACACCATGCAGACGAAGCTGACCCATATGCGAAACATCAAACAGTCCCGCAGCCTCGCGAGTATGCAAGTGCTCTTTTTTTACGCCTAGTGAATACTGAACAGGCATATCATAGCCTGCGAAAGGAACCATCTTTGCACCAACTTCAATGTGCAAAGCATGTAAAGGAGTAACTAGAAGTTCCTGAGTCGCATGTTCTTGAGTCATTTTATTCTCCATTTTGCCAAGCTCTTATACGTAGAGTCAGCCATCTCAAAAAGCAAAAGTTCCATAAAGCGGAAACCATGTTTCCAATAGTAAACAAGAATGCGCCTGTTTTCTCTGATTAACAAGTTTCAAACAGTGACTAAGATCTAAGTTAACAACTCAATCACATTCTGAGTAAGCAACAAAAACGCCGCATTGATTCTATAAACATCAATGCGGCGTATTTTTCTTCAAATCAAAACAAAATGCAAACGTTTGCCTTCACTATAGGAAACTTTGTATTTTTGAGTCTATTTTGCGGTTACCCAGAGAATATGAGCATCATCTTCACTTAATGAAACCAGCATATGCCCCATTGTGGCGTCATAGTAGACGCTGTCACCCTCTTCTAGGCGGACAGGTTCATAAAACTCGCTATAGAACATAACCACACCTTCGAGAATAAGAAGAAACTCCTCTCCGTCATGGCGAACCCAGTCACTGTACTCTTCAAAAGCACGAGCTCGAACTCGACTTTTAAATGGCATCATTTTCTTATTTGATAACTGAGTGGCTAAAAGTTCATGTTCATAGGTCTGTGTCGGATGCGGTTTCCCAGCACTGCTTTTTGTTATATCTCTACGCCCTGTCGCCAGTATTTTCTTAGGCGGTTCAAATAGTTGAGGCATATCGATTTGCAAACCATGAGCCAACTTTTGCATAGCTTGGAAAGTTGGCGAAATCTGTTCATTCTCTATCTTGCTTAATGTCGAGCGAGCCAAACCCGTTCGATTACTTGCTTCTTCTAACGTGATCCCTAACTTTGTTCGGATATCTTTTATTCTCTGCCCAAGTTTTAAAGGTTCTATATTTTGTTCACTTGCTTCTTTGGCAAGTATCATTGATGGGTACTCATCATAAATGTCTTCTGACATGCTTTCCCTCTAATGAATAGCATTCCTGTATTTGAAAATCATTGTGGCACAAAGCTATTGATTCATTAAAGAGCACATATTGAAATAAAGCGTGCTTTGGCTAACAAAAACGTCATGCATGTTTCCTATAGGAAATTTTTCATTGATTGTTGTCACACCAAAGAGTATGTTACTGGCTTGTTAGCTAAGCCAATAATGGTGGTATCGCTGAACCGGTTAAATTTAACATTTTTACTTAACAAAATGCTTATCAGAATCGACCGAGTTCACATTGCGAAGCTCAAGCAATAATCACAATACCAAGAGCACAACCATTCAGAATTTTTGAAGCGAAGCATAGACAAAATAAATCATCTCTTTTTGCATCAGAGATGCCTATCATTACTTTTGATGTGGAATTCACACATCATCACGAATAGATAGGTTTAAGCTGTTTAGAATTTGAAATCGTTGTTGATAAGGTCTATCTAAAAAGTCTGTCGACAACAAAACATTTGATAATGCTTGAAGATTGAATGGAACGTTAATACTCAAGGCTCCATTCAATCGGTAGTACAGTTTGGATACTTTTTTGGAGAATTAGCAATGGACAATACACTGAAGTTTACAGAAAGCCATGAATGGGTTCGTGACAACGGTGATGGCACTGTAACTATCGGTATTTCTGAGCACGCTCAAGAAATGCTGGGTGATGTGGTTTTCGTTGAACTACCAGAAACAGATACAGAGATTGATGCTGGAGACAGCTTTTCACTTGTTGAATCTGTAAAAGCAGCTTCTGATATCTATGCACCAGTATCTGGTGTGGTAGTTGAAGTAAATGAAGAGCTACAAGATAGCCCTGAGCTTATCAACGAAGAACCTTATGAAGGCGGCTGGATTGTGAAAGTAAAAATGTCCGATCCTGCAGAGCTTGACGATCTTAAAGATGCCGAAGAGTATCTGAGCTCAATCGAAGAAGACTAATTTATACAACAGGAAAGCTGTCCATTTGGGCAGCTTTTTTCAAAGCCACGCAAGCGAGTTGTCTCGTGGTTTAGAAGGTAAAGGGAAAATGACTGAACTACTTCATAGCCTAAGCACGCAAAATGAATTTGTTGCTCGACACAATGGACCTAATCATAACGATCAAGCAAAGATGCTTGCGACCATCAAGGCTGAGAGCTTAACCGCACTTATCGCAGATACGGTTCCATCAAACATTCGCCTAGAATCTCCGCTTAATCTTGCTCCAGCAAAAAGCGAAGCAGACATGCTTGCTGCTATGCGTGTTTTCGCAGAGCAAAACCAAGTCAAAAGAACATTCATTGGCCAGGGTTACTACAACACTTTCACGCCAAACGTAATCTTACGTAACGTGCTTGAAAACCCAGGCTGGTATACCGCATATACACCATACCAACCAGAGATCTCTCAAGGTCGTTTAGAGTCTTTGTTGAATTACCAGCAAATGGTAATGGACCTAACGGGTATGGACATTGCCAACGCATCACTACTTGATGAAGCTACAGCGGCAGCTGAAGCAATGACTCTGTGTCAACGCGCAGGTAAGAGCAAGAGCAACAACTTCTTTGTAGCGGATGATGTTCATCCACAAACTATCGAAGTGGTGAAGACTCGTGCAGAGTTCTTTGGTTTTGAAGTTATTATCGGCGCAATCGATTTCCTTGCAGAGCAAGATGTTTTCGGTGCACTTGTTCAATACCCTAGCACTACAGGTGAAGTTCGCGATTTAACCGATATCATCGAAAAAGCACACGCAAACAAAACGTTAGTAACAGTAGCCACAGATCTTTTGGCGAGCACTCTACTAAAACCAGCAGGTGAAATGGGCGCAGACGTAGTAATCGGTTCTGCTCAACGCTTTGGCGTACCTATGGGTTACGGCGGTCCGCATGCTGCGTTTATGGCAACTCGCGAAGCTTACAAACGTACTATGCCAGGCCGTGTTATCGGCGTATCCATTGACAGCAAAGGCAACCAAGCACTTCGTATGGCAATGCAGACTCGCGAACAACATATTCGTCGTGAGAAAGCGACCTCGAACATCTGTACAGCTCAAGCTCTGCTTGCAAACATGGCCTCTTTCTACGCGGTATACCATGGCGCAGAAGGTTTATTGAAGATTGCTCGTCGTACTCATCATTTAACAGCAATCCTTGCCGCTGGTTTAACTAAATCAGGCTACGAGCTTGCACACAACAGCTTCTTCGACACGATTACTATCAATACTGGTAGCAACACTGATGCTGTTTATCTAAAAGCACAACAAGCGGATATCAACTTACGCAAACTTTCAAATCAGCTTGGTATTAGCTTCGATGAAACGACAACACTTGCAGATATCGAAACTTTGTTTGCTATCTTCGACGTTAAAGAAGATATCTCTGAACTTTCAAACACAATCGCAAGTAATGAATTCGCGGCTATTCCTGAGAACTGCCGTCGTGCTTCTAAGTATCTGACTCACCCAGTGTTTAACACGCACCGTAGTGAAACGCAGATGATGCGTTACCTGAAGAAACTTGAAAACAAAGACTTCTCTCTGACTCACGGTATGATTCCACTGGGCAGTTGTACGATGAAACTGAACGCGGCTGCAGAGATGATCCCAGTGACATGGCCTGAGTTCGGAGCACTACACCCGTTTGCGCCAAAAGCACAAGCTGCTGGTTATACCGCTCTAGCGAATGATCTGAAAGAGAAGCTATGTGAGATTACAGGCTACGATGCATTTTCTCTTCAACCAAACTCAGGTGCTTCAGGCGAATATGCTGGCCTACTTGCGATTCAACGTTACCACCAAAGCCGTGGTGAAGGTCATCGCAACGTATGTTTAATCCCAAGCTCTGCACATGGTACTAACCCAGCTACAGCATCAATGGTTTCATTGAAAGTGGTTGTAGTTAAATGTGATGAGAACGGAAACATCGATTTGGGCGACCTTGCAGATAAGATTGAAAAACACAAAGACAATCTATCAAGCATTATGATCACTTACCCTTCTACACACGGTGTTTACGAAGAGCAAGTACGTGAAGTTTGTGACATGGTACATGCAGCAGGCGGTCAGGTTTACCTAGACGGTGCAAACATGAACGCTCAGGTTGGCCTAACTTCTCCGGGCTTCATCGGCTCAGATGTTTCGCATCTGAACCTACACAAAACGTTCTGTATTCCACACGGTGGTGGCGGTCCGGGTATGGGACCAATTGGCGTTAAGTCTCACTTAGCACCATTCCTTCCGGGTCATATCGAAGATGGCGTTGAAGGCACCGACTATGCGGTTTCAGCAGCCGATATCGGCAGTGCTTCTATTCTTCCTATTTCATGGGCATATATTGCAATGATGGGAACAGAAGGCCTAACTGATGCAACCAAAGTGGCCATTCTGAACGCTAACTATGTGATGGAACGCCTACGCCCACACTACCCAGTATTGTACCGTGGTAAAAATGGCCGTGTAGCCCATGAATGTATTATCGACATTCGCCCATTAAAAGAAGAAACAGGTATCAGCGAAGAAGACATAGCTAAGCGTTTAATGGACTACGGATTCCATGCACCAACTATGTCCTTCCCTGTTGCTGGTACATTAATGGTAGAGCCAACGGAGTCTGAAGATTTAGCTGAGCTAGACCGTTTCTGTGATGCAATGATCGCAATTCGTGAAGAAATCAACCAAGTTCATAACGGTGTTTGGCCACTGGAAAACAACCCATTGGTTAACGCTCCTCATACTCAAGTTGATCTATCAAGCACAGAGTGGGATCACCCATATTCACGTGAAATTGCTTGCTTCCCAAGTAAGCAAACGAAAGAGTCAAAATACTGGCCAACAGTTAACCGAGTAGACAACGTCTATGGTGACCGCAACCTAATCTGTTCTTGCCCTAGCATTGAAAGCTACGAGTAGCGATTGAATCTGTTGATGACTATTAATAAATTTTGTGACTAACTAAGTTACAGAGAGTAAAGGCGAACCGAGTGGTTCGCCTTTTTGCTATTAAGCCAAAACAATCTTGGACAAAAGCGGTGTCACATATTTTCGATTTGCATACACCACATATACGCCCAGAGGTTTCGGCTCCCACTCTGTTAGCAGCCCTACCAACTCACCACTTGCAATAAGAGGTTTAGCTGCAGCTACTGTCTGTAAACTGATTCCATGGCCTTTTTCTGTTGCTGACAACTAATGCAGTTATCAATACTACGAAAAAATGGATATCAACGTATTGATACTCGAGCTAATAGTTATTGCAGGAGGAACACTACACCTATATCAAAACACTCATTTAGTGGAAAGAGTTCGTTATCGGGGCTACTAAATTTCACAAGAAACGATAGTTCAATACCAAAGCCGACCAGAATAGGCCAATTCCATAGAAGCTGTGAGCCAATAAACTGAGTCCCCTAGCTTTCCATGGAGAGGGAGTTTTGCTCGCTGCAACCCCAAAGCCCAGGCAAGGTTGGATGATGATGAAAGGAAAAATCAGGGTAACGATACCAGTTATTAGAGCTGGAAGCATATGCGGATCAACTAGCCATACTTCGCCCAATAGTAATACATGAACTAAGGCGAAAACGATACCTATCAAATAATGTAGGCTCCAACCCAAAATTTTTTCTCCTTGTATAGGTGTTGTGTCCATTATTGTATGGTGAATCAACTGACCTCTTGGTATTAAACTTACCCACCGTGCTACAAGTGCATAATCGAGAGACTGAATTCGTAGTACTCGTTTTTGAAAACATGCCCATGCATCCATAATTAGAGTGGCACCAATACCAATCAAAATTGTTTGTAGCCAGTCCATTGTATCCATTCGATATTCCTCATTGTATTTCATCAAGAACTTGGTAGATTGGCTCGCATGATACAACTTGAAGTTGACTTTAAGTCAATGGTGGATTTTATGGATATTGCGACCGTGTCTAGTGAGTCTGGGTTAAAACCTTCAACACTGAGATATTATGAAAAACTCGGACTTATTCATTCTATTGGTAGAAAAGGACTACGACGACAATACGCGCCAAATGTGTTGAATAAACTGAATATTATCTCCTTAGGGCGTTTGGCTGGATTATCACTAAGTGAAATTTCAACGATGTTTAATGAAAACGATGAATTGGCTATTGATCGAGTTTTGCTTACTCAAAAAACGATAGAGATTGATGCGCAAATTAAACGGCTAAAAGCGGTACGAGATAGTCTAAATCATGTAGCGACGTGCCCTCAACCATCTCACTTAGAGTGCCCATCATTCCAAAAAATGATGAAGTCAGTTAAGCACTATATGTCTTAGACGCTGTATAGAAAGCCATTATCCTCCAGTCATTAAGAGAATCGTATTCGATGGCATTTTGGAGTATCAAACTTTAAAGTTCTGGTACGGAAAAACTGGAAGACCATATTGCATATAGGTTTACATGAGAGAGCATTCTCGTCCCATTTTTTTGCAATTCCGTCTTCCTATGTGTCTGACTCTCTCCTATTTATCTTCCAACTCCCAACAGTTAAACATTCACATACCAATAAAATGTGACTGGTAATATTTGGGAGTAACCGCCAAACGCTTTTTAAACTGGCGTTGGAAGTGAGCTTGATCTGAAAAGCCTAAACTATGAGCCACCTCTGTTAGAGAGCTTCCCGTTCTCAACATCACCTTAGAACGTTTTATCTTCTCATCCATCAAATAGGCGTAAGGAGGTAGCCCATACTGGATCTTAAATGCTCTAAGTAACTGGTATCGACTCATCCCGGCTTCCTTCGCTAAGCTCTCAAGTTCATGATGCTCTGCTATTCCATCAAGTAACTTTTCCTTGATACGCTTGATAGGAGGAGCGAGGAGTTTTTCTTCTTTGATTGACCTCGATTTGTAGAGACTGGACTCAACAAAATCATAAAAACAAGACTCTATGTTCAAGCTAGAAGACTCATCTTCTAATGCAGAAAATAGTGTTAGATATTGATGTTTCAGGGATTCATTGCGTTCATAATCAGCGTTGAAAGGCTGGTAGTCTAAGCTAATACACTGACTTTTCTCACGTAAGACATCTTGCTGCATCTGCCCCATTTTAAAAGCATTAACAAACAACATGCTATAGGACCATACATCTTGCTCTGGATTACAGGAATGAATATCAGAAGGGTTAATTGTTACTAAGTCTCCAACCCCTATAACATGAGATTTGTTTCGATTTTTATAAACAGCACAACCTTGGCGAATAACACCAAAGGAAAACTCGTCATGCGAGTGAGCTCCGTAGCAAGCGTTGCTCTTATTCGCAACTCGCAATTCTACCCACGGAAGAACAGAGTTTTGCTTAAAACGAGTACTGTTATCTCTTTTCATACCAGATGTTTTCTCAGTTCCAAATCATGATTACAGACACAAGTAGTATCATCGCCATTACTCGATTAAATATCTGCTGTCTTCTTTTGCCATTTAGGTAATTGGTGAGCATTGAACCAACTACTGCCCATATGCCTACACCGACCAAGCAAGCAATTAGTGAAACTAATGTGTACATCCATAACCATGACTGTTGTTCGTTCTGTCCAACAACAAAAAGGCTAACACCTGACATAGCCACTAACCAAGCTTTGGGGTTTAACAACTGAACCAAAGCCCCATTTGCCCAACCTAAATGATGCCCATCTTCGACACTCAAACTTTCCAAAGGAGCCGAATATAACTTGTAGGCAAGATAGCATAGGAATGCACTCGCTATAAACTGCATCCAAAGCTCGACCTTGGGCAACCACTCAACAAAGGTATTTAGAGTAATACCAGTGATAAACACAACAATTGTATAAGCTATCGAAGCTCCAAACACATACGTTACTGCGACATTCTTACCGCGTTGAGCGACCGTCGAAGCTGCAATCAGGTTCACAGGGCCAGGAGTCACTGCACCAACAAATGCGAAACTAACCATCGCGACAAATATACTGTCCATTCCATTCCTTTCTCTATCTAGAGCCATATAGGTAAAAATAACAGGTATAAAATGACAGTATTGAATGATATTGCAGTGACGTTTCTGATTAAAAGATTCAAATATTTATTAGGTCAATGATTGATACGAAGACAGCATGGAACACGAAAGAAAGCTTGCTGAATTAATGAGCCCAAATTTGCCCAATTAGCTCTAGTAAGGTTTGAAAGTGACGGATGCAGAAAGCGTGTTAATAATAACCAACAAAAGTATAGTAAGTGTGTTACCTTAGTTTTTATCCCTACCGCTTAGTAGGGACTTCTTTTCTTTTCCGAACTCGCATCTCGGCACTCCTTAGTTGCCCTCCTAAGCCTCACAACAGGCTTTAGTTATGCCCATCTCAACCCCAAAGTTAATAAACATATTCAAACTCACTAGAAGTGAAAATGTAGAAACTAACAATGACACCCACCGTATAGCACCTTGGTTACCTCTAGCTCAGAAAGTAAAACCTATCATCCCGTCTGCGATTATATATTGTGAAGGCAATTTCGGTAAAATTGATGGTAAAACAGCTAATGGTCTAGTTAGGCATTCATTAAACTATCGTATTCTATCGGTTATTGATAGTGAATCTGCCAGCTTAGATACTGGAGAAGTACTAGATAACAAAGCCAATGGAATACCTATCCTTGCTAATACAGAAGAGGCTATCAATCACGCAGAAAGCATTCCCGACTACTTCATTTTTGGTATTGCGCCATCAAGTGGCTTTTTATCTGACATAGATAAAAGCATCATTTTAAATGCCATGTCACTAGGAATGAACATTGTTAATGGTTTACATGAATTTCTTACCGATGATCCTCTATTTTTAGAAGCTAGCTTAAAGAATAACGTTCGAATATTAGATACTCGCAAACCCAAAAATAAAAGTGACATGAAAACGTTTAGCGGGACAATACACAGCGTTAAATGTCCGAGAATTGCTGTAATGGGAACGGATTGTGCGCTAGGAAAACGAACAACAGCAACGATATTGGCAAGTGAACTAACAAAAAAAGGCCTTAACGTTGTTCTTATTGCCACCGGTCAAACGGGCATTATGCAAGGCGCACAATACTGCGTTGCACTTGATGCTGTTCCTTCACAATTTTGTGCAGGTGAGTTGGAATCTGTCATTGTACAGGCCTATGAGAAAGAGGCCCCTGACTTGATTATTATTGAAGGGCAAGGAGCCTTAAGTCACCCTGCGTTTTCAACCAGCGCTTTTATCTTACGTGGCAGTTGTCCTACAGGTGTGATATTACAACACGCCCCTAAGCGTTTATATCGTATTGATTTTCCTGATTGCCCAATGCCCTCTATTGCCTCGGAAATCAATCTTATCGAAACATTTTCTAATACCAATGTAATTGGACTAACGCTCAATCATGAAGGTATGTCTTTGGATGAAACATACCGTGCGATAGATAGGTATAACACCGAATTTGGTATACCTGTTACTGATGCATTATCACAACCTGTTGAACATCTACTGAACATCGTAGTGTCAGCCTTCCCTATAATCGCAAGTAAACTGGCCGGAAAAGAGTGAACTACCCTAGGTTAGACATCGACTGTGGGAAAATTCACCACAACGCTCAGTTCCTTATTACTCAGCTCTCACTGAAAAACATCTCAATTACGCCTGTAACAAAAGCCTTCCTCGGCCACCCTATCATCGCACAAGTTCTTATTGATGCTGGCGCAACAATGTTAGCGGATTCAAGAATTGAAAATCTTCAAAAGATGACAGAATCTGGCATTTCTATCCCTAAAATGCTGATACGCACACCCATGCTAAGCCAAGCGGCTAGCGTAATTAAGTATAGTGACGTGAGTTTAAATTCTGAAGTAGAAGTTATTCAGAGGCTTTCATATTTAGCGGAACAACAAAATTGTCGTCACGATATTATTATTATGGTTGAGCTAGGCGATCTTAGAGAAGGTGTGATGCCGAATCGCATGATTGATTTTGTCCGTGAGATTATTTCTTTACCGAACATCACAATAAAAGGAATTGGTGCAAATTTGGCCTGTCGGTATGGTGTCGCTCCAGATGATCAAAATATGATGATTCTTTCTGATCTTGCCGATGGGATTGAAGTTACATTTGGAATCAGCCTAGAGATTATTTCAGGGGGAAATTCTGCTTCTGTTAACTGGGCTCTTCAGAGAACTGGCCTAACTCGAGTAAATAACCTTCGTATAGGAGAAGCCATTTTTTTAGGCTGTGAACCTTTAGAGCAGGAAAATATCAAAGGTTTACATACAGACGCGGTTTCTTTGACCGCAGAAGTGATTGAATCCAATATTAAACCGACTTTGCCTTGGGGAAATCGGGGGTTAAATGCTTTTGGTGAAAATCAAAGGCTTCAAGATAGAGGGGTGGTCTCACAAGCTATTCTTGCATTAGGCCGCCAAGATGTTTGTGTCAGCGGTCTTAAGGCTCCGAATGGGATTAAGATCATGTCCTCAACCAGCGATCATCTTGTCCTTGAATCTTCACAGAAACCATTATTTGTAGGGGAAACAGTCACATTCAGTCTAGATTATAGTGCTCTCTTATCTTCTATGTCTTCACGTTATATTCATAAATACTTCAAGGCACCTAAAGGGGCAAAAATATTTCAGCCGGGTGTGTCCAAATCGAAGCTGAACATAATCAGTTACAGCTCTTGCTAGATTAGTAAATTTCAAATTATTGGAAGTTTGGCAAAGACCTAACCTTCAAAACTAGACGGCTTATCCAGAAAGTGTCTATCAAGTCAGTAGATATTCAATCTAAGCGCTAATATCTATGGAATCATCGCAATTAACCAAAACGTTAAAAATATTGCTGATATTTTTTCATAAATATCATCACCGTATAACTAAAAGAATATATGGCTGAGGACTAAAGCAACTATTTAAAAATTAAGTCTTATACTTAAAGTAGTTCTGCCAGTTTGAGTTATTTTTTTCATTATAAAACAAGTTTCCTTTCACAGTAATTCTCGAAATTTTTCGTTTAACTTCTGCGACAGCCCTCTTGAGTGACTATGAAATAACTCAAGTTATCAGATCCTTAGGCTATAAAATAATCGTGGTATATATGTCTGATAGAGGCAATGAATCAGTAAAATGGTTTAACGAAAATAAAGGATCTGGTTTTATCACCAAGGATAGTGATGGCAAGAATATTTTCGTTCGACTTCATCTGATGGATTTAAGACCCTATTGGACGGACAAAAAGTCAGTTTTGAAGTTGAATTTGGTGAGAAAGGTCCGCAAGCAACAAAAGTGGCTCTCATCTAGATACGGTTGAAGGCACAGTAATCACAAGCTTTCCTTCATTTTTTGAGTCTAGTTATTGTTTGGTGGCAACAGTCCATTCCAACTTATTCCTTCTTTTGGATTTTCAACTCTGATCCTTTCACTTTATAGATTTTGAAATGATTAAAGTTATTTGGATATGGGAAAAAATAAAAATGCCCAAAAAACATCTCTACGACAAGGAGGTTCCTTTTACAAAGGTCAACCATTATTGAAAGGAAACAAATCATGATACCTACCAACGAAAAATCACGGTGCCAAACATATCTAAGATCACTGGATGTAAAAGGTATTGAATATAGATACTGGTCGTTAAGAAAACTTGCCCAAGATTATCAAGTAAGCCTGTCCAACATTCCCTTTACTAAGCGCCTGCTTATTGAAAATGTAATGCGTCAATCCTCTGACTTAAAAGAATCATCTCGAATTATCGAAGCTTTATTTCTTAAAAAATCGACGTTCGATTCCGAGAGCAGCAGTAACTCATCAGAATTTAATTTCTATCCCAGCAGAGTGCTAATGCAAGACTATACCGGCATACCTGCTTTGGTCGATCTTGCCGCGATAAGAGATGCTGTAGCTCAAGGGGGCGGAGACCCGTGCCATGTAACACCTAAGTGCCCGGTAGATCTAGTCATAGACCACTCGTTAATTGTTGACCAGTCAGGTTCAGAATCCTCAATACATACGAATCGTAAACATGAAATGGCTCGAAATAGAGAGCGCTATACATTCCTTAAGTGGGCACAAAAAAACTTCCGTAACTTGACCGTTATACCGCCAGGTAAGGGCATATGCCATCAAGTGAATCTGGAGTATCTATCTCAAGTGGTTCGTGTAAACGAAAATGGAGTGTTAACACCAGATACTGTTATAGGAACTGACAGCCACACTACTATGGTTAACGGGTTGGGTGTGTTGGGTTGGGGAGTGGGAGGTATAGAAGCCGAAGCTGTAATGCTGGGTCAACCGCTCAATATTGCCGTCCCACGTGTTGTCGGCGTGCGTCTTGATGGGCAATTGCGTCCCGGCGTTACAGCTACTGATCTGGTTTTAACAATTACAGAAAAGTTGCGGTTCCACGGAGTGGTCGGTAAGTTCGTAGAGTACTTTGGTTGTGGCGTAGCGCATTTATCTGTGCCCGACCGTGCTACTCTAGCCAATATGGCCCCAGAGTATGGCGCCACATGTGGATTTTTCCCGATTGACGAAAACACGATTACCTATTTAACACTTACAAACCGCCCCTCTTCATTAGTTGATAGAGTTCGTGCTTATGCTCAAGAGCAAGCACTATGGTTGGATACAAACAGCCCTTCACCGGAATATGATGAAACTGTTGTGGTGAATTTATCTGATATTGTCACTTCAATAGCAGGTCCCAAACGACCGCAAGATAGACTTAACATCAGTGCAATTAAGCAAGTGACTCTTGATCATTGTTCTATTGAAGGTGCCTCAAAGTTAGACCGCTTAGACTCATATAAGCACTTAAACCATGGCGATGTCGTCATTGCTGCTATCACATCATGCACTAACACATCGAACCCTGCTGTTATGCTTACTGCTGGTCTGGTTGCTATGGCAGCAGTTGAAAAAGGGTTGACAGTTCCTAGTTATGTCAAAACTTCTCTCGCACCCGGGTCATTAGCTGTCGCTCGATATCTCAACGATACTGGTTTACAACACTACCTAGACCTATTGGGATTTCATCGCGTTGGATACGGCTGCACAACATGCATTGGTAACTCTGGCCCACTGAAGAATAATCTTGAAACCGAGATCGTAGAAAACAACCTGAACGTATCGGCAGTATTATCAGGCAATCGGAACTTTGAAGGCCGAATTCACCCATCCGTTAGCCTAAACTGGCTTGCCTCACCACCATTAGTCGTCGCATTTGCGCTAGCGGGTACAACCTGTATTGACTTAGAAAACGAACCAATTGCTATCAATGGTAACAATGAACCTGTATTTCTAAGAGATCTTTGGCCAAGCCAATCCACGCTAAATGAAATGCTGAATCAAGTACATGAAAGCCACTTTAGATTGAGCTACAACGATATTACTGAAGGCAATGAAGAATGGGAACAATTGTCGATGAAAGATAGTCCCTGCTACCCGTGGGACGAAAACTCCACTTATATACAACGCCCACCATTTTTGGAAGTACCACCACCAACTTTTCCTATTGAATCAGCGCGTGTATTAGCAATTTTGGGGGATTCGATTACAACCGATCATATTTCACCAGCGGGTCTCATTTCAGAAAATAGTCCGGCGGGTCAATATTTGCTTTCAAAAAACGTCCCATCAGGGGAGTTCAATAGCTATGGTTCACGCCGAGGCAATCATCACATCATGGTTCGAGGGACTTTTTCAAATTCACGTTTGGAGAACAAAATTGCCTCCCCGACTATAGGCGGTTTCACGAGATGTCACGGCGATACCAAACTTAATGACTGTAACATGTCGACCACTGAGAAAGCGTCCCCAGTTATTCCTATTTTCGACGCGAGCAGGAGATCAATTGAACTTCAAGTTCCTTTGGTAATATTTGCTGGCAAAGAGTATGGATCAGGTTCTAGTCGAGATTGGGCGGCAAAAGGATGTTTGTTATTGAATGTAAAAGCGGTAGTCGCGGAATCGTTTGAACGGATTCATCGCAGTAATTTAGTCGGTATGGGCGTGCTGCCTCTTCAACTGACGCGACCAGATGAATTGGATTCACTGACTCTAGAGGGTAATGAGACCGTATTTATCGCCCCGAATGAACCTATAAAGCCCTTATTAGACTTGAATATTATCGTGGTAACCGCTCAAGGTTCCGAACTCACCATTCCAGTTATTGCACGTATAGATAATTACAAGGAGCTAGAGTATTTCAACTCAGGAGGTATTCTTCAGTATGTTCTGAAGCAGCTGAAAGCGAATATACCTAAAATGTCATAGTGAAATCTGCCCCTCTAGCGATGGAATAGCGGCTTCTGCGATAATTTATTACCGCAGACTGCCGCCCCTCTATATTTCAGATCTGATGTTGTTCTTCTTTTCTCTCTCACAGAGAAATACCGTAAAAGTTAGAACGAGCAATGTTGCACAGATGGAAGCTGAGAAAGTCCCAAGATTTATAGCATTAATGTGGTCAGGGCTATAAGCCAATTCCTAGATAAACAAGACCATCGTAAAACCAAAACTGGCTAACATATCGCCTGATAAATCATTCCCTCTACTAGAGAGAAGAGTAAAACGTTGCGAACTCCCAAGAACCTCATATTTCTCGAAGAACAATAAAACCTACCATTCATAAAAGAAACCGGGACAAAATCGAAGAGCCGAGAAAATACATTGATGAAGAAAGAAAAGGAGGCATAGCTGATTTTGTTCCCATAATGGATTCAGAATGAGTAACAGTGTTTGAAGATGAGGTGTATTTTTAGAGTTAAATAACTCCTTTTAAATCAATTTTTAATTGATGAAATACCCTGCAACTCGCCATTCACTGGCTATTTTCTGCAACGTCACAGTTTCTATAGCCGAGCTTTTTTGCCCAAAACTTGCTGCGAAATTGATAACAAGATACTGACCATCAGCAACCCCAGGAAGAGAATTGTGTTCAGAAGCTCTTTTAACTGAGCGAGAAATAACTTTGCCTAAAGGTGTGCGTATTTGAGTAAGCATTCTTATCCATTTGGAACTTGAAATCCTTTCTTGAAACACAGGCGCAGCTTTACTCCAACTCAAGGCATATTCACCTGAATCAACAATCTCTAACCATGATATGGCCGCATCTCTTTTACTATCATTTATACCTAAAACCGTTGAATTTGATTCAACACTTAGATCAGCAACATTTAGTTCAAAAGCAGCTGCAATAGCTTTCTGTGATTCCAACGAACACTTACCTTCATTTTCCGCTCTTTGAACTGTGCGAAGACTGATACCTGCAATGAGTGCCAGATGTTCCTGAGACCAGAATTTTCCTGAACGAAGTTTTTTGATTAGTTCTTGATTTACCATCTATTCCAACTTTCCCAGAGAAAATACGAAAACAAATTATTACAGGAGTGTTATTAGTTTTCCACGTCAGTCATACGACACATACGCCAAACACTAGCCTAAGCAATTAGCTTTACTAAATTATGCAGCGAGAATCCGTTGAGGATTGAATATTCACTTTAGGAAATAGTGAATAGCCAACATGATGTTAGTCTCTTTTAAAATTACCCAAAATCGGTCAATTAATGACAAAAGCGATATGTCCGAAATTTGGGACAGGATCAATACTTTAGCGCACAAGAGTCAAATCGCTCATGTGCTTTAGATTCACTTCTTCATCATCTTTGCTAAATCAGCAAATGGATTGTATGTCGCCCCTTTGTGTTCATCTTCACCTGGTTTTATCTCACTACCATAAAGTTCATGTTCTAGGTATTTACTATGCTCATGATCGTGGCAGTAGAGACACAATAGCTCCCAATTGCTGCCATCCTCGGGGTTATTCGTATGATCATGATCTTTGTGGTGAACCGTTAATTCACGCAGATTTGAATACACAAACTCTCTAGCACACCTCCCGCATACCCAGGGATAGAGTTTTAGTGCTTTTTCTCTATAGCCTGCTTCTTTACGTGCGTAATTGGCACTGGTTCCGTAATGGTCTGATGACATGTTTGTACCCTAAGTCGTATTTAAACTCAGATGCTAGCACGAGTATAAATTGGGGAAAAGTGACCAATGTTTCGCTGTTCGCAATCAGGGATTGATGCAAAATGGACCTTAACTCAACCAGCCAAAGCAGTCTGCGCCTTGTTGGCAAAGTTTGTCAGTACTTTTATTAAGTTAGCGATTCATGAACAACAACATGCATGAAAAGTCGCTTAATAAGGATTCAGTTTGTAGCTATGATGGCATGCCATTGAGCACAATATGAATATTCGGAAACGCCTGTTTAAACTGAGCGATATAATGTGGAGCAAGACTATAGGAAGATATCCCAAAGCCTATTTTAAGGGTTCCCGTCGTTCCCTCGGCCACCAAATGAGTAAAAGCCTGAAAGACATTAAAGTTATCCACCATACGTTGTGCTTCGGGCAGAAGCGTCAGACCGGCCTGAGTCAAACCAGCTCCTTGTCTTCCTCTCTCGTTCATATTAAGTATTCCAATAACACTAACAACTTGCCAATCTATTGATGCTAATTAACATCAGATAAAAAGGACGCAAATCTAATGAAATATAAGCCAATTCACTTTTGGACAGTAGTACACCTTCTTCCTTAGAGCACACCGAACTGTGAACATTATTTTGAGAGCTTCACACTACTTTCAATACTAAACGTCTACTACGCTTTTAGCTGTTTCACTAAACAGGGACGCTAGGATGACAAAAATCAAATTATCACAATATGTTATCGCCCTTGGGGCAATAACAGTACTTTCCGCTTGCTCTTCAACATCAACCCAAATCAGTAGTTATGGTGCTGCTGTGGAACAACTTACAAGCCAGATTGACGCTACCATAAACGAGACTAACCAATTGAGTATCGACTATAAGTTGTCAAGAATAGCAGAGCAAAGCCACTACGGGGCTAACAAGGATTCTTCCAATGGTGGATGCTTCATCGTTGTTTCGCAAATAACAGACAACGTTGACGGTAATAGCAATCTCTGTACTCGTATAGGATTACCGACATTTGAAGATATTACACCCGTCATTCCAGAGAATGAGATAAAGTCACTCTACCTTTATAAGGCCAACAAAGCATTGCAATCTTATGCTCAGAGTCTCCAAAAGCTTAATGACGCAGGCTCCGCTCAAGAAATTACATCTGCAACGATCAAACTCGATAGTTCACTCGTGGGGTTATACACGCAATACGAGGCTCTATCGGGCGACACGACATATAATGAAGATTTCCATAAAACCTTAGATATTGTCTCTGGCTCGATAGCTGCCATAGGACGCTCAGTAGCTGAAGCAAAACGACGTAAGGCGCTCAAAACTATTATAAAAGAAGCTGATCCATGGATTATCAGAGTAACGAAGTCAATGGAACAGGAACTTAACAATGACCATTTTGGGAAGTTAAAAAAAGCCTATGAGCAGACCTCTTTAAGGGAATTATTCACAAACTATAATGACTTAGTGCGAGCGAGCAAACTAGATAAACAACAGCGCAAACAGATGATCAACGATATTTATGAAACATGGAAAGATTACAGTGCCCGTGAAATGAAGAGCAATGCTTTAGTCAAAGCCGTAGAGAAAATAAGAGTCTCACATAACACTCTAAAATCCGAAGTTTCAAAAGATATATTTGCCAGCTCAGAAATATCGAATACTGTCAGCGAACTTAACGACTATTACAAGCAACTTGACTCTTTTCATGAACTGCTCGCTTCATGCAAAGGCATACTTAAGTTAGAAGATGAAACATACACTTGTAGCAATGAAGGCTAAGGACGTCAGAAGGAATGATGTATGGATATTGAAACCCAATTAGAAGAACATTTAGTTAAAACGATAAAGATCACAAACAGAAATATTCCGATTTTAAGTGACGAAAAACGACGTATCGCAGAACTTACTGTAATCGAAGCAATAAACAAACTAGAGCTACTTATAAAAGGCAAATCAACAGCATCGTCTCAAGAACAACAAGAAGCTCTGGATGCACTGAAGGAGATCACTAAAGAGGCAACGGAAGCTAAGAACGATATAGCTAAGATATCGAATGCCATCGACAAACTGGCGGGTGCAATTAACAAAGTGGAAAAAGTGGCATCGAAAGTCGTTAAGTATATTTAGCGATACACAGGATTACGACAAGTTGCAAAATGGTCTTATCTTCAGAAAGTGAAGACAAGACCTTAATTCGGGTGTCAGACCAATCAATCTCGCTTGCCTTGTCTCTCGGCAAGCGATGTCTCTGACCAGAGTTTCCCTATAGCGATAATTCAGTACGTTTATTTTGCGAGTTTATCCAGCATAGCTTTAGTGACCAAGGTCACTCCTTTTTCAGTCACGCGGAAACCATTCGCTATATCTTGCTCTCTATCATAACCAATACATAAGCCGGCAGGGACACTACAATAGCTGTCAAGAATAACTCGTTTCAACTTAGCGCGCTCACCCACATGGCTACCATGCAACAATACTGACTCTTCGATAAGGCTGTATGAGTGGGCATGAACACTCGAATATAACAATGATTTTCGAATGGTAGAGCCTGAAATAATGCACCCTCCTGATACCGTTGAATCTACGGCCATTCCGCGTCGTTCATCGTTGTCAAAAATGAATTTAGCAGGTGGAAGCTGCTCTTGATATGTCCATATTGGCCAAGCTTTATCATAAAGATCAAGTTGTGGCTTAGGAGTAACAAGCTCCATATTGGCTTCCCAAAATGAGTCTAATGTGCCCACATCACGCCAATAAGGTTGATTGTCACTGTCAGGGTCTTTGAAAGAATACGCGAAAACATTGCTCTCATTAATAATTGAAGGAATGATGTCGTGTCCAAAATCATGGGTCGAGCCTTCGGTATCCACATCTTTGAGTAACTGGTTGAAAAGAAAATCGACATTGAAAAGATAATTTCCCATTGAGGCCAAACACTTACCCGGTTTATTAGGTATTTCATTTGGCTGGGCTGGTTTCTCATCAAAGGCAACAATTTTACTTTTAGAATCTACAGTCAAAACACCGAAACTGCCCGCTGCTTCTTCGGTATCGACTTCAAGACAACAGACTGTCATATCGGCATTATTCGCCACATGCTCAGCGAGCAAAGTACCATAATCCATGCGGTACACATGGTCACCAGACAAAATTAGAATGTATTTAGGATTATGAGAACGAATGATATCAATATTTTGATATACCGCATCTGCTGTACCAGCATACCAATCATCACCGGTTCGTTGTGAAGCTGGCAAAATTTCAACAAATTGTTGAGCCCTAAAACTTCCCCAACCACGGCTAATATGGCGGATCAACGAGTGTGATTTATACTGAGTTGCGATACCTACTCGGTGAATACCTGAGTTGAAACAATTTGATAATGGGAAATCGATAATACGAAACTTGCCACCAAAATAAACAGCTGGCTTGGCTCGAGAATCAGTGAGTTCAAAAAGACGGCTACCACGGCCTCCTGCCAATATCAAAGCATATGTATCTTTAGTCAAATTACTGATATGTCTGTCATAGTTATGGGACATAGAGGCCTCCTGAGCGTACGATTTATATAGATTTATTAGTTAGTTTTGTTATTAAAAGGCGTAGTTAAAGAACGGGCAGCGGTGCTGTCTATTGAATCTATGTTAGTTACTATATCGTTCAATCAACCGTTAAACTGTGACTAACTCAGGGCATTGCAGTTAGACAGGTTGAGCTAATCTGAAATAATTAAAGAACTAACAAGGCATTGCTCACCTACAAGTCTCACTTACTTTAAAGCTAGGTCGAAACCTATTTGCCTGCTTCACTTCTCGGTTGTTTTGCTGTTTGAAGTCACAAACTTTATTTGCTCCAGCGTTATGCCTAACTATTGCCTAATACTCCTCGGCTACACACTGAGTTCACCTTTTGCGAATAGTGAATACATCCAAGTAAAAACTTGCACCAAGTGTCACTTATTGCTCGCTGACTAGTAAAAACTTGCCCAACACTTGATAAAAAATCATTAAACCACTGAAATATATCCACTTTATAATTGGCACTTCACTTGCCTACTCCCTCTACTCATATGCGATAAACGTTGTTCAGAGGGATACATGACAAAGCTTAATTTCACGTTAACGGTTGATGAACTACCTGAAGACACGTTTGTTGTACGCGAATACAAAGGCTATGAATCTCTATCCGACACCCTTTTAGACAACGGTGATACTTGTTATGGATTTCGCTACTACATTGATTTAGCAAGCCGTCGGGCAAACCTCACGGCTAACAATATTGTCGACCGAAATGCGCATTTGAAGGTGTACAGAAACGGAGAGGTGGTTCAGCAGGTCAACGGCATCGTTCGAAGTTTCAGCCAAGGTGACACTGGGCACTCGCACTCTTACTATTCCGTCACTTTAGTTCCCTCATTAGAGCGTTTGTCGCTGCGCCAAAATTGTAGGATTTTTCAGTTAAAAACCGTTCCTGAAATCATCACCCTGTTATTGAATGAAATGGGCATCAGTGATGTTGTCTTTACCTTGAAACAGCCCAAAAAGAAGCGTGAGTTTTGTGTTCAATACCGTGAAAGTGACTTGGCTTTCGTGCAAAGACTCGCAGCAGAAGAAGGCATCGTTTACCACTTCGCCCATAAGAATGGTAAACACACGTTATGTTTTAACGATGACAGCAATACTCAACCAAAGCTCAATACGCCAATTCCTTACAATGCTGCCTCTGGCGGAACGGCGGATTCTACCTTCGTTTTTTCTCTCATCAAGAGCACTCAATCCGATGTTTCTGAGATTCAGCTTTCTGACTATAGCTTCAAAAAGCCCGATTATCTTTTCCGCCAAACTAGCGCTGGCACTGAATTGGATTACCAATTAGAAACATACGAACACTTTGATTTTCCAGGACGATTCAAAGACAACGAAAACGGTAAAGCTTACAGCCAAGCTCGATTAGGCTTTTTGCGCAGAGAAGCGAAGACAGCAATTGCGAAAAGCAACGAGCCAGCACTTCAAGCGGGATATAAATTTGATTTAGAAGAACATCTGGACGACACCAATAATCGAGATTGGCTGGTGGTTTATGCTCAACATTCCGCAACCCAGCCGCAAGCACTAGAAGAAGCCGGTGGGCATGGCGCGACCACCTACTCAAACCAACTCAAACTGATTCCTGCACACATACACTGGCAAGCTACGCCAATGGTAAAACCTCAAGTGGACGGCCCCTGTATTGCCACCGTCGTCGGGCCTGAAGGCGAAGAGATTTTCTGTGATGAACACGGACGTGTAAAGCTTCACTTCCCATGGGACAGATATTCCAAAGGAGACGAACACAGTTCTTGTTGGGTTCGAGTATCGCAAAGCTGGGCTGGAAGCCAATACAGTGTTATAGCGGTTCCACGCATAGGCCATGAAGTGATTGTCTCATTCTTAAATGGCGACCCTGACCAACCTATCGTGACAGGGCGTACCTATCACGCAACAAACACTCCACCCTACTTGCTGCCGGAGAACAAAACCAAAACCGTTATCCGCACTGAAACCCATAAAGGGACAGGATTTAACGAGCTCAGTTTTGAAGACCAAGCCAACGAGGAAAAAATCTATCTGCATGCTCAAAAAGATTATGAAGCCGATGTTCTCAATGATCATTCAACCCACATAAAACAGGACAAGCACTTAACGGTTGATAACGACCAATTTAGCTATATCAAAAACAATCAGCACATCACTGTAAACGGAGAAAGCCGCTTAAAAGTCGTGAAAGACTTCACCCAAATAATAAGCGGTAACCATCACCATAAAGTGGGTAGCCTGTATACCACTATCGCAGGAAGTGAAATTCACTTACAAAGTGGCACCAAAATAGTCATTGAAGCAGGAGCAGAAATCACATTTAAAGCCGCTGGTAGTTTCGTCAAAATAGACGCTTCTGGTGTCAGTATCGTAGGCCCAGCAATCAACCTGAATTCCGGCGGTCGAGCAGGTAACGGAAGCGGATATAACGGTCAATCTCCCACACTCCCAAATGGTGTTGAAAAACGACAACCTCCAGTAAAAAGCTCCAGTCAAGTCTCATATCAGCAACTTTTGAACGCTGAAAAAAATCACGTACCGGCAGTTAAAACATGCCCACTAGTAAAAGAGAATAGATGATGAAAGAGTGGGTTTTAGATCATTCAAATCACATCTACTGGTTGGTTACCGCTGATCTATTTAAAAAGGCACTCAATGAAAACATGCCAGCAGATGAAGCCATTCCCCTTTTCTGTATCGGTCAATTTAAAGACTTGATGCCGATGTCACCTTGGCTGCTACCCTCTGAATCGTTAACAGTTCTAAATGAAGAACTCCTTCAACAAGGATTGCTGCTGGAATCAGACTACCCGACAAATGAAGTGTTGGACCATCTGCGCAGCCTGCTGCTTGCGGGATTAGACGGTGAAGAGGTTCTTTTTAGGTTTTATGACCCTATCGTCATCGCGCCAATGTTAAATCTGATGCAAGAGTCAGAAAAATACCTTTTTATGGGAAACATTAAAACGTTACGTTATTGCCATCTCGAAACCACCATCACGTTGAACAATCCGCTACATGATTGCCATAAACAACATGAAGAACCTTGGTGGGTTATTCAACCTGAGCATTTAGTGAATTCCTATGACCTAGATATTCATTGCCAGATTTTAGATAGACGTTTTTGGAATGTCGTACCCGAAGTCATGGAGGCTAACGTTACTTCCAATATCATCATCAAAGACGCACTTATCTATGCTTCAAATCAGCAATGGTCTATTGATGAGGCTGAACTTTATGCTCTTTCACAACTGCTAGTAACAAGCAACTCTTCTATCGCAGACATAACCAAAAAATTCCACTTATCCAGCAGTGACGCTACCACATTAGTAAAATTTAGTGAGGTTAAAGCATGAGTACACTTGGCGTTAACAGTTGTTGCCTCAGCTGTGAACAATATAAAGACTGGATAGAAATTGTGATTCGTGATGAACACAATAGGCCCTTCCCAAACATAAAAGGCATCCTCACAGGTGCTTGTGGTGCTACTTATCCAATCACTGTTGGAGAACACCCAATCTTTTTAGACTCATTAGCTTCAGGCCGTGTGTCAATAACACTAGAAAACGATTTGTGGCTAGAAGCAACTCAAAGTCGCTTACCTGCAGAAGGTAAAGCCAAAGGTCTCAAGGATTGGCTTAGTTTACATCCACATGGTTACAACCAAAGCGCTTGGAAGAGTCAAACATTAGCTTTGGGAGATTTCATTCAACTAAAACCAAATCAAGAGATCCCTAAACGTCACCTCGCTAATGCATGTGAAACGCCAAACCTCGTCACAGGCAAGAGTCACTATATAACCATTCAAGGGTGTCGATATATCACTTTACGTCTGGGAGTATTTTTTGATGGTACAGCAAACAACACCTACAGTGCCAAATGGGGCAAAAAGCAACTCGATAAACATGTGAATCTTTGGAAAACATCGTATGAGGCTTCAAACGCCATCCTACGTGACAAGGGGATATTTAAGGAACACCTATCGGCCGTAGAGCTAATAGATAAATGTTTTGAATACCCAGCAGAAATAGAAAATCTTGAATGTGCTAGCGCAAAAAACGAACTCACCAATATTCAAAAGTTGTTTGATTTATACAGAAATAATGAATTCAGCGATAACAAAGATGCTTACTATCATGCTCAATACATAACAGGAATTGGTACAGGAAACAGTACAGAGATAGCTCCCGCTGATGAAGATCAAGAATGCGGTCAAGGCATGGGTATAGGTAAATACGGAGTCTCGGAGAAAGTAAAAACTGGTATAGAACAAATCTGTAGTCAAATGGAACAAATCATTCTCAATGTAGAAAGAAAGTTCGCGCTAGATGGGTTTCATAAAGTTGAGTTCGATGTTTTCGGATTCAGTCGAGGCGCGGCGGCGGCAAGACACTTTATAAACGACGTTCTTGATACTACAGAGGGCTTATTCCAGAAATCGTTTTCCGCAACATGTAAATCATACAAGCTCGACATGACTCATAATTTCGACTGGAATAGCAACGAACATTGCTGCATTGCCTTTGCGGGATTGTTCGATACCGTTGCGGCAGTGGCAAACTTTTGGGAGCTGGACTTTTCAGCTCATGATAATGATAACGGTCCTATCAAACTCTGGTTAAACCCAGACCGCGTAGCGAAAGCCGTTCATCTCGTAGCAAGTAGCCATACTGAATACCGCCACAACTTCAGTGTGAACTTATTAAATAAAGCACCACACTTTGATGAAATAGTGGTGCCGGGCGCGCATTCAGATATAGGAGGAGGTTATCATTCTAGACAAGCGTTTAGTGATAAAAGCTACTTACTTCCGTTACTCGAAAACCAATTAATTAAGTCTATCTCAAAAGACAATATTCCCCGCTTTGAGGAAACACGCATAGTTAATTCAATGCTATCCCGGCTAGAAAAATCAAAAGAATTCGACCAGTCACATGGCTGGAGTAAAGACAGCTATCTTATACCTAAACATAAAATTCGTTTTGCAGCCAAAGACAATAAGTATGCAGAAGCGAGGTTATTGTATCGTAACTGTACAGAAGGCGATTTATCTCGATTGTACTTAAGAGTGATGTTTGGGCTTGCTGAACACGCAGGAGTACCTATGAATGACAGAGATGAAACTACTGATGTTTGGAACTGCACTGAAAGCTTACTTGAAAGACATCTCTACTATCCTATTTCAGAAAAAATGTCGGCTAAACACGAATCAAGTCAGAGCTTCACTTTTAATACTTACTGCGAAAAGATCTTGGAGTTAGCAAAAAAAGGACAAATTGAGGAATTGCGCAATGAATTATCTCAGACTGACCTAACAAAAACATTTCATTCGCTAAATCTTGTACATCATTCAGCTGATGAAAGCATTAGTGGCGGCGTTATCAAACCATTCAAACCCAACTTAGTTGGTAATCGTTATATGCGTGGGGAATATGATTGTGAACATTAGCTTAAAATGTATAACTCTAATATTGATTGCTTCAAATGTTTCAGCATGTTCAACCACTGACGGCTTCCCTCAAGACGCACGATTCCATCCATGGAGAATTGGTGTCGTTATTCCATGGGTCTATGTTTCCGGTGTAACACAAGCTTACGGTATAAATGAGAAAAAAGACTGGACCAGTTTAATGCTTCCATATGGTCAGATGCTCAGTGATAGCAGACGAAACATCAATTACATTAGGGAAGATTTGCAACGGCAAGACTATGACGGATATGGAATTGCACTTGGACATTCAGACTTTACCCCTAACCAAATTGGCTTAGGTTACAAAACTCTGCCAGATGAACTCTATCTCTATTGGAACTCAAGTTTCACTAATAGACATTACGCAACCGTGGTCAAAGTTACACCACAAATAAAAGCCGCTATGAAAAAGCCTTATCCACATCCAAGTTGGCGATTCGAAGGACAAAACTGCTATCAGACTACTTTTAAGTTCGGATTATTGCCCGATGGACGAGCAAAACTTTGGCTGGAGGGGTGTAATATTTATACGTATGTTGGAGTGTTTGCCCCTGCTCGCTCCGAGTTAAGAAGCCCAAATTGGACGAAAGAAACTTCAAGTGCTTATCACGCGGCTAAACAGGAAGGTTTAACTATAGAACCAATACCTTGGGATAAAGTAGACAAAGTTTGGTACAACAAAAAAAGAGATACAATGCAAACACTTGATGATGCTTTGAAATAGATAATTAAGATTTACTTCGTGCAACTAACACAGATAATAATTTAAATGCCTCTTAGTTTAACGGTAAGAACGCTCTCTACTATCTCTATTGTCACGTCTCTCTAACAGCATACTTGAATACTATAGAAATCGATTCGTCTTTAACTCGTCAACCAATTTATCATTGCTCACAATATAATTGTGCGATACCTTAATGTTGTGAACGTTAATCAGACTTGAAGTCTCGGCTATTGCCGCTAAAACTTCATTGAGAAAATAAGAAACTAAAAGTACTTCAACCGGAATACAAGGACGGAATAATGAGCTCAATTTATGGTATTGATTTAGTGACAATCGAAGGTAAACAGCAAAAGCTGGCTGACTTTAAAGGTAAAACACTGCTGATCGTTAACACTGCTTCTGAATGTGGTCTCACACCTCAATATGAAGGTTTAGAAAAGCTTTACCAAGCTGAAAAAGACAATGGATTGGAGATTCTTGGTTTTCCATGTAATCAGTTTGGCGCACAAGAACCAGGCCAAGAAGCAGATATTCAGTCATTTTGCAGCATGCGTTTTGGCGTAACTTTTCCTCTATTTAGCAAAATCGAAGTTAACGGCGAAGGTCGTCACCCTCTATACCAACATCTGTTTTCTGCTCTACCAGAGCGCACTACTGCGCCAGAAAGCGGTTTTGCAGAAAAGCTCAAAGGTCATGGTATCGAAGCGAAAGAAGGCGATATTATGTGGAACTTTGAAAAATTCCTAGTAAGTAAGGATGGCGAAGTTATTGGGCATTTTGCTCCAGATATGACTCCAGACCACGAAATTCTAGCTAAGGCGATTGAAAAAGCTCTAGCATAATTCCTTACCCAGTATTTAATCCCCCGAGCCATCAAGTTCAGGGGATTATGTCTTATCTAGTTAATTATTTTTATTGCCTTTTCCGTTGCTGTTGTTGCTGTTGCTGTTGCCACCACCATTATCATTTTTAGATTTGTTGCGGTTAGTCTTTTCTTCTTTATACATCTTCATTTCACCTGTACCGTTACCAGGGTTTGAATAACGACTATGGGCTGCAAATTCTTCTTGGGTAATCACACCATCTTTGTTCTTATCGAATGAGGCAAATGCGCTCACTGAATCTCTCTTATTCAATTGTTTTGCATTCGTAGTTGAATCACTTCCCTGATTCATTTGCATGGGCATACTTGAACGGTATGTATCCAATTCAGACATACTGATCACGCCGTCACCATCGGTGTCCACGCTCTCAAATGAAGGCATCATTCTCATTGGTCGAGTATCTGTCTCTTCACTCGCAAAACTGTTAACAGACAATACGCTCGCACACACTAGTAATCCGACACTTAGTTTGTTCATAGTTAGGTACCTACTCATGACTAAAGACCTTTTAATAATAGAATAGTTAACGCTAACTGCAGCCCTATAAATGAAGTAAATAGTTTTAAAAATAAAGATTGGAATCAGAGTTTAAAAAGGCCTCTGATTTCTTTCATAACCAAAGGCCTTGATGCGAATAAATACTAGATTATTTTGACTCTACAAATTCGAGTTTGGTACCAGGAAATACCTGAACGATATAGCGGCTAGTTGTGTAGATGAGAAGAGCAATACCCAACATTTCCAGCGTTTCTTCACAGGTGTAGCTGATGGCATAAATAAACGACTCTGTTCCCGATTTCTGCGCGATCACACCGCCCACCAGTTCAAGCCCTATCGCTCCTGATAAGAACACTACGCCAGATAGCAGATACAGTCCCAACATATTTTTTGGCAAATTCAGCAGGAATCGAAAGTAAGCTGTACCCAACACAATTGCCACAATGCCATATGGAATAACCCATGCGAAATAGAAAACACCTGAAGTATGTAAAGTCTCTCTTACTGGGCCAACCAGCATTTCATGGAATTCTGAAGACTCATCGATTGATAAGAAAATAAAGATAAATGCCAACCCAAACCAAGGAAAACCAGATTCTCTCCTCACTCTATGCATATAACCAACCAAAGCAAGTAAGGCGCTTGCAACAAACATTGCAAATGAAGAATAGAGTGTTGGAATATTCATTTCTGTATCGACGTCAACAAGACGAATGAAGCTCTTAATATGAGGGAACTGTAGATAAAACCGAGCCCAAATGCCCGCCATATTGGCAACAACAATAAGTAATATAATAAATAAAAACGTCAAAAGTATCGATTTAGGATTTAACTTTAAACTCACCGCTGCGCTCCAACCATTTGCAGGATCAATAGATACTAATGGATACATTTAATATGCAACCATACACATTACAAACATTTCATGATGCTAGCTAACTTGTTGATGTAGCGTCTAGGAATTTCTCGTATAAATTCAATTAATAGCAATATTAAGAATATAGGAGTCTGGAAAAATTCAGACTCCTATTACAGTAATAACGCACTAGAACACTAAGCAGATATATTTGTAAAAACTAAACCGCAGCGAATCTTGTAAACAACAACTTTTGTAAATAGCGTTCTAAGCTTTTGGGGCTATAAAGTGTAGATGTAACAACCCAACAACTAAACCCCACACCACGGAACCAATCCCAAGAAATGTTACTCCAGACATGGTAATCAGAAATGTGTACAGCGCGGATTCGCGAATATTTTCGTCTTTAAAAGCCGTCTGAAAACACATCAGTAAGGTGCCTAGCAAGGCGAGACCTGCAAGAATCTGCGTCACTTCTTTAGGCAAAGCTAGAAAAGTGGCCACCACCGTGGTCGCCCAAATACCTGCTATCACATAGAAGATGCCAGCCCAAATCACAGCTCGGTATCTTTGAGCAGGATCTTCATCAACATCTTTGTTCATACAAATAGCTGCAGATATAGCCGCCAAATTCACGCTAAAGCCACCAAAAGGGGCAAACAGAATATTGGCTATACCACTTCCAAGAAGCAATGGTTTAACAGGGACTTCATAAGCGTGCGATCTCATCATGGCAATACCAGGTAAGTTCTGAGAAAGCATAGTAATGATATAAAGCGGAAAACTCAGGTTGATCATCGCAGCGATACTAAAACTCGGCGTGATCCACACCGGTTTTGCAAACGTCAGATCAATACTTTGACTGTCGAATGCACCACTAATCACTGAATAAACAATGCCAACAACCAGCAATATCGCCATAGTGTACTGAGGCACAAACCTCTTTCCTGCCATGAATGCGGCAAACATACAGAAGAAGATAATCGGGTCTGTCATCACAGGGCTAAAGGTTTTCACGCAGAACGAAAGCAAAATAGCTCCCAACATCGCTGTCGCCAGCTGCGGAGGGATATTAGCCAGTGCTTTACTCAGTGGCGATATCAGCCCGGTCAATACAATCAATAAGCCTGAGATGACAAATGCGCCTAGCACCACTGACATATCATATTGCCCGACAGCGGCGACAAGCATAGCCGCTCCCGGCGTTGACCAAGCCGTTAAAACTGGCTTCTTGAAATACCAAGAAAAGATAATAGAAGTGATGCCCATTGCCAGACCAAGAGCCAGTAGCCAACTTTCTATTTGAGAAGAAGTAGCGCCTGCGGCTGTTGCAGCCTGAATAATTATTACCACCGAACTGGTGTAACCCACTAATACTGCGGTAAAGCCTGCCGAAACGTGACTTAAATTAAATATTCCTTTTTGCATTTCATACCCTTTTCCTAGAAATCTTTTCACGCGTGCGTTATAACGTACACTGCTGAGAATATCACCGTGCGCTATAACGCACAACAAGGATTTTTATTTGTGGACGACACCATTTTCAAAACTCAGATAGCCAATTACTTACGCTCTTTAAGAACAAACAAGGGATTGAGCTTAGATGCTGCGTCAAAACTAACTGGAGTTTCAAAAGCCATGCTTGGGCAAATCGAAAGAGGCGAATCAAGCCCAACCATTTCAACACTTTGGAAAATAGCCAGTGGATTAGAAACCTCGTTTTCAGCCTTCTTTGCTGATGAACCAGAGCTACGAGGCAGTGAACTGACCTTTCCTGACGATCCAAAAATGAAAGTAAATACTTTGTTCCTCTTTAGGGAAGACGCAGGCTTTGAAATGTTCGAGATAACCTTAACTGACCAGCATCAACAGATGTCGGAAGCCCATGATGTAGGAGTAATAGAGCATGTCCACGTTCTAAGTGGTGAACTAAATCTCTACTTTGAGGGGCAATGGCACCTTATTGGTCAAGGAGGAAGCATTCGTTTCATGGCTGATCAACCCCATGGCTATAAAGCGGTTACAGATAAGACTGTATTTCAGAACATAGTCTGTTATCCAAGAAGATAAGTAGCTTTATATCTAAGCGCTGATTTAAAAAAGTTAATCACCCACACATTATTGAAAAGGTGTTTTAATATTAATTGTAATTGATGTGCTTTTTGTATATCGTACCAACGATAAAACACTCAGATACTGATGAATAGTAGTTTACTTGGCGTTTCTAAATACTTGTTAAAATTGCATTTGATTAGAATCAGTGGGAAGAGTGGATAGGCAAAATGGCTCGCTGAGCATGTCAAAAGGTAAACATCAAGCGCAGTCCATTTGAAAAGGGTTCTGAGTAATTTTTATGATTTGCTCAGTTGTCTATTACTTTTCGAGTGTGAGAGTTTGATGGATTTTTCTTTGGCTCAGGCTTTAGGGTTAGTCAGTTTTGCTTTGGGTATATCAACGTTTTATCAAAAAGATGACCGTAAGTTGAAAATCATTATGTTGATTTTCAATATGAACCATCTGTTGCATTACTTGTTACTCGGTTCAATGACTTCGGCTTTAAGTGCTGCCTTATCTGCCGCAAGGACCGGGACATCGATTTATACTTCCTCTAGATATGTTGCCGCTGTTTTTATCGTTTTGGGTCTAAGTCTAGGGTTAAGTATCTCAAACCAATGGTGGGACATGTGGCCGATTGTTGGAACCGTTATCGGAACATTCGCTGTATTTATGCTTAGAGGGATAGCGATGCGCATTGCCTTCTTAGTGGGGGGAGTCTGCTGGCTAATCAACAATATAATCGTCGGTTCCATTGGTGGAACCATGCTTGAAGCGACCTTGATTTGCGTTAACTTGCTGACCATGTATCGCTTGGTTAGAGACGAAAAGAAAGCAGCAATTCCATCAGAAGTTATATAGGAAAGGGCAAGCTATGTTCATATACAACAAAGACGTTAAATTGGAAGATCTAGGCAATGGTGTATCTCGCAAAATCCTTGCATACAGCGAGAACATCATGAGCGTAGAAGTCTATTTTGAAAAAGGTGCGGTCGGTACTCTACACAACCATCCACACGAACAGCTAACTTATGTCCTTTCCGGCGAATTCGAATTCACCATAGGTGATGAAAAGAAAATCGTGAAAGCAGGAGACGCGCTCTACAAAGAACCAAACGTAATGCACGGTTGTGTTTGTTTAGAAAAAGGCGTCTTGCTAGATAACTTTACGCCAATGCGTAAAGACTTCATCGCCTGATCAAAAGTTTATTAAAACAACGACATGACAACACCCTAGAAATAGGAACTCATAGATCTCCTTGCCAGTCTCTATGACTGGCTTTTTTATCAATCTACAATCTTAAATCGCGCCCATTCTCATTACGACTTCGCTACATGCACATATTCAATGATGACTTGATTACCTTCCACATGTACTTTCTGAATCTCGCCATCCACACTAACTCGGTTCTGCAAATAAACGACAGACTCCCCTCTTCCACTCTTCTGTCTCAACGTCGGTAATACGTTTTCCGGTTCAACGTGAAGGTGTTTACAGAACTTTGTCACGAATGACATAGATAGGGGTTCGCTACCACGTAGAAGATTTGAAAACTCCACTTGGCTTACACCAAGGCGTTTGGTTATTTCCATTTGGGTAAGATGCATTTTCGCTTTCTGCGACATCCATACATCATATAGGGCTCTTCGATCTTCTTGGCAAAATTCCATGTTATATCTCTTAAAACATTACTCAAACATATAAGTACAATGCCAAATCATCATGAGAAAAATGTCAGTCCAGAGTGAGATTCTGTCCAAGGTTTTGGTAATTTCCGTTCATTCTGCTGTTGCAATATCTGAATGAAAGATTCTGTTTAATATTTAATCAGTACAAAGTAAAAAGCCGTGTATAGATAAGGCTATACACGGCTTTCATTTGTTAAAGATGGTTAATTAGTCTGCATACGGATAATCAGCGCAGCCTAGCTTCTTAGAAATACGTCGAGCAGCAGCATGCAACTCAGTAACATATTCCACTTTCTTCTCTTCGGTAAAACGTATGGTTGGAAGAGAAATACTTAAGCCCGCGATCACTTGATGGAAACGGTCGTATACAGGTACGGCAATACAGCGCAAGCCGATTTCTTGTTCTTCCACATCTTCTGCAAAACCTTGCTCTTTAACCAGCGCTAGCTCAACGAGTAAAGAATCCACATCTTTATGCGTACGCTCTGTTGTTTGAACAAACTCAACCTCAGAAAGAATGTCGCGAACTTCCTGCTCAGGGCGAGTACATAGCAATACTTTACCGATTGCCGTCGAGTAAAGCGGATTGCGGCGTCCTATACGAGACTGCATACGTAAGTTGTATTTAGAATCCAACTTATGCACATAGATAATGCTATCACCGTCCAAAGCCCCTAAATGGAGGGCTTCCATAGTCAGGTCAGAGATGCGACGCATTTCGATGTTCGCTATCTCCACCAAATCAACATACTCAAGTGCAGCTGAACCGAGTTCAAACAGCTTTAGAGTTAACGAATAGTTCTCGGTTTCACCTTCTTGAGCAACGTAACCAAGAGATTTCATCGTTTGCAGAAAACGATATACCGTGCTTTTAGACATCATTAATCTTTGAGCTAACTCACTGATGCCAATATCCTTTTGCGTCGCAAGTGCCTGTAAAATACCAAATGTCTTCAATACGGAAGAAACAGATTCGGGTTGCTTGTCAGCTGTCATCTTGTCTTACCTATTATTCATATTCATTTTTATCGACATACTCTTTATCGCCCAATGAGCAGTTGGCATGAGCTCGATTCAGATAGAATGCCGCCTAGAGCAGCTTTCAAAAAAACTAAAACACGTTTCCAAACAACTAAACGTCCACCCGTTAATTTAAAATAATGTGCTCAAAAAAAATAGGGTTCAGTTATCTTTTTTCACAATTAATCGCCGAAGTGAACTGTTTTAGTGATTTTCATGGCCTTTTCAACAAAAAATGGCTGATAGTCAAGAAATTACATACAGTTTCATTAACATTATCTATCTTGAGCTCAGATGGCGTAGTCACTGACTAAGGCGCGCTGTTTAGAAGAGACTTGCTTGATCTCACTGATGCTATCGGAAAGAGCCTCAACACTCTTGGTATTGTTTTGCGCGCTGATTTTAATTGCCGTCAACTTTTCCACCATGACATGACTTGTTGTCAGTTGTTGCGACGTTGCAACGGATATTGCATGTGACATCTCGGCAGCAGTATCAATGCATAGTTTTACTTCCTTCACCGCATCATAAGAGATTTGAGAACTGTGTGTGGCTTCTAACATGCTACTTTTACATTGTTGAATCAGTTGTACCGATTGAGATACACTTTGTTGCAGCGATTGAATGTTGCCCAAAATACCGTTGGTTGATTGCGTGGTGTTAGTCGCTAATTGGCGAACCTCATCAGCAACAACGGCAAAGCCACGGCCATGTTTTCCTGCCCGGGCGGCTTCTATCGCTGCATTCAATGCGAGTAAGTTTGTTTGATCTGCAATTTCTTCGATCATCGCAAGGGCAGATTCTATTTGCTTGGCATCTATTACTAGATGGTCAATCGTTTCTACTGCTTGATCGAGTAACATTGAAGTCGAAGCAATGCACTGGTCATTGAGCTTTATATGTTCATAGCCTTTTTGAGATTCATCAACCGCTAATGCCATTCTGTCGCTGGTTGCTTTGGCCTGCTGAGCCACATGTTTGATAACGCCCTCCATCTCTTCGGTTAATGAAGCGACTTCATCAGTTAACTCAACTTGGTGTTTTAACGCTAGCTCAGTTTGGCGCGCATGGACGCTGTTATGTTCCACGACCTCATTCAGGGTATGAGAGGATTGTTGCAGTTGCCCCAATAATCCACATTGTAGCTCACGAACCGATTCTACGTGCTTAGCCAACCACGCCATTTCTCTACTTTTGCTATACGATGCTTGCAAGGTGAGATCACGATTTGCCATCGAATTTAGAACCGCTCTTAGTGCCCTTAAGCCAGCTTGTATATTTCGAGAAGTAGCGATGACAAGCCCTAATGACAATACCCCCACAGCGGCGATGAA
Organism: Vibrio sp. A1-b2; assembly: GCF_021726015.1. NCBI lineage: Bacteria > Pseudomonadati > Pseudomonadota > Gammaproteobacteria > Vibrionales > Vibrionaceae > Vibrio > Vibrio sp. A1-b2. Next base: position 151,555 of record NZ_JAKKCI010000002.1, read on the forward strand.
GGCAACCAACTGCAACATATAACGACTCTGCTGCTCTTTTACTTCCAAGACCTTGTTTTGGGCTTTAACAATTAAAACATCTCTAAAGGTCTCTAAAGCATTTATTTGTTCTCGCACATGAAAAGAGAGATTCTGCGTAATGCTTTTCTCTTCGGTAGATAACTTTATCATCTGTAAATGATTAAAAACCGCACCATCATCCTGAGTACCGTGCGCTAGTAGTGATTCAATTAACTTCTGATTTTTTTTCGACACACTGTTACTACGCTCGGCGAGTTCCGAAACCATAGCAATGATTTGGTTACTGACTTCTTTGTTCTTGACGAAAAAAGTTTCAACCTCTTCTAGGTTGGTTGAATCCAATGCCTTGTCTGTATTGAACATAAGGGAGTCTAAACGACTACTTAAGTTCTCCACCATCATGGCACTGTTCATATCTTTCTCAGTAGCGCTCAAGGTATAAATAAAGCGTTTTACCTGTGAAGAAAGTAAGCGGTAGTTTTGTGTGCGTTTTTGCTGTTCCGATAACAGTTCACCGTGAATCTCCATCATGTTCATCAAACGTTGAAAATCTTGCTCAAAGCTTTCTGGTACCACCCACTGTAAACTTAACCCATTGTGTTGATTGTCAATTTGAGCGATTTCTTGTTTTGAGAAGTTGACGTGAACCAGTACGTGCTCACTGATCTCCTTCCAAGTCTCATTGTTAAAATGAGCGATATCGTTTTCCAAATCGACCAACTCAGTTTCAACGACCGATAAGCGAGACAGCTCATCCATAGAAAACTTGCCAATGTAATCTAACTGCTCCGTCAGCTTCTGACTTTGCCAATAGCCAATGCCTCCTATCGCTGTAATGACCACCAGCAAAAGGCTAGTGACAAAATAGAACCTACCAACAATAGACATTTTGTGCCAAATACTCATGCTAGATCTCCAACGAAAGAAGCCTTCTCAATATCCCTAATGAGAAGGCTATGAATAATAGAATTAAACGGATATTTCAGGCGCTAATTCAGCGACGGGAACGGCTGAAATTAACTGTTGGGTATAAGCCTGTTCCGGATGGTATATCACCTGTTCCACAGCCCCTTGCTCGACGATTTTGCCATGTTGTAGCACTAACACTCGGTCACAGAAGTACTTCACTGTTGCAATATCGTGGGTAATGAGGATGAATGCTGTTCCATACACGTTCTGGAACTCGATAAGCAAATCCAGAACCTGAGAACGTAACGATACATCCAGAGCTGCCGTCGCTTCATCTGCAATAACCACTTTCGGAATAGTGACCAAAGCGCGTGCAATGACAATACGTTGTCTCTGACCACCCGAGAATGCGTGGGGATAACGGCTTGAGAACTGAGGTGGCAACCCAACCCACTTCATGATGTTACGAACACGCTCCTCACGTTCCGCTTTGTTCATTTCAGTACGCAGTTTAATTAACGGCTCTTCGATGATATCGAATACAGTCATACGTGGATTTAACGACGACCAAGGGTCTTGGAATATCAATCGAAGGTCCGCAAACAGCGGGTCACGTACCACACGTTTGTAGTCAGATAGCTCAATGTCAACGTTACCTTTTTCATCAACGTATTGAATCGTACCTGATGTCGCCGGAGACATACCAAGAATGGCTCGCCCTAAAGTACTCTTACCCGAACCAGATTCACCCACAATGCCCAACGACTCTCCCGGATACAGTTTGAGGTGAGCATTATCAACCGCTGTCATCGTGCTTTTTTTCTGGAACATTTTTGCAGGCTTATGAAAAACTTTCGTTACACCATTCAAATCCAGAATCGGACGAACATTGCTGCCCTCTTGCAAGCAATATGGCACTTTCACTTTTGAAGGTTTTTCTAGAGATCGCGTCGCTTCCATCAACTTTTTGGTATATGGATGTTCAGGACGCTCAAAGACTTGGCGAATATTTCCACATTCAACCATCTCTCCCTTTTCCATCACCACAACTCGGTCTGAAATTTGTGCAACAACACCAAGATCATGAGTGATGAACAGAATCGCCATACCTATTTCATCTTGCAGCTTCTTAAACAGATCTAAAATCTCTGCCTGTGTAGTGACATCAAGGGCAGTTGTCGGTTCATCGGCGATTAAAACGTCGGGGCGAGACGCAATGGCCATTGCAATCACGACCCGCTGTCTCTGACCACCCGATAACTCAAATGAGTATTTATTAATTAGACTTGATGGTTCCGGCATCTGCACTTGTTCAAGCAGTTCAATTGCTCTCATGTGCGCTTGTTGTTTCGTGATGCTTGGGTCAACCAGACACAATACTTCTTTGATTTGATCACCGACAGTGTGCACTGGGCTCAACGCTGCCATCGGCTCTTGTGAAACTAGTGAAAAGTTGAAACAGCGTAATGAACGCATACTCTTGCTGCGCGGATCCATTTGTGCAATATCAATAACATCACCCGTTTCGGTGGTGTAAAGAATCTCACCGGAATCTATTCGCCCTGGTTTATCTAAGAGCTGCATAATTGCAGACGAAGTGACCGACTTACCTGAGCCCGACTCGCCGATAACAGACAGTGTTTCACCACGATACAAATCGAATGACACATTTTTAACCGCATGGAAGTACTCCATACTGGTCGGAAAACTCACATTAAGGTTTTTAACTTGTAGAATTTTATCGCTCATTATTTTGCTCCCTGATCATGGTATGGGTCACAGGCATCACGCAGACCATCGCCAACGAAGTTCATCGCTAGAATAACAATAATTACCGCTACCGCAGGAATGAGTAGCCAAGTAGCTTCAGCCAAAGCTCGAATGTTTTGTGCTTCTTGAAGTAGTACACCCCAGCTCACCATAGGAGCTTGTAGACCTAAGCCAAGGAAGCTCAATGCTGTCTCACCTAGAATCATCATAGGAATCGCGAGTGTCACCACGGCGATAATGTGGCTCATGAAGTTCGGCGCCATATAACGTCGGATAATTTCAAACGGGCTATTGCCATCCAGCCATGCAGCAGCCACATATTCCTCGCCACGCAATGACATAAAGCGACTACGCACCACTCGAGCCATATCCGGCCAAGAAACTAAACCCAAAATGATGGTGATTAAGAAGTATTTGGTTAGTGAGCTCCACTCAGCTGGAAGAGACGCCGACAGTGCCATCCACAGAGGAAGTGTTGGAATCGATTTGATGAACTCAATCGTACGCTGAATGATGTTATCGACTGTACCGCCAAAATAACCCGACACACCACCGATCAAAATACCCAAAACAAATGTTGTGAATACCCCCATAAGGCCAACAGACAATGAAATACGTGCACCATAAATGAGACGCGACAACATATCTCGTCCCATACGATCTGAACCCAAAATGAAGAAAGGTTGCTTGGTATCGTGCGGCACGATGAACTTGTAACTCATCGGGATAAAGCCCATCAGTTCATAAGACTCTGTTTTGCCAAAGAATGAAAAGTAAACTTTAGTCTCTGGATCCAACTGATAATGCCTCTTTAAGGTGCGCTTATCTGTTTCACTCTTATAAAACTCCAAATGAGGAGCCCAGCGCCATCCATCATGGCTATTTTCAAACAAGCTCACAGATTGTGGCGGAGCATAGGTATAGCGTCTCCAGTTATCACTCGGATCAAACGGTGCAAAGAACTCGGCAAACGCAGCAATAACGTACACAATGATCAAAAACTTCAAACTGAACCATGCCAGCTTGTGCTGACGCATTTTCATGCCTATAAGCTGCCACTGAGTTGCAGTACTTAAATCAATAGTTTTCTTGCGGCGCTTAAACAGATGCCCAAGATTACGAATAGCAGACGTAGTCATAATTAAAACTCCTTCGCAACGCCAACACGTACTCGAGGGTCAATCCAGTACAGTAAAAGGTCAGAAATCAAGGTACCAATGATGGTGAGAATGGACATGATCAATAGAACATCACCCGCAACATACATATCTTGAGAACGTAATGACGCGAGCATTAGTGGGCCAAGAGTTGGGATGTTCATTACTTGGCTTACAATAATGTCTGCGCCCAGCAACGCAGGAAGCATCCAGCCGATAGTTGACACAATCGGAAGAATCGCAATACGAACTGGGTATTTCAAAATGAGTTTTGCTTCCGTTTGTCCTTTCGCTCGCGCTGTTTTTACATAGGGCTTTTTCAGTTCATCGAGTAAGTTCGCGCGCATGATTCGAATAATGCCAGCCATACCTGCGGTACCGACAACCAGAATGTAAATCCAGCTTCTTGAAGCAGCGTCCATGAGTTTTGCCCAAGACATTGGCTGGTCAAGATATGCATCAGAATATAAACCGGAAACCACGGTATCGAAGCTATAGTAACCAATCAGTAGAGCGACAATTGCAATCACGAAGTTAGGCGTTGCCATGCCTATAAATCCAAAAATCGTCGCTATGTAGTCTCCCCAAGAGTACTGACGTAACGCTGAATACATCCCAATCGGAATAGCGATTAGAAACTGGAAAATGAATACGGCTGCAGCAAGTGAAACTGTAGGCCATATACGTGGCTCTATCGTTTCCCACACAGACTGGTTAGTGGTTAGCGATATTCCTAAATCGCCAACTAACAATCCTGCAATCCAATTGACATAGCGTTCGCCCAGAGATTTATCCAAACCATACATTTCGCGCATGGTATGAATCATCTGCGGATCCACAGTTTGTCCCATCGCTTGAAGTTCAGCGATCTTGGCCGTAGCAAAATCTCCTGGAGGCAGATCTATAACGGCAAAAACGACAATTGATACGGCCAAAAGAGTGACAAATATAGACACTAGCCGCTTACCTGCAAACAGAAAAAAACTGTTCATTACTGTTCCTTAAATAGTGACACCAAATTGTTTACCACTGACGTGTGATGAATGTGAGCTTGGAGAAATTGAACACTTCTCAAGCTGCAGCTTTATAGGTTTATTTATTGTTATTCGTGCTAGTAATTGCCCCACGATCCCGTGGGGCAAGGACAATCAGACATTATGGATTATTGGCTTTTCCATAACTGGCTCATGCGCATTGGTCCAGGTGTTGGGAAGTTCCAAGACTGAGGCATATTTTCCGGAACGTTATGCAGTTTATTACTGACCACAACACCAGCAGGCATAGCTTCAACAGTACCAATCACGTAGAAATTTTCTTTCGCGATTTGCATGATTTCTTTCATGTATTTCTGTTGTTCTTCCTGAGAAGAGGTTTCTGTTACCTTTTTCCACAACTCAAGCTGCTGTTTCACGTAAGCTGGTGGTTCAACGGCAAACTCGTTGGTTGGCTCATTTGCCCATAGGTAGTAACCCATACCCCATGTAGATTCAGGGCTGAATGGGAAGTAGTAACGAGCTTCATCAATAACACCAACACCGCCTTCACCTAGGTTAGGAATCAAATCGAAATCATTCGTTAGACGAAGGTTGATCAGGTGATTAGATTCAATGATACGGATGTCTAGGAAGATGCCGACGTCTTTCCATTGGTTTTTGATCAGTTCTAATGCATCTGCAAATACGCCTTTTCTGCGAGTTTCAGATATCGCTTCAATACGCAGACGCTCGCCATTCTTAAGCAAACGATAGCCTTCCGAATCACGTTTAGTCAGGCCTAAATCATCAAGGATTTTGTTGGCTTTCTTAACATCATATTGCGTGTACTGCTCTACAGCATCTTTGTCATAGAAAGGCGAAATATCCGTTGGAGCAGCCTGATGAGGGCCTACAACACCTGAATATACTGTTTCGCTGATTTCCGAACGATCAATCGCATGTGACAGAGCAATACGGAAATCCTTATTCGCGAATAGCTCACGTTTTAGAGGATCTTTAGATGTTTGGTTCAAAGGCAGTGCAAGCTCAGTGCTTAGTGTGCTAGGACGGAACTTGTAGGTGTAATTGCCTTTCTCTTCATTTTCAATCAGCAAAGAACGGTACGATGTCTGACCGATATCGCGGTGTTGAAAATCCGTTTCGCCATTCGCGGCACGAAGCACCATTTCTTCCTGATCTTCACTGTAACGCCAACGAACTGAATCCAAATATGGTAGCTGGTTGCCTTCAGTATCGACCTGCCAGTAATAAGGGTTACGCTCATAAACTGCATACGTCGCGTTTGGTCCCGGTGGTGTGGTCACTTTCCATGCAGTAAGTACTGGGCGGTCTACGTTTGCATGGTGCTCAAGGAAATAATGCGCTTCACAACGTGTTGAAGCATATTGACGCCATGAATCAAATCCTTTTGCTTTCGCGTTTTCTACCGCTTTGTCATTGAACTTAGGCATAAATTGAGAACAGTAGTGTTTAGGGAAAGCGGTGAAACTTTCACTATCTACAGTCGCTAATGTGCGAATAAACATGCCGTTTGGTTTGGCTAAAGTGATTTTCACAGTATGCGCGTCAATCACTTCTGCTTTTGCTGAATCATGAGCAGGCAGTGCTAAAGGACGGTTACCAGAATGTTCTGGGTCACCAATAATTTCATTGATATAAAATGCAATATCGTCCGCAGTGAACGCAGTACCGTCAGACCATTTCACACCCTTACGTAGTTGAATAGTGAACTCAGTATTTTCGGTGTTTGAAGTAAAACCAACCGCTAAGTTTGGAATGACTTTCGAGTATGTAGTATCAAAATTAAACAAGTTGTCATAAGCGATGGTGCGGATGCGGTGACCGTTATCCATTGCTTTACCAACTAGGTTCAAGGTTCCACCGTATTGACCGATAGACTCATTCGGCTCAACAACCAATGGATTTTCCGGTAAACGTTCCTCAACTTTAGGTAACTTACCGGACTTCACCAACTCATTCAGCTGAGGCGCTTCATTATAAGTACCTGCCCAACTTGAGAAAGACAGCGCTGCAGCAACTGCTAAAGCCGCTTTGCCCAAATGAGGTATCTTATTGTGTTTCTTCATATTTAACTCCATAAGATGATCTATTGTTTCAAGGTTTTTGTTTTAAGGAATTCAAGGCATTACATAAGCAATGCTCATATATTTCCGGCCAGAACATGGACTTCTATGTCCGTGTCACCAACATTGATGACACCCGAAATAGCGGGAACACTGGAATGCGGATACACAACGTTGGTGTTCGGAGCGCACGGGTAGCAACAGGCTTGCCCCTGACCTCTGACCAACCGCAATTCACTAAATAATTTTTTGGATTCAATTCGCGAAGGCGCTGCGGCAGCGTGACTAAACCAGCCTCGCCACTCGTCCACACAATATCCGGTCATAAGGAACGACAAATCTCGGTCACTCGTTATTCGATGAATACGAACTTCTCGATCTGTTTGAAGAATTTGGTAGGTGGTAACGTTGCAACCATTGAATGGAGACCAGACAGAGACCAACGCCTCTCCCTCTCGGTAGGCTTCAATATGTCTCGGTCTGCTGTACCACTGCAGCGTTTCAGGATGCTGGAAAGCAAGAATGTTATCGCCCGCCCAGCCTTGGTTTATCCAACGGACACTGTCGATGCAGAACCCATGGGCAGAGCTGTAAGCAAATTTATAGTATTTATCGACACATTCACGTAGCTCGTTGCTGCCAGAAGCATTGGTTAATAAGTAACTGCCACCATTACGCCACTGAAGATGTCTGTCGTTTACCCACTGTGGTTTTGTGGTAGGCGTCAGTGATGCTAACTCTGCCTGCCAGAAAGGATGAGTATCTTCCATCGCTAAGGCATTAAACGCTTTAAAAGCTAATAGTGGTGACACCGAGCTGGTATAGAATTCACTCATGAGCAAGTTAGGGTAAGCGAATCCCGGTAGAAGTAAGCCGTTGTTGTCAGAAATAGGCTGATTCGCCCACCAGTTCATCCCTTGTGTCCAAAGCGTTCGCCATAAGCCAATATCAGGATGCTCTGGGTTAACTCTGGCAAGTTCGGCCCAAAAAGCTAATGCTGCGAAACGGTAATTTAATGAACGGCCGTAGGCGAGTTGACGTCCTTCAACGTCAAACCAGTCACTGTAAGTTTTCGCGAACTCTAACGCGTTACTAAGCAGTAATTCTTTACGTGGTGATTCTGGATTCCAGCGACAATACATCAAGGCGTAAAGCTGAAATGCCATAGGATTGTAGTAATCCATAACACCAGTGGCGCCATCTTCATACCAACCTTGCTCAAGCTGCATATCATCGATGGCTTGTAGATCGAACTCTAAGTTCAACGCATCAACAGCAATACCAAGCGAAGACAGAGATTCCAAAACAAGCACGCGGAACCAATACCAGTTGTTGGGTGGCAGTGCGATGTACGTAGACGATAGCAACCATTCAGACAAATTCGCTTGTTGCTCTTCAGTTAATGGTTGCCAGTAGATTTCAGGCGCTTCCACAAGCGCCATCGCGATGGCCGACATTTCTACAACTCGTTGGTCATAGTCCTTTGTAGGTTGCCAAAACTCACTAGAATCAGGCGTAGTTCCATCAATGATTCTCTGACTCAACAAATGATTGATTTCAGGATGAACATGCTTTGCCGGAACCGCTAACCATAATAAACGGCATACATATTCAATATCTGCAGTTTGACGCGTGTAATGGGCGGCACTATTTGCTTGAACATCTAATTTAACTTGGTCTGAAATAATCATTACGTGTTGATGCAACACATTCTTGGCTAATTCTGCAACGCTCTGACGAGTCGCAAATAAATTGTCTTTCTCGGTTAAATCTTTCCAGCACACAGACATTATAAATAATCACTCAGTTAAATAAGCTGCTTCGTTGGAAATAATTTAATATCACGAGTTATTATTATTAAAACGACTTTTTATATTTTCGATATCTGAGTCATAACTCCATCCATTCACCTCAATTATTTTTCGATTGCATCGCATTTTTTGACGAAAGATTAATTCACACTTTTACAAAAATTATTAAAAACAAATTAACAGAACATAAATCAAGAAAAATGGAACCCAAAAAATCATTAAGCGCATCGCACTTATAGAAGAAGATATTTACTCACTTCAATATTATTTATTCTTCCCCTTTGACGAAATGTGAGTAATAAATCACCGGCAATTGTTGTCTTAAACATTCACCCATCGCTTTTAAATACGGTTCAATATAAGAGAAGAACATAAAGTATCCTTCACAAAGATGGTGCTTCTCAGTGAACGAGATCTCTCCCTTTTGATTGATCCTCTGAGCAGGACAAGCGCCATGACACAAATTACGTTGTGAACACTGACCACAGTGCAGCGCGCTTGACGATGGTTTTCCGCGAGAAAAGTTCTGCTGGATTGGTGTTTCAATCAGATCTGGATAGTCACTGCGTTTTATGTTGCCCAGCTTAAATTGCGGATAAACAAAATGGTCACAACTGTACACATCACCGTTGTGCTCAATAACTAAGTTATTGCCACAGCTTGGCGAATGAACACAGCTCGATGAAGGCATACCCAAGCTCATGCCCAATGCATTGTCGAAGTGGCTTACAAACACACGACCAATATCGTTTTCACGCCAAGTGTTAAATACCTCAATCATGAAGCGGCCAAATTGCTTTGCTCCGACTGTTCGATCTGTGACACCTTTGCCTTTCTCAGCTTCAACGACCGGAATAAATTGAATGAATTGAACGCCAAGTGATGTGAGATGTTGATAAACCCTTCTACCGTGATTGCCGTTATTTGCTTGAATCACGGTTAACACGTTGTATTCCACATCATACTTTTGAAGACACCGTAGCCCTCTGACTACCTGCTGATAAGATCCTTTGCCGTTTCGATGTTTACGATAGTGATCATGCAACTCTTCGTCGCCATCAAGACTAATACCCACCAGAAAACGATTCAGTTTCAAAAACTGGGCCCATTCATCATTGATAAGCACACCGTTGGTCTGAAATGTATTCAACACATTCATGCCTTCTCGTTTGTGCTTATGCTGATAGGCGATGGCTCGCTTGTAAAAGTCGATACCGCGTAGAGTCGGTTCTCCCCCTTGCCAGCCAAAGGTCACCTCTACCGTGCCGCGGGGCTGACTTTCGATGTATCCCTTAATATGAGCTTCTAGAAGTTCGTCACTCATATCAAAACGATTTTGATTTGGAAAATATTCTGTCTTATCGAGATAGAAGCAGTAGTCACAATCTAGGTTACACAAGGGGCCAATGGGCTTAATAAGTACATGAAATGGATTTAAAGCGGTTGGTTTCGATGTAAATATGTGCATATGAGTTGCTTCATTGAGATTCGAAAAAGAAAATACTAAAGCATTAAACTCATGAGGTAGATAAGAATATATCGAACAAATTATTAATTTATCGTTTGCGAGTAAGTTAAAAAAATGCCATAAAAACACTCAACTAAATAGTTATAAAATCCAGTTATTTTTCATACATAAGTTGTCTATATGAATAAACCAAATTTACTCTATATATTCCCAGATCAATTCCGACAAATGTCGATGAGTTTGTGGAATGAATTACTATTTAAAGAACATTGTTCTGGAAAATCTGATCCAGTATATACGCCTAACCTCGATAATTTTGCTCAACAAGCCTATTTATTACCGAACGCTGTAAGTAATTGTCCAGTATGCAGCCCTCATCGTGGAAGTTTATTTACCGGCCAGTATCCAAATAAAAGTGGTGTTCCCCTTAACTGTAATTCTGATCGAGTAATATCTGACCTCCCAGCTAGCGCAACTTGCTTTACCGACATTCTGGCTCAATCTGGCTACCACGTTGGTTATATTGGTAAATGGCACCTTGATTTACCAACCCCTAATGCGCCTGATAAGCCCGGAGAGTATGTTGATTCCTCCGTCCCTGCCTGGGATTCTTATACTGAGCCACAGCGCAGACATGGTATTCATTACTGGTATGGTTACGGTACTTTTGACGAGCATCGTAACCCCCACTACTACGATACTGATGGCGTGAGACACGAACCTCGCACTTGGTCTGCTGAACACGAAGTAGACAAAGCTATCGCTTATTTAAAAAATGAGAATGCGGAAAGAGACCCAAGCAGTCCATTTGCTCTTTTCGTTTCTATGAATCCTCCTCATAGCCCTTATCAAAGTTTAGAAGACTGTCGTGAGCAAGACTTACAGCTTTATGAAGCATTCATCGATGAACAACTTCTGGTGCGTGACAACGCCAAACTGGATTTAGAGAAAGCCGCAAGCGCAAGATATTACTTTGCGAATGTCAGCGGCGTTGACCAGCAGTTCGGACGAATTGTTGAAACGCTAAAAGAGATTGGCGAATGGGATAACACTATCGTGGTGTTCACCAGCGATCATGGTGAAACCTTGTGCAGCCAAGGCCTAACAGATGCGAAAAACGTTATTTTTGAAGAAGCGTTCCTCGTACCATTCTTAGTCAAAGACGTTGATCAAACTCTGCCTAAAGTGTCTGAAACCTTTCTAAACAGCGCAGACATCATGCCAACGATTTTAGACATGCTAGGTCTAAAAGAGAACTTACCAACCAATATCACAGGCCAAAGTAAAGCGTCGTCGATTGTCGACAACAAGAACGACATTCATTCGAACTGTGCCCTTTATATTCGCAATTTAGATGGCGAAAAAGACGAAAATGGCAAAGTAGTTAGCTACTTCCCACAAAGCAGAGGAATTAGGACTGACCGTTATACCTTTGCCTTGGAAATCGACCGCAAGCTTAAGCTCGATAGCATTTTACTATTCGATAATAAGAGAGACCCTTACCAGTTAGCCAACATCGCTTGGCAAGCATCCGCTTCTCTCACTCAAGAACTACTTTCACAACTTGCTGCAGAACTGGCTCGTATCCAAGACCCTTGGGCAGAGCTGAAAATTCTAAACGATATATTACCTTATCCTCATTCTAAGGACTGTTAATGAACAATACTCCTCCTAATGTCATCATTCTCTATGCCGACGACTTAGGTTTTGGCGACTTGAGTTGCTATGGTGCCAACGATATTCCCACGCCAAATCTCGATAAGCTGGCAGACGAAGGCATTAAGTTTCATCAGGGTTATGCCACTGCAGCAACCTGTACTCCTTCTCGCTATAGTTTGCTGACGGGCAGCTATCCTTGGCGAAATCCTAACGCAGCCGTGTTACCCGGTGATGCCGCTCAAATCATCAGCAAAGATCAGCCAACGCTACCTAAGATGTTCAAAACCCAAGGTTACAACACAGGTATTGTGGGCAAATGGCATTTAGGTTTGGGAGATGGCAAGCTCGACTTCAATAAGTCAATTTCAGGCACACCGAATGATGTCGGCTTTGACCAATCTTTTATTATGGCCGCCACCAATGACCGTGTACCTTGCGTGTATATCGACAATCGCAATGTAGAAAACCTAGACCCAAACGACCCGATTGAAGTGACCTATGACTGGGACAAAGCATTTGCTGATGTGCCAAATGGGCGTAGCCATCCAGAGTTGCTCGACGTGATGTATGACCATGGACATGACGGCACCATCATTAATGGCGTGAGCCGTATTGGTCATATGCGCGGTGGACAATCTGCGATTTGGAATGACGAAACCATGGGCGAGCGTTTCGCCGAGAAAGCGATTGAGTTCATAGAACAAAACCAAAACACGCCGTTTTTCCTATACTACGCGATGCATCAACCTCACGTACCGCGTATTCCAAATCCTAAGTTCAGAGGCGCTACCCCACACGGCGTGCGTGGCGATGTCATCGTAGAAATGGACTGGTGCATTGGTCAGGTTCTTAACAAAATTGATGAACTGGGGCTCAAGCAAAATACCATCGTCATTTTCTCCAGCGATAATGGACCTGTACTCAATGATGGCTATAAAGACCAAGCAATTGAGCTCAACGGTCAGCATAAAATGGCTGGGCCTTTACGTGGTGGAAAATACAGTTTGTTCGAAGGCGGTACTCGCGTGCCATTCATCGTTCGCTGGCCTGAAACTATCAGCGAAAAGCACAGTCATGCATTAATCAACCAAGTCGATCTTTACCACAGCCTGGCAAAAGTTATTGGTTACGATCTGACGGAAGACGAAGCACCAGATAGTGAACAACAGCTCGAAGCGTTAATCGGTCGTGACCCGCATGGACGTGAGAGTATGGTGCTGGAAGGAATGCAGTATAAAAAAGTATTCCGCGATCAACGTTACGCCTACATTCCACCTCATGATGACGACTTCATCTGTCAATATACTGGTAATGAAAAAGGCAATATGTCATCGGCTCAGTTGTATGATCTGTTTGACGACATCGGCCAGTTAAACAACCTTGCGGATACAATGCCGGAAAAGGTTGAGCAAATGCAAAAGCTACTGGATGAGTCAATCAAGAACGAAAAGACTCGTTAAAGTGCCAAGTTAATCAAGGTCAGCGATTAACCTACCTATCGACACTCATAAACGTAAAAAAGGTGCATTCCCATGCACCTTTTGTTTTATCTCTACTTAGCGAAAGGTTAGATGGAGATCCACTTCCATTCATAGCCTTCCAAACTGATATTCACGAACTCGCCTTGAGCGTTAGACACCGTCACTTGCTGAGGCTCACTTACGTAGTTAACGGCAGCGACCATGCCAGTTTGCGGATAATAAGCGACATCAACATTTGGATAGTCTGACAACCACGCATGCTGCTGTGTCTCATTGTGGCTTAGCCATATCAATACTTGCTGTAGTAAACGGGCATTTTTCATATTGAATGGCAAATTACCCATGTATACCGAGCGCCCTTGACCATAATTGCGTGCCGTTAAAGCAAGGTGCTGACCTTGAGCAGCCAACACTGCAATATCTGTCGCCTGCGGATATACGTAACTAGGGTTGCCAAAGTCTAGTCCTTCAGTGACGTACTGGCTTAGGTAATGTTCTTTCGCGATAGACAGCGGCATCGCCACGCGGCCCATAGTCAGTGCCGTTTCTTTCTCTAAGCCAAATACATCACCGAGTTGGAAATAACGTCCATTTTTCTGAAACGCTGAAGGATCACATACCCCAAGCAGACCACCACCTTGGCCGACAAACTTGCGCAATGCCACCAGTACTTCACTGTTGTCCCAGCATTCGCCACCGCTCCATGCAGAGTTGGCATCACCCGTATTAATGATCACTTTGATATCTTCACTAATACCGTTTTGGATAATGTCGTCGAAACTGATGAACTCAACGTCAAACGGCAGACCCGCCAAACACTCCAGCAAGTTATTACCGACAAATTCCATCACATCTGGGCGTGGCGGAACATAGAAACGTTGATCTCTCGCTTGGTTTTGCAGCCAACTGCGAGCCTTACCCCAAGCACTTAATACAGCAATTTTGCCCGTCAACTTCTCAGATTCTGTGCCTTGAGTGTGTTGTAGATAATCGCCAAACTCACGTGATATCTCAGTTACATGGTCAATAAAATGCGGGAATTTATTAGCTAAGGACAAGTAGCCACCGTAACCAATTCTGTCCAGAGGCTTCTGCAACATTGCTCGGCGAATTTTCACCCAGTTAGACATCGACTCAACGACAGGATCATTACCTTCACGGAAAACATCTGGGAAGAAGTAAGGATAAAAACGCGCTTCACGAGTTTGTTCTCCCATCGAGTCCGTTAAGCGACGAAGTGCAACCCCGTCTTCCACCGCACCGATGTTGATATCAAGACCAATGTTTTGGTAGCTTTCTAAAAACGGTTCTGTACCAATCCAGTGGTCGCCCTGGAACATGGCAGTTTTCTTTCCAGCTTTATGCGCCATTGCGACTAACTCAGCGGCGAAATCAACCACAAACTCCTGAACGAAAGTCATCCAATCTTGGTAACGCTTTGATGGAGCTTTATAAGTGCCGTTGTAATAACCCGCATCCACGAAATCTTCTGGCGTTAAAGCGTAACCAAAACGCTTTTCAAAGTCCTCTAACGCTCGTGGGCTGACGGTTTCTCCGTAGCCAGTCCAGTCACGATAGATATCCTGATTTTGCTCACCAGTGTCAATTACGAACAAGAATGCGAAAGTCGTAAATCGTACGACTGTGGTGTTCGGATGTTCATCCAGCCACTGCGCAAAGTGCTTGATTAAATGTGCGCGACATTCTGGATGATAAGGATCTAAGCTCTTGATACGCGGCCCTTTCCAATCATTGGTTAGCGCATTGTACATAGATACGCTGTCCCACACCTGACGAGCCATAAAGGTCACCGTGTATTCATGGTATGGCTGTGTCTGCTTAATCAAAACTTGTTGAGTAGCAGCGTCAAATTCCCACAGCGACACATCAATAACGGTATTGGTCGTGCGGTTGCGTACTTCCCACCAGCATTTTGGATCGCTGTCGTCATCAAGCTCATACTTGTCTTTGCTATAGCCATCAAGAGGCTGGATAACAAGCGTCTCAGCCATAGCTGTGACAGGAAATGACATCAGATATTTACGATGTAAATACTCAGGGTGTTGATTGGCAAACTGTTGGTCGGCACGCACCAAACACACGACAGAATAAATATCGCTGTCTTGCTTTGCTAATGATTCCGGCATAGTAGTGCCATCACTGTCTCGCAAAGCGTCCGCTTGCCAACGTTGGTATAAATCCAATACCACTTCTTCTTGTCCAACCTCAACAGGCAATGTCATGTGCCCTTTAGTTGAAGAAACCTGTTTCATGTTCAAACTCCAAAACGTTAAATCAGCGGGCAGACTTGCCCGCGTAAATCAAAAAATAAAGGTAAAGACAATCAGAGGGCTTACCAGAAGAAGTTCTGATATCCGTTCGCACGCATTAGCGCTTCTAAGTAGTAGTAGTCACCATAAGGAAGCATGTTGTCGCATAGACCCACTTTGACAAAAGATGCCCCATGAGCCAGCAGACCAAGCGCACTTTCATCATGAGTTAGGTCGCACTGCTTCATCAGGCCTTGAAGCAGGTACAACCCCCACTCTCGATACATTTTTGCTTCTTGTTCGTCTTCAATACATTGAGCGATAAGCAGTAAACCGGCCGCAGTAATGGCACCGGCAGAGCTGTCTTTGTATTGAATTTCATCACTTGGAAGCAAGTAATCCCATACAGGAACGCCATCATCAGTAATATGATCAGTTGCGTACTTAGCCAGTTTCTTTGCCAACGTTAAAAACTGCTCATCTTTTGTATACAAGTATGTCTGAGCAAAACCATGAATAGCCCAAGACTGACCACGCGCCCAGCAAGAGTCATCCGCATAACCTTGGAACGTTTCACCTTTCAATGGTTGCTGAGTAATGGGATCGAAGTTGAAAGAGTGATAGGTAGAGAAATCATCTCGGACAATATGTTTCGCTAGCGTCTCGCTGTGACGCTTTGCCGCATTTGCATAAACAGGTGATCCTGTAATTTCAGAAGCCCAGAATAGCAATGCTGTATTTTGTAAAGAGTCGATAATTGACTTGCCCAGCGTCACTTCAGGGCCGAGTGGATGGGTATCATTCCATGCCACGATATAGCCACCAATTTTTCTGAAGCGGTGAATCAAATGATCAGCGGCCCTCAACGCCATCATTTTCGATTCTTCATCTTCAGTAAGTTTGTAATCTGCAACACAGCTAAGACTGTATTGAAAGCCTAAGTCATGATCGAGCCAGAACGGATCTAGAAGCATATTGGCAAAGTAGTTCTTACGCAGTTTTGCACTGTTCTTGAATATATCTTGCCCTGTCATTTGGTAACTCAGCCATAATTCGCCAGTCCAGAATGACGAAACCCAATCGAATTGATCGCAGTAGTCCCACTGATGAGTTGCCGTACCTATCTTAGGGTTGCGCTCACCAATTTTAGCGATATTGCGACGAATCGATTCCACAACAGTTGGTAAATGATTAACGACACTTTGCTCGTCCAACGCTGATGGCAATGGACGTAGAAATACTTTCTCGGTCATAGTGAATACTCTTTATAGATTAAAATTAATAACTTAAATTTATTTTTCTCGGTAATGAACATTACTTACAGCGCGGAGTTTTTCTGCTGCTTGCTCTGGCGTTAAATCTCTCTGAGACTCAGCAAACATCTCATAACCCACCATGAATTTTCTTACCGTCGCGCTACGTAAAAGAGGAGGTAAAAATGAAGCATGCACTTGCCAATGGTCGCTGTTGTCTCCCAAGGAGAAAGGCGCACCATGCCAACCCATGCAGTAAGGGAAAGAACACTGGAACAAATTGTCATAACGGGTAGTGATCTCTTTAAGAGCTATAGACAAATCGGCTTGCTGCTCTTCAGAGAGATCAGTGATGCGACTTACTTTTGTTTTTGGCAGAACAAGTGTTTCAAAAGGCCAGCCTGCCCAATAAGGCACCACCACCGCCCAATGTTCTGTCTCTACGACAACTCGTTCTTTATGCATCAGTTCGCGCTGAACATAGTCATGCAGTAACGGCGAACCCTGTTTGTCAAAATAGTCCCTTTGGTGATGGTCTTTTTTACTCACCATGGTAGGAATGAAACTGTTTGCCCAAATCTGTCCATGCGGATGAGGCTGGGAACATCCCATGGTTTCACCTTTGTTCTCAAAAATCTGAACCCACGGATAACGCTTACTTAAGCTGTTCGTTTCTTTAATCCAGGTTGCAATTACTTGCTCGATTTCAGTGTGTGAAAGCTCTGCCAGTGTCCGACTGTGATCTGGAGAAAAACAGATAACTCGGCTTTCTCCTTTTGCACTTTGAAGCATAAATAGCGGGTCATCCATCGAATCCTTTTCTGGAGTGTCTTTTGTTAATGCAGCAAAATCGTTTTTAAATACAAACGTACCCGTATAGTTTGGATTCACATCTCCACTAATTCGCTCATTACCTGCACATAAAAAGCATGACTTGTCATAACTGGTTGAAACCTCTGTTGCCGGCATTTCTTGTTGCCCACTCCAAGGTCGCTTCGCTCGATGTGGAGAAACCAACACCCATTCACCCAACAAAGGGTTGTAACGGCGATGGGGATGTTCAATTTCATCAAACTGGGTTGCTTTCATAGTGACTCAATATCCTTCTATACAATGTAAAATTCGCACCTTCCCACTTCTCGAATGCAGACTATCAATGCACATCTATACGCCACCCCGCCAAAAACGGCGTTAGGCGTTCAGAGAAATGGGTTTCTTTGAAAACGGAAGAACCATGGAGCAATGCTTGTTTAGCGTTCGCTTTAAAGTGGCAGAAATAGATTTCTCGATTTCCTTGTGTGGAGAGTTCAGCCAGCATTTGCACACCAAGGTGGTCAATAAAGTTGATCCCTTTTCCTAAAATGATGAGTCGCTGCGCCTTGATCGAATCCAGCTCTCTATGCAGGTGTTCTACACAGCCGAAGTAAATAGAACCATTGATTCTGACGATCTGCGTGTCCGGAAAACTGGCTTCATCAATATCCAGCTCAGTTGGGGTTACTTTGTCGACCACTGGCCGAGAAGTTCTTCTAAGATAAAAAAACATCGACATCATGATGCCCACGTAAATAGAGAGCTCTAAGTGCAAGACGATTGCAGCAACAAAAGTAGTCATTAGAACTGCGGACTCTTTCTTATCTTGTTGAATGATCGAACGTATGTAGGGAATATCAACGAGGTTATAGGCAACAACTAATAAGATGCCTCCCATACCAGCGAGCGGAATATAGCTGACATACTCAGCCATCACTGGCATCAGCAATAACAGAATTAACCCCGCAAAGACTGCTGCTAAGGGAGTTCTGGCTCCGCTACTAAAATTCACGCCGCTACGGGTAAAAGAACCTGAAGACATATAGCAAGAGAAGAATGCCCCCACTAGGTTTGAAATACCCTGCCCGATGAACTCTTGATTGCTGTCTATACGTTGTTTTGATTTCAACGCCACTGCACGACCAATTGAGATGGCTTCAACCAGACCTAATAATGCAACCGCTAGAATCCCACCGGACAGTTCTCCGATAATTGCTGAATCGAGTTCTGGTGCTGACAGCTGGAGCGTTGAGCTTTGAATTTGGTCTACGTAATCGATGTGAATACCAATTTGAGTAAGCAAAAGAGCCAAAAGCACAGACGCCAACATCGCGACTAACATATTTGGAATGGCAGGCAATAATCGCTTTGCTACAATACAGCTTGCGATGGTGATCAGAGCGATAAGTAATGAGAAAACCTGAAGTTGGTTAAGGTGCAGTATTACCAACCACAGGTTTTCAATCGCAGTATTTGCCGAAGAGTAGTCTAAACCGAGTACATGTCTCAATTGGCTAACGGTAATCACAACCGCGGCTCCGGCTGTAAATCCGATCACAACCGAATGAGAAACAAAATTGACTACGGCTCCTATTCTCATCACGCCCATCAAAAGCTGTACTATGCCAGCGCAGAAGGTCAGAGTAAGGCATAGCTGGATATAGAATGGCGTTCCTGTATCAGCAAACTGGCTGATAGTACTGAAGACAATGACGGACAAAGCGGCGGTTGGCCCAGAAATCAAATGGTTTGAAGAACCAAATAGAGCCGCCAGAATGGCGGGAATGATTGCAGTATATAAACCATATTCAGGAGGAAGGCCGGCAATCATTGCATACGCTACACCTTGAGGCATAACGATCACAGCGCCCGTTAATCCCGCTAATAAATCCGCTTTTACAACGTCCATTTTTACTTGCGGCAACCAAGCAATAAAAGGGAAACAACGAACTAAAACTGTTAGAAACCGACCGCTCATAATATCTCTTACATTTAGAATTCAACTATTTTAAAAATGCGAATCACCACACAAAAACAGTCAAAACCAGAATAAAAACAAACAAAACCACTTATTTAATAAAAGCTATTATAGTCAACAAGCCACCTTGTTCAATCCAATTTGAAATTGCGTTTCAAATAATGACTTACAAGTATTACAATTTGCGATCCAGATAAAATTTAACTCAAGAAAAATATAAAGCCCTATCTACTTATTTGGCCAACCTCAGACGTAAAGAACTTCACCCTCCGAACAAAACCTATGTGACCGTCCTTCTCAATTACAAAACAACGTAAGGAATATCAGTGCTTAGCTGCCATATAAACCAATCTTCTCAAATGTAAACAAGCACCCAAGAGCTATCGCGAGGCACATCTCAAAATAAATAGCCATGTAAATTAAATTAATGAATACGTTAAATAATATCGAATAAATAAATTTATTAATTGCATTGAAACTTGTTACTTAACAACAAACATTAATATCGCAATGATTATGAAGTAGATCGTAAAAAATATTTCAAAAATAAATTTTCAATATATTTAAAAGTTGTTTTGTATAAGATTCACCTGTCGATTTGATTAATAAAAATATATTGCTCACCGGCAAGTAAATTAGGTTGTTAAGCAAATTAATACACTCGATTACGTTTTTGAGTAATCAATATAAAAATATGGAGTAAAATATGAACATCAAACCATTAGCAGCAGTGGTATCTCTTTTAGCAGCAGGTTCTGTAGCGGCAGGCGAAATCTACGCTACTGACACAAATACAGTTGAACTTTCAGGTTGGGCTAAAGCTACTGGTCTATACGTAAAGGCAGACCAAGCAGAAAAAGAAACTCATGTTTTTACTGATGCGCACCTAAAAGCGAAAGCAACACACTTCCTTAATGAAGAGACTAAAGTAATCGGTTCATTTGCAATCAATACTGGCGACAGCGCTGGTGACAGAACAGCAAAGTTCGAAGACATCAAACTGGAATTTGATCACAGTGGCTTTGGCAACCTATCTCTAGGTGACACAGGTAATTCATTTGGCTCAATTGAAAAAGCGAAATCTGGTGAAGGTGCAAACCTATACATCGTTGGACAAGGTGGCGTTGACGGCCAGGGTATCCGTTATAAGAAAACGATTGATAAACTAGAATTATCAGCTAACTATGAAACTGATAGCGAATCTAGCAACGATTCAAACTACGCTCTTTCTGCAAACTACAAAGCTGATAACTTCTCTGCGGCAATTGCGTATGGTTCAGACGGTGATGAAGCAGATTCAATGGGTGTAGCTGCAGACCTAACTCTTGGTTCGCTAAAACTTGCTGCAGGTTACATTTCTTTTGAAAATGCAAAATCGTTGAAAGCAAACGATAGTGTTGAGCTAAAGCTTGATCTACCTAACGATGGCGACACTTACTCTGTTGCAGCGACTTATACTATCGACGTAATCCGAATCTATGGTTCTCTGCAATATGCAGAAGGTAACTACCAAGGTAACTCGTTTGACGCTCAAACAGCATATCTAGGTCTTGGTTACGACGTAACTAAAGAATTCAAAACTGACTTCGTTCTACAAACTGGTGAAATCGAAAAAGCTGGCGTTGAAGAAGACGGTCATGCAGTTAAATTTGTAGCAAAATACTCGTTCTAATTACGAGTACTTTATCTACTGACTTTTCTTATTAATTCCGCATTTTGCGAAAGCCACATCAAGGTTGATGTGGCTTTTTTTAATTGTGCTGCCAACATCTTATCGTATATTCCTACTCACTTAACTCTGGTGATTACTTTCTTAAGCGTTTAATCTGTTTTTGCTTATAAATGTGTACGTAAGGAGAGCTCTCTTGAAATTAGCAATGATCGGTGCAGGTGGTATTGGTTGCTACTATGCGGCAAAGCTAGTTAATGCAGGACACGATGTTGTTTTTGTTGCCAGAGGTGAACATTTAAAAGCGTTACAGCAACAAGGTCTTGAGATAACACATCCAGATTTTTTCTTTTCGGCCCCCGTTTCGGCTACCGATATTCAAGGGCTTTGTGATGATTACAACGGCAATGATTTTGATTTGCTAATTCTTGCATCAAAAGGCAGCACAACCAGCTCAATGATGGATCAAATGAAGCCATGGCTTGATGCGTGCGATACTCCTGTTTTGTCCATTCAAAACGGCGTGATGAATGAAGGCATTATCGCCAATACGGTTGGATTAAAACGCACCATTGGCGGACTGGCAATACGAATCGGAGCCCATGCTCTGGAACCCGGAAAGATAGAAGCGACAGGCAAGGCACAAATCGATTTCGGCGCGTGGCCATCAGAATCTGCAAACCCACACCTGAAAGATTTCCTTTGCGAACTTGGCTCAGTTTTCGACTCTGCAGATATTCCAAATCAGCTTTATGAAGATGTAAGTTATGCGTTGTGGCGTAAACTGCTCATAAACAACGCGATAAACCCAATTACCGCTTTAACAATGAAAGATACTCAAACCGTCACAAAAGACCCAGTATTGAAACAAGCCGTTTATAAGATCATGCAAGAAACAGCAAGAGCGGCAAGGTGTGCGAATGTGAATATGACTGAAGATGATGTAGCAGAGATGTTTAGTCTTATCTGTGAGTTTGATGCTATCAAAACATCCATGTTGGTCGACCGAGAAAAAGGACGCCCAATGGAGATCCAAGAGATCTGCGGCCCGGTAATAGACTACTGTCGGCAAGCTGGTGACCCAGCAACTACCACAGAATTAATTTGCCATCTGTTACAGCATGCCAGTGATCAAATGATCGAAGCCTAAAACTGCTTTTTCTGCATATCCCAAACTCATCTAATTGGAATATGCAGTGAAATATTATGTTACATTCAGGCTCTCAGCGTTTACTTTACTTGCATTTAGGAAACGCTTTTTACCCTTATTTAACATATGTTTATTGGCTAAATCTATTTCCTGCTAAACAGCACACTTTTGTATAACTAGAGTTAACAATCTAAATCTATTGCAGTATTACTAATAGCATAGTTAGGGCAATAAAGTGACGTTGAACTGCTCAAGATACCTCGCACATTCAACGCCTATATCTGAACCCTCCAGCCGTAGACATAACCACGTTTTAGTTCTTACGCCTACCCCTGCCTGATGTTCAACAACGATTGCCCGTCAACCGTTTTTGTAATTGTTCAGGAGACTTACTATGAGTGATATCGCACTCTCTATCAGTATCCTTGCTCTGGTAGCGGTGTTAGGTCTGTGGATAGGGAACTGGCGACTCTATGGCGTTGGTTTAGGGATCGGCGGAGTGCTGTTTGGCGGCATTTTCGTTGGTCACTTTACTGGAGCATGGGGCGTTGAGCTCAACTACCACACCTTACACTTTATCCAAGAGTTTGGATTAATCTTATTCGTTTATACGATTGGTATTCAGGTTGGACCCGGCTTCTTCTCATCACTGAGAAGTTCAGGCTTAAAACTCAACGGCTTTGCCGCATTGATTGTGTTGTTGGGATGTTTGGTTACTGTTGCTCTCTACTACCTGTTTGATGTCCCTCTTCCTGTTATTCTTGGTGTCTTTTCTGGTGCTGTGACTAACACCCCTTCTCTCGGTGCGGGTCAACAAATCCTGACGGAACTCGGTGGTCAGGAAAACCTACTTGATATGACGGGGATGGGCTATGCCATTGCCTACCCGTTTGGTATCTGCGGGATATTGCTCACTATGTGGTTGATTAGACTTATCTTCCGCGTCAATGTGAACCAAGAAGCCGATGAGTTTGAAATCAAAAATGGCCACAAGAAATCAAGTTTACACACCATGAATATCTCCGTTAAAAACCCCAACTTAAACGGATTGTTTTTGAAAGATATTCCAGCGCTAAGTGACGGTAACATTGTGTGCTCACGCCTAAAACGCAATGAACAGTTATTGGTACCAAAACCGGATTCTCGTGTTGAAGTCAATGACCTGCTCCACCTTGTCGGCGACAAGAACGCTTTGGAAAAAGCGCGTCTCGTGATTGGCGAAGAGGTTGATGTATCGCTCTCTACCAGAGGAACAGAACTGCGAGTGCAACGTTTGGTTGTTACCAATGAAGTTGTTCTGGGTAAAAAGCTCAGAGACTTAGATCTAAAAGAGAAATATGACGTTGTTGTCTCACGCCTTAACCGTGCAGGTGTTGAGTTGATCCCCACCAGCAACTCTACCCTTCAGTTTGGTGACATTTTGAACTTAGTCGGACGTCAGGAAGCCATTGAAGCGGTTAGCGGCATGGTCGGCAATGCTCACCAAAAGTTGCAACAGGTACAAATGCTGCCTGTGTTTGTCGGTATTGGTCTCGGAGTGTTGCTCGGTTCAATTCCTTTTTACCTACCGGGTTTCCCCGCTGCAATCAAACTCGGACTGGCTGGCGGCCCACTGATCGTTGCACTCATTCTTGCCAGAATAGGCAGTATCGGCAAAATGTACTGGTTTATGCCACCCAGTGCCAACTTGGCGCTACGGGAAATTGGTATAGTACTGTTCTTGGCTGTGGTAGGTCTTAAATCTGGTGGTAACTTTATTGAAACGCTGGTGCAAGGCGATGGACTTAGCTGGATGGGATATGGTGTCGCTATAACAGCAATTCCGCTGATTACGGTTGGCATATTGGCAAGAGTGCTGGGCCACATTAACTATCTCACTATCTGTGGCATGTTGGCAGGTTCAATGACCGATCCACCAGCGCTCGCATTTGCCAATGCCTTACATGAATCAAGCGGTGCATCAGCACTAGCTTATGCCACTGTATATCCACTGGTGATGTGTCTACGAATACTGTCGCCACAAATACTCGCGCTGATACTTTGGGCCATGTAACCTGCAAATAAGGAAAAACCGAGCTTTAAGGCTCGGTTTTGGTTTAATCGTATCGCTACTATTACAAGACTTTTATTACAGAACTTTCGCCAAGAACTGCTGCAAACGAGGATGGCTTGGATTATCAAACACGGCTTGCGGGCTGTCATCAACCAACAATTTACCATCTTCCATAAACAACACACGGTCTGCAACTTCACGGGCAAAGCCCATTTCATGAGTTACGATAACCATGGTCATCCCTTCTTTTGCCAGACCTTTAATAACGTCTAGTACTTCCCCAACCATCTCAGGGTCAAGGGCTGATGTTGGTTCATCAAACAACATCAAGTCTGGGTTCATTGCTAAAGCGCGGGCAATCGCTACACGTTGCTGCTGGCCACCGGATAAGTGCGTTGGGTAGTTGTTCATGCGATCTTCAAGGCCGACACGTTTTATCAACACTTTCGCGGCACCTTCCACCTCATGTTTAGGGCGCTTCGCCACTTTCATGGGTGCAATCATTACGTTTTCCAACGCAGTCATATGCGGGAATAAGTTGAAGCTTTGGAACACCATTCCCACGTTCTGACGCAATACGTTAATGTCCGTACTTTTTGCGTACATATCGAAACCATCAACGATGATAGTTCCTGAGCTGATCTCTTCTAACTGGTTCAGAGTACGTAAAAACGTCGATTTACCTGAACCTGAAGGCCCAATGATAACCACGACTTCACCACGTTTTACCGTGGTTGATACCGATTTTAAAGCGTGGCAACCATTAGGATAGAACTTGTCGACATTGCTGGCGTAAACCATGTCTTCGCCGTTGTATTCACTAGTCACTGGCTGATAACCTCTTCTCTAAACGTTGAATTGCCCAAGACAGAGTCCCGGTTACTAGTAAGTAAAGTGCTGCGACGGTAAACCACACTTCAAAAGGTGCAAAGCTGCCACTGACCACTTCACGGCCCGCTTTAGTTAAGTCAGTAATTGAGATAACAGAAACCAGCGATGAGTCTTTTATTAGGTTAATAAACTGACCAGCCAGAGGTGGTAACGTACGTTTTAAGGCTTGTGGAAGAATGATGTAGCGCATGGCTTTGGGATAAGTCATACCCAATGAACGCGCGGCTTCCATCTGCCCTGTTGGAATGGCCTGAATACCTGCGCGTACGATTTCGGCAACATAAGCACCTGTAAATACTGATAACGCGACAACACCGGCAGTAAAACGATCGAAATCGAGTACGGTTCCGATAAAGAAATAAACGATGAAGATTTGAACCAGAAGTGGCGTGCCACGTATCAGTTCAACATAGGTTAGAGATAAATTTCTCGCCACTTGATTTTTGGATACCCTCATTAGGCCAAACACAAGGCCAAGCAAAACCGCAAAAATGAGGGAGATAAAGGAAATTTCAACCGTCACCCATAAACCATGAGCAATCGGGCCAAACTTCCATTCATTCAGTTGTGCAACGGCATCGCCTTGGAAAACCAAATCACCGTTTCCAACCAAAAGTGTTGTGTAATGATCAATGATCTGTGGTTGGCTAGCATCGTCGAATTCAATCGTTAACTGACCCGCTTTAACCACCGCTGTACCATCTCCGTTTGCACGAAGTTGTTGCATCTCGGTGTTAACAACGTACGGCCAGAGACGATCCCAATGCCAGTTATAGTTAATACTCTTCCCAGAGAAATAGACCGCGCCAATAAGCATGGCCATAATTAGGACGTAAATTCCGTGTCCTATCCACTTTGAGGATTTTGACTGCATCACTCAGATTCTCTTTATTCTTTTTAATGAACTGGGCAACATTACGCTGCCCAGTTGACTACAGCTTAAGACGTTAATTATTGAACGTCTTTCAACCAGTCGTCAGATTTAAACCACTTGTCGTACATACGATCATAAGTACCGTCGCCTTTGATTTGACGTAAGTAGTTATTCAAGAAATTTAGGAAGTTCGGGTCATCTTGACGAATCGCCCAACCTAGAGGTTCGTAAGTGAACGGTTCTGCTAAATGCGCAACTTTGCCTTTGTTTTGAGCAGCGTAGATCGCGTTGTATGGGAAGTCATAAACGAAAGCGTCTGCTTTACCGTTAACAACCTGCAGAACGGCGTCTACTTCAGTGTCGTAAAGGTCAACTTTTGCATTGAAAAGGTGTTTCTTCGCAGCTTCAACACCAGTAGTGCCAAGCTTTGTTGAAACTGTGTATTTAGGATCATTCAAATCAGTGTAGCTTTTGATTTTACCTTCAAGCGCTGGAGAGAAGATTATAGATTGACCGATAACAATGTACGGGTCAGCAAAGTTAACTTTCAAGTTACGCTCAGGAGTGATAGTCATACCACCCATGATGATGTCACATTTGTTGGTTTGAAGCGCAGGGATAATACCATCCCAAGCGGTGTTTACAGGTGTGAACTTAACACCCATAGAGCGAGCCATGTGCTTACCTAAATCGATATCAAAACCAATGAAACGGCCATCTTTGGTTTTCATTTCGAAAGGCATGTAGCCCGCGTCGAAACAAACTTTTAATTCACCTGAGCTAAGAACACCTTCTAGGTCAGACTCCGCCATTGCTTGATTGGCACCAAGCAGAGAGCAGGCAAAAACAAGTCCAGCAGCTGAAGATTTAATAAATTTTTTCATAATATCCCTTATAAAAAATTTTGTTATTTTTCTGTTCGTCCAATGACAAATACGATGTTGTATTGAATATCACGCAAACGCGTACTGACATCAAAAACCACCAGATAATGCAACACAATCTAATAACATTTCAATAACTATCCGAATTTAAAACCAATAAAATGCTATAAAAATTCAGCTTTCATCTAAGAAGATGACTTAAGTCCCGAATCAAATCAGTTGGTGACTCAAGACCAACTGAGAGCCTGACCACGCCTTTGCCAGCTTCCCTAGAAAACTTCGCTTTTTGTTCCGGACTAAATCGATAAGTCGACTTGTCCAAATCATCGGTTTTTAACACCACTGCTAAACTGCGTTGATGTCCTATGGAATAAGCGTAATAAAACATCCTCGACTCATGTGCAAACCGTTGCTCAATCAGTTCGATATCCTCTACTTGGAATGCAATAATGCCGCCAAAAAATGTCATTTGCTGCTTAGCCAGCGAAAATTGTTGATGAGACGCCAAGCCGGGATATAAAACCCTTAGCACCTTGGGGTGGTTTTCTAACCACTCAGCAATGGTTTGAGCCGATTCACAAAGGGTTTTCATACGTGGATAAATCGTCTCCATACCCCGCATAATTAGCCATGCGCTCTGCGCACTTAAAGATGCACCAAAATAGATGCCAGCAACGCTTCTAAGCTTGCTAATCAAGGCTTTTGAGCCCAGCACGCATCCGCCAAGCACATCTCCATGCCCGTTAATAAACTTGGTTAAAGAGTGAATCACCAAATCTGCCCCAAGTGCAAGTGGTCGGGTAATAACCGGGGTTGAAAAGGTCGAATCAGCACTGAGCAAAATTCCACTGTTTTTAAGCAGCAAAGAGACCTCTTGAATATTGGTTAGTCTTAATAACGGGTTGCATGGCGTCTCTATGTGCACCAACTTAGTGCTAGGGCGCAGTGCATTTTGCACACTTTTGATGCATGAAGTATCCACTGCAGTGACTTCGATTCCATACTGGGGCAATACTTGGGTAGCAAACTCATACACAGCGGCATAGCAGACATCGCTGATTACTAGGTGATCCCCTGCTTTGAGTAAAGACATAAATACCGCAGTGATTGCGGCCATTCCGCTGGCAGTCGCGAGTCCATCTTCAGCCTGTTCTAAAATAGCCAAGCGCTGTTCGAGTAAGCGCACCGTTGGGTTTGTCCAACCGGCATAGAGAAACGGAGAGTCGGAGATATCTTCCATGCCTTGTGCTGAAAATGCGCCTTCATTCGGCAGAAAGCTGTGATTTACCGACATCACAATGTTCGGAGCAATGGCGTTCGTATGAGGGTCTGGTCGAATAGCCGCATGCACCGCAAGTGTTTCAGGAGCGAAGGTTTCAGGGTTTAACCCTGTATCAAAATCATCATTAAGCATTTTTTAATCCAGTCATAGCCATTAGGCCAGCCATAATCATTAAACTAACCAAAGTTACGAGCTAAGAACCATTTGAGGTTGATAGCCGGTTTTCTTTCTAAACCGTACGAAATGGAGTAATTGTGGATTCCAATTGGTAAGTAAAATCCGCTATTCTTGGCACCACATGGAAGATTTACCGCATTTAGGCACCAATAATGCGGAATAACCGCAAGAGGAAAACCATGAGTGAAACCACTCTGGATAATTTCGATAAGAAAATACTGGAACTGATGCAAAGCAACTGCCGTATGGCGAGTGAAATCATTGCCGAACAGGTGGGTCTATCCGCTTCTGCCGTGCAGAGACGCATAAAACGTTTGAGGGATGAAGGGGCGATTAGAACCGAAGTAGCGGTGATCAAACCCGAGCTTTCCACCCATCCAATGACCTTTATTGCCGGAATAGAAATCGACAGAGACAACTACACCGTCCTTAATAAATTCAAACGCTGGGCAGAGACTAAACCTTCGATTCAACAGGTGTTTTACGTTACTGGTAATGTCGATTTAATGGTGGTGATGACGGCTGAAAATGCCAAAAGTTACGATGGATTTATTGAACACATCATGGAACAGTTCCCGCAAATTCGCCGTGTAATGACTAACGTAGTACTAGATACGCCAAAGCAAAGCCTGTATCTGCCTGTTGAATAGTTATCCCGTGAGTTACGCGCATAAAAAAGCCGAGAAGATTTCTCCTCTCGGCTTTCAATTTGGTGATTTAACCTGCAGTAAACGACTTATTCACGCTCAGGGTTTGAAGCCCAAACGTAAAGCAGTTCTAGAGCAATTGTCGCACCGGCAAGTGACGTTAAATCACTTTGGTCGTACGGCGGAGAAACCTCTACCACGTCCATACCAATTAGGTTAATGCCTTTCAGTGCACGGATAATTTTCAGAATCTTATCTGAAGTTAAACCGCCACATACTGGTGTACCTGTACCCGGTGCAAATGCTGGATCTAAACAGTCAATATCAAACGTTAGGTACACTGGCTTGTCGCCAACGATTTCACGAATTTGCTCAACGATTTCGTCCGCAGACATATCGTTCGCTTGCATCGCGTTGATTACGTTGAAGCCGTGACCTTCCTGTTTGTACTCAGTACGAATACCCACTTGCACAGAATGACGAGGAGAGATCAAACCCTCTTTCGGCGCATGATAGAACATAGTGCCGTGGTCATACGCGCTGCCGTTTGCATAAGTATCAGTGTGCGCGTCAAAATGAATCAGCGCCATTTCACCGTAGTGTTTCGCGTAGGCACGAAGGATTGGCAGAGTGATGAAGTGATCACCGCCCAATGCCAATACTGTCTTACCACTCTTTAGAATCTCACTGGTTGCCGCTTCTAGGCGGTAAGTGAAATCTTCTGCGTCACCACAATCAAACACCAAATCACCCGCATCTACTAACTTGATGCGTTTGAACAGGTTGAAATCCCATGGGAATTTTTTGCCTTCCCACGCTAAGTTAACTGAGGCGCGACGAATCGCGTCTGGTCCCATACGAGCACCTGGTCGACCTGAAGTCGCCATATCCAAAGGCACGCCTAACACCACAACATCAGCATCCGACTCTAGCGGATCTCTCTGGTACGGCTGGCGAAGGAACGTCATTGCATTTGAATACAATGAATAATCCGTTTTAGTAAACAAATCATTCATTTAAAAATCCTCCAAGTAGGTATAACCATTTAAACCATGCTCTAATTCTGCTAACACGTCTTGCTGTTCGTTTTCAGCCACACGCTGAGAAACCAACTGACGGTAGTTAGCTCTAATTGCGTCTACGTCGATATGCACGTAACGCATCATATCTTCAACCGTGTCACCTTCATTGATGAAAGTGATTTCAGATTCGCCTTCGTCTGTGATGTTCACAACTGCGCTGTGTGTATCACCAAACAGGTTATGCATATCACCAAGGATCTCTTGGTATGCACCCACTAAGAAAAAGCCCATCAAGTAAGAGGTATCTTTTGACCAAGCAGGAACCGGTAACGTTGTTTCAATACCCTGACCTTCAACGTATTGCTCAACCGCACCGTCTGAGTCACAAGTAATATCCAACATCACTGCGCGGCGATCTTCCACATTCTGCAAGTTAGACAGAGGCAGAACTGGGAACACCTGATCGATACCCCATGCATCTGGTAACGATTGGAACAATGAGAAGTTGACGAAGAACTTGTCCGCCAAACGCTCTTGTAACTGATCTAAAATCGGACGGTGAAAGCGGTTTTTCGCACTCATTTTCATGCGTAGTTCATGATAAATACGTAGCGATAACTGCTCTACCCATGCACGATGTTGCAGGTTGATTACGCCAGTTGAGAACAACATGTGTGCTTCATTCAAATCACTTTGTGTATCGTTAAAAATTTCGATCAATGCACGAGCATCGGTATCATCGTTCAACGTTTGCCAACTGCGCCACATGTTTTGTAACAGCGTAGGTGCATCCGCTTCTGGCTCAACAATCGCTTCAGGAGTGTAACCTTCTGTACCAATTACGTTCGTGATCAGCACTGCGTGATGCGCCGTCACCGAGCGACCAGATTCCGAAATAATGGTCGGCTTTGGTTGATTGTATAAGTTACATACGTCGCCAACCGTGCTGACGATGTTACGAGCATATTCAACCAGACCGTAGTTCATTGAGTTTGAAGACTGGCTACGCGTGCCATCGTAGTCGACAGCCAAACCGCCACCTACGTCAAAGTACTGAATATCTGCACCCAGTTCACGAAGTTCACAGTAGAAACGAGCTGACTCGTTTACACCGTTACGCACGTCGCGAATGTTCGCCATTTGCGAACCTAAGTGGAAATGCACAAGTTGTAGAGCATCAAGCTGACCTTCGGCTTTCAAGCGGTCAATAACAGACAACACTTGAGCCGCAGCCAAACCGAACTTCGATTTTTCACCACCGCTTGATTGCCATTTACCCGCACCTTGTGATGCAAGACGAATACGAATACCTAAGCGAGGTTTAACGCCTAAGCTTTTTGCTTCTTTTAGTACCAAATCAAGCTCAGAAAGCTTCTCTAGTACGATAAATACTTTATGACCAAGCTTTTCGCCGATCAGCGCAAGACGCATGTACTCACGGTCTTTATAACCGTTACACACGATGACAGAACTTGCTTGTTGCGCCATTGCAAGTACTGCTAATAATTCTGGCTTACTGCCCGCTTCTAAACCCAGTTGCTTTGTTTCTAGCTGAGCTTGGCTCGCTAGGATTTCATCAACAACTTCACGCTGTTGGTTAACCTTGATTGGGTAAACCAGCAGGTATTTGTTCGGGTAATCGTATTCATCAATCGCCTGATTAAATGCGTCACAAATGTTGTGAACACGTTGATGCAGGATTTGAGGAAAACGAACAAGCACCGGTAAATTCAAACCGCGTGTTTCTAGCTGACTCACAATTGAACTCAATTGCGTTTGATATTGGCCATCTTTCCTTGGTGACACATAGACTTCACCATGGTTATCTATTCCGAAGAAACCTTGGCTCCAATAATGAACGTTATAATCAGCACGTACGCGATCTAATTTAGATGATTGTTCCACATTTAATCTCACACACTAAGAGAGAATGAAGTGGCTTCAAGAGCCACACCTGACACCCTAAATGTCACGCGCTTTATCGGACAAAACAGGGGGGTGTGTCTAATCATAATAATTTGTCGTTAAGACAAACTTTTATTGTTTCGGCACACCTGATAAAGGGTAGTAAAAAAAACGCAAAAATGTTGTTTCAAAAAAACGTTCATTTCTATCACTCCATCCGAAAAAATTCGTTTAAACGGTTCATAAAATTTCCATTCTTTGTTGTTCTCATCTGCTGAAATTTCAAAATTTAATTTCCACACAAAAACATTCCTACTCAAATTAATTTAAAATTTTTATAGGTAAAAATATTCGTTATATTTCAATATCATAGTGATCAACCCCTCCTATAGAACGCCAGTAACGCCTTGTAATCCTATAAAACATTAATTAGTGTACTAATAATTATTTTGATATTTCACGTCAAAACCGTACAGCAACAAGGATGAAAAACATGTCTACCATGCTGGAGGTCAAAAACCTCTATAAAGTATTTGGCGAAACTCCGAGTGAAGCTTTCCCGCTGATAGAGAAAGGGTTAAGTAAAGATGAGATTTTTGAACAAACGGGACTCACCGTCGGTGTCAAAGATGTCTCTCTCACGGTTAACGAAGGCGAAATCTTCGTCATAATGGGTTTGTCAGGTTCAGGAAAATCAACATTAGTTCGATTGCTTAACCGCTTGATAGAGCCAACAAAGGGCAACGTTCTGATAAAAGGCAAGGACATTGCCCATATCTCAGAGCAGGAGCTGAGATTAGTTCGTCGTCAAAACATCTCTATGGTTTTCCAAAACTTCGCATTAATGCCTCATATGACTGTGTTGGAAAACGCATCATTTGGGCTTGAGCTTGCAGGTATTGATGAAGCAACCAGACATAAGAGTGCAAGAAAAGCGTTAGAACGTGTTGGGCTAGATGCCTATTGCGAATCTTTTCCAGATGAATTATCAGGTGGTATGAAGCAGCGCGTTGGTCTTGCCCGTGCACTGACGAATGACCCTGACATACTCTTGATGGATGAAGCCTTTTCAGCACTTGACCCACTGATTCGAGCTGAAATGCAGGATGAGCTGATTCGTCTACAAAACGACGACAAGCGAACCATTGTTTTTATCTCCCATGATTTAGACGAAGCAATGCGTATCGGCGACCGTATTGCCATTATGCAAGACGGTGTAGTGGTTCAGGTAGGGACGCCCGACGAGATTCTACATAACCCTGCCAATGATTATGTCAGTTCGTTTTTCCGTGGCGTAAATGTGGCATCGGTATTCAGTGCGAAAGACATCGCACGCAAAAAACCTGCTGCTGTGTTTAAAAAACACGATAACGACGGACCAGCTGCCGCACTGCAGCTGCTCATGGATCACGACCGTGACTTTGGCATCGTTGTTGACCGAACCAACAAATTCAGCGGCATTGTTTCGATTCACAGTTTGAATGAAGCGAAGAAAGAAAAACGTTCGCTAAGCAGTGCCCTGCTTTCTGACACCATCACTATTCATCCTGACGTTTCCGTTGGCGATCTCATCAGTCAAGTGGCAGAAGTACCCTATGCGGTGCCCGTCGTCGACGACCAAGGACAGTATTTTGGTGTTATTACCAAATCTCGCTTACTTCAAACTTTAGACAGGGAATAAACATGGCTACAGAAAATGTTTCTAGCGCACCGGAAACAGCCGACCCGTGGGGAGCCGCTACGCAGTCAGCAACCGATGCAGCGAACAATGACCCTTGGTCAACGGCTACAAATGCATCCACTTCAGGCAATGATTGGCTTAATTCCGCGCAGGTGCAACCTGAGTCATTTGACTGGATGCATCCATTTAAAGACGCCATTATCCCATTTGATCACTGGGTTGAAACTGCACTTAATTGGCTTGTTACACATGGACGCCCGTTATTTCAAGCAGTCAGAGTACCCATAGATTTTATTTTGAGTTCATTCGAAGGTGCGCTGGTTACTACTCCAGCGCCGATCATGCTGCTCATTCTATTTCTATTGGCATGGCAGTTTGCAGGTCCGCGCTTAGGTATTAGCTCATTTTTATCACTGCTCGTCATCGGTTTTATCGGTGCGTGGGATGAAGCAATGGTCACGCTGGCCTTGGTAATGACGTCCGTCTTTTTCTGTCTGCTGATTGGATTGCCAATGGGCATATGGCTTGCCAGAAGTAATACAGCCGCCAAAGTCGTACGGCCAATTTTAGACGCGATGCAAACCACACCCGCATTCGTCTATTTAGTACCAATTGTGATGCTATTTGGTATCGGTAACGTACCGGGCGTCGTCGTGACAATTATCTTCGCCCTGCCCCCTATTGTTCGTTTAACCATATTGGGTATCCAGCAAGTGCCTGAAGAATTAATTGAGGCTGGACACGCTTTTGGTGCAAGCCCCAAGCAGATGCTTTATCGCATCCAGTTACCATTAGCAATGCCAACCATTATGGCGGGTATCAACCAGACACTGATGTTGTCGCTTTCTATGGTGGTGATTGCCTCGATGATCGCTGTAGGCGGGCTGGGACAAATGGTACTACGCGGTATCGGTCGCTTAGATATGGGACTGGCTGCGGTAGGTGGCTTAGGCATTGTGATACTCGCCATTCTGCTCGATCGAATCACGCAAAAAGTGGGTAACGAGAGCCACGATACAAAAACTCGTTGGTATCAAAAAGGCCCAGCGTCTTTTGTATACCGCATTAAGCAGAAACTCACACATACCGAAGGAAACAAAAAACTAGGAGAACAGAAATGAAATTAACATGGAAGACTTTGTTAACCAGCAGTATTGCAATGAGTTCAATTATGAGCGCATCCGCATACGCGGCGTCATTACCTGGTGAAGGTATTTCAGTCCAACCAGTACAATCGACAGTAGCGGAAGAAACGTTCCAAACCTTAATCGTTAACAAAGCCATGGAAGCGCTCGGATACGAAGTTAAGCCGACCAAAGAAGTGGACTACAACGTTGGTTACACCTCTATTGCGGAAGGTGATGCGACTTACCTAGCCGTTAACTGGGCACCGCTACATGATGACAAATTTAAAGCTTCCGGCGGTTACGACAAGTTCTATCGTAAAGGTGAATATATCTCAGGTGCTGCTCAAGGTTATCTGATTGATAAGAAAACCGCTGAAAAATACAACATCACCAATATTGAACAACTGAAAGATCCAAAAATTGCCAAGCTGTTTGATGCCAATGATGATGGAAAAGCAGACCTAACAGGCTGTAACCCAGGCTGGGGCTGTGAAAGTGTTATTGAACACCAACTTGATGCCTTTGGCCTAAGAGACACCATCACGCATAACCAAGGTAACTACGCTGCAATCATTGCTGATACCATCTCGCGCTATAAAAAAGGCGATTCCATTTTGTATTACACATGGACTCCATACTGGGTAAGTGGCGTATTGGTTCCGGGTAAAGATGTAGTATGGCTAGAAGTACCTTACTCTTCACTTCCGGGTAATCGAGCAAACGTTGATACCGCCTTACCAAATGGTAAAAACTATGGCTTCGAAATGAACTCAATGAAGATCGTTGCAAACAAGAAATTTGCTGAAGAGAACCCAGCAGCAGCGAAATTGTTTGAAATCATGAAGCTGAACATCAACGACGTCAGTGCTGAAAACATGATGATGAGTCAAGGTCATAACTCAGCGAAAGACATCGAAGCACATGCGAATGGTTGGATCAAAGCGAACCAAAAAACGTTCGATTTATGGATTGAGACAGCTAAAAAAGCCGCGATGTAATGAAGCGCTATAAAAATAGAGTTAACTGATTCTATTCGTCTGTGGGGTTGCTGTCATTCAGTAACCCCCCTTTTAAAACACGGCTTAGGAGGTTTACTTGAGTACCCACGATGAAGTGTTGATATCGATAAGGCAAATTGTTCGCGCAATAGATCTGCATTCAAAGCAATTGAATAAGAATTTTGGTTTAACCAGTCCTCAATTACTGTTGATGCGGACTATTCAATCATCGCCAAAAATGACGCTCCGTCAGCTCTCTAACAACAGCAACATGAGCCAAGCAACGGCTACCAGTATCCTTGATCGACTGGAAAAACGAGGCTTTATCAAGAGAGAGCGCGACACAAAAGACAAACGTAAAGTACATGCGGTTATCACAGCCGAAGGTGAACAAGTTTTAGAACAAGCGCCACAGTTACTACAAGATAATTTCATTGAGCAATTTCAAGCATTAGATCAATGGGAGCAAACGCAAATTCTATCGTCTCTCCAACGTGTTTCTCGCATGATGAACACTCCGGATATTTCACCCGAAGATTTGATACTTGCCATTGATCCTGAGGGTATCCATTTTTCTTAACACTGCGGAAATAGGAACTGCTTGCTAGCTTTTTGTAACATATTCACCTTTAAGCCCATTTTTTAAGCACTTACAGAAAAATATATACCGAACGCCCCTCGAAAATAGCCATGCATTTAAAAAGAATTATGGTAAGTTAACCACGCTAGGAGCATGGCGCTATATTCATACATATCTATAAATACAAAAGCCAACCCTAACAATACGTTGCCAACTTTACCTCGGCATCAATAATATATTTACAACCTTGGCTAATCGGAGTTACACGTTGAGCGAATATCAAGACTTAGCACAACACATTGAAATGCTGGCGAAAGCAGATGATGACCAGCAGCAAATTAGCCTTCTAAATGAACTGGTCGAAAACGTTCTGGATTCAGGCTCCATCGCGCTTATTCTCGAAGCATTCCCCGTTGATCAGCGTGTTCGAATGTGGCGTAGTCTGCCACTGGAAATGCACATTGATGTATTAACAGAAATGCGTGCGGATGTACGTGTTTCCGTTATTAAAAGCCTTTCTGACACAGAGCTAAAACTAACACTAGCAAAGCTGGATAACTTATCTCTTATCGAATGGGAAGACTCACTTCCTGACGATATTGTTACCGAAGCTCTGCGTTTAATCAGCCGCGACGAACTTGAACTCTATGACCAAGCAAACGAATTTGGTGATGATGAGATTGGTCACTGGGCGGACAGAAAAGTCTACACCCTGCCATTTAGCATTACCGTTGCCCGTGCAAAAATGCTGTTGGATAAGTACCACTATGAGTCGCCACAGTATATTTTTCTGATCAACAAAAAGAAGAAGTTCATTGGTATCGTCACCTATACCGACATTCTACTTGCTGACAGCGCAGAAAGAATAAAGACTCTCGTGCTGGAAGATACCTCAGTGATCAATGCGCATTTAACGCTTGCCGAAGGTGTAGAAGCTCTGGAGCACTCAACACAGTCACTTGTTCCAGTGGTCAATGATGACGGTACTTTAGTGGGTATTATCGATTGGCAGTTTGCACTGGGCACTCAACGCGAAATTTACGAAGCCCGATTGATGGCGGGTACCGGTATGGATGAAGGCGATGACCTTTTCGCCCCTATTGTTCGAAGCTCAAAGCGACGCGGCGTTTGGTTAGGCATAAACTTAATCACAGCCATTTTTGCGTCGATTACCATTGGCTTGTTTGAAGATGTTATCTCTGAAGTAGTTGCACTGGCCGTGCTGATGCCGATTGTCGCATCTATGGGTGGTATAGCTGGAAGCCAGACACTGACACTTATGGTTCGCGCTATGGCGCTCAATCAGATCACCGTTGGTAACCGTCTCGCCTTACTCAAAAATGAAGTAGGAATCGGCTCAATCAACGGCTTACTCTGGGCGCTAATAATCGGTGCAATTGCAGCGTTATGGTTCCAGTCACCTCTGATTGGCGGCACGATTGCTCTGGCGATTGTGGTGAACATAGTCACGGCGGCTTTTTTCGGTGTAATTATTCCAATTATCCTCGACAAGTTTGAACTAGACCCTGCACTGGCAGGCTCCGTGATATTAACCACAGTCACTGACGTGGTTGGCTTCTTTGCTTTCTTAGGCACCGCAAGCCTTGTGATGCTGTAATTTCATCACTGCACAAATGCAAAAAGGTCAGAACACTCTGACCTTTTTTTTCACCCATTTTCCGCTGAGTATTTTAACTTAGGAGCAAAGCTAGTTCACTTTAACGCAAAGCTAAACGCAGCTTTTCTACCCTGCTGAACAACAGCCAGTCCAACATCAATGTGATGACGATAGTGATGCCACCCAAAGGGAAAAGGACGGCCAGTAATATCAGAGTGACCAAGCCTGCCTTCCAAATACCTGATGCAGCAAACCGAGGCGGCACGCCTAAAGCTGAGCTACCTGACGGCCTGCGAATCCACCACATCACAATACCTGTCAGGGCAATAGCGATAAACGCCAGACAAAAGAACACGTTTAAACCTTTGTTTAAGCGACTTAAATCGCCTTGGTGCAATGACACGCCAGCGGCCATCGCTTTGGCGTAAAGAGTGTAATCAGCCCAAGTGACATCCACCAGCAAATTGCCAGTGTATTGATCAAAGTGAGAAGTGCGATCGTTTCGCGGGTCTGTGATATCGCCGGCCATAGTATTAGCAGCAACCGTGTACACCCCTTTCTCTCCATTGGGAAAATAAACACGGTATTGAGTAAAACCGAGCTGTTCTGCTTTAGCGACAATCTTATCCACGTTGATAGAACCGTGAGCCATTTCAGGCATCTCCATGTTCATTGCAGAGTGATCATGTGCAGCCGTAGACTCTGGCATTGGTGCTTGCTCTAGGTTCCATGGCATCTCTTCTTCAGCGCCATGATTAAGACTGGCGTGAGTCAATGTCGACTGTGGTTTTTCACCCCACGTGTAGTAAGTCGGGAAAGTATTCCACGCCTGAACTAATGTTTTCCCCCAGATACCTGTCCAAGAAAGTCCCGATATGAGGAAAAACAGCAGCACAACAGACAGTACTCCGCCAAGGTTTGCGTGCAAGTCACGCATAAACACTCTCGTGCCTTGAGTCATTCTCAGCTTGAGAAATCCGGCTTTAGATGCGTTGTCACGTGGCCACCACAAGTACAAACCTGTCACTAGCAGGAGCAAACCCAAACTGGCTGCGACTTCAATTAAATAGTCCCCTAGGTCACCCATCAATAAGGTGGCATGAATTTCATTGGCCAGCGAATACCAGCTTTCGCTTCTATCAATAGTACCGAGAACTTGTCCAGAATATGGGTCTACCATTGCGAAAAGATTGATCCCATCCGGCGTGCGTACCGAAACCTTATTCGCCAGATCATCAGCCTGCGAGGGAATAAACTGAGTAACAACATAATCTGGGTAACGCTGCTGCACCGCCGTAACTTGTGCCGATACCGCCAATTCATGATGTTGTGGGGTTACGATTAATAAATCGTGATAGCGGGCTTGTTCAATTTCATCATCGAACAACATCACTAAGCCTGTCAGAGATAAAATCAGAATAAATGGGATAACAAAAAGACCAGCATAAAAATGCCAGCGCCAAGTCATGAAATAAAGTGATTTTGCCCGAGAAGTCGCTTGGGGCTGAGGAGGTGTTGAGTTTCTCAACATGAGCTTTCCTTTTTGTGTAACGCACCTAGATAGAGTGCCTGAAGAGTGACTTTTATTGATTATTAGAATGATTCTTTTATGGGCGCGTACTATACCAGCCACAGTCAGAAATAACATCGATAATACATATCATTTACAACACGGCTTCTTGGACACAAAAAAGGTAGCCATTTGGCTACCTTCGATATTCTCATCTGATGCTGTTGAGCATACTAATCTGTGGCTATTAGCCAAACAAACGCTGCCAAATACTTGGGTTGCGTTTGTCATGGTACTCCTCACGAAGACCATCGATTTGTTTCAATGACTCTTTTGCTGCTTCGAACTGACCCGCTTGAAGATCAGTTTCAATCTTCTCTAGAGCAACCGTCAGCTTGTTGAAGCCTTCAAGATAGATGTCTTTCTTTTCAGGTGGGTAATCGCCCTGCTTCGCCTGTTCTACCAGTTGGTTTAAGTCGATGATTGGTTGCTGCATCTCTTCAATAGTCTGAGCCTGCGCAGCTTGTTTGAATGTTTGCTTCATCTGCTTCATTGTCGCTTTAAGATCAAAGTCAGCAGCAAACAGTTGAGTTGACAGCAACAACCCTAGGCCAATGGTTAATAGTTTTTTCATTTACTTTCTCTTCCGTGTTCGCCTTACTTTTTTACAGTAAGCCAGAATCGTTATTGTTATTTATACCAGTCCGCAAACTCTTCTATTGGCTCTCTTCCTCGAAGTGCCAAAAAGTTTAGGAACTGCTGTGCACTATGAGTAATTACTTGCTTGGAATCAACACCAACATTGTTAAGAAGTTGTTCCGCTTTCGTCAGTACGCCGACATCTTGGCAAAAATGAGCATCACTACCGGTTGTTATCCAAGCGCCTAGTCGTTTTGCAACTTCCGCGATTCGATAACAGCGATCGACGCTGCCTACTCGGCTGTGACCTTTTAGAGTGCTGTTATTGATTTCAATTGCCACGTTGTGCTCAACCGCACAAGCAATCACGGTTTCAAAATCAAAATCGTAGTTTGGATTACCCAAGTGACCTAAAGCGTCAACACGTCCACCTTTGATAACATTGAGCAGTGCTTGAGTATGATCTTCTTTGCTAGAAGGTCTAAAAACCGCTTCATGAAAACTGGCAATTACCCAATCCAACTTTTCATCTAACGTAGGATGAATATCCACTTCGCCTTCAACGTTCATAATGTTGGATTCAATACCGCGAATAATTGCCACCCCTTCTAGAAAACGCGGAACAACACGTTGGTTGGCAAAGAACCAATAATGAGGCGCACCGGGCATAGTTTCAGCGTGGTCAGTCATACAAAACATGGCGAGATTGTTCTGCTTCGCCAGTTTGGCATTTTCAATCAGGGTACTGTATGCGTGACCGCTAGCGTAAGTGTGGGTATGGGTATCTACTTCGAGTTTCATTTTTCTTTCCTTACATCACGATATACGCAGTGTATCAGTCCCACTATGAACTACAACCGTACAGCATAAGTAAAACTAGATGAATATCAGCCCACACCTGATTCCAAGCCAGATTGATGGTCATTTACCTTGTACTTATGGC
Organism: Vibrio sp. A1-b2; assembly: GCF_021726015.1. Classification (NCBI taxonomy): domain Bacteria; kingdom Pseudomonadati; phylum Pseudomonadota; class Gammaproteobacteria; order Vibrionales; family Vibrionaceae; genus Vibrio; species Vibrio sp. A1-b2. The sequence goes on from NZ_JAKKCI010000002.1 coordinate 192,874, forward strand.
TAGAGATTACCGACAAAAAGACTAATAAGTTAATGATTTTGTGAAATTTTCAACACCAATTTTTGCGGATATTTTTTTGCAACTTTTCTAAGTTCGACAATACTTATACAACCAATTGTTGAAGGGATTCTGCATGAAGCGCCGCTACTCACTCAGTATTCACATTAGTTCTCTTTTTTTCATATTAACGGCTATTGTAGGAGCGGTACTGATTAGCATCAGCTCTCAACATGCAAAGCAGTTACTTAGTGGCAGCGCTCAAGAGTTGAGTCAGGAAAACAGCCGCAAACTGGAGTCCATCTTTCAAAGAAGCATCGCGCCTATCTTTTCCACATTGGATTTCATGGCTTACAGCAGTTTTATCGATGAAAACAAACCACCTTCCGAACAAGCACGTTGGCTTTCCTCGATGCGCTTATTGTTCGAACGCCAACCCAGTTTAGTCGCCCTATATTTTGGTAATGAAGATGGCGATTTCACCATAGTTCGCCCCTTGTTTGACAACCAATCCAGAGAGCGCGTCAACGCACCAGACACCGCCCGCCTATTTATTAACTACACCAAGATGGATGGTACCAACAAGTTTATTTTCTTCGACCAAAACCTAGCGCAAGTGGGTCATGTTGATCACCAAGGCAACCAGTTCGATCCACGAACACGCCCTTGGTACACCTCTGCGGAAGAAGACGATGTTATTCGCTTAACAGAACCTTATGTGTTCTATCTGTTTCAAACGCCAGGTGTCACACTGTCACGTCGCTCTGCGGATGGCAACAAGGTAGTCGGTGCTGATTTTACGCTGGATTCGCTATCACAAGAGCTTTCGCATATCGGCTTCTCACAAAACGCTAAGTTAGCGCTTTTTGATCATCAGTTCCGAGTATTAGCCCAACACAATACTTCATTAAGCCTGACTGATGACGAACAAACGACTCAGCAGAAATTAAACAGTAGTATTTTCACTCCTGTTGCTAATCGAATCAGTAGCTCAACGTTATATGAAACGGTAGAACGAGATGGTAAATCGTGGTCTGTTACTCTGACGCCTGTCGCTTTAAGTCCAAGTATTCATTTGCTTCTAGCCGATGCTACTCCACAGGATGATTTGATTGCCAGCTTGCTTTCAATGCGAAACAAACAACTGCAAGCGGCTTTTGGCTTGATGGTGATATGTTTTACAGCGGTCTGGATTATCTCTGCTCGCCTTGCCAAACCTCTCGTGAATTTGATGGAGCTGACTGACAATATTACTCGTTTCGAGTTTAAGAAGACTCGTTACCCGAAAAGTATTATTAAGGAGGTAGCAAACCTCACCAAGTCGATAGAATTGATGGAACATACGTTACACGATTTACTGCGGCTTCTTCGCGATACTGCGTCGAATCAGGAATTTAGCGTATTAGCAAAAACCATCACCCATCAGAGCTATCTTGTCACTCGCGCCGAGACGATTCAGCTTTACACCTATTCTCCTGAGGAAGCGACATTCACCAACGTCGCAGACCACGCGATTATTCCATTTAAGATCGATCTCAATTCATTGATCAATGGCACACCGTGGCTAATGGCTGAGCTTAATAAAGGTGAAACGGTTCACTTAACTCGAAACGACAATATTTTGAAAAAGCATCAGGATTATCTGTACAACTCAGATATCTATTTCTTCCCGCTGCTCAACCGTCAAAAACAGTTAGTCGGCGTATTGAATTTGGGGTACGAGCGTGCGATTACCTCAGAGCAATATGACAAGCACGCCTTCTTACGCGAACTTTTAAGCTTTGCCGAAATTGCTAAAGACAACATCGACAAGATTCAACAACAAAAAGACATGTTGAATGCATTCGTCACTCTAATAGCATCCGCCATCGATACCAAATCTCCGTACACAGGTGGTCACTGCCAACGTGTCCCTGCGCTGACCAAGATGCTGGCAGAAATAGCAGACAAAGATACTCACTATTACCGCAATTTCTCAATGACTAAACAGCAGTGGGAAGAACTCGACCTAGCAGCTTGGCTACACGACTGCGGTAAAGTGACCACGCCGGAATACGTAGTGGACAAAGCAACAAAGCTCGAAACCATTTACGACCGAATACACGAAGTTCGTATGCGTTTTGAATTACTGAAAACACAGGCCGAAGCGGATTACTGGCAAGGTGTTGCTCTGGGTGGCGATGAAAGCCAACTTAAAGCGACCTTAGCGCAGACTCATCACTCACTGGATGACGACTTTGCTTTCGTTGCTAAATGCAACATCGGCGGTGAATACATGTCTGACAATGACGTTGCCCGATTAGAAACCATAGCGCAGAAACAGTGGAAACGAACCCTTGATGATCAGTTGGGTATCTCTTGGATTGAGGCACAACGAGCAGGAGAAAAACAACCATTGCCCGTGATGGAAAACCTCATCGCAGACAAACAAGTTCACCAAGTAAAATGGCAAGCGAACAACAACCCGAAAAACACATGGCAGGAACCTTTTGTTCTTCAACCGGGAGAATACCAATACAACCGTGGTGAGTTATACAACCTCTCGATTCGCGGTGGCACATTAAATAACGAAGAACGCTTTATGATTAATGACCACATAGTGCAAACCATTACCATGTTGCAGCGTTTACCCTACCCTGAACATCTCAAAAATGTTCCTGACATTGCAGGTGGTCACCATGAGCGTATGGATGGTAAAGGGTATCCAAGAGGCTTACACGAGGAAGAACTTTCGGTTCAGGCAAGAGTCATGGCTATCGCAGACGTATTTGAAGCGTTAACCTCCAATGACAGGCCTTACAAACAGGCCAAAACCATTGATGAGTCAATCTCGATCATGACCAGAATGGCGACCTCAGGACATATCGACCCGAAACTTTATCTGCTCTTCCTAGAACAGGATGTGTACCAGAAATACGCCGACATGTTCTTGGAAAAATTCCAGCACAGTGACATCGACAAAGAAGAACACATAAAAACTGTGAAAGCGTATATGAAACAGCAATTCTAAACCGGTTAATAGAGTCACATATTCTGGCTCTATTACCGACAAAAAATGAATTTATGGTTACGAATCGAACAAAAGTTAATCGATTGCGCGAACAATAGTTGATGTACGTCAAATTGTCGTAGACAATACCGACCTCGCGTTGGTTTGAAGTCACATTTTGACCCCAAATCAGCCATGTCCCGATGTCCAATGTAAAATAATGACATTGAGTACAAAGGGCGTTTCGGTTTTTCTAATTACAGAAATAGACAAAACCAATTACTTATTTGTGCATTGCGCTGCTAGGGTAAGCCATTGCTAAATATACCCAAACAACTCCATTGGTTTTTGGGCACACCTAGTTTCTAAGGGAAAGAAGATGTTAATACCTGAAAACAGCAGCATCGTGATATTTGGTGCTTCGGGCGATTTAACCTACCGCAAGTTGATTCCTGCTTTATACCACCTATATGCAAGTAACCAACTGCCAAAATCCTTTGCAATCTTAGGCGTAAGTCGTACTGAATACAGTGACGACTCTTACCGAGAAAAATTGAAACGCTCGCTTCAAGAATTAGAGAAAACCGAACCTGAGATTCTTGATGCTTTTTGTGAATACATTCACTATCAAGCCATCAATACATCGGATGTCGAAGATTATGTAAAACTGAAAGATCGTTTAGACTCACTTTCAGACCAATACGCATTTGAACAACGTAATACCCTGTTCTATCTTGCTACTCCTCCTAGCCTTTATGGCGTGATCCCTTCTTGCCTTGCTGCTCACGGCTTAAACGATGAAAAAGATGGTTGGAAACGTCTGATCATCGAAAAACCATTTGGCTACGATTTAAAATCAGCACAAGAACTGGATATTGAGATTCACCACTATTTCAAAGAACACCAAATCTACCGTATTGACCACTACCTAGGTAAAGAAACTGTTCAAAACCTACTCGTGTTCCGCTTTGCAAACGGTATGTTTGAGCCACTTTGGAACCGTAACTTTATTGATTACGTTGAAATCACAGGTGCTGAGTTCCTAGGTGTAGAAGAGCGCGGCGGTTACTACGACGGCTCTGGCGCAGTACGAGATATGTTCCAAAACCACTTGCTACAGGTATTAGCAATGATCGGTATGGAGCCTCCAGCAGCAATTAACGCAGATTCTATCCGTAACGAAGTGAACAAGGTTCTACAAAGCCTTCAGCCACTGTCTGAAGATGACTTGCGTAACAACCTAGTGCTTGGTCAGTACACGGAATCAGAAGTACGCGGTAAGTTCCTACCGGGTTACCGTAACGAACCGGGTGTTGCAGAAGATTCGCGTACAGAAACGTATGTCGCACTAAAAATGTTTATCAACAACTGGCGCTGGAATGGCATTCCTTTCTACGTGCGCAGTGGTAAACGTCTGCCGACTCGCGTGACTGAAGTGGTGATTCACTTTAAACGCACTCCTCACCCTGTATTTGGTAAAAATGCGCCTGAGAACAAACTGATCATCCGCATTCAGCCAGACGAAGGCATCCTGATGAGCTTCGGCCTGAAAGAGCCGGGCGCAGGCTTCAAAGCGAAAGAAGTGTCAATGAACTTCCATTACGCATCTTTAGAAGAAACTAAGATGCTGACTGCCTACGAGCGCTTATTACTAGACGCACTGAACGGTGACGCAACGCTGTTTGCTCGTACCGATGCGGTAGAAGCTTGTTGGAAGTTCGTTCAGCCAATTCTGGATTTCAAACAAGACCCGCAATCCCTATACGGATACGCATGTGGTACTTGGGGACCGAAAGAGTCTGATGACCTTCTAAATAACGACGGAAGAGCATGGCGTTTCCCATGCAAAAACCTTACTGACACGGATTACTGCGAACTATGATCAATTCAAAGATTTTTCAGACAGCTGAGCAGGTTGTTGAATCATTAGCCAACGAAATGCAGCGCTACAGTGAACAAGGCACACCAGTGCACATTTCACTGTCTGGCGGCAGCACACCTAAAATGCTGTTTAAGCTAATGGCAAGTGCACCTTATGCAGACGCTATTCAATGGCAAAACCTACACTTCTGGTGGGGAGATGAGCGTTGTGTGGCACCGGATGATGCTGAGAGCAACTACGGTGAAGCGAATGCGCTGCTATTTAGCAAAGTAAACCTGCCTGCAGAGAACATCCACCGTATTCGTGGTGAAGATGATCCACAAGCAGAAGCAGAACGTTTTGCAAAAGAGATGGCTGATGTTGTTCCATGTGAAAACGGCACTCCTGTTTTCGATTGGATTCTGCTTGGTGTTGGCGCTGACGGCCACACTGCGTCGCTATTTCCAAATGTAACCAACTACGATGATCCAAACCTTTCTTTGGTTGCGACTCATCCTGAATCTGGTCAACTTCGCATTTCAAAAACAGCGAAGGTTCTGGAAGCAGCAAAACGTATTAGTTACCTCGTTCTTGGTGCAGGTAAAACCGAGATCGTCAATGAAATTCACACTACTCCAGCCGCTGACCTGCCTTATCCAGCAGCTAAAGTACAGTCAAAGACTGGCGAAACCGAGTGGTATTTAGATTTAGACGCAGCAGCAAAGATTGCGTGAAGGAGAGAAACAAATGAAAGGTGATATCGGTGTAATCGGCCTGGCGGTTATGGGTCAAAACCTGATCCTAAACATGAACGACCACGGCTTCAAAGTGGTTGCTCACAACCGTACTGCGTCAAAAGTTGACGAGTTCCTAGAAGGTCCAGCGAAAGGCACTAACATCATTGGTGCGTACACTCTAGAAGAGCTAGTAGAGAAACTAGAAACTCCTCGCAAAGTGATGCTTATGGTTCGTGCGGGTTCAGTAGTTGACGCATTCATCGATCAACTAGTACCACTTCTAGACAAAGGCGACATCATTATCGATGGCGGTAACACTAACTACCCAGATACTAACCGTCGCGTTGCTGCGCTACGTGAAAAAGGTATCCACTTCATTGGTACTGGCGTTTCTGGTGGTGAAGAAGGTGCTCGTTTCGGACCTTCAATCATGCCTGGCGGCGCACCAGAAGCTTGGGAAGCGGTTAAGCCTATCTTCCAAGGTATCTCTGCAAAAACTGACGCTGGCGAGCCATGTTGTGACTGGGTTGGTAACGACGGTGCTGGTCACTTCGTTAAGATGGTACACAACGGTATCGAATACGGCGACATGCAGCTAATCACTGAAGCTTATCAGTTCATGAAAGACGGTCTTGGTATGTCTGCAGACGAGATGCAAGCTGTATTTGCTGATTGGGACAAGACTGAGCTAAACAGCTACCTAGTTGAAATCACAGCTGACATCCTTGGCTACAAAGATGAAGACGGTGAGCCACTTGTTGAGAAAATCCTAGACACTGCTGGCCAAAAAGGTACTGGTAAATGGACAGGTATCAACGCGCTAGACCTAGGTATCCCACTAACTCTAATCTCTGAGTCTGTATTCTCTCGTTGTCTATCTGCACTGAAAGACCAACGTGTTGAAGCTGAAAAACTGTTTGGTAAAACTATCACTCCAGTTGAAGGCGACAAACAAGAGTGGGTTGATGCACTACGTCAAGCTCTGCTTGCTTCTAAGATCATCTCTTACGCTCAAGGCTTCATGCTAATGCGCGAAGCATCAAACGAGAATGGCTGGGATCTAAACTACGGTAACGTAGCGCTAATGTGGCGTGGTGGTTGTATCATCCGCAGCGCATTCCTAGGCAATATCCGTGATGCATTCGAGAAGAACCCAGAACTAGCATTCCTAGGCTCTGACGAGTACTTCAAGAACATTCTACAAAGCAGCCTAGTGGCATGGCGTAAAGTAGCTTCTAAATCTCTAGAAGCAGGTATCCCAATGCCATGTATGACTTCAGCTCTAACGTTCCTAGACGGTTACACAACAGCTCGTCTACCAGCGAACCTGCTGCAAGCGCAACGTGACTACTTCGGTGCTCACACTTACGAGCGTACAGACCGTGCACGTGGTGAATTCTTCCACACTAACTGGACTGGTACAGGCGGCAACACTGCGTCTACTACTTACGACGTTTAATCGTTATAAGTGACCAAACAGAAAAGGGATGCTTGAGGCATCCCTTTTGTTTTCCTGATGTTGATTTAGTGCTTATGTTTATGGAATGAAGACTCTTCAACATACTTTTTCTTGTGGTGGCCTTTGCCCGGATGTTTTCCGTGTACAGGGTGGCTGCGATAATGATCTTCTTCAACCACTTTGACGACCTTAACCACTTTCACTGTTTCCACTTTTCTGTTGCGACAATCTCCTGTTTTTATTGAGACATCTTTGTTTGCAACAGAGACACAGCCTAATTCTATGTCTACCTGTGAATCCGACGCCTGAGCGTGAGTTGTCATTAATGTACCTAGCAGTACAAGCGGTGCAATTATCCCATATCGTTTCATATTGGTTCCTTTTGAGCTGATTCGTCACCAATTTAAACGTGTGTTAACAACTCACTCAATACGAAGTCGGCAACACTGACAATCATCTAACCTACCTTGAACATGGCATTGAAGAGCGGACAAAAAAAGAGCACCTATTGGTGCTCCTTATGACATTTGAAACAAATCATTAATGAACTTTAAACTGCCCCACCACTTGTGACAGATCGCTTGAAGTTCCACCGAGTTCACGGCTGATATTGTTGGTCTGCGCTGCGCTATCATTCAACTGACCAATTAGAGCCTGAATGGCAGCCATATTGCGGCTGACTTCTTCAGTCACATGGCTTTGCTGCTCAGCAGAGGTTGCCATTAATGTGTTCAAGTCGTTAATTTCTACCACGGATGTCGTCACTGTATTCAAGGACTCCATCACTTTGTGAGTGCTTTGCGATGTTGCTTCACAGCTCTTACGTGTGGTTTCCATCTTGCTCACGACATTTTCGGATGTGTTGTTGAGCTTAGACAGCATCTCATTAATCTGCCCTGTACTCTGCTGCGTACGAGCTGCCAGTGCGCGAACTTCGTCAGCTACCACGGCAAAACCACGACCTTGCTCACCTGCACGCGCGGCCTCTATCGCAGCGTTCAATGCCAACAGGTTAGTCTGCTCAGCAATATCACCAATCACCTGAAGTACAGTGCCAATCTGCTTGGTATCTTGATTCATCGCACTGATGGTGTTCGACATTTCTGCTACATCCGACTCCAATGCAGTTACGCTTTGTACCGCTTGATTAACCGTTTTCTTAGAATCGTTCGCATATGAGTTTGTCAGTTCTGTGAGCTTAGCTGCGTCTGATGCACTTTGAGCGATAGACCCTGCTGTTGCGCTCATTTCATCAATCGCTGTGATCACCTGTTCTGTCTCAATGGTATGCGCATTTAACATCTGCATGTTTGATTCAGACTGGCTGCTAAGGTGATTAACCGCAGAATCAATTTTCGATGATGAGCTAGAGACTTCAATAAACATTCCCTGAAGCTGTTCGATGAAACGGTTAATAGAAGTCGAAATCTGACCGATTTCATCATTCGATGTAACGCTCAAACGTTGAGTTAAATCACCGTTACCTTGTGAAAGGTCAGCTACAAGTTCTTTTAGACGCAGTAAAGGTTTGAATGCAAAGTGCAGCATTGCAACACTTAAACCGATAATGATCACGGCACAAATAAGTAGAGCCATTGTGATCTTCCAGTTCAAACTGTCAGTATTGGCTTGAATGTCATCAAGATCGATATAACCGTTCAACCTCCATGTCTGGCCAGCCAAATCAAAGTTGCGCTCAACAGGAATCAAGTTTTCACCGGTTTTATCAGTGAAAATGGTGACCTCATTTGAAGAAATCAGTTCCATGTAGCTGCCTGACAGCGAATAGGCTTCTAAAATTGGTTTTAATCCACTCAAATCAAGCGTGAAAAAGTTAGCAGAGCCGTCCATATGCTTAATTGAGATATTTAAACTTGGACGCCCTTCAATGATCGTCACTTCGCTCACCGTTGGTTCAGCGGTCAAGCCTTCTGCAAGTGTTATGTACTTTTGAGTTTCATCTTGTTCTAGTACTCTGCCCGTATCATCGAACGCATAGCTGCTTGCAAGACGCACAATATGAGAGAAACCAGCCGACTCTTTGGTGGTGCCGATATCCATCATGTTGAATTTAAGGCTTTTCGCCAGACTAAGCTTGTCGCGTAACTCACCTTCCAGTGTTCGGTTCACTAACTCAATGTTATGTTCAATTTTCTCTATATCTGACTGATAAATATAGGAACTGATAAAGTGGTTTACACTGAGAAACGAAACAAAAATGGTGATTGAAATTATGGCAACTATTAGCGATATAATTTTGTTTTTAAAGGAAAAACTCTTCATTATTCTTCGCGTCCTTCACAAAGTTTTTAGCTTACTGACCCCGATAAAATCAGTGAGCGAATGGTGAATAGAGTATTAATTATTATGCGGGTTCTCAGTTAACTGCTTGTTGGCTAGCACTTGGTATCGACTACCAAGCTGATTTTCTACTCTTTGACACAACAGTTCGAAGTGGGATTATTCCTACAACTTTACTAAGCCACGTTTATTATTCGGCACATTGTATCCAAACTTAATATGAAACAATGAGTATTAGTTCAAAATTGAGACAACATCGTTCGGTAAATGAGACTCCGGTCATATTTTTTTAGAGTTAAATCGCATTTTATTTAATACATCGTTTCATTTTTTATAGATATATTTTTCAACCTTACCGTTTCTACAAAAAAAGAGCACCATGTGGCGCTCTTTTTCAGTCATCTTGGGAACGACTATTTTCAGTGAACTTTGAACTGAGTAACGACGTCAGACAGATCCGTCGAAGTGCCTCTCAGTTCCTGACTAATGGTGTTTGTTTGTGAAGCGCTATTATTAAGCTCGCCGATTAACTCCTGAATCGTTGCCATATTGCGGCTGACTTCTTCAGTCACATGACTTTGCTGCTCAGCAGATGTTGCCATTAGCGTGTTCAAGTCGTTAATTTCAACCACAGATGTGGTCACTGTATTCAATGACTCCATCACCTTATGAGTGCTTTGCGAAGTTGCTTCACAGCTCCTACGCGTGGTTTCCATCTTACTCACGACATTTTCGGATGTGTTGTTGAGCTTAGACAGCATGTCGTTAATCTGCCCTGTGCTTTGCTGCGTACGAGCCGCCAGTGCTCGAACTTCGTCAGCAACTACGGCAAAACCGCGACCTTGTTCACCCGCACGCGCCGCTTCAATCGCAGCATTCAATGCCAACAAGTTAGTTTGTTCAGCGATATCACCAATCACCTGAAGTACCGAACCAATTTGCTTGGTATCTTGATTCATGGCACTGATGGTGTTCGCCATCTCAGCCACATCGGCTTCCAATGCGGTCACGCTTTGCACCGCTTGGTTTACGGTTTGTTTAGACTCATCTGCATAAGCGTTGGTCAATTCGGTAAGCTTGGCGGCGTCTGCGGCACTCTGTGCGATTGATCCTGCTGTTGCGCTCATTTCGTCTATCGCTGTGATCACCTGCTCGGTCTCAATGGTATGCGCATTTAACATCTGCATATTTGATTGGGACTGACTGCTGAGATGACTCACCGCAGTATCAATTTTGGATGATGAGCTGGACACTTCAATAAACATACCCTGAAGCTGTTCAATGAAGCGGTTAATAGAAGTCGAAATTTCGCCGATTTCGTCGTTCGAAGTGACACTTAAACGCTGAGTTAAATCTCCATTCCCTTGAGACAGATCAGCCACCAGTTCTTTAAGGCGCATTAGAGGTTTGAATGCGAAATTCAGCATTGGCACACTCAGACAGATAATGATTGCTGCAGAGATCAACAACGCCAGAGTGATTTCCCAGTTGAGACTGTCTGTGTTTGTTTGGATATTGTCTAAATCGATATAGCCATTCAACGACCAATTCTGGCCATCAATTGTGAACTGTTTTGAAACTGGAATGACGTTGTCACTCGATTTATCAGAGAAAATGGTGATTTGGTTTGCCGATATCAGTTCCATATAGCTGCCCGGCAATGAATAAGCTTCAATAACGTCTTTCAGGTTGCTAATGTCGAGAGTAAAGAAGTTTGCCGAACCATCATATTTTTTAAGTGAAATACGAACCGTTGGCTTTCCATCCACCATTTCAACATCACTCATCGTTGGCTCTTCCGTTAACTGTTCAGCTAACTTCAAGTAAGTTTCCGTTTGCTTATCATCAAGCGAGTTAGCAGTATCATCGAAAGCATAACCATTCGTTACCAACACAATGCTCGCAAAGCCTGTCGACTCTTTGGTGTCTGCAATATCCATCATGCTGAAATTGAGACTTTTCGTCAGTGTTAACTTTTCTTGCAATGCTCGTTCTAGCTGAGCGGTGACCAAATCAATATTGTGTTTGATTCTTGCCGTGTCTGACTCATAGATATAACCACTGATAAAGTGGTTCACACTCATATATGACACAAAAATGGTCACAGTAATAATGCTAGCAATCAACGCTATAATTTTGTTCTTAAAAGAAAAGTTTTTCATGTATATCAGTATCCCTACTACAAAATGACTAGCATTGTTTTGAATAATCAATGGATTAGGATTTATATGCGCTAGACCAGATTTACTTATTGTTACATTTGCCCGATGATTGTAACACCAATTGAGAATATTAATTAATAATGTTCTCAACACATTAGCCTAATGAATATAATCATTTTGAAGCCACCCAACGACACACCCGTAATAAAAACTCAGCGTTTGGCGGCATGGAGATCGCTGGCTAAACTTCGCCATTCAAAGACAGTCTCTTTAAAATGCTCGATCTGTTTGGGAGTAGAGAGGTGGACAATACTGAGTATGTATTCGTTTGATGCCTGTTCGTTGTAGTTGAGCTTTGCTTTGAGCACAGGGCTGTAGGACTCTTCTTGGGAAAAGAGAAGTTTCTGTAATCTCTGATTGAAATCAGTTTGGTTATGGCGTTGATTCAACAGTGATTGAATTTCGTTTCGTTGCGTCTTTTGAAACGCAATCCAATCATAGGTCGTTATTTGTAGAGCTTTCGCCCATTGTCCTGCTAATTGTTCTTGGTCAGCAGTTAGAGAACCTAACCACTGTTCCATACGATCAATAATTCGTTCTTCATACTTGGCTCTGGTTTCACTTTCATTCAAATCCGCATACTTATCGGCGTATTTTTGATGCCGCTTTGCTAACCCCTGCATAAATTCATCCACCTGTTTGTCTGACAAAGCGGTGGCTATTGGAAAAATACTCGGAAAGATTTGAGTCACTAAACTCTGGTAATGCTCATAAATCCAATCTCTGTGCTGTTGAAGCTGACCAAGAGTGAGAGTTTTAGGATTGAGCTCAAGCAGTTGATCAAACTGCACAATATAGTTGCTTAGCTCTTCCGTTTGATGCCATTGGCTGAGCGCATCAATTTGCGTTTTCACCAAACTTTCCTGCTGGTCTGTCAAAGTCACATAATCATCTAGGTACTCAAGAATAAACCAGTCCATATTATGGTAAACAAACTTGGTACTGCACCCGGCAATGAGTAGTACCGACATCAACAGCAGCGTTATCCTTTTCTTCATAACCACGTCCCTAGTCGTCCTTTCTGCCGCCAAGTCACTTTAAAAAACATCACCTCTAAAACATAGCTGTTCTAACACCAGATGCGAAGATGAAGATAGCTATATGGCCTTTTCTTGTTGAAAAACTAAACATTCAGGTATGCATATGCGAAGCACAACACTGAACGTAATCAACTGATTTTTAAACTTGCATACGCAATGAGTCAATTATTGCGACAACTCTTTTTCTAAAATTAAATGATAATAGTTTGCATATGCATTTTCTTTGGCAATATAATCATGCCCTTCGCAATCTATGCGAATTCGTTTCATCACTATCTTTTCAACAAGGACAAAAGTAGGTTCCAATAAATGATTCAGAAACTGATTAGCCTTTCTACTTTGCTGTTTGCTTCTTACAGCTTTGCACAAACGACAACTATTACGGACGTGCTTGATCGTGAAGTTACTTTCGATGCGCCTGCAAAACGCGTTATTGTCGGCTTCTATCCAGAAGATTACATGGCAATTGGTACGGAAGCTGCGTATGACAACGTTGTGGGAATGTCGAAATACATTTGGCAAGCGCGCTCAGCAAACTGGGAAATGAACGTTAAGCACCGTCCTTCTCTAGACGAGATTGCCGCTATTGGCCGTGTTGATACCAACACTTTCTCTGTAGAGAAAGTGATCAGCCTTAATCCGGATCTCATCATGCTGGCTGACTGGCAATATAAAGCCTTGGGTAGTGATATCCAACGCCTTGAAGGCGCAGGTATTCCAATTGTAGTTGTGGATTACAACGCTCAAACTTTAGAACGCCACATTAAAAGTACCGAGCTAATCGGTGTGATCACAGGTCAAGAAGAACGTGCAGCGAAAATCGCTAACGAGTACAAGCAGAACATCGAAATGATCACTGCGCGTTTAGAGAAAGCGAACCTTCCAAAGCCAAAAGTTTACACTGAATTCGGTGCTTCAGGCGTAAACGAAATCGGCTACACCTTTGGTAAAAACATGTGGGGTGCCATCTCTACTGTAGCCGGTGGCGACAACATTTCTGCACCTTATGTTGAATGGTGGGGCAAACTAAACCCTGAGCAAATCATTGCAGCAAACCCAGATGTGATCGTTATGACTGGCTATGAAAATGGCGGCAGCGATGCAATGTTAATGGGTCAAGGTGTAGAAGAATCGGTAGCGAAAGAACGTTTAGAAGGATTCAAAAAGCGCACGGGCTGGTCTTCAATTTCAGCAGTTAAAAACAACCGTATGTACGCAGCTTACCATGGTGCATGTCGTACCATTCTTGATGGCGCGCTGATTCAGTTCTACGCAAAAGCCATGTATCCAGAATTGTTCGCCGATTTAGATCCAAACCAAGCGTATTTGGACTTCTACAAGAACTACCTACCAGTGGTACCTAAAGGTACGTTCGTTACTCAACTGTAAGCACTTTTAGTCACCGGCTCTGAGAGTCGGTGTTATCCATGCAAAAAGGCCAGAACATCAGTTCTGGCCTTTTTATATCTTGTTCATATCACAACGGAAGGAGTAAATGGTCTGGGTTACGCCGCGCTGGGTCTGCGAGTGCGGACGAAAGGTGTACCATTTTCATCGGTAAGAACATCCGCTTCCACATGATACAGTTCGTGAATCAGTTCGCTGGTTAACAGTTCCTTCGGACTACCAAAGGCTCTCAATTCACCTTGTTTTAATATCAAAAGGTTATCAGCGTATTGTGCCGCTAAATTGAGGTCGTGCAGCACCATTAAGGTGGTGTAATTTTGCTTTTTCGTCTGAGTAACCAAGTGATTTAGCAATACATGTTGGTAATGCAAATCTAACGCACTTACTGGCTCATCCAGCATCAGAATTTCAGGACAACGCATCAGTGCTTGTGCAAACAGAATCATCTGACACTGACCGCCACTGAGAGTTCTTACATCACGACTGGCAAGGTGTTCCAAACCAATGCTCTTGAGAATGCTCAACGCTTCTTGCAGCATTTTAGTTTCAATTCGCATGCTGAGTGCATCAAGTCTGCCTAACAACACCACTTCGATTACCGTCATATTGACATCAAGGTGAATGTCTTGCGGCATGTAACCAAACTTAGTTCGCCACTCAATCAGCGACTTGCCAGATAAAACATTGTTTCCATACTGAATTTCTCCGCTTACGGTTTTAATATCACCGAACAGAGTCTTCAGCAGAGTACTTTTACCCGTGCCATTTGGTCCAAGAATAACGTTCACTTGCCCCGGTTGCAGTTGGAAACTGATGTCTCTTGCCAACACCAAGTCGCCTAATCGTACGTTGAGATTATTCACCTGCAATTGGTTACGTTGTGGCACTGAATCGTGTGCTTGCGATAAATGACTGACTTCAAACATATTATCTTCTCTTCGCGATGATGAGCCAGAAGAAGAAAGGCACACCAATGATGGCAGTTACGATGCCGATTGGGAACAACGCTCCCGGTACGATCACTTTTGATAAAACAGAAGCTGTCGACAACAAAAATGCACCGATTAGGAATGAAAGTGGAAGGAAGAAACGCTGATCTTCGCCAACCAGAATTTTAGCGATATTAGGTGAAACAATGCCGATGAAGCCAATGATACCAACGAAACTGGTCACTGTTGCTGTCATCACCGCGACAATCAGCAAGGTTTTTAAACGCAGTTTTACGATGTTCACGCCAAGGCTTTTCGCACGCTCTTCGCCGAGTTTCAATGCGGTCAATTTCCATGAATCTTGCAGTAACAAGAAAAGGCTCACCATGACTACCGTCGCGGTAATGGCTAGGTTTGTCCACGTGGCTTTTGAAAGACTTCCGAATAACCAAAAAAGAATCTGTTGGCTCAGTTCAGGTGAAGAGACGAACTGTACCAATGAGAGTAAGGATTGGAATAGAAACAGTAACGCGATACCTGCAAGGATCAACTGCCCCGATCCGATATGCCGAACAGAAGCCAATGCAAACAAGAAACACGCCGAAATCATACAGAAGACAAATGCACCGATAGGTACGGCTAAGTTGCTATCAATACCCAGAGAGCCAGTGTAGAGCATTAATGCCGCGCCAAAACCCGCTGCCGCAGCCATACCTAAAGTGTATGGGCTTGCCATGGAGTTGTTCAGCAAGGTTTGCATTTCCGCACCGCCCATCCCTAACGATCCGCCAACAAAGATGGCCATCAGTGCAATAGGTAAACGTAGATTACTAACAATGACTTGCGTGGAAGCATCCACTTGGAATGGTAATCCTACCCACTCTAGCAGCGCATAAATAACCGAGCTGGCATCAATCATTGAAGGGCCGGTCATAATATCGAGAACAAAAGAAGCGGCGAGTAATGCGCCAAAACTGGTTAATATCATTCCGCGACGCTTTTCGCTTTTTCGCTGCGCCTCTACGGCCTGCTGTACTACATCCGATAGCATCTTAACTCACCAAACTTAGAATATCGCTTAATCTCCAGACCTTGCTAAACATGGCTTTCATCGCCACACACCTGCAAGATCCGGTCTAATTTTTAGGGTCAGATGGTAACATTATGTAAATGATAATTGCTAGTATTTATAGTTCTATTTGCAACTGAAGAAATAAGACGCACCAGCTTCAGTACGTGGTTATAGCCAAGTACCCCAGGGCACTTTCGCGATAGAGAATATTATTTGTATTGAAATGGTTCCGCGAGTAACACAGATGCTCGCCAACAGTGTGGAAGGTAAACATCCTGAAGACCCGATTGGATCTGACATTTACTTTTAAATGCAAAGAGCCGTTGAACGGCTCTCGCTTTTGGAACAGTTTGCCTGCTCTTATTTATCTAGCGCTGGCGCTTTAGCTACCCTTCTCTCACCAAACCAATTCTTGCCAAATACGTTGATTACTAGGCCCATTGCGATCACTATCACGCCGATGATTTGATAAAGGCTTAGACTTTCGCCAAGCAGTATCCATGCGCTTAGCAAACCAAATACTGGCACTAACAACGAAAGCGGAGCAACCATAGACGTTTCATAACGGCTAAGTAAGTAGCTCCAGCCGCCGTATCCCAGAATTGTCGCCAGTAGAGACAAGTAAACAATGGAAAAAACGTTATGCCATTCGATATTGACCAGTGATTCAGCAATAAGCTCAGGACCTTCAATCACATACGAGGAAATGAAGAATGAAACCATTGGAACAAGCGCGCTCCATACGATGAGCGACATGGTCGGAACCGGATAACGTTGCATGATGACTTTATTCACGATATTACCCAGAGCCCAAAAAGCCGCCGCACCGATAATTAAAACCAAGGTGAATAAGGTTAATGACGTTGAATCATGCCCCTGAGCTGCCGCGAGAAGATATATCCCCGCCCCAGCAACAGACACCGCAATCATATTGTGGATGCGGACTTTCTCTTTCAACAGTAAAACACCAAAGCCCAGAGTAATAAACGCTTGCGCCTGCAAAAGCAGAGAGGCTAAACCTGCCGCCATACCCACTTTTAATGCCCAGAAAAGTAACGAGAATTGTAGAAAATTGATGGTTAAACCGTAAGCCACCAGCCATTTCAAAGGCACTTGAGGGCGCTTAATAAAGAAAATGGCAGGCAAAGCGACAAACGCAAAACGTAACCCTGCGAGCAGAAGAGGCGGCATCCCTTGCAAGCCAATTTTGATAACCACAAAGTTAACACCCCACACCAAAACTATGGCAAGAGCTAAAAACCTATCACGTACCGACATCCAATATCCTTAAAACGCTACTCTACGCATCCTTGATACATTCTATCGGCACTTCACATAGGCGATTTCAGTACATATGCATAAACAAATTTTAACCAAACTGAAACAGCAGAGTGCCTCAAAGTGTGAACTAAGACAAGCTGTAATCCGTCATCGAAACCCAGCCAGCACCTTCACCACATGGCGCAGCAGATACTTTGGATAATTGCCCTGTATTTGCATCTATTGAGTAAGCACCCAGTTCATCTGCCAATTCGCCACTGGCTAAAATGTATTGATCATCTGGTGAGATGATAAAACTGCGCGGTTGCTTCTCAACCTGATGGTGATGTCGGTAATAAGGAATATGCGTGTCTTTATCTACTTCAAGGCATGTAATCACACTTAGTGTCCGCTCTGACACATAAATGAACCGACCATTGCGTGTGATATGAATATCTGCAGCCCAAACTCTTGGAACATCATTGGCCACTTTTTGTGCTGGCGGAAGGCCTCGTTCCAGCCCTAACGCTTCTCTTGGTATCGCTGGTGATTCTGCAACGAATTCCAACTGGCCAGTTTCAGAATCAAACGTTAACGTCACCACTGTCGCGTCCATTTCCGTCACTACATAGAGGAATGATCCACACGGCGAAAACGCAATGTGTCTTGGGCCAGCGTCCTTGGCAAACTGATAACTCGCTACAGGCTTATCAACCATTCCCTCTGAGTTTGGTCGCGGGTAAACCAGTATTTTGTCTACTCCGAATTCTGTCGCTACCATCCATTTATCATCAGGGCTGAAGAGACAAGTATGGCAAGCGCTGCTGTGCTGAATCGTTACCGTTTTGTCGGTAAAGTGCCCAGTTTCAGTCATAGGTTTGGCGACAACATTATGTTGATCGAACGATGATGCTAACAACCACTGGTTGTTTTTGTCGGTAGTTAAACTGACAAGCCCCTCATTAACTGGCGTTTCACCTTCAAGAGTTAAATCGCCCGTCTGCGGATCAATTCTCAACTGTTTTAAGTGAAACGGTTCGCTATGAATGGCCGCATAAAGGTAATTCTGACAAGGGCTTACCGCCATTGGCATTACCATGTAACCTACTTCTGTTTCTCCTAGCAATGTAAGCTCGCCCTGATGGAGTTTATAGCGAGAAATTGTCCCTGATAATGCGTTAGACAAATAAACAAACTGTGTCATTATTAGCCCTAATTAAGCGTTAAATAATAAGAAGATAAACCCAGACTACTCGATTTATGGAAGCAACGTAAACCGTATGGGTTACCACTATATCCCAGTTAAAAGAGCTGGATAAAGTCGAAATTTGCCACTCGGTAGATTTACGACATTGGGTAAAGGTACATGTGAGCAGGAAACAACCGTATATTTCTATAAATAATCTCTAGGATTGACTCTATGAACCACACTCAAGAACAGTCATGGGTTGAAGTGTTAAGAGGACACTCAAACCAACACCCAATAATGGCGGGTGGATTGATTGTCTCTTTGCTTTTAATCGCCTTTTTCCTTTTCCACGCCTTAACCGGTGAAAGACAACTAAACGCGCAATATGCGCTGGTTGGTGGCGGTATTGCTTTTCTCGCCACGGCATCTGGCACCTTACCTGCCCTCTTCATTCGAGATATTCCGCAAAAGCTTTCTGACTGCATGCTTGGCTTTGCCGCAGGCATGATGCTCGCCGCTTCTGCTTTCTCACTTTTATTGCCCGGGATAGAAGCAGGCACAGCGTTTTTTGATAACGGATTTCTTGGTGGCATGATCGTTATCCTCGGCATGGCTATCGGTGTAGCACTAATGCTCGGACTGGATGCTTTCACACCCCATGAACATTTGGAAACAGGACCTTGTGGCCCGGGACACGACAGATGCAGCCGCGCTTGGCTATTTGTATTTGCCATAGCGCTGCACAACTTCCCTGAAGGGATGGCGATCGGCGTCGGTTATGCGCAGGGCGATCTTTCCGTAGGAATTCCACTGACCACAGCCATTGCTTTGCAAGACATTCCCGAGGGTTTAGCCGTGGCTGTGACTCTGAGAGCCGCAGGATTCAATGCAAGATTATCGGTTTTAGTCGCCGCACTAACTGGCTTACTGGAACCGATTGGCGCTTTGCTCGGAGTGAGTTTAGCTGGCGGATTAATGATCGCTTACCCTATCGGGCTCGGCTTAGCTGGCGGTGCAATGTTGTTCGTAGTGTCACATGAAGTAATTCCCGACACACACCGCAACGGTCATCAAACCTTAGCGACCATTGGTTTAATGTTAGGTTTTGCTTTGATGATGGTATTAGATACCACTCTTGGCTGAGCATCGTTTTATTTAGGAATCACAACACCGTGGTTCCTAATCCTTCCAAATAGTTAACGCTAAGCAACAAGCTCCTGCGGTATTTCTTGTTTTAGTCGATAAGCGATTAAGTCGGCAATAGTACCCAATTTGATCTTGTGTTTTTTGGAGAATACTTCTAAGTCTGGTCGGCGAGCCATGGTTCCGTCCGTATTCAAGACTTCGATGATCGCACAAGAAGGGGTTAGCCCCGCGAGAGGGGCTAAATCACATCCTGCTTCGGTATGACCGGGACGAACTAATACTCCGCCTTCGCGCGCGACAACAGGAAAGACATGGCCTGGTGAAACCACATCTTTGGGTGTGGCATTTGCAGAGACTGCGGTCTTAATCGTGACAACTCTGTCATGCACTGAGATTCCTGTTGTCACACCTTTGGCTGCTTCAATTGAAACCGTAAAGTTGGTACCAAACTGCTCGGTATTGTTTTTGACCATCAAAGGCAACTCAAGCTGTTGCGCTATCTGTTCAGTAATCGTCAGACAGAGCAGACCACGAGCTTCAGTGACCATAAAGTTAACGATTTCAGGCGTTATTTTGTCAGCCGCGACAATAATATCGCCTTCATTTTCCCTGTTTTCATCGTCCATTAAGATCACCATTTTTCCTAAACGGATGTCTTCAATAATCTCTTCAATTGCACTCAGTTCCATTTTTAATTCCTTTTAAAAATTCGCCTATTTGAATCTGTCGATGATAAATCAGCTTTCTCGATGAATAGCGAAAGGGTTCCACGCCTGTGCCGTTGGCATCACTTCAAGGCGGTTGAAGCACATATGTGCAGGAAGTGTCGCTAAGTAGAACATGGTGTCTGCAATATCTTCCGCCGTTAAAGCTTGAGTGCCTGCATAAAGCGCATCCGATGCCGCTTGATCGCCTTTGGTTCTGACCAAAGTGAATTCCGTTTCCGCAATTCCCGGAGCGAGATCTGTAACTCGCACACCAGTGCCTAAAAGGTCACAACGCAAGTTATAACTGAACTGTTTCACAAACGCTTTTGTTGCGCCGTAAACATGACTACCCGGATAAGGCCACTGACCAGCGATTGAACCGACATTAATAATCGACGCGCCTTTGCCCACTTCAATCAATGTTGGAAGCAGCGCATGAGTCACATTCACTAACCCCGTTACGTTGGTATCAATCATGGTGTGCCAGTCTTGGATATCCACGGTTTGAGCAGGGTTCGGAGATAAAGCAAGCCCCGCATTATTCACCAAGCAGGTGATTTGTTTGAAAGATTCGGGTAACGACTTAACCAGAGCGTCGACTTCTTCTTTACTGCGCACATCGAGTGTTTGGTAGTGTACTGGAACGATTTCAGACAACTCTTCCGCCAGCTCTTTCAAACGCTCTTCACGTCTGCCGGTAATGACTAACGCCCAGCCCTCAGAAGCAAATTTCCGCGCGGCTGCTCGTCCAAAACCCGACGTTGCTCCAGTAATAAATACCACTTTACCCATATCAATTTTATCCCTTAAATCTTGAGTGAATTAAGGGTATAGGGAATGCCCCCACACCCTTCGAACAATGGTTTACGCTTTTTCCAGCTCAGTTTTCATCACCAACTGAGGTGTGAACTTACAAATAACGTAGTACAAAATGGCACCACTGAAAGCACCTGTAAACCAGCCATAGTCATAGAACCAAGTCATCACATTGAAGAAAATCGCCATCATAGTGAAACTAACAGGGATGAGTAGCGCAATGAAGCCAGCCCAGTTAAACGCCGGATAGGCATCTTCCTTGTACAGCGCCAACACATCTAACTTCTGCTTCTTAATTAGGAAATAATCCACAATCATGATGCCAGCAATTGGACCAAGCAGACTTGAGTAACCTAATAGCCAGTTAGAAATATAGGCTTCTACGCTCAGATCGGATTCGACCCAGCCAACTTTTTTCAATAGCTCCCACCCCATCAACAAAATACCGATTGCACCCGTAAGCAGTACGCCTCTGGTATGGTCGATATGTTGAGGTGAAATGTTTTGGAAGTCGTTAGTTGGAGAAACAATGTTTGCAGCGGTATTGGTTGATAGCGTTGCAATCACAATCATCACCATAGCTACTGCCACTAGAAATGGGCTGTCGATCTGACCAATCAGCGTAATTGGGTCTGAGATGGTTTGACCAAACATAGTTTCAGAAGCGGCCGTCATTACCACACCAAGTGAAGCAAACAAGAACATGGTAAGCGGAAGCCCCATGATTTGCCCTACTACCTGATCTTTCTGCGATTTTGCGTAACGGCTGAAATCTGGAATGTTCAGTGACAATGTTGCCCAGAAACCCACCATTGCGGTCAAACCAGACATAAAGTACTTCGCGAAACCTTCACCTTCAGGACGATTGGCAGGTGTCGAAAGCAATTCTGTGTATGAAACTTTATCACTTGCCCAAAATAGCAGTCCAAGCGACACAATCAGCAATAGCGGTGCTGACAATGTTTCCAGCCACTTGATGAAGTTTGCCCCTTTAAGCACAACACCAATGTTCAGTGCCCAGAAAATAAAGAAGCCAATCACTTCACCTACGCCACCTAAAGATGCCCATCCTGATGACACTTCAGATAAGAACAAATGAATAGCTAAACCACCAAACATGGTTTGAATACCAAACCAGCCGCAAGCGACAAAACCACGAATCACACAGGGAACGTTGGATCCCATGATGCCGAACGACGAACGAAGTACGACAGGGAACGGCAAGCCATATTTCGTCCCTGCGAAGGCATTCAACGTTAGAGGCACCAATACAATAATGTTCGCAATAAGAATGGTGAGTAGTGCCTCAACCACAGATAAACCAAAGTAGTTGGTTAATATGCCGCCCAAAGTATACGTCGGCACACAAATCGAAATGCCGACCCACAAAGCCGCGATGTTGAACTTGTTCCATGTACGTTCTTTGATTTTGGTTGGTGCCAAATCACTGTTGAAATTTTTGCTAGAGATGAGGTCTTCACCGACTTCTAATTCGTAGAAATCCCCCACTTGCTTCATTTCCGTTTTCATTTGAATCCCCTCTTCCTAATTGAGATTGATTATTTCCCTTCGGCTTTATGTTGCTACCTATCCAAATAAATCAAATGAACCACTAAACCACTCGTTTAATTCTGGAAAACACGAAACGTGAAGATAAAAATCACTGTTACTGAATGTTCATATACCCAAACTACTTGGAGTTGCAGGTAGGCGGCAAGTGAGTGAACCCCCATGAGCATAGATAACTATGTGATTGGGGCGAACGAACGTAGCCAACACCGCTGCAGCTTCAAGTAGGAAGGGTATATCGTTAAAACAAAATCCGTATAGATAATACGTATCCATAGACATCGTCATTGCTGAGCTCCTACCCTAAGTCGTTTATTTAAGTAATCCTGTTAAACAAGGCTGTGATACTTACGATTGAAATAGACAAGATTCGACGCTTGTTCCGTTTGACCAACTCCGAGCACTTCACAGAAAAAGACATCATGAGTGCCTACCGATGTGCGTGAAGCAATGCGACAGTCAAACACGGTTGATGCCGCATTTAACGCTGGCGAACCTGTGACAAACTGCTGCCATTCCACAGAATCAAAACGTTCAGCTTGGTTGAGTTTGCTGGCGAACACACCCGATACCGTTTCTTGGCCTGCTGCCAGTGTGTTTACGCACAGATACTCTGCTTTATCAAACACGGAGAACACTGAAGACGAGCGGTTTAAGCACACCAATAACGTTGGCGGAGCATCAGTCACACTGGTGACTGCGGTTGCAGTGAACCCCGCAGGTTTGCCATCTACCATAGTGGTAATAACATTCACTGAAGCACCAAGCCCAGACATGCCATCGCGGTAAAGCTTTACACCTTTGTCGTCAGTGTCAGCAAATGGGGTAAAGCTGAGTTCATTTTCGTTTGCTAACGCAAATGGAATATTGATAGCCAAATTAGACATACAAAGACGCCTCTTCTAACGCTAAGCGAGGTAGACGACCATACAACTTAGAAGCGTCTCCATAGCCAATATTGATGATTAAGTTGACGTTCCAGCTTGTACCTGAAAAAAACGCTTCATCCACCGCTGCTGCATCAAATCCCGAAAGTGGCCCCGTATCGAGTCCCATAGCCCTCGCCGCCATAATCATATAAGCCGCCTGCATAGAGCTGTTTCTCATCGCAGTTTCAGATGCCAGTGCCTCACTTGAGGTAAACCAGCTTTTAGCATCACCATGAGGGAAAAGTGTTGGTAAAGCGTCGTAAAACTTGCGGTCATAAGCCACTAATACCGTCAAGGGTGCGGTCATGGTCTTTTCTAAATTGCCGCTCGACAGTGTCGGGGCTAAACGTTGCTTTCCTTCTTCAGAGCTAATAAAAACAAAGCGTGCAGGAGAGCAGTTTGCCGACGTCGGCCCTAAGCTGGTCAGTTGATACAACTGTTCAATCTGCGCTTGGCTGACTTTCTTATCCAACCAGCCGTTGTGCGTTCTCGCTTCTGTAAACAGTTGCTTTAACGCTGACGAATCCATCGTCTCGTTCATTCAGATTTCTCCTTAAATCTCGTTGTAAAAATCAAGCATCGTTTTATTAAACGTCACAGGGTCGGAGACATTACAGGCGTGTCCCCCTTTATCTAATAAATAAAACGAAGAGTGGCTGAGTTTTTTATGTAACGTTTCTGAGCAGGAATATGGCACCAGTAAATCATCACAGCTTGCGATAACACCTGTAACACAACGTATCGAATCAATATTTTCAGAGATATCGAAACTTTCTACCGCCGCGATTCTTCTCAGTAAGTTGTCTTGATTGAAAGGCGAAGAAAGAACCTTATCCGCTTCTTCCTTCAACAAAGCAGCATTATTCTTCATCCATTCCGCAGGATACAAAAACAGTGGCTGCGCCTTGAAAAACATCTCTATACCAGAATTTCGCAGCAGCGATTTTCGGATTTCAAAGCACAACTTGGTGTGTTCATCGGTTTTATCCCAAGCGTTGATCAGCAACAGACTTGAAACTCTGTTTGGAAACTCAACCGCCAGTTGTAACCCCACCAAACCACCGAGCGCGTGACCAATAAAATGAACACGTTCGCTATCTGTTTGATCCAGTAACACCACCACTTCACGTGCCATGTCCGCGATGCTGTAACCTTGCGGAATATCGCCTTGGCTTTGCCCTGTACCCAAGTGGTCATACACAATCACTCGAAAGCGACTTTTCAACTGTGGTAACTGATGATGCCAATAGCTGTGCGAACCACCCAAACCAGAGGAGAGAATCACCGTCTCTTTATTTCCCTGACCATCGTCATGAATTTCGTAATACATGTGCTGCTCTACCTTTTAAAGCGTTGAGTCAAAGCAACTCAGGCTTTACCAACGTGTGCAATAGACGCAATTTCGATCAACGCTTCTTCTTTCACTAAGCCACATTGAATGCAGTAGCGAGCCGGTTTATCACCCGGAAAGAAATCCGCATACACAGCGTTAATCGCAGCGTAGTCCGCCCAGTTTTTAATCATGATCATGTTGAAGGTCACGTCATCCATTGTGCCGCCAGCTTCTTCAACAACACTGCGAATGGTGCTGAGCACGTGACGAGCTTGCGCTGCTGCATCTCCCGGAAAAACCACGTTATTTTCACTGTCAAAAGGCAGTGTTCCGGAAACATACAACACTCCATCTGCCATAGAACCTGGCACATAAGGGGCAAGCGGTTTTCCTGTTCCTGCAGGAAGTACGGTTTGTTTAGGCATAGTAATCTCCTTATTTAGCCAACATTTACCAAAGCGTTTGAATAATCTTCCACTGTCGTCACCCAGCCAAAAAAGGTTTGAATATTGAGTAACGCGGCATCCTGCGCCGACCTCGGGCCAGCCTGATGAGTGGCATCTGAAAGCGCGACACCAAAATATTCAAGATGAAAACCATCACGTAATGTCGATTCAACGCAGACGTTGGTAGCTATGCCGGTAAAGACGAGATTACGAATGCCGCGTGAACGCAACATGGTGTCTAAATTGGTATTGAAGAAACCGCTGTAGCGAGTTTTAGGAATAATCCAGTCTTGTTGCTGCGGTTTGATTTCGTCGACAAGTTCGTAATCCCAGCCACCCTTTGACAGGAAGCGGCCAGAAAGTTCTGGCTGCTTACGCATGGTTTTCAAAGCATTCGACTTATGCCAGTTTGGCGAGCCTTCACCACCCGCTTCGACGTAATTGCTGTCCCAACCGTTTTGTAGAAATACTATTTGGATTCCCGCTTTGCGCGAGACATCAATGGCTTTATTAATGTTTTCAATAACAGAACCCGTACCAGAAACATCAAAGCCCGCTAAATCCAAATAGCCTTCTTTGCTTGCATATGCGTTCTGCATATCCACCACTATCAGAGCGGTTTCACTCGGTTTGATGGCAAGTTTTTCAGGCTCGGTGTTGAGTATTACCTGCGCAGATTCACCCGTGTTCAGAGAGTAGCCAGAAATAGACTGCTTGATCATGCTGCGTACTCTCCTTGAACCGAGATGTGTTGGCGCGTTTTCATCAGTGGCTGAATTCGTTCGCCAAACGCAGTTACCCCTTCAACAAACTCATCGAAAGTCAGTAATACACCGCCCGTGCCTTCCACTTCATCCACTTCGTCCAGCAAACGGGCAACGGTTTCGTAAGAACCAACTAAAGTCCCCATGTTGATATTGACCGCTGAAGTCGGGTCCGACATTTGGCGCACGTTAGTATCGCTACCAGATTTGGTATCCTGCGCAGCTTGAACGCCCAGCCACTCCAACGCTGCGTCATCTTTCCCAGCTTTGTAGTGTTCCCATTTCGCACGCGCGGCTTCATCTGTTTCGTCAGCAATGATCATAAACAGAACAAAAGAACTCACTTCACGACCGGTTTTTTCAGTTGCTTCAAGCAGACGACTCGCTTGCGGAGCGAACGCTTTGGGCGTGTTGACACCCTTACCAAAAATGAAGTTGTGATCGGCATATTTGGCCGAGAATTCCATGCCCGCATCACTGGAACCAGCACAGATGATCTTCATTTTTTCCTGAGGTTTAGGGCTTACGCGGCAGTCTTCCATAGTGAAATAGTCACCTTTGAAATCCGAAGATCCGGTATCCCATAAATCGCGAAGAACTTGTGCATATTCAGAAAGGTAATCATATCGAGAAGAGAAAAACTCATCGCCCGGCCACAAGCCCATTTGCGTGTATTCCGGCTTTTGCCAACCTGTCACCAAGTTAACGCCAAAACGACCATGGGAGATCGAATCAATGGTAGAAGCCATACGAGCAACAATCGCCGGCGGCAAGGTTAAAGTTGCTGATGTCGCGAACAACTGAATTTTAGACGTTACCGCCGCAAGGCCCGCCATTAAACTGAATGACTCTAGGTTGTGTTCCCAGAACTCTGTTTTGCCGCCAAAACCGCGTAGCTTGATCATCGACAGAGCAAAATCTAATCCGTAATGTTCTGCTCTCAACACAATCTCTTTGTTCAGATCAAAAGTCGGCATGTATTGAGGTGCATTTTCCGAGATCAACCAGCCGTTATTTCCAATAGGAATGAAAACACCAATCTGCATATAAAACTCCTTGTAATTAACCATGCATACATTTACTTCCTCGCATTGATCTAAATCAAAGTTTATGCCAACAATTTATTTACCTTTATTAACAATTAGTTAACGTTATTTATACTCAAAAACCAGACCATCTGGTCTGTTTTGAAACATCTGGAATGGTGCAAAAGCACTAATCAAGTGCACAAAAAACACTCAACACGCACACAAAAGCAAACGAGAACTTGTAGCTAAACGAGTAGATTTATAAGCACAGATGAGGGGTGAAATGACAGATAAAAGGAAAGGAACAAGGAAAGAAAAAGGTCACCCTTTTGGTGACCTCTCAAAGCTGAAACAGTAGGTATAAAAAGCGCTTACTTAAGAGTTAAGCAATACCATTAAAGATAATATTTTGGATAGACTGGCAAGTATCTTCAAAAAATTTCTTATTAGTCAGATCTTTACCTGTAATCGCCTTAACCTGAACACTAAAATCAGCATAGTGCTGTGTGGTCGACCAAATAGTAAAAATCAATTGTGTTGGATCGACAGGCTTAATTTTGCCTTGGCTTATCCAACGTTCGATGACTTTAGATTTCTCTTCAATGATGTTTTTCAAATCACCATTTAAGTAGCCTTTAAGAATCGGCGCGCCTTGAATGATCTCCAAGCAGAACAGACGCGAAGCTTGTGGCTGGTCTCTAGAGAGTTCCAACTTAAGGCGGATATAGTTTTCTATCGCGGTTTTCGGTTCATCCACTTCGTCAAAGCCAGCAATCGGTGCAAGCCAGTCGTTAAGGATGTTCTCCAAGATGGTTAAGTAAAGCTCTTCTTTACTTTTGAAGTAGTAAAACAGATTGGTTTTAGAGATATCAGCACTATTGGCGATCTGTTCAATCGTTGTTCCGTGAAATCCATATTGTGAAAACACAGCCAGCGCCGTTTCAAGAATAAACTGTCTTTTGTCGTCAAACTTCTTTCGTCTACGAACTCCGGGTTCTACCGTTGAGCGACTTTTCTTTAACGTGCTTACCTTCGTCCCTTTTAGCGATATACCTGCTTTAGCCATACGTCTTCCTGACACCTACTCAATACTGCTCAATGAGAGCCATACTAGCATCTTCAAATCGAAATGTGTTTTGGATATGTATACGTAAAATCACGTATTCAAGAATCCACAAACTACATCCCCCCCTTAAACAGCCAACTTTAAAGCCGTAATAATAGAGGGTGCGTACTATCGACAGAAATGCTATTTTTTGCATCTATTATGTAAAAACAAATATCAGAACATAGCGAAAATCATGGACAGAATTTGGCGTCAATATATGGAAGTGGCCTCGTGTAAGAATGTCAGTCATGCTGCAAAAAAACTCTGCATCAGTCAGCCCACACTCACCCACAATATGAAGAAGCTGGAAGCCGAACTTGATATTGTACTGTTCAACCGTTCATCAAAAGGTATCACGTTAACAGAGAGTGGCGAGTTACTGCTTGAACAAACTCGAATCATGCAGCGCCTTTATGACAACACTCTGAGTAAGCTGGCCCATATTAACAAACGTCAGGAACGAGAGCTGAAAGTTGGTACCGGCCATGCTTGGTGGCACCTTTTCCTTCGAGAAGCCGTAAAAGATTACCGTCAAAAACACCCCGGAGCCAATATTACGATTGATGTGGGAAACCATTTACCACAGATGGACTTGTTGCTGAGCGGTGATATCGATTTATTCATTGGGCATGAAATTACGGGGTTAAGCCGAAAGGCAGAAGTGAAATTTCTCCCGTTGCGTATGACCGAAAACAGTGTTTTTGTTCGCAAAGAGCATCCACTGACCTACAAAGAAAGTTGCACTCTTCAAGATCTCGTCGAATTCCCTACATTGGAAGTGAAACCGAGCGAGGACCGATATCAACATCTGATAGAAGATCCTCAAGAGATCAAACTGTACCGCTCCATACATCAACTGACTGAAAAAATAATCTATGCCAGCAATTCACTCAGTGTCAGTATGGACCTAGTCAAAGACAGCAACGCACTGCTGCCTTTTCCTGAAGTCATGGCGGACTATTTTTCTGATTTTGGGTTAGTCCCATTACCATTGAATGAAACGTACTCAAAAGCATCCTTCGGTATCTACCTGCTTAGAGAGTCCAGTGAAGATAATCATATATGCGAGCTCGTGGCGCTGATAAATCATTATATTGATGAAAAATTTGGTTATCTTAAAGCTGCAAACTAGTTCTAAGTTACCTGCTGAAAACTACTTTCAGTAACTGTTGCTGAGCCTTTAGTGCACGCCAATCTTGGTGATAACGGCTCTGGGCAAAACGCTAGGTTCGTGAAAGAATACAAGCCATCGAACAACTGCATTTCACTGGAACAAGCATCGGATACATGCACCAAATCAATGAGTTCTCGGTCCGGTAATTTTAGTTCACTCTCAAAAGCGAAATGACTCTCGTACTTATAGCTTCCGTTCATATCTAGAATATTTCGTTTGGTCGTCACGGTTAACCCGGACTCACTTCGGGAAAATGCATAGCAGATAGCGTCATTTCCAAAAGGATAATATTCAATCTCACTACCGACATGAAGTGACAACGAGAATCTAGTGATACCGACTTGAAAATCACTTGATAGGTGTAACTCATTGCCTTCACTTAATAAAATATTACTTTCAATATCCGAAGATTGTGCATCTAGCCACTGATGAGGGAGCTTGCTAACCAAGCGTAGCCCATCTTCTTGGTTCGTTAACTCTAGTTCTCTCGGAACACTCATCGCTCCTCGCCAGTGGGAGGTAGGAGTACTGTCAGCGTATAGATTATTGCTCATCCAAGAGATAGCGATACGTCGACCATCCGCGACATCAGACCAACTTTGTGCTGCGTAGAAATCACGGCCATGATCCAACCACAGGACAACTTCAGTGGCGTTTACATTCACAAATTGATAGCCATCGAAGGTACCTACAAAATACTGAGTACCAGTTCCGCCAGTAGGTCCGCAATGCTGCACTCCGGCAACCAATACCCAATACGTTTTGTTTTCAAATGTAAGCGGAAATAGATCAGGACATTCAAGAGCACTCTCGTCATGAGCTCCAGATGAGGCACCAAACACACTGGATTTCTTCCAATTTTTCATGTCTGGTGAGCGATAAAAGCCAATATCCTGCCCTTCTGAAACGACCATGACCCAAGCATCTGACTCATCATGGCGAAACACTTTAGGATCTCGAAAATCAAG
Organism: Vibrio sp. A1-b2; assembly: GCF_021726015.1. Classification (NCBI taxonomy): domain Bacteria; kingdom Pseudomonadati; phylum Pseudomonadota; class Gammaproteobacteria; order Vibrionales; family Vibrionaceae; genus Vibrio; species Vibrio sp. A1-b2. The sequence goes on from NZ_JAKKCI010000002.1 coordinate 223,325, forward strand.
TAGCCCGGGATTCTCTAATACAAGGCTGTTTTCCTCCTTGCTCCAACTTTTGCCACCGTCACGGCTGACTGCAACATGTTGGCTCTGAATCCAAGGTGAGCCGTCTTTGGGCTGAAAATTTGCGGTATAAAATGCAACAACACCTGGTTGAGTATTCTGCGCATCAAAGAAGCCGCTTGAGTTTTTCCAGTCAACAACAGCACTACCTGAGAAGCAGGCACCAGACCTATCCGGTTTTAAAGCAACTGGCATATGAATCCAATTTATAAAATCTTTAGATACTGCATGTCCCCAGTGCATGGGTCCCCACACTGTGTCAAAAGGGTGATACTGATAAAAGAGATGATATTCATCATTAATACAAACTAGGCCATTGGGGTCATTCAACCAACCGAAAGGCGGTGTAAAGTGGAATTTAGGGCGATAACTATCGCTGGTTAGAGTTCTCATCGAGGTATCCTTAAACCAATAAAAATTGGCCCGCAAAGAAAATTGCGGGCTAAAGCTAGTGGATAAATGAAAGAACGTTGATTATTTGATCATTTGCTTTTTGGCATCTTCAAGAGCAGCGTCTACAGTTTGACGGTCATCAACAATATTAACAATGGCATTCTTAACCGCCCCCCAGAACCCATTCATCTCTGGGATATTTGGCATAATTTCGCCATTAATTGCATTATCCATGGTCGCGGCTATACGCTGATCTTCTTCAAGTTCTTGCTGAAATGACTTCAGAGCAACTGCACCCAAAGCCGAATCGTTGTTAACGGTACGCAAACCTTCGTTGGTTAGTAGGTAGTTTTCCAAAAATTCAATTGCTAGATCCTGATTGGGAGAAGCAGTACTAATACCTGCCGCTAGAACACCTACAAAAGGTTTGGAATCTTGACCATTAAACTTAAGTAACTTCGTTACACCGTAGTTTACCCCTGACTTGTCCATATTTGCCCAAGACCAAGGACCGTTGATCGTCATAGCAACACGACCCTGGTTAAATTCAGCATCTGATACGGAGTAGTCCATATCTGAGGAAATGACCCCTTTACTGACGAAGCTTTTCACCAGTGACATCGCCTCTTTTGTCCCCGTATTCGCTACACCGGCATCCTTAATGTCATACCCTAAGGCAGTTTTTTTAAACGCATAACCACCATTTGCTGCCATCAAAGGCCAGGTGAAATACGGCTCTTTCAGGTTCCACATAATGGCTTTCTTGCCATCCTTTTGCAGTTGCTTATCTAGAGCTTCAATTTCTTCCCAGTTTTTTGGGGGATTAGGGAGTAAGTCTTTGTTGTAGATAAGAGATAACGATTCAATCGCGATTGGATAACCGATAATTTTTCCTTTGTAATCTACCGCATCCCACGCAAAATCAACGATACCGTCTTTGGTGGTTTTTGAAGGTTTTATCTCGACTAGAAGACCAGCTTCAGCGTATCCACCAAATCGGTCATGGGCAAACAACATGATATCAGGGCCATCCCCTAGAGCTGCGGTTTGAGGGAAAATATCCTGCAAAGAGCCAGGATGAGCAACTGTAACCGGAATACCCGTATCTGCCTCAAAGCGTTTAGCGACTTCAGCCATTCCCTTGTAGCCTTTGTCACCGCTCATCCAGATTGTTAACTGCCCCTCTTCAATCGCTGCAAAAGAGTTAATAGGACTGATTGCTGCAAAGGTGCTTAGCGCAATCATGCTCAAGTTTGTCTTCTTCATCATTGGATTCCATTTCACGTATATTATCGGTATGCAAAAAATTCGGTTTTAAGACCACTGTTACTTGTATGTGAAACAGCCAACCGTCATTTCCCGTCCATAATAAGAAATCTACTCACGAGGATGAAATGCATATTTACCAGCACTTCCATAGAAAAATTCTATATCAAACCCAAAATTCGTGATCATTGATAAAGTACTCTTACATAAATGGGAGAAGTTCAATCTAAAAAGCGTGAATCGTTTATCAAAATGTAGGCCTGCTATTACGATGTAGCAGTGTATCCACATGAAGTTATTGCCAACTGTTCCTTGAAGGAAAGTTAAAGCTCGTTCTAAATATGGATTCTTTTCTTTAGGACATACGATTATCCAAAAACATGAATACTCTTCACTGAAACTATTCAGTGATATATCCCTGCATCGGCTAATGTGTAGCCGAAATATTCCCAAAAAACCTCTGTCGCCACTTCATCGCCACTTTGTGTTTTTCGGGCAAAAAAAGAGCCGCAAAAAGCGGCTCTCAATAACTCAATTTTTCCGAAGAGTTGGAAGTTTACTCTTTACCGTAAACGTTGTTCTCTTGCTCTTGTACGCGGATGAAAGTTGTACGCTTAGTTAGCTCTTTAAGCGAGGCTGCACCTACGTATGTACAGGTTGAACGTACGCCACCAAGGACATCTTGAATGGTGTTTTCAACCGGACCGCGGAATGGGATTAATACGGTTTTTCCTTCAGCTGCACGGTAGCCCGCAACACCGCCAGAGTGCTTGTCCATCGCGCTCTTAGAAGACATTCCATAGAACTTCATGTAAGTTTCACCGTTCTTCTCAACGAGCTCACCGCCCGCTTCTTCGTGGCCCGCTAACATACCGCCAAGCATGACGAAGTCTGCACCGCCACCAAACGCTTTTGCCACATCACCCGGACATGTGCAGCCGCCATCACCAATGATGCGACCACCTAGGCCGTGAGCTGCATCAGCACATTCAATGATTGCAGACAGTTGAGGGTAACCAACACCGGTTTTCACACGTGTTGTACATACAGAACCCGGTCCAATCCCTACTTTTACGATATCCGCACCAGCAAGAATCAGTTCTTCAACCATGTCGCCAGTCACTACGTTACCAGCAACAATCACTTTGCTTGGAAATGCTTCACGTACTTTTTGAACGTAATCAACAAGGTGTTCTGAGTAGCCGTTTGCGATGTCAATACAGATGAAAATAATCTCTTCACTCATCGCCATAATGTCTTTCGTTTTTTGGAAGTCATTATCCGATGTGCCCGTTGATACCATCACGTTTCTCAACGTTTGAGCTTCAGCGTTTTGAACAAACTCAGCCCATTGCTCAACACTGTAGTGTTTATGAATAGCTGTCATCACGTTGTGTTTAGCGAGTGCTTCCGCCATTTTAAAGCTGCCTACAGAGTCCATGTTTGCAGCAATAACAGGTACTCCAGACCATTGACGACCACTATGCTTGAAGGTAAACTCGCGGGTTAAATTTACTTGAGAACGGCTTTTTAGGGTTGAACGTTTCGGGCGAAACAGTACATCTTTGAAACCTAACTTAAGTTCTTGTTCGATACGCATTGTGTAATTCCTTGATTAATTCACAGTTTGTGTCTCTTTTGCAGAGTGCGTAGTGAACACGTTGGCAGACGTAGTCACTTTTCGGACACAAAAAAACCGGAGCGTTGGCAGACGCTCCGGTTTTCAGCATTATAGGTTGTGATTTCTTTCCGGCAAGTCTGATATTTGCATTTTTTTTGTGTTACCCTGTCGAAGATTTCATATCCCCTGCCCTGATAATCCTTCTCTTTAGAGTCAAAAATCAACAATAACTTAAATATCAATAGATTAGCATTGAGCGGTCAAATTAACGTCGCTTGGCAAACGATTAGTTATTGGCTTAACAGCAGTACGTCATTCGAATAACGTGAACTAAATCACCTTAACTTGAAAATTCCACACCTTAACTTTCGTTCATTTTTCACTCAATCAACGTCTGATCACAGCTTTTTGCTTACGCTAGAGATAAAAACAATTAGCGGTTCATAACTTGCTTATATTTAAAAGAAACCGAGTTATTAAAACGAACAAGACAGAGTGTCAAAATTCTATAAGACACCAGTGCATCTTCAGATGGCAATGGAGAACAAAGATGAAATATTTAGGACAAACTTGTGTTGGTTTAATCTTTTTGTTTTTGGCTTTACCAACTCTAGCAGCAGAGAGCAGGCATCAGTTTTACGCCGATAGCGGCTTTAACTACATCGATAACAGCAATTCTACAGAAAGTGCTTGGACAACAACCCTTGGTTACAGCTACTTTTTGTCTCCCTTTGTTGGGGTTGATTTCGGCTATACCGATACCATGTCTGATGGTGCGACGTTTTATGACAAAAACGGCGATTCACAACAGGTTAAGTACCGTAGTTTTTTTGCGGGTGCAACGATAGAGCAACCCATCAATAGCTTCACCAGTGTGTATGCAAGAGGTGGTGTTGGGCAAACAAACGTAGAAGAAACGAATACCAGTGTTGTGCCAGAAACCAGTCAAGATCATTCAGGTATTAATCCATACATAGGCATCGGCGCTAAAATTCAGCCTATGTATGTTGAGAAACTAGAACTGAGTGTCGAACTCAAGTATCAAGACTTACAGAACGAATATTCAGCGACTTCGTTTACTCTGGGCGCGAAATTTAGTTTGTAAGCCAAGTTATTGAATGACTGAGTAAATCAATTCACTAAGCTACGTAAATGGCTAAGTAAATCGCTGGCTAACATACCTCGTTCGCCTTTTTCTTTGGCGTTGAGATCCGCCGCTTTGCTGTGAATAATAACACCCAGTTTTGCCGCTTCGAAACAGCTTAAACCTTGAGCGAGAAGTGAGGTAATCACGCCCGTTAACACATCTCCCATACCGCCGCTCGCCATACCCGGATTACCTGCCAAACACACGTATATTTCGTTGCCATCACTGACTAATGTTCCCGCACCTTTCAGTACCACAACACCGCCAAACTTCTTCTGTAACTCTTTTATGGCTTTGAATCGGTCTGCTTCAACAATGGCAATTTCCACACCAAGCAGCCTCGCAGCTTCCGCAGGATGAGGAGTAATAATTCGGTTGGCGTCAAAATTGGGATTCTTCGCGAGAAAGTACAGAGCATCAGCATCAACCACTTTGTTTATTGATAGATCCTGTATTTGACAGAAGAGTCGCTCTGACTTTGAGTCTCTTCCGAGTCCGGGACCAATAGCAACAACGTTGCTCCATTCAATCCGCTGTTGAATTCGCTGCTCATCATCCCAACCCGCGCTCATCACTTCAGGTACTGATACCAAAATCGAGGAAACATTTGAGGAATGAAGCAGTGAAGCTGTTAAACCGCACCCCACTCTGGCGCAAGCTTGAGCGGCTAAAATCATTGCTCCGCCCATCCCTTCATTACCACCGATAAGCAGACCTTTGCCGTACAAACCTTTGTGAGCACACGCTTCTCTTTGAGCCAATATCGATTTGATGGATTTTGGAGAGATTGATCTTAATGTAGGTGTGTTTTGCTGTTCAAAACTTTCTTCGACACCTAATCCCGCAAAATGTAACTGTCCCACGTAGTTACGAGCCTGCCCCGTGACTAGGCCTTGTTTGAGACCAATAAAACTAATGGTGTGATTAGCTTTTACTGCGATGCCAAGAACCGCACCAGTATTGGCACATAGCCCTGAAGGAACGTCTATAGCGACGACGGGAACGTTAGTTGCGTTGATCAATTGAATAAGATCATAGATTCGCTCACGAACCGTGCCGGATAAACCCGTCCCTAATAATCCGTCAATGATGAGATCAACATCATCGGGAATCACGTCATCAAAAGGATAAACTTCACCACCGTGATCCAACCAATGATAATAAGCAGAAAGCGCATCCCCTTTAAGATTTTCAGGATCACCATGCTGCCACACAGTCACATGAACGCCCATCGACTTAGCCAAGCAGGCAACGATGTAACCGTCACCACCGTTATTACCACCGCCACAGCATACAAGCCAATGATGCGTCCCTGGGTATTGAGCGAAGGCGATTGTAAAGGCTGCTTGTCCTGCTCTTTCCATCAAACTGAACATTTCTAATCCCGTTGATTTTGCAGCTAGAACTTCGCCTTGTTTTACTTGTTGGGCTGTGTAAAAAACGCTGGGTATAGGCATAGTAATCCCTCTCTGCTCCCCCAATGCTGAAATCTATCAATTGTGAAACGGTAACTCGCTCAACTCTGGTGTGCTTTTAAAACCACAAGCGCTTCTGCAGTTGTATCTTGAATAGAAAGAAACAGTGAATTTATCGCACCCGTCGGCGTACGCATTGGGTTTAACGTTATGTTTTGATACATAAAATCCGCTTGCTGTGTCACAGGTCGAACATTGCGACATTTAAATAAATACGGACGTTGCTGCCATGTAATGAAGCTTCGGCAACCTAGATCGTAAACAGGTTTAGTTTTAAGACGAAACCACTCTTGCGGAATCTCAGGGAATACCTCGAACAAAGATTTCCCGATCACTTCCTGAGCCATTTTGCCACTATGGTGTGTCATAAAACCATTCCACACCTGAACATTGTAATCACGATCGATCACAATTAATCCCATGTCGACGTTTTGTACCATGTCGACCATCCAATGAAACTGTTCAAATTCTGCTGGAAGAGACAACATTAGAAATCCTCCATCAAGTAGGCAAGTTTGCTGTCGAGCAAAGGCAATGATTCGTCGACAAACATAAATAGCAGGTCGCATCGAATCGAAGTGTCTTCTATCGTATAGCTGACCTCAAACGTCATTGTTTTACTGAACGATCCCGCCGTTGAGCTGATCACGGAATCAATTGTAATGTGCTGACCAAGTAGGACTGGCGAGCTTTGGAAAAAGCGAACTTCCGCCTGTTCTCCTAGCCCATTAAGAAATGAACCCACTAGGATATTGGACACATCCATTAGCAGTTCCAACTCTTCGAGATCTTCACTCTCTGCGGGCACTTTCATCAGCTTTTTCAAATCAGAAACACTGGTATCACTGAGAAGCACTAAAGCTTCACCTGCGATACCCTCACCGCTAAATCCTTGGCATACTCCGGACACGTGCGCATTATCCGCAAGATCGCGAAGTGCCATATGCAGTTCAGTAACTTCAAAGATGTTCACATTCGGTAAAGGCAGACGAACAAACACGTCAAAGTGCCTTGCCAGTGCATCCGCAGCACGACCAATAGCCACGTTGGCTACTTCCATATAAATATCACGCCTGCGAAGCACGGGTAATTCAAGTGAAACCGGAGTGACTATTTTAGGAACCGAGACTGGCTCGACGAGGTTTTTTAGTACGTCTTTAAGAACATTGATATCTATTGGCTTTTGAATAAAGGCTTTCGCCCCCAAAGCCATCACACGTTCTTTCGCTTTAGGCTGAATATCGCCCGACACCACCACGACAGGAGTAGAGATACCTCTACTCTTCATTTCCTCTAACGTACCAAAGCCATCCAGCTCAGGCATTGTCAGGTCAAGGAACATCAGGTTGAATGTTTGCTGTTGCAGGATCTGCAACGCATCTAGCCCATGCTCAGCAAAGGTAATATTTGCATTCAGAGCCGCAGGTAGGGAACGCGCCATCTGCTTTCGAGCAAGAGCTGAATCATCACAGATGAGTACAGGAAACGACATATCATCACCTTCCCTTTAATTTGATAAGACTCTCTAAAGTGTATACCTAAAAATGTGATTAAGGCTAAAAATAGATGACTAGTTATTGATTAATTTAGAGATTACGGCCAAAGAGTAAGCGCAATAATACGTAATAGAACGGAACATACCAGTAGGGCTACGCCTATTCGGTACCATTTATATTCGGAAATCGACATAGGAACGCGCTTATAGAACATAGTGATGATGCCTTTCCAGTCATGGCTGCGTCGGCCGTATTGTGTAATGCTGGTGAGAACAAAGATGATACCTGCGACTAAGATACTTTTTTCAATCCAAAACAGTGCAATATCCATAAAATTTCCTTCATACATCATTTGCAAATAAGTATATAAGGAAAAGCAACGGGACACTTTAGGACTATAGTCGTACAACACGCAGCAAAAAGGGGGCCGACTGGCCCCCTTAGAAAAATCTAATCTGTTATGCAGAATCTAGTGCACTTTTACAAATGCGCCATACGGTTACGAACTTTCTTTGGTAACTCTGTAATGCTTTCTCGGTAGCTAAACCACAAGTAGGTTACAGTAATAGAGAAGAATAAATACGACAGTGCAAACACGAGAGGAGACGTAATAAGTTGCGCTGATAGCCCCCACATGACACCAATAACGGTAACCGTTAACTTAGCTAGCAAACCACAAACCAATAAGAAAACGGCCAGTTCAGGTACACGAGTACTTCTGAAGGCAAACCAATAACAGCTACCTACAGCCAGAGCAGCGACAGACATACCTAAAAGGAAAGAATGAATATGGGCTGCAGAAGCGACACCAGCAGAAAGCGACGTCATTAATATCAATAATAGTTTCATAACATGCCTACCTCTTTAAGTGACAGCAATGAATCCTTTCAATTTTGGAAATTAACTTTTCAGTCATTTTCGCTCATCTTTTATTTATTTCAAGGTTGAAAAATCAACAAAACTTATACTTATTAAACAACCTGTTGGTATGTTAAATATGCGTTAAATTGTCACATTTACTTACAAAGATAAGAGCCAGAATTTGCGAGAAAACGGATTATAAAAGGCTTATTTATTAACATTTGTTTAACCGTAAATATTTTCAAAAAAAAGTATTACAAAATGTAACTAAATAGAGAGATTTTGTATTTACAACTTAATTCAGACAGAAAATGTCAATCGTTCATAAGCCAAATCAATAAAAGACGCACTAAAATTAAAAAACGCTATATTTTTTGTTGGTAACAATCACTAACCTCTCGCCAATTAGACAACGCTCTGATACCTTTACGCCAATTTCATTTCAGCCTTCAAAAACCATGTTGTCTCAACACAGAATTAACAAAATTGTAGAAATTGGCGACACGCTACACCGTAGTGGATGTGCACCGTACAAAGTAGAAAAATACACCCAATATTACGCAAAAAAGCACGGTGTCGATGTAATGATCCAAGCGACACCTACGGCCATCAATTACCAATTTCCTGACGACAACAACGCTGTGGTAATGAAGCGTCATAAACCCGCATCGATTAACCTAAGCCTGTTGGCAAACACCATCATTCGAATCAACCAACCAAGCAGTGAACCTCTGCCAGAGCCTGTTGGTTATTCAAAATGGATTATTGCTCTAGCTAACATGGGCATTCCACCAGCGTATTTAATGCTGGTGGGTAGTACTCTCGAAGCTGTCTCTATATCAGTAGTTTTAGGGCTTGTGGTTTGGTTAAGCCAACTGATCTGTCATTCAAGAAGAGCGATTGCAGCCGAATTTCTTGCCTCAATGCTTACAGGCATATTTGTTGCGTTTTTAGCTAGCACTGGATTACCCATCCCTGTCTGGGCGTTATGTGTCGCTGCAGTGATCTTATTTGTGCCCGGTTTGTCTATTGCTAACTCGCTTGAGTGTTTAGCCTTTAATGACTTAGTTTCCGGCACCAGTTTACTCGGGCAGAGTGCGTTAACTCTGATTAAGCTATTTGTGGGTATTGTAATCGGCCTGAACATTGGTGAAGCCATATGGGGGCAAGCAGTTGCAGCAACCTACAAGAACGAAGTGCCGATGTTGCTGCACATCTTTGGCCTGTTTCTTCTTTCTGTTTCAATCGGTGTTATTTTCAATGCAAGACCAAAAGATATCCTGCTTGGTTTACCCGTTGCAGTATTAGGTATGTGGGGGCCATTTTATCTAGGCTTTGACGCTGGTTGGGTTGTCGGCACTTGGATAACGACTGTGCTGATTACGCTATATGGAACGTGGCTGGCAAAGAAAATGGAGCTAACGGGTTCGATATATATTGTCCAAGGTATCATTATTTTGGTACCGGGAAGTCGCGTGTTGATCAGCGCCAGTCAGTCGGTATTTGAGCAGTCTATATTGCCAATTCCGAGTATAGGTTTGTCGGCGCTGTTTATGTTCTCTGCGATTGTTGCAGGACAAATTACCGCTTACTCAATCTATTCACCGCAAATAGACAGATAACCGCTCTTTAGTTAACTCTGGTAACTAATGAAAGAGCCCTATTCGAAAACAGCAATTAAGCAGCTTTTGAATAGGGCTCTTTACCCTTATGTTTCATTTTGCGATTGAAACTTCCTTTACCTTTTTTCGCTTTCTCTACTCTTTGTCTAAATAATTGACTGGTTACTACCGCTTTTAATGCGTTGTCTTTAATAACACCTCGACCAAATTCAGTATCAACAACTTCGTTTGGTAGAGATTTTTTGATTGATTTACTCATCTCACTCTCCTTTTAAAAGTTATGCGTATTCTGCACTCAATATTGAAAGTGTCAATAAAATCGCCGAATCGATAACAATCAAAAAGTTATTCAACCTCACTTAAATCGCTAAGAAATGGTGTTTAGTGCAAAAAATTGGTTGAAACTTGTTTCACTGATTCGACTGACCTCAAGATCCGATTGACAAGTCAATTCAATTGCCTAGACTCGTCATTAGCTAGAAAGAAGTTCTTTGTATACACATTGTTTCGTTGGATTACTTGTAACTCCCCCGTCGTGTCGTACGCAATAGCAATCTATTTTTCCACGCTATCAGCGCCCTAATCGGCTTTAAAGTAAAAATTTTAGGAAAAGAAATATGTCTACACCTGTTACTGGTACCGTTAAATGGTTCAACGAAACAAAAGGTTTTGGTTTCATCAAGCAAGAAAACGGTCCTGACGTTTTCGCTCACTTCAGTGCAATTCAAAGCGAAGGCTTCCGCACTCTAGCTGAAGGCCAAAAAGTTGAGTTCGTTGTAACTCAAGGTCAAAAAGGCCCACAAGCTGAAAGCATTAAAGTTATCTAATTTTATTGCTACATACTTGTTTAATAGCCAGCGTAATGCTGGCTATTTAGTTTTTACGAGAAAAACTCCTCATGGCCCTTAAACCAACTATCTATAAGTTTCGAATTGCCTTAACTGATTTAAATCGTGACTACTACGACTCACTGAACTTAACCGTTGCTTTACACCCTTCCGAAACCAATGAACGCATGATGGCTAGAATCATGGCATTTTGTTTAAATGCGCATCCTGATTTGCAGTTCACTAAGGGCATATCAACAACCGCTGAACCTGATATCTGGCAACAAAATCTAGAAGGTCGTTCAGAAGTGTGGATTGAGCTAGGCGAGCCAGACGTAGACCGAGTAAAAAAAGCCACGCGCGTTGCAGATGTGGTGAAAGTTTACACTTATCAAGTACGTTCTGACATTTGGTGGAATCAACACAAAGGTAAATTCGGCTACCTTCCTGTTGAAGTGGTACGCTTCGATCCAGAAGCCATCAATCTTATCTCTGCATCACCAGCAAGAACGGTCGATCTTTCCGTGATGATTACAGGGCAATCTCTATTCGTTGAAGGCGATATGGGAAGTCATGAAATCGCCTTTGAAGTTTTACAAAACCTTCCTGAGTAATTCTGCCCTAAAATAGAAAAAGGTCTGTATAAACAGACCTTTTTAGCAATCGCTTCTGGAATCAAGCTTGCGCCATCATTTCCACGGGTACTCTTGGATATTTCTGCTCATAGAGTTCCATAAAGTCTTTTCTTATCAACTGCTCCAAATAGGTAGCGCGTTCTGTTGGACAGAAAATTTTGATATGTACGACTTGCTCACCTGCCGCAGTACTGGTGATTTCCACATGCGGATCAGCACCAGGCAAGTCAACGCCCGCATGTTTCTCGATAACAGCGTTATAGCGTCTTGCAACATCCATAAAGTGAGCAAAGTGAACCTCGATACGTTCATGTATTTGCGGAATCAAAGGGAAAAGATTGACGAACTCTGGCACCACAATGGTGATGTCATGAAACACATAGCGTTTCATAAAGTTCAAGTTCTTTACCGGATAAAGAAAGAACATACTGTTTGGTAACGTCGCCGTTTTACCTGTGTAATGATAATGGGATTTTTGCAACGCTATCTCTTGAATAACCGTTGCCATCATATTGTGTTCAATCACTTCGCCACTGATTGAACCCACTTCAATCCAATCTCCAATGCGGAATGAGCGAGAGCTCGCGCGTTGAATAGAACCTGTAAAACACAGGATGATTTCTTTTGATGCGACAACGATAGCAACAGCAATAGCCGTTACAGAGAGTGCAAACTCACTGATCTCTGATTGCCAAAGCATGAACAACAGAAGCACGATAATGGTAAATGCGCCGTTTTTCGTACGCGACATCCATTTACGTTGTTTCTCTGTAATAAATGCAACATCACCACGGATGTATGAAAGAACTACTCGGCGCACCAGCCATACAACAACCAAAATTAGCGTGGATAACAACATTTTGTGCGCGAATAGAAAATCTACCACCGCATTAAATTTTTCCATAATTCTTCCTACTGCAAACAACCGATCAACTTACTGAAATACCTATGACGACTAAGTTCTGTCGGTATTGATATAAAAAAAGCGTTGGCAAACACATCATTGCCAACGCTCAACTAAGTATAACCGACCGAAATTGTTGATAAAGCAGTTTATTGTTTATAATGCCGTGCAGTTTTCTCAGCTAAGGTCACGATCACACTAACCGCCTGTTCCATCCCCTCAATAGTTATAAACTCATGGATGCCGTGGAAGTTATAACCACCCGTGAAGATGTTCGGGCAAGGTAGCCCCATAAAAGAAAGACGGGCTCCATCTGTACCACCGCGAATCGGTTTAATCAGAGGTTCAACACCGCAATGTTCCATCGAGATTTTTGCCAACTCGATAATATGCGGGTGTGGTTCAACCATCTCTTTCATGTTGGCGTAGCTATCATGAATCACCAGTTCAACGCTGCCTTTTAATAGCTGTTTGTTCAGTTCATCCACTTTTTGTTGCATGAAAGCTTTGCGAGCAGCTAAACCCTCTCGTTCAAAGTCACGAAGGATGTAGTTCAGTTGAGATTTGGCGATACCCATTGATGCAGAAGACAGATGGTAAAAACCTTCATATCCTTCGGTATTCTGTGGGGTTTCTTGTTCTGGCATCATAACTACGAAGCGTGAGGCAATATGCATGGCATTCACCATTTTGCCTTTAGCAGTGCCAGGGTGGACACTCACACCATGACATGTCACTTCTGCGGTTGCTGCATGAAAGTTCTCGTATTCCAGCTCACCGACAGGACCACCATCAATGGTATAGGCCCACTCGGCACCAAATTTTTCCACATCAAAATGGTTCGCACCACGACCAATTTCTTCATCCGGCGTAAAAGCAATACAGATATCACCATGGGGAATAGATGGATCAGCAAGCAGCATTTCGACTGCCGTTATAATTTCAGCAATACCCGCCTTATTGTCTGCACCTAAAAGCGTGTTGCCATCGGTAGTGATCAGATTTTTACCATGCAGTTGATGCAGTTCTGGATACTGAATAGGAGAAAGGACTTCATCGCCTTTGCCCAAAGCAATATCTCCACCTTGGTAGTTTTCTACAATCTGTGGAACCACATGTTTACCCGATGCATCTGGCGCTGTGTCCATGTGAGCAATAAAACCAATAGCCGGTACTGGGTAATCGACGTTTGATTTAAGCTTTGCCATCACATAACTATGGTTGTCGATGGAGACCTCACTTAAACCTAGCTCAAGCAATTCTTCATAAAGTGCTTGGGCAAACACTTTCTGCCCCGCAGAACTTGGGCAGTGATGGTTCTTGGGTTTTGATTGGGTATCGTAAGTAACATAACTTAAAAAACGTTGAATAAGATTTTCCATAACAAGTTCCGCTTTGAATTCATTAGTCAGCAACAGAAAGCTCTATGCTGCAACGCGTATCCCAGCATTAAGTGATACGCAGCTTATTGCATTCCATAGTACGTCTTATTTGAAAGTAAGAATTGCTGTAAATCAGTTTTTGGTAACTTAAGCGGTACAGGCGCGAAGATAAGCCCAGACAGGGAAATTGATGGAGTACGGAGGAAAGGATGTTGACCATAATAGGCGTGTCATAAATAAATGTTCTGTTTCATTCACTACATCTAGTTGGAATTAACATCACAAACCACTAAAAAGGTTAAAAGAAAATCATTCACAACTTTGCTGTTTAAGTTTTGTGCAGCTAAGTTTATCCATGTCTCCTTTATTTTCCCCCCTAGAAAATATTTAATGCTGACAACGTCAAACTTCTTACGAGGTTTCATAAAAAAACATTAAGGCTCAAAAAATAAAAATCCCCAGTATGCTCAACTGGGGATTTTTTTGGTCGCCGTAAGTCAATAAAAGTTTAGTTACTGCTCATATCTAGCGAATTGCTTCCAGCAGACAAAGAAACCGTTGTAACCAAAGTAGAAGGCTGCGGAATAGTCAGTTGATCATACTGAATCGGGTCATCCGCACTACCATTGCAAACAAACGCGGCGGTGTAATCGCCTGTTGGCAAATAGCCAAACTTGTATGTGCCGTCAACATCACTTACGTTCGCAGTCGCAAACGGTTTGAGTGCATCACTAGGTAAGGCAGTGCCTTCTGTGTAGTCGATATCTGTCGGGTCAACTAAATCAACCAAGGTTCCTTCAGTACCTTGATATAAGTAAACAAATGCATTATCCGCTGTCGTAGGACACCCTTCGATGTTTGCGTACAAGCTAGAGTTTACCGTAACCGTCAGGTTTGCCGCTTCTTTGTCATTTAGAATAGTTACGCCGTGAGGCTTAAGAATGTAGCCTTTGTTCGAACCGGTATTGCCACGCATAACCAGCGATTGGCGTAAATCAAACTCGATGGTAAAAGCTTGAGTTTTATCTGCCGTAACCTCAAATCCACCAAGTTTCAATTTGTTACTCGGCTGCTTAAGATCTTGAGTACCATCCGCGTCAACCACAAAGTTAACGTCCGATTCGTTACTGATATGAAGAATCAGATTCTTGTAGGTACCTACTGGAATCGGCTTTTGGGTAATGACTAAAGCCGAATCTTGTCCCTGATAGTCCAACAGATCTATCTGTTCATAATCATGACTTGGTGTTGAAGGCTCGACTTCCAAGAAAATGGATTGACCATCACTTTTCACCAATTCAACTTGCGTAAAGCCTATGGTGACAGAACTGGCTTCATCTACCGGAGCATCTGAAACTGAAAACGAAACATTAGACGTTTGTGTTGAGCCCGAATCATCGCCTCCGCAACCTGAGAGTATCAGAGCAGGAGCCGTTAAGAGCAATATTGGCAAGACTTTCATTTCCACTACCTTATATATTCTTATGAACTATGGTTTAGAAACGAAAGACTAAATTAGTAAAATATGTTGAATGTCAGAAAAATTTCAACCGCATGAATCCTGACATAACGCTGGCAGAAACCAAGCATACATTTAACTGAGTGGATGCATGATGACTGGGTACTTTTTCATGTTAAGTAAGTTACCCCCCTATTAAACTACTGCTAGCTTAAATAGTTTTGCCGCATCCAGTCTGAATGCGGCATTTTTTTATCTTTATTTTTTGGAGGGGTAGTCAGTTTTTGATTACTGCTTGCAAAGCATATAGCTAGATAGAGGAGCCGCTTCGACTACAACTTTCGTACCAGTACTGGAGAACACTTGTTCGCTTAACAAATCCCGTAGTGCGTGATTCCAGTTAAGCTCTACTGTCTGTGGCCTTGCAGATTTATTGATAATAACAATTCCTTTCTCGCCACGACTGAACACCAGTAAGTCATCACTGGCTTCAATCATCACCATAGGCAGCCCGTGCATCCGGTTGTGGAACTCAATTTGAGCGATGATTTTTGGATCGTTCCATGCGTTGACCCAACGAGGCTGACCCGATTTGTTTTTGATGCGGCTGGTATCCAGATCGGTGTAAATCAACGGCACACCGCCATCACGCCCCAAAATATAGCTATACGCCAAGCTTTCTAAAGCTTCATCCATTACTAAGTTCTTGAATACATCATTGTTTGGGATGTCATGGGTCACAGTAAAGGTAATGGCTCGTTCCTTAGAAAGCGCTTCACCAAAACAGTAAGGATCTATGAGTGTTTTCAAACTGCCCGATTTTTGTAGTGCGTTGAACACGGTCTGAAATAAAGGGAAATCGTAAGCACCGAGTTGGGTTTCGGCTAAATACGGCTCTAAGAACAACTTATATTCTTCTTTGGTTGCACCGCCATCGGTAATAATTTCACCGAAAATATGCACATCTCTGGTGATCTCATCACTCCAGACTTTTTTCAGATGCTCAATAGACATGTGCTTTGCTGCATCAATTCTGAATCCTTTCACACCCAATGTTTTCAGTGCTTTAAGATAGGTCTGCTGCATTTCGATCACATGCGGACAGTCTCTTAGAGTTGGTAGCCCTTGATCATGCGGCCCCCCCGTAATCCGCCCATTTTGAACTTGCCATTTGTCTTTCCAGTCTTTGATACCGAAGGCTTCAACAAAGTCTTCTTCTTTGAACAGAGGTTTAGACAAATCACCAAACAACACTTGTTTTTGATAATAGCGAGAAGATTTTTGATAGTGCTTCATATCCTCTTCACTCGGGTATTGAAGATCGAGGCGTTTTTTCGATTCATTGGCCATGTGGTTGAATACCACATCGGCGTAGACGTGTACCCCAAAAGCTTTCAAGGCATTGGTCATATCTTTAAATGCTTGGGTATCACCGAGTTGATTATCGATGACTCTGTAATCTTGAGGTTGGTAACGCTGCCACCACTCTGTGCCGTGGTCGCTTTTCGCGGATTTCATTGGAGGGGAAATCAATACGGCTTTATACCCAGCTTCGAATATTGCTGAAGCTCGTTCAGCTACGAGGGCATAAGGCCAGTCAAATGCGTGCAAAATAACGTCAGTTGGCTGATGAAGACTCATTGTAAATACTCCTTGTTACTCTACAAGCCGAATGAAAACTAAAAATGAATGCGCGGCTTGCTAGGGCTAACAGCCCTGATATATAACCGAGTATAAAATATTCAACCTATTTGAAATCCACCTCTTAATGCTAAATAACGGTGGAGAATGAAGGCGTAGATTGACATATTTAAGCTGGGTTGGGTTATCCTTAACCTCATCACAGTATAGACGCCTATACTTAACTAGGCTGTGCAACGTTGTTTTCATTTACGAGACATCAGGATTTGATGTCATTAATAAGTGATCATTTTGCTCACTATGGAGGATTATATGCGGTCCCTAAGAATCGATATCGTCTCTGATGTAGTCTGCCCTTGGTGCATTATTGGATATAAGCGCCTGCAAGCGGCTTTGAAACTGGTATCGAATGAGATTCAGGCAGAAATACACTGGCATCCATTCGAGCTCAACCCAACCATGCCTGAAGGTGGAGAAAACCTTCGCGATCATCTCGCTCGCAAATATGGTACGACCAAAGAAGCGAGCATTGAAGCCAGAAATACTCTGACTCAATTAGGCGCCGAAGTGGGATTCCATTTCAATTTCTATGAAGAGATGCGAATCTACAACACGCGAAAAGCCCATCAGCTATTAATGTGGGCTAATCAACATCACAAACAAAATGAGCTCGAGCTTGCATTGTTCGAAGCGTATTTCCGTCATGAAAAGAAAATTGATGACGAGAATGTACTAATACAAATCGCCGTTGATGCTGGGCTAAATGAAGCAGAATGCCTAGAAGTATTACATGATGATTCATGGGCAAAAGCGGTCGCGAATACTGAACAACAATGGCTTCAGGCTGGTATCCATGCCGTCCCCGCCATTATTATCGATCAGAAACATCTCGTCTCCGGCGCTCAATCCACAGAGCGACTGGTTGAACTATTAAAAAGCATCTCGAATAACATGGCATCAATTCATTAATTAATATGACTCGGAATAAATATAGAAAAGGCCTTCACTGAAGGCCTTTATGTATTGTTTCATCCACTTACGCAGTTACTTTCTTAACGCATTCAATTTGGCCTGAGCCAGACCGTATATGCTGTCCACCGGGTAGCTACCATCTTCTGTCGCGATACCGACTTTTTTACCCGTGAAAATTTCTATCGCTTCAGAAACATGGCTTATCGCCCAGATATTGAATTCGCCTTTTTCTACGGCTCTGACAATATCAGGTCTTAACATCAAGTTGTGCTTGTTAGCCTGAGGAATGATCACCCCTTGAGAATGACTTCTCCCCTTGATGCAACACACATCAAAGAAGCCCTCAATTTTCTCGTTCACTCCACCGATAGGTTGAGATTCACCAAACTGGTTCATAGAGCCAGTAATCGCAATATCTTGTCGATTTGGCTGCTTGGAAAACGCCGAAACGATCGCACAGAACTCCGCCATACTTGCACTGTCACCATCAACACCGCCGTAAGACTGCTCAAACGTGATGGTGGTGGTTAGCGGTACACGCGCCGTACGTCCAAACACCGAGTTGAGATAAGCAGAAAGAATCATCACGCCTTTTGAGTGAATACTTCCCCCTAGATCAACGCTGCGTTCAATATCAATGATGTCACCCTCACCGTAAGACGTTGTCGCTGTGATACGGTTTGGCGCGCCAAACATATGATCTTTCGTAGCCAGAACAGATAAAGCATTCACCTGCCCCACCGCTGAGCCTTCGGTCTGAATAAGTGTTGTGCCGTTGGAGAAAGTTTCCATCACACTTTCTTGCAATCGATTGACGCGCATTTGCTGATTACTCAGAGCCTCTTCTACATGACTTTGGCGAATCATGTTCGAGTTCGCCTGCTTCGCGACGTAGTTTGATTCACGCAGTAAGTTAGCAATATGAGCCGAATGAAGAGAAAGTTTTGACTGATCGCCTGCCATCCTCGAACTGTGTTCAATAATTCTCGCGATGGCCTTACGGTCACAATGTAATAAGCTGCTGTCGTGCACAATGCTGGAAATGAAACGCGCATAGTGAAGCTCTGTATCATCAGTACGCTTCATCTCATCTTCAAAATCAGCCGTAACACGGAACAACTCGCTAAACTCTGGATCATAGTGAGCAAGCAATTCATAAGTGCGGTAATCACCAAACAGAATGATTTTGACATCCAGCGGAATAGGTTCAGGATCCAGAGAGACGGTACCCGTTAGCGTCACTTCTTTTTCCAACGAAGTGAAACTGATTTGACGCGAGCGCAGCGCACGTTTCAGACCATCCCAAACGTAGGGTTGTTCCAATACCTTCACCGCATCCATCATCAATACGCCACCATTTGCCTTATGCAAACTACCCGCACGAATCAATGAGAAATCGGTAAACACTGTGCCTTTATAAGTTGCGGTTTCCACATAACCAAACAGAGAGTGATAGTTCGGGTTTTCCTCAACCACAATAGGGAAATCGTCAGAACAACGGCTCACCAGCACATTCACTTTATAGCGACGTGGCAGTTTCTTATCTAACGCTGCCGTTGCAATATCACCCTGCTCTCCTGCGCCTTCTAAAAAGATATCTACGTTTTCCAGAATGTCTTTTTGCAGGTCGGTCAGGTAGCTTTTGATCTCCGCATACTGCGAATAATCTTGTTTTAATTGCTTAATGAAATGAGCAACAACATCAAGCGTCACGTCATCATTAAGCTTTTTAATTTTTTCCGTGTACGACTCTTCCCACTCAGTTAAGTGACGTACCATATTACGTAACGCAACTTCGAGTTCATCAATCGTCTGGCTAAAATGTTCTTGCTCTTTTTTGGTTAGCGCATCGAAAGATTCTTCGGTGTGCAGTTCTTCACCATTCAAAGCTACAAACTGATATTCACCTTGGTTGGTAATGGTTAGGCTGATGCCTTTTTCTTTGGCGTCTTTCGTGATGTTTTCCAGTTCGCTTTGCTGCTTTTGATCGAGCTGATTTTTCAGCTTTTCAGCACGACCAATGTATAGCTCATTATCAAAAGCTAACGGCATACCGTTCATTAGCTTGGTCATTAGCTTTTCAATGTCTTGGCGAAACGCGCTGCCAACACCACGTGGCAGCTTTAATACTCTTGGAGTACGGATATCATCGAAATTTGCGACATAACACCAGTCATACAGGTTATCTGTCTCATATTTATGGCGACTGAGATAACGCATGATCATAGTACGTTTGCCTAAACCATTTCGGCCAATCGCGTAGATGTTGTAGCCCTTCTCTTTGATCGACATAGCAAACTCTACCGCTTTTTGCGCACGTTCTTGACCAACGATTTCGTCAAGTGGGGGAAGTTCTTTGGTGGATTTGCAAGGCAATTGTTCTAGCTTTGCTACGTGGTAAAGCTGTTCTGCGTTCAGTTGTTGAATAGCCATAGCTCCACTCCTTTGATTTTATATTCTTCTTTTGTATATCAAGTTTAGCCGTAAAGCTTTGACTTTTTAGTGATTTCGCCCGTCTTAACATGCAAGCGGACAAATATTAAGCAAAATTACCAATTCTTATCATTGATAATCATTTGCATTTGAGATTTTATTGCATTTAAATAAGTACAAACGAGCGAATGAGAACAAGTGATGAACTTAAAACAGTGCTGGGCACACTACGCAAAAGCAGAAGAACTTTTAAAAGCTGGTCATTGGCCTCAAGCCCACTATTTGCTTGAAGATGTCCTGCATAACCTTCCCAATCATCTTGAGAATACAGCAAGAGATCCTGCTGCCAAGCCGTGCCAGCTTGTTTGTCTGATTTCAGGATTACACGATGCAGCTATCCATCAGGCTGAGATTCTAAATAATATGGGTCAACAGAAACGGGCTTTTGACGCACTCAATCAGGCTTATGGATTACTTCAATTTATGTCCATTGAAAGAAGCGAGCTGATTTCGGCAGTCGCGTCTGTTCTCGATAAACACAGCACCAACTTATTGATGCATTTAAGTGCGTTTTGTCTCGCGCAAAGGGACGCAAACTGGCAATTGGAATATCAGGATATTGAAAAAGCTCACCAGTACTTTACTCAGCTAAAGCTCTCTTACGGCCTATGTTTAGAAACACCGACACTTAACTAAACTGAGTTGATTAGAAGTAATGAGAGATGGCTAAGTAACGAGTACGGATATGTTCTATCAGCAAACGGACTTTATTCGGTGGCTGGCGTGTAAACGGGTAGACCGCGTAAATACCAAGCTTCTTGCCCACCTGCTCTGGGAAAATATCCACCAATTCGCCGTTTCGGAAATCATGATAAACCAAGCATCTCGGCACATAAGCAATACCGTGACCTCCAAGTGCAGCTTTACGCAGAGCGGTCGCATTATCTGTTGAAAAAGTGCCAGAGACTTTAACGATATAGTTACCTTTGCTGCCCTTAAACTCCCAGTCACTCGCCCCAGTGGTCTGATACGCGTATTGCAGGCAATTATGATTGACCAAATCTTCAGGTTTAAGTGGTTTACCGTTGCGCGCGATGTAAGAAGGGGAAGCACACACTACCCATTGCGAATCCAATATATGACGCGCAATCAGACTGGAATCGTCCAGATAACCGGTACGGATAACCAAGTCATAGCCCCCTTCCACCAAGTCCACAAAGCGATTATCGAGTGACATATCTACCGTTAGTCCCGGATGCATATTGCAGAATTCCGCTACTGCATCGGCGAGAATCAGATCGCCGGAAATAGAAGGTACAGACATCTTAATGTGTCCACTGATGTTCTCGCCAAATCCTGCAACGGCATCCATCGCTTCCTGAGTGGCTTGCTTCACATTTTTCGCACTCGACATCAAAGCCTTACCCGCTTCAGTCAAAGTTAATTTACGCGTTGTTCGATATAATAACTGCACACTCAGCTCTTCTTCCAAACGCGCAATTCTTTTGCTAACTACTGAATTTGTCAGGTTATTTTGTTCAGCCACTTTACTAAAACTGCCAAATTCAACCACTTGGGAAAACAAGATTAAATCGTCTGCACGCATCAAATTATGTCACTTTGGGAAATAATGATTTTCATTATTTCCCTATATTAAGAAAAAGGAAAGCGCTAAATTCACATTTAATTAACACGATAATTACAATAACTCCCGTTAGGAGAAGCAATGCGTATCTACCCTGCAAAACCACAAAAAGTGTATTTCTACGCCACGTGTCTGGTGGATCTGTTTGACCCTCAAGCAGGGCTAGATGCGATAACCCTTCTTGAACAGCAAGGGCTTGAAGTTATCTTCGTTGAAAAACAAACCTGTTGCGGACAGCCCGCTTACACCTCGGGCTATGACGACCAAGCCAAGAAAGTGGCATTAAGCCAAATCGCGCTGTTTCCTAAACCTTATCCAGTGATTGTGTTATCGGGTTCGTGTGGCGGCATGATGCACCATCATTACCGACGCTTATTCAAAGAGGATTCCCAGCAAGATCAGGTTAACGAATTCTGTGACAGAGTGTTCGAACTGACTGAATTCTTAGTCAATGTCTGCCGTGTCAAGCTGACGGATACTGGCGAACCCACTTCCGTGGTCATGCATACCTCCTGTGCTGCACGTCGGGAAATGAATGTCCATGTTACGGCCACAGAATTGCTGAATCAGCTTGAGAGTGTAGAGCTTCGCATGCAGGACTACGAGAGTGAATGTTGTGGATTCGGCGGTACCTTTTCTGTCCGTCACCCCAATATTTCTCAAGCCATGGTTGAAGATAAAACCCATCACATTACTCAAACCAACGCAGAGACGTTAGTCAGTGCCGATTGGGGATGTCTGCTCAATATCAATGGCGCTTTGCAATACCAAGGCAAAGCACTGCAAGGCCGCCACCTAGCAAGTTTCTTATTAGAGCGCACCAAAGGAGCACAATCATGAGTCAGACTCCTCAACAGTTTCATATTCAGGCAAAAGTTGCTTTGGAAGATCCTCAACTACGCGCCAATTTCCGTGGTGCCATGGACTACCTGAGAGATAAGCGTAGAACGGCATTTTCGGATGCAAAAGAAGAGAAAGCGATTCGTGATTTAGCGGAATCTATCCGACAACGCTGCCTGAGTAAGTTGCCAACATTACTGGAACAACTTGAACAAAAATGCTCCCAAAACGGTATTTATGTCCATTGGGCTGAAAACCCAGAACAAGCCAATGGCATTATCGCCGAAATTGCGCAGCGCCATCAGGCGAGAATGATCATCAAAGGTAAGTCGATGGTCAGCGAAGAGATCGAGATGAACCATGAAATGGCAAAACTCGGTATTGAATGTTTAGAAAGTGATATGGGGGAATACATTGTCCAGCTTGATGGAGATAAACCTTCGCATATCATCATGCCGGCGATTCATAAAAATAAGCAGGAAGTGAGTGATACCTTCGAGAAAAATCTTGATGGCTTTACCCCAACTCTCGATGTTGATGAACTGATTCAAACGGGGCGCACCCGTCTTCGTCAGAAATTTCACGATGCTGATATTGGTCTCTCAGGGGTTAATTTCGCCGTTGCTGAAACGGGCACTCTTTGCTTGGTTGAAAACGAAGGAAATGGCCGGATGTCGACCACGATTCCTAAGGTTCATATTGCCATCACAGGCATAGAAAAGGTGGTTGAATACCTTGCCGATGTCCCGCCGCTATACAGTGCTTTAACTCGCTCGGCAACGGGCCAGGCTATCACCACCTATTTCAATATGATCACTTCGCCGCGCAAAAAAGGCGAGAAAGACGGTCCGAGAGAAGTGCATTTGGTCTTACTTGATAATGGTCGCAGTCAGGCTTATCAAGACGAGGAAATGCGTAAGACGCTGCAATGCATCCGCTGCGGTGCTTGTATGAACCACTGTCCGGTTTACACCAAAATTGGCGGGCACGCTTATGGAACCGTTTATCCGGGTCCGATTGGCAAAATCATTTCACCTCATCTCTTGGGTTTAGACGCGACAAAAGATTTGGTTACCGCATCAAGCTTATGCGGCGCGTGCGGTGAAGTTTGCCCAGTACGAATTCCAATTCCTGAACTGTTACAACGCCTGCGCAGAGAAGCAAAGCATGATGCGAAGTCAGGTAACACGGTTATGGAAGGACAGAAAGCCGCGCACAGCAATCTAGAAAGTATGGCGATGACAAGCTTTGCCTTTGCAGCAACGCACCCTACTTTTTACCACTCTGCAACAAGGCTTACCACCAAGATGCAAGCGCTTATCCCAAACAAGCTTGGCGCGTGGACACAATGTCGAACCACACCAAAACCTGCGAGTAAAACCTTGCATCAGTTGCTCAAAGAGAAGCAAACCTTGGCAGACGACCACTCAGAAAACAAAAGTAGTGAGGACAAATCATGAGTACGGCACGCGATAACATTCTAAAACGACTCAAAAACGCCAATGCTATACCAGTCCAAAAAACAGAAATAGCTTTCGAACCATGGGGTTTCGATAAGAGTAAAAATGAGCAGGAAAAAATGGCGCGATTTTACCTAGCGCTCACCGCAAGCCATGCTCAGGTTATTCAACTAGAGAGTTCAGATATTGGTACGACTCTAGAAACGCTCTGCTCAGAAAAAGGATGGCACCGAGCCGCCATTGGCACTGAAGGTGAATGGATTAACGACTTCAGACAAGGCTTAAAAGCGTTAGATATTATTGAATATCAGAATGACATCGAAAATTGGAAAAGTGCGCTGTTCCATGAAGTGGATGTGGGGGTCACGCATGTATTAGCAGGCATTGCTGACACTGGCGCTCTGGTCTTATGGCCAAGTGTGCATGAACCAAGAACATTATCACTGGTACCGCCCTGCCATATTGCAGTGATGCGCGCATCTACGTTACACAATCACTTTCTCGAAGTGATGACTGAACAAAACTGGTCAGCAAACATGCCGACCAACGCACTTTTGATATCGGGACCTTCCAAAACGGCTGACATTCAACAAACCTTAGCTTATGGCGCACATGGACCAAGCGAACTTATCGTCCTCATTGTTAATGATAAATAGACGAAAGATAAATAATAGATGAACGGTAAGTCATCGCGTAAATGGCAACGAGATAACTAAAATGGAAATCAAGACTCGCTATCAACAACTGATAGATGTTCTGAAAACTGAAATTGACGAAGAACGCATTATCACTCAGGAAGCCCAAAGACTCGCTTACGGTACAGACGCCAGCTTTTATCGGCTTATTCCACAGGTAGTGCTGCGTCTTAATAGCCTTGAAGAGGTGGTATTCACCATTAAGAGCTGTGAGAAATTAGCTTTACCTTTTACCTTCCGAGCGGCAGGTACGAGCTTGTCTGGTCAAGCCGTGTCAGACTCAGTACTGATTACCTTAACCGATGACTGGCGTAAGCATCAGATCTTAGAACAAGGCGAAAAAATCCGTTTGCAACCGGGAGTGATTGGCGCCGATGCCAACAAATATCTCGCGCCTTTCCAACGCAAAATAGGCCCAGATCCAGCGTCTATAAACACCTGCAAAATTGGCGGTATTGCTGCGAATAATGCTAGCGGCATGTGCTGCGGCACCGCGCAAAATTCTTATCAAACTGTCGATAATATGAAGGTGGTGTTTGCAGATGGTCTGGTGTTGGACACCAGTGACTCAAACAGTGTAGAAGCCTTTAAACAACAAAGAAGCGATCTTGTTTCTGGACTAGAAACGTTAAGAAAGGAGACGCTGACGAACAAAGAACTGAGCGCTCGAATCAAGCACAAATATCGCTTAAAAAACACAACCGGCTACGCCCTCAACGCACTGGTCGATTACGATGACCCGATTGATATCCTGAAACACCTATTTATTGGCTCTGAAGGTACACTCGGCTTTATCGCCGAAATTACCTATAACACTGTGGTCGAACACAGCTATAAAGCCTCAGCATTGCTGGTATTTGAAAATATCGAGCAAGCAAGCCAAGCCGTAACCACCTTAAAACATTCACCCGTTGCTGCGGTTGAAATGATGGATGGCAGAGCCATGCGTTCTGTCGCCGACAAAGCGGGTATGCCCGATTTCATCAAGTCTCTCGATTTAGAAGCGGCGGCTTTGCTTATTGAATCTCACGCAAGTCACCATAAAGCATTACAGCACCAATGCGGTGAAGTGATGGAGTCACTGAAAAACTTCAATATCATCGAATCGGTTCCTTTCACTTCCGACGCTAATACTGTCTCAACTCTTTGGGGAATTCGTAAAGGCATGTTCCCTGCGGTCGGAGCGGTAAGAGAAGTGGGAACCACCGTTATTATCGAAGACGTCGCCTTCCCGATTGAAAATCTTGCCAACGGTATTCGTGACCTACAAA
Source organism: Vibrio sp. A1-b2 (assembly GCF_021726015.1). Taxonomy (NCBI): domain Bacteria; kingdom Pseudomonadati; phylum Pseudomonadota; class Gammaproteobacteria; order Vibrionales; family Vibrionaceae; genus Vibrio; species Vibrio sp. A1-b2. Next base: position 249,427 of record NZ_JAKKCI010000002.1, read on the forward strand.
AGCTATTTGATAAATACCACTATCAAGAAGCGATCATTTTCGGCCATGCGCTGGAAGGCAACCTGCATTTTGTCTTTACTCAGGGATTTGAACAACAACAGGAAATCGAGCGATACGGAGCCTTTATGGATGACGTCGCAGATTTGGTTGCGGTGAAATATCAAGGTTCATTAAAAGCGGAACACGGTACGGGGCGAAATATGGCTCCGTATGTTGAACTCGAATGGGGTAAAGAAGGCTACGCATTGATGCAAAAAATCAAAGCCTTATTTGATCCAAACGGATTGTTGAATCCTGGGGTAATCATCAACAGCAACCCCAAAGCGCACTTAGATAACTTGAAACTGATGCCAGCGGCAGATGAACTTGTAGATCGCTGTATTGAATGTGGATTCTGCGAACCTGTTTGCCCTTCTCGAACGCTGACGTTGTCACCACGTCAACGTATCGTTCTCTACCGTGAGCTTCAACGTCGACGCAAAAACGGAGAACAGGCATCAGCTGAAGAACTAAATAAAGTGTTCGAATACCAAGGTCTAGATACTTGTGCGGCGACCGGACTGTGCGCCGACCGGTGTCCCGTCGGAATCAATACAGGCGATCTTGTAAAAAAACTGCGCAGTGCAAAATACGAAAAGTTCACACCAATAGCACGTTGGACAGCAGACCATTTTTCCGCGACAACTGCGATGACACGGTCTGCTTTAAAAATGAATAAGCTCGCTTCTGGAATCCTTGGTGAAACATCGGTCAAGCGTATTGTCGAAGGTACCCGAAAACTGACTCATGGGAAAACGCCTGTTTGGCTTGCAGAAATGCCGCAAGCAAACCGATATCCGCTTGAGAAAGCGGCCAGTGACCTTCCGCAACGTGACAAGAAAGTGGTTTATCTTCCATCATGTGCCAGCCGTAGCATGGGGCAACAAACCGATGCTAAAGATCAGCGCCCATTAACGGAAGTTACTCTTTCCATTCTCAATAAAGCCGGATACGAGGTAATTCTCCCTGAAGATATTAATCAACAGTGCTGCGGGATGCCTTACGACAGTAAAGGTATGAGCGATATTGCTTATGATAAAGCTCATCAACTAGAAGAAGTACTATGGAAAGCCAGTCAGTTTGGTCGCTACCCAGTGTTAATGGATACTAGCCCATGTGCTAAACGCAGTATTGAGCGGTTCACAAAACCGCTAAAAATTTACGAGCCTTCTGGGTTTGTAAGCCAATACTTGCTGGAACACCTCAGCATCACGCCTAAGCAAGAAACCGTGATGCTGCATGTGACTTGTAGTTCGCGACGAATGGGGCTTACTAATGAGATGGCGAATCTCGCCAAAACCTGTGTAAGCAATGTTGTAATACCGGAACATATTGAATGCTGTGGTTGGGCGGGAGACAAAGGTTTTACCACCCCCGAACTCAATGCAGCAGCGGTTCATCCACTCAAAGAGCAAGTTCCTGAAGATTGCACAAGAGGATTCAGCAATAGCCGAACCTGTGAAATTGGCTTATCACATCACAGCGGAATCACCTATCAGTCGATTCTATATCTTGTTGATGAGGTCTCTAGGCCCATTTTATAGAAACGAATGTGTAGAACCTAACGAATAGAAACGAAGCTAACTCTTTATTAGAGGCTAATTATTTAGAAGCTAACCATTTATTTGGTTAGCTTCTCTTTCAATGATGCTCCGCGAGCTTTGAAGCAATAAATTTTCCATTTGCAGACACACGTGTATCTTGCCCCACTTTCAAATACGCTTTTAAGAAATAGATACCTCGCTTCACCGTCAACAGCTCGCCAACAACCTTGACTTGATCACCGACTTTTATCGGGCTGTGATAGCGCACATCTAACTGAGCAGTTAACGCGGTGATTTGCTGGCTAAGCAAACAGTGCGTCATTGCTGCATCAAGCAACGAACTCGCTATTCCTCCATGCAATAAACCGAAGTAGCCCTGATGCCGCGGTAATACCGCAAAATCACTCTGAACGGTATGGTCCTCTTCCACCTTGAACTCAGCACCCAATGAGTAGTAGTTGTTTTCTTCTTTACCACACACCGCGCACATGACATGTGATTTATGGAAATGCTTCATATCAATACGTTCCTAACCTTTTACAATGTAAATGATAAGTAGCATATGCCATTTATGCGCATCGAAGTTTTCGGTAATCATTGTTTACTGCAAAAATTTTTGGCATCAGCTTCAATCAATCGGCTAAAACGTGACCCAATAACTTTACAGAGCCACAAAAGTTACATAATTATGGTCTAAACTTACTTTGTTTTCGTTTGAGTGTGCGTGCTTTCACTTAATTTGAAATATTCGCTAGTTTATTACGGGTACTTGCGTTATTATGCGCGCGTCCAATCGATTCACGCTCGATAGGTTGTGCGAAGGAAACCTTCCGGTACTAGCGTTTAGCCAGTTATATGTAGAAGCATTTTGTTCAAACGTCACCTAAGTAATAAGCGCCTTCTTTTGGCTAAATAGATTAATTTTTTAAGATTTGGAGACATCATGTCTAACACTACTGGTACCGTTAAATGGTTTAACGAAACTAAAGGTTTTGGTTTCATCGCTCAAGATAACGGCGGCGCAGACGTATTCGTACACTTCCGTGCAATCACTGCAGAAGGTTTCAAAACTCTGAAAGAAGGCCAAAAGGTTTCTTTCACTGTTGAAAACGGCCAAAAAGGCCCACAAGCTGCTAACGTAACTGTTATCTAAGCTTGATTACAATCTTCGGATTGACGTGAAAAGGTCGCTATATGCGGCCTTTTGTGTTTTTGTTGTCTCCTAATTTCGCTACACATTAGAGGAACCCAATGCGTACTTTTGTTCTTAGAGCACGTTCAGCCCCAACCGATAGCCAAAAACTGCAAGCTGAAGTGGGTGGCAAAGCCCACGCTGAAATTCTTGCACACGGTATTATGAACGCGATTTTCACCGCTCAGTCGCACCGTGAAGATGCTGTTATTCACCTCGTGCTGGAAAGTACCCAAGATTACTCGCGTACCATCACTATTGATGCGAACACCATCAGCGATGTTGGCGGTTTCCACGAATCGGCGTTAATTGCTCTGTTGGTCAAAGCATTGGATAAATCTCTCGGAATGACCAAAGAACAAATTCGCGAAGTGCAACCTGGTCTAACGGTGCAGACAATCAGTTTCGAAGCCTTGGTCACTAAGCTGGCTGATACTCACTCTATGTATATGATGGATAAGAAAGGCGAATCCATTCGTACCATCGACATTGGTCCAAACCCTTGCTTCCTTCTGACTGATCATATTCCAATGCCAAAGAAAACCGGTAATTCACTGAAACGGTTAGGCGTTGAGAAACTCAGCTTAGGTCCAAAAATGCTATTTGCTTCCCAATGTATTACGCTTATTCACAACGAACTGGATATGCGTGAATAAAGGTAAACCATGACGCACTCTGACAGTGAAGAAATGCTTACTGGCCGTTGCCACTGCGGGAATGTCACATTAACCATTCCCTACCCTTCAAAAACAGCCACAGAATGTAACTGTTCCATTTGCTCACGTTACGCTTCCATTTGGGGATATTTCAAACAGTCGCAAGTCACTCTCACGGTAAAAGAGAGCGGCGTGGAAAGCTACAGTTGGGGAGATAAAGAGATTCTCTTCTACCATTGCAAAAACTGTGGTTGCATTACTCATTATTCATCAGCGAGCAAATCTGACAATGATCGGCTCGCTGTTAACTACCGCATGTTTAAGCCAGCTCTGCTAAACAGTATCAAAATTCGACATTTTGATGGCGCTGACAGCTGGACCTACCTTGACTAAAAATGTATTTCAGACGGTCTGATGTCATTCGATGTCAGACCAGTAGCACAAATTTAGTGAGGCACATCCCGTTTTAACACGACATCCTATTTGGTGATTGCATTCCTAATGTGACATGAGTATAAATTGAGCAAATAATAATCATAAGCCCTACAACAATAATAAGTACGCGACGTCTTTTAACTACAAATCTCGTCAAACGCTAGGTGTACATTTTTGAATTATTTTTAGGGTGCTCAACACAATGCGTATTAATCAACCTGTTACACAAAAAGAAGTTCTTTACCCTCCTCATTACAACTTACTCTCTATTACTCAACCCAATAGTCATATCACTTATGCTAGCGAAGAGTTTTGTGAAGTTGCCGGATACAGCCTAGAAGAGATGGTAGGTCAACCTCATAACTTGGTTCGCCATCCGGACATGCCAGAAGCGGCATTTCAGGACATGTGGTCACATTTAAAAAACGGCCAATCTTGGATGGGATTGGTTAAAAACCGAACCAAATCCGGTGATCACTACTGGGTTGATGCTTTTGCTTCGCCAATTATTGAAAATGGTAAGACTGTCGAATACCAATCCGTCCGCCTGTCACCTAATCGCGAGCATGTTGAGAATGCGGAAAAGGTGTACTCACAAATCCGTGCTAACAAAACGCCCTGGCAGCTCAAGTTACCTAGAACGCGCTTATGGCAGCGTATGACCGTAGGATTTCTTGGCGCCGCACTCATTGCAGCCGCAGTAGATCATTTCTTGACTGGTGCTGGTGTCCCAATGATGCTGCTACTGAGTATCGTGGCCAGCTACAGCTTAACTCGTCGTTTAGAAAGAGTAACGGAAACAGCACGTAAAGTGTTTGATAACCCATTAATGGAACTTGTTTACAACAAGCGAGTGGATGACATTTCAGAAATTCAGCTTGCGCTGAAAATGCGTCAATCTGAATTAAACGCGGTAGTCGGTCGAATTCAGGACTCGAATTTGCAATTGGTTGAAGCGGCAAAAGCATCATCCGTAAACTGCAACCACACTGCTGACAACTTAGATGGTCAAGCGCGCGAAACTGAACAAGTGGCTACCGCTATTACCGAAATGAACTCGACAGCCAACGAAATTGCAAATAACGCGCAAGCGGCTTCCGCCGCCGCAAACAGCGCCCAGACAGCTGCGAGTGAAGGCATGGATTCTGTCGAAGATACTGTGGGTTCGATTATTCAGTTAGCCAAGCAGCTAGATTCTGCTACCACTGTTATCGAAAAACTCTCTGCCCAAAGCGCAACCATCGGACAGGTTATAGAAGTCATTCAGAGTGTTTCGGATCAAACCAATCTCCTTGCGCTAAACGCTGCAATTGAAGCAGCACGAGCAGGAGAGCAAGGTCGCGGCTTTGCCGTAGTTGCTGATGAAGTCCGCAAACTGGCGCAACGCAGTTCAGAATCCAGCAGTGAAATACAAAATATTGTTCAAACTATTCAGAGCAGCACACGTGAAGCGGTGGAAGCGATCAGTCAAGGTAACTCGCTTTCACAAAGTTGTGTGAACAGTGCAAATGAATCTGGTGACAAACTTAAAGCTCTGCTGGCGCAGATGGCCGATATTGCTCAAAGAAACGAACATATAGCGACAGCAGTAGATGAAATGGCACGCGTAACAGAAAGCATGAACGTAAGTGTTCAGTCTATCAGCGACGGTTCAGCCGCTACTTTATTGCTAGCAAATGACACCCATGAGCAGTGTAAGGCACTGGTTTCTAACCTAGCTTCACAAGGTGTACTTGTTAAACAGTTCCGCCGTTTATAAGACATGAACTCTTTTCAAAGCGTCTCATTTGAGGCGCTTTTTCTTTATCTGACCTATTAGTTGGCTTTTCAAGGTACCAATAGCGGCTACATTGGCTCATAATAAACGTCATTAACATTCTCAAAACAACTAAGATCATAATTCACTAATGAATCCTCCATCATTATCTAATCAGCTATTTCAAATGACTTGGCCGATGCTTTTTGGCGTCATGTCACTAATGAGCTTTCAGTTAGTCGATAGTGCATTTATCGGTCAACTTGGTGTTTTGCCGCTTGCTACGCAAGGTTTCACTATGCCTTTGCAAATGGTGATTATCGGCGTTCAAGTCGGCCTAGGCATTGCTACAACAGCTGTAATCTCCAAGGCTTTAGGGGCTGAAAAGACACGATACGCCAAACAGCTAGGCGGTTTAGTGTTGGCAATGGGTAGCGGCTGCGTTGCTATCTTCGGCTTAATCATTTACTTACTTCGATACCCTATCCTTTCATTGCTTGATGCTCCTGAAACCATCTATTCGATTATTGATGTCTATTGGATTTGGTGGGCTATCAGCGCGTGGACAGGCGCAGTTCTGTATTTTCTTTACAGTATCTGTCGTGCCAACGGAAATACTATGCTGCCGGGCACTATGATGATGGTGACAAGCGTATTAAACCTTGTGTTGGACCCACTGTTTATCTTTGTGTTCGATCTCGGCATTAATGGCGCTGCGATCGCAACCATTCTGGCATTTGGCATCGGTGTGGCCGTTGTTTTACCAAAAGTTTATAACAAGCACTGGATGAGCTACGAATGGCATGATCTGGATATTGTCGCTAGCGTGAAATCTATCGGGCATATCATGGGGCCAGCAATGCTGAGCCAACTATTACCACCACTTTCCTCTATGCTGGCAACTAAACTGTTAGCAAGCTTTGGCGCGACAGCGGTTGCTGCGTGGGCGCTGGGTTCACGTTTTGAATTTTTTGCTATCGTTGCGGTGTTGGCGTTGACTATGTCAATGCCACCGATGATCGGCAGAATGTTAGGCGCAGGAAAGCTCGCGGATATCAGAAAGCTGGTGAATATCGCCATTCGCTTTATTTTGATTTCCCAACTTGCTATTGCGCTGATTACTATCGTGCTATCCACTCCTCTGGCATCGCTGATGACCAGCGAAGCGAGTGTCGAAACTATCTTGAACTGGCACTTAATGATTGTGCCGTTAAGCTTAGGTTCGTTAGGGGTTTGTATGCTGATGGTGTCAGTGTCTAACGCTCTGGGTAAGTCTTACATCGCTTTAACGATTTCAGCATTAAGGCTGTTTATCTTCTTCCTGCCTTGCTTATGGATAGGTTCTGAGTTCGGCGGATTACAAGGTCTGTTTATCGGCGCTTTTATCGGTAACTTATTGGCTGGCAGCACCGCTTGGTGGGTATATCAAAGAACTTTGAAACAGATAGAACAGAACTATACGCTTCAAACTTCCTGATCAAAAAAGGCTCTCAATTGAGAGCCTTTTCTTCATCTATGCACTTATGCTTTAGCCTTTACGACGTTTTTCTACCGCATCAGCAAGTTGACGCAATACAGTCTCGGTATCATTCCAACCAATACATGCATCTGTAATCGACTGGCCGTAAGTCGGCGCTTGACCATCGACTAAGTCTTGGCGACCTTCAACAAGATGTGACTCAATCATCACACCGAAAATTGCGTGTTCGCCACCAGCGATTTGTGCACTCACATCTTCGCTTACAACCATTTGACGTTGGTATTGTTTAGAACTGTTGGCGTGGCTGAAGTCAATCATCACTTTTTGACGCAGACCAGACGCTTCCAGCTGGTTCTTGATGTCACTAACATGTTCAGCGCTGTAGTTTGGCTCTTTACCACCGCGAAGAATGATGTGGCAATCAGGGTTACCTGCTGTTTCAACAATCGCTGAATGACCAAATTTAGTGACTGATAGGAAGTGGTGTGATGACTCAGCTGAGCGAATCGCATCAGAAGCAATTTTGATGTTGCCATCAGTACCGTTTTTAAAACCAACCGGACATGAAATACCAGAAGCCAGTTCACGGTGTACTTGTGATTCAGTCGTACGAGCACCGATAGCGCCCCAGCTAATTAAATCAGCTACGTATTGCGGAGTGATCATATCTAAGAATTCACTCGCAGTCGGCATACCCATGTCTGTCAAATCAAGCAATAGCTTACGACCCATGCGTAAACCGTCATTAATCTTGTAAGTATCGTTAAGGTATGGGTCGTTGATCAGACCTTTCCAACCCACTGTTGTACGCGGTTTTTCAAAATAAACACGCATCACAACTTCAAGTTGACCACTTAACTCATCACGCAGTTTCTTCAAACGCTTACCGTACTCGATCGCCGCTTCTGTATCGTGGATAGAACATGGGCCAACAATAACGAGTAGTCTGTCATCTTCGTCATTCAAAATGTTGTGGATTGCTTGGCGCGCTTGAAACGTTGTTGAAGAAGCAACATCAGTCGCTGGAAATTTTTCTAATACTGCAACTGGGGGTAATAATTCTTTAATTCGTTTAATATTTACATCGTCGGTTTGATACATCGCTTACTTCTTCCTATTTTGCTTTGCTGCTGGTGCTATTGAACGGTGAATAGCAAATCCTTTGGCAGTCTCGTTTCCTCAGTCCGTAACTTAATCCACCTAGGCAGATGAGTGCAACCATTATTTTAAATAAAATGCAATATGCAGAAAATATTTACAAAATAGAAATGGTGTAACTTATTTTTTACACCCGTAATGACTGATAAAGAATAACGTGGTTTGTTGTGCCAAATAGCGCTTTTCTTGGTCTGACAAACTGGATTTAATCCCCATAACTTGCGGCCAGAAGCAGCCACCTTTAACTAGGCTGTGCAACTGACCATTAGCGAGATCAACATCCTGAATATCAAGGTTTTTTAACGAAATCTGATGTTTAAGCCAACTGAGGATCTGCCCCTCTTTTTTTGCCATCAATTCAGATTGTTCAATCAACTCATCGGGGCGATAAAGATAGTAGCCGAGCACTACTCGCGCTAGGTCGATATACTCATTTGACGACAGAATTTCTATTTCGCTGTAAAGCAGTTGTTCTAGCTGCTCTTCCATTGGCAGTGACATTAGCTGATCAGAATCGACAAGGTTAGCCGTTGCACTCCACAAGTCTGCCAGCAAGGTCATGATCAGCACTTCTTTTGACGAAAAGTGGTTATACACGGTGCGCTTGGAAACCTGCGCTAACGCCGCAATCTTATCCATACTGGTGCTTTGTGCCCCGAACTCTCGGAAAGCTTCCTTTGCTGCCAACAATATCGCTTCACGTTTTAGTTCACTTCGAGTTTTCTTCATCACTGTGTTCTGCATATGTCTTGAAAAATAATTCTGACACCAATATTACACTACTCAGTTTACTTTTCATTAAAAATACGTAAACTACACCGTATAGTTTACTTTAAAAGTTCTAAGAAACGTCACAAACGTTTCATATCTCTATTCGATCATAGAGCTCAGAAGTAAGGAAACTTTTCACTTGGCTACAGGAGAAAGACAATGAATACAGTTGAAAACAATCAAGTCTCAGATACAGCAGCACTTGATGGCAAATTTGCTAACCACGAAGTGGATAACAAAAACAGCATTCGCGATTTCTTAGCTATCTCTTGGGCTTATCTGACTGAGAAACACGAGGATACAGTGCCAAAAAAGCCGATTCCGGTGCAAAGTATCACTAACGAACAGCTAGAAGTTGAAAACGATGATGTGGTCTATCGACTTGGTCACTCTTCGATTTTAATGAAACTCGATGGCCAGTGGATCCTTACCGACCCAGTCTTCAGTGACCGCGCTTCACCGGTGCAATGGGCAGGACCAAAACGTTTCCACCAGCCACCCATCTCCATTCAGGATCTGCCAACCATTGATGTGGTGTTAATCAGCCATGACCATTACGATCACTTAGACAAAGCCGCTGTAAAAAGCTTGGCGAAGAAAGTTGACCATTTTCTCGTTCCATCAAAAGTGGGCGCTTTATTACAGAAATGGGGAGTACCTGCCAGCAAGATTCAGGAGTTTCTTTGGTGGGACAGTGCGAACCGAGGTTCTGTTGAATTTGCTTTCACACCTACTCAACACTTCTCAGGCCGAGGCTTGACGGATCGTAATCAGACCCTCTGGGGAAGCTGGGTTATTCGCAGCAGCAAAAAGTCGATTTTCTTTAGTGGCGATTCCGGCTATTTCAGTGGATTTAAAGAGATTGGCAATAAATACGGCCCTTTCGATTTAACCATGATTGAGACTGGCGCTTACAACAAACTTTGGTCTGAAGTACATATGTTTCCTCGCCAAAGCTTACAGGCGCACATCGATCTGAAAGGCAAAATGATGATGCCAATCCACAACAGCACTTTTGATTTGTCTATGCACCGTTGGTATGAGCCACTTGAGAAAGCATCGAATCTCGCAAGATCTTTAGGCGTTACGCTGGTCACGCCTGTTATTGGTCAACGCATGTCGTTAAACGAATCATTTCAATCGGTGAGATGGTGGGAACAACTGGAAGTGGAAATGGAAGCAGAGCCATCAGTGCAAAACTGTTTTAACTCTGCCTCATAAACTTTTCATATCACCACTTACACGAAGTAGTGATCGAGCAGCAGCGCAATAAACAACATCATCAAATGATAGATAGAGTATTTAAACGTGGTGATGGCTGACTGCTCATCTGAGCGATATTTCAGTACCCATGCTGAATAAATAAAACCTAAGCTCAAAATGGTGGATGCAACAAAATAAAGCACCCCACTCATTCCCACCAATACCGGCAATACACAGACAATCGCCAGTAATACTGTATAGAGCAGAATCGACGTTTTAGTGTATTCCACTCCGTGCGTCACTGGCAGCATAGGGATATCCGCTTTGGCATAATCTTCTTTGCGATGAATCGCCAAAGCCCAGAAGTGAGGTGGTGTCCAGATAAAGATAATCATCACCAATAACCAGGCATGGCCGTGCAGTTCATTGGTTATTGCTGTCCAGCCTAATAGTGGCGGCATTGCTCCGGCCAAACCAGCAATCACAATATTCTGCGGTGTTGCACGTTTAAGGTAAACGGTATAAACCAACGCATACCCCAACAAACTGGCAAATGTCAGCCAAGCGGTCAGTGCATTTACCCCAGCATAGAGCACGACAAATCCCGCAATTCCAATCGCCGTAGCAAATGCAAAAACTTTATAAGCCTGAATCTCTCCAGAAGGTAGCGGACGACGATACGTTCTCGCCATAATCGCATCGATTCTTCTGTCAATCAGATGATTGAACGCTGCTGCAGAGCCTGCCATCAAGGCAATGCCACTCAACCCCAACACCACCGCTTGCAAAGGAAGCGCAGCTGGTTGGGCTAAACACATTCCGACCAGAGCGGTAAGCAGCATTAATGCGACCACTTTAGGTTTGGTCAGAGTCCAATAGATTCTCCATCGAGAAGGAGATACGGCGATACCAGATGCGACAGTGACCGACTTATTCATGGGAAACACTCCTTGTTGTAACTTTAGAATTGGCTTTAGCGTCAATGATTGCTTGGCTCATAGGCTGAGAAGACCACAATTGATAGTTGCATTTGAGTACTGCAATCATGAGCAGTGCTGCGCCCAAATTGTGCATAACTGCAATCGTTAAAGGCAGATTGAAAACCACATTGCTGACGCCGAGAACAACCTGAACCAAAAGCGCGCCTAACAACATTTTCGACAATGAAAGCAGGCCAACTTTCCATAGACGAAACGCTAACGCTGACACGACTAAGATGGTCAAGATAGCGCCAAACCGATGTGATACATGGATAGTCAGCCTTGGACCGTACTCCAGTACGCCAAACTCATAGCTGTCATGTCCGTGATGAATCAAAGTAAAGGCTGTTTTGAAATCCAGATAAGAGAGCCAGTTACCTTCACATATTGGCAGACTGCTGCACATCAACGCCGCGTAGTTAGACGATGTCCAGCCACCAAGCATGATCTGCCCGACCACCACCGCCATAGTAAGTACCGCACCGAGCTTAAGGCTCGAAGAGAAAGGCTGTGCTGATGAACTTATAAGAACTCTATTTTCAGAGGCTGACGTCCGTTGTAACTGCCACAACAATAACCACAAACTGGCGAGCAAGGTGAATCCCCCCAGTAAGTGCCCCATCACCACTATCGGCAGAAGCATCATGGTTACCGTCCACATACCAAGTAAGGCCTGAAAAATCACAACTGCAGCAATCATCAAAGGCAGAGTTATCGCCACAGGTCGAGTTTTAATACAGAGAAACGTGATTAAAAACACCACCAGACCAAGAGTGCCGGCAAAATAACGATGAATCATTTCCGGCCAAGCTTTATGCGGCTCCACATCGAGATGAGGGTATAACAGCTCTGCTTTTTCAAGCGCTTGGGAAGATTGCGGAACCGTGAAGTGACCGTAACAACCCGGCCAGTCAGGACAGCCCAATCCAGCATCGGATAAACGAGTATAAGCACCCAATGCAATTACGGTCAGCGTTAACAACAGCGCAAACTTAACTAATCGAATTAACCCTGTATTGGAATTGGCCATCGTCCACCTCACCCAACACGAGAAAGTTTGAGTAACTTACGTAAATCCGCCAGCACACTTTTGCTTTGCATCACCAGTTGCGAAGGGTCTGTTTTGGGGTAATGCATAACCAGTTGACCAAGCGGATCGACAATCACAATTTCAGAGCTCTCAATAGCCGCCATAAAAGCTTGATTGATCGCAAATTTCTCAACGGAGATGTACTCCACACTTTGGATGTCACTTTCAGGTTCAATCAGTAATACAGGTTCCACTCTGCCCTGCTCTTTGCCCAATGCAGTATGACTTTGCATCAGCATATAGATGTGCTGTTGGCACTGCTCATCGCACTGTTTGGGAACCACATACCCTACGCGCCAAAGCTTATCCTGTGTCGAAGTTCCTAACCCTAATGAACTCAAAGTAATTCTTGGTTCAATCAACACACCTTTATTGGTCACTCCTGACTGATACCAATGGTTAGTTAAGACCGTCTTTGCCACTACGGCAGGAAGCGCAAAGAAAAGCACAATCGCTAGCAACATCAAACGCCCTTTGGTCTTTGAATTCATCATGGCCTCCTTGCTTTAAAAGCTCTGACACAGATAAGCAAAACAATGATTAACAATACGGCAGCCATGGCGAACCACTGCACGGCGTAGCCAAAATGTTTTTCAGCACTGAGAGGAAAAGGAACCCATGGCTGCGCATACGGCCAGTTCTGTTCCTGTGGTTGAAACAGAGCTGGCAAAATGGGTTCTCCCAACCACTGAGAAAGCTGCTCAATGTTTAGGTTCTGAATACGGTGCGGTGTCTGACTTTCAATATTCAAATCCGAACTCAGTGGATTATTGGATTTTTGGTACAGACGCCCAACTAACTCTTGAGGCTCAATAAGCCAGTTAACCTCCGGCAAGATGCGTCTATCGTTAGTTGCTGCAACAAAGCCCCTTTCGATCAACATCCAGTGCCCGTTTCGCTCTTTTGCCAGTTGGTAAGCCAGATAACCTACTTTCCCTTGATAGGTTTGGTTGTCGAGCAGAAACGTCATGTTGCTGACTGGCGAGAAAGAAACTCTTACCTGCAAGCCCGTCAAATCTGAGACGGGATACCTTTCTAAAGCCATGCCTAAAGAGATCGGTTCCATCTGCTGACGAAGCAACAGCTCCTGCTCAAGCGCCTGTTTTTCTTCGCCACGCGACAATTGCCAGAAACCCAATTTGACCAATAACAGAAACACAACCACAGTTAAAACAGCACCTAAGATTACTTTCATAGACAACACTCGACTCTTTAGAGGATCAGACATGCTGCCACTTGTTGTAAAAATCATTTTGGTTCTGTTTCTGCTATTCATCATATTCAACCTTGCTCGCGCCTTAATTCAGATGGTTAGAGACCCCAATGATGACGATGAGCGCCCGATGAGCTATTACCTTGGGCGACGCCTTATATTTTCAGCTTTCGTCGTTATCTTGCTCATTTTTGCTCTCCTCAGCGGCTGGCTTCATCCCAACCATACACCTTACTAAAGCGTTAACACTGTGCTTATAAGACATAGACAAAGACAAACAGACACAACCACACCACATCGACAAAGTGCCAATACCAACTGCCCGCTTGGAACGCGAAATGATCTTTGGGCGTGAAGTGGTCTTTCGCGATACGCGCAAGCAGCACAATTAAAAACAGTGTGCCGAGGCAAACGTGTAAGCCGTGAAAACCTGTGAGCATAAAGAAGGTGTTGCCATACACGCCAGATTGCAGAGTCAGTCCCATTTCCTGATAAGCGTGAGCATATTCAACCCCTTGGAAATACAAGAAAAATCCAGCAAGAACGATGGTAATTTCCAGCCATACAATCAGTGCCATGCGGTGATTTTTCTCTAAACTGATGTGTGCCATGTGCAAAGTAATCGAAGACATCAGCAGAATAATGGTGTTTTTGAGTGGGATCCCCTGCCAAGGCATGGCTTGTACCGTCTCCCCTGCTGGCGTTGTAATCAGTGGCCATATCGCTTCAAAACCCGGCCATAACAATTCGTTGGTCATGGCATTGTTGCTGGCACCGCCTAACCAAGGGACAGCCACCATTCGCGCATAGAACAGAGCACCAAAAAATGCACCAAAGAACATCACTTCCGAAAAGATAAACCAGCTCATTCCCTGACGAAATGAACGTGCTATTTGTTTGGAATACAACCCTGCTAATGATTCTCCAATTACGTTACTAAACCAGCCCGCCAACATGCTGAGCAGTACAATAAAACCGATAATCAAAATGGCTTTGCCAAAGACACTTCCCACACCACCAGTGCCAACATGTTGCACTGTTAAACCTGCCCCCACCGCCACCAAAAACAGAGCTACAGCGCCGATAATCGGCCAACGACTTTGAGCCGGAACATAGTAAGAATCGTGTTTAGTACTCATAGATTTGCTCCTTGCGTTGGTGCGCCGTTCACGTGAGCACTTTGGCTTGTTTTGACCAGTTGAGGCTCTGCTTTTTCCGTTATGTTGTACAAGGTATAGGAGAGCGTTAAGGTGTGAATGGAATCGGGAATATCCGGTTCGATATAAAATATCAACGGCATCTCAGCATCTGCCTTGGCCGACAGTGGTTGCTGATGAAAACAGAAACACTCAATTTTATTGAAGTAGCTGGCGCCTTGTCCCGGAGATACCGAAGGAACCGCTTGACCGACAAGTTCGTCATTGGAAAAGTTGTTAGCTAAAAAAGCCGTTTGTATCACCTGCCCAGGATGCACGTCCATGTGCGAAACTTTAGGTTCAAATTTCCAAGGCATGCCATTACTGACATGTGCCATAAACTGAACGCGAATCGTGCGCGATTCGTCTACCACCATGGTTGTCGGTTGAACTGCCGCCACTTCGTTGGTTTTCCCATTGATGCCTAGTGCTTTACACATCACGTCGTACAAAGGCACCAAGGCAAAACCAAACCCGAACATCAGCACAGTACCAATGGTCAGTTTTATTATCAGTTGTCGGTTCTTGCTTTTAAGTGATTCGTTGTCCATTTTTCACGCTCCTAATCCACCCAACTATTCCACTTTGGGTGGTGTAGAGAATGTATGGTGCGGCGCAGGGCTTGGAACCGTCCATTCCAATCCTTCAGCTCTTTCCCAAGGTTTAGCCGGTGCAGGTTTTCCTCCCCGCACACACTTAATCACAACCCACAAGAAAATCAGTTGTGATAAACCAAAGGCAAAGCCACCAATCGAAACAATCTGGTTTACGTCGGCGAACTGAATCGCGTAATCAGGAATACGTCTTGGCATTCCCGCCAAACCCAAGAAATGCATTGGGAAGAACAACACATTGACCGAGATAACAGAACACCAGAAATGCCACAGACTTAGGCGCTCATCGTACATATGCCCTGTCCATTTCGGCAGCCAGTAATAAGCCGCCGCCATAATCGAGAACACAGCACCAGAAACCAGAACGTAGTGGAAATGCGCCACCACAAAGTAGGTATCGTGATATTGGAAATCCGCAGGCACAATTGCCAACATCAGCCCAGAGAATCCACCTATGGTAAACAGCACAATAAAGGCAATCGCGAACAGCATTGGCGTTTCGAACGTTAGCGAGCCTCGCCACATGGTCGCAACCCAGTTAAATACTTTTACTCCGGTTGGGACGGCGATCAGCATGGTGCAATACATAAAGAACAGCTCGGCAAACACCGGCATACCAGTGGTAAACATATGGTGAGCCCAAACCAAAAATGAAAGCAGCGCGATACTGCTGGTTGCGTAAACCATCGAATGATAGCCAAACAATTTTTTGCCACTAAAAGCAGGAACGATGGCAGAGATAATGCCGAAGGATGGCAGAATCATGATGTACACTTCAGGGTGACCGAAAAACCAGAAAATATGCTGGAACATCACAGGGTCGCCACCACCAGCCGCATCAAAGAAGCTCGTACCAAAATACTTATCGGTCAAAACCATAGTGACCGCCCCAGCTAACACTGGCATCACCGCAATTAAGAGAAACGCTGTGATTAACCAAGTCCAAACGAACAACGGCAATTTAAACCATGTCATACCCGGCGCTCGCATGTTGACTATGGTCACGATGACGTTAATCGCCCCCATAATCGAGCTGATACCCATAATATGAACCGAGAAAACAAACAATGCGGTACTGTCTGGGCCATAGGTTGTCGATAGCGGCGCATAGAATGTCCAACCAAAGTTAGGGCCGCCACCTTCCGTAAACAGTGATGCAAGAAGAATTAAAAAGGCAAATGGCAGAATCCAAAAACTGAGGTTATTCATCCTTGGCAAAGCCATGTCCGGTGCGCCAATCATTAGAGGCACCATCCAGTTTGCAAGCCCTGTAAATGCTGGCATTACCGCACCAAACACCATAATCAAACCGTGAACAGTGGTCATCTGATTGAAAAAGTCAGGTTCAACCAACTGTAAACCCGGCTGGAACAACTCAGCACGAATCACCATTGCCATTGCGCCACCAATCAAAAACATGGTGAAGCTGAACCAGAGATACAAAGTGCCTATATCTTTATGGTTGGTTGAATAGATCCATCTCCCTAGACCTTTAGGTACGTGATGTTCATGTTCACTTTCGCCATGATCAACGGAACCGGTATCTGGATTCGAGATATCAGCATCCGCCATTGGAGCCGATTTTTCCTTGTGAATCATTGTCCTTGTCCTCCATTACCCGATTGACCAGAAGCTCCAGCGCCTTGTGACTTAAACGCATTAATATCGGATGCTTGAACCGCATCACCAGTGTTGTTACCCCAAGCGTTACGTTGATAACTGATCACAGCAGCCAGTTCTTTATCACTCAACTGGTTGCCAAAAGCCTGCATTGCTGTTCCCGAACGACCATTAACGACCACATCAAGATGAGCACTTAGATCCCCCGTTGCCACAGGACTGCCTTTGATGGCAGGAAAAGCACCCGGTATACCTAAACCTGTCGGCTGATGACAAACAGAGCAGCGGTCCATGTAAACTTTCTCGCCCATAGCCATCAGCTCATCCAACGACATTGAACTTTGCAGTGCTTTTTCGGCTTCTTGTCTGGCAGCAGCAATTTCGGCTTTTTTATCCGCGAGCCATTGGTCGTATTTTTCTGGCTCCATTGCCTGAACCACAATTGGCATAAAGCCATGGGCTCGTCCACACAACTCCGCACATTGACCGCGATAAACGCCCGGTTCATCAATGCGCGTCCAAGCTTCATTGATATATCCCGGAATGGTGTCTTTCTTCACGGCAAAAGCAGGAACCCACCAAGAGTGGATCACATCATCAGATGTCAGTAAGAAGCGCACTTTACGTTCAGTCGGCAAAACCAAAGGCTGATCCACTTCTAGAAGGTAGTGTGCTCCTTTGGTCTCTTCGCCCTGAATTTGTTTTTGCGATGTCGCCAAAAGACTGAAAAATTCCACGTCTTGCTCAAAATAGCTGTAATGCCATTTCCATTGTGAACCGGTGATCTTGATAGTGAGGTCAGATTGAGAAGTATCTTCCATCGCAACTAAAGTTTTCGTTGCGGGAATCGCCATGGCGACCAAGATAATGATTGGGATAATCGTCCAAATAATTTCGACTTTGGTACTTTCGTGAAAATGAGCCGCCACCGCTCCCTTCGATTTGCGGTGCTTGAAAATGGCATAGAACATGGCACCAAAGACCACGAGAGCTATCGCGACACATATATAAAAAATAAGCATGTGTAGCTCATACACCTTACCACTAATTTCGGTAACACCCGGTGTCATGTTTAATGCTCGTTCTGCAGAAAAAACCTGTGGGGAAAAGCTGAGTAACAGCCCAACCATTGGCAGCCACAGATCGGTTACAAATCTTCTCAAGAGCTCTCTCCTCTGCTTCGCTGTACTTCAACACCTCTCTGTACTTCAATACTTCTCTGTACTGCAATACAAGGAACGTGAATCGACACAAACAGCAAACTTGACTCAATTGTTACATTTGTTAATTTTTTGTTATTTCAAAATATTAAGTAAAGGCTAGTTAGGGTTTTAGATTTGTTCAAGAAAATATCAAAACAGTTTGATAAAAGTGGGTTGTCAAAAACTGTCCTAGAATAGTTTTAAAACTCATGAAGATATTTAAATCTAACGACTGGCGTCTGTTGACCTAAGGTTTAATACAGGTTTTAGCGATTGCGCACTCATAAATGAGAATAAATATCAATTATGCTGCGTGCTCAAATTAATACACAAGGTGGCAATCATGATGGAAAAAGTCACACAATGGTTATCAGCAGATCCTGATCCTAAGACTCGGGAAGAACTGCAATATCTGATTGACCATAAAGAATATGAAGAGTTAGAAGACCGCTTTAAATGCCGACTCGAATTCGGTACAGCAGGTCTGCGCGGAAAAGTAGGTTGTGGTCCAAACCGAATGAACCGTTTAGTGATTCAACAAACCGCTTTAGGTCTTGGTGAATACCTAGTGAAACACGTCGACAATGCTAAACAGCGTGGCGTAGTGATCGGCTATGACGGCCGCACAGATTCCAAATCCTTTGCACATGACACAACAGCCGTTTTAACGGCTTTAGGTATTAAGGTTTACTTAACCCATAAAGTGGCGGCTACGCCAATTGCAGCCTTTGGTGTGAAGCATTTCAACGCGGCAGCAGCAGTTGTGGTGACAGCGAGCCATAATCCGCCAGAATACAACGGATTTAAAGTCTACTGGGAAAACGGCGCGCAAATCATTCCTCCGCACGATTCTGGTATCGCACAAGAGATTGATATTGCAGCCACTCGCGTGATTCCATTGATGCCGCATTCCGAAGCTGAGCGTCAAGGTCTGCTGGTTTGGTTACGTGATGATTATTACCAAACTTACCGTGCAGCGATTAACAGTAATCCTTTGCTTTCTCATCATACCGATCCAAGCAGCATTTCTATTGCTTACACAGCAATGCATGGTGTCGGTGCAAACATGGCGGAAGATCTTCTCCATGATGCTGGATTCAAGAAAGTGATGAGCGTGAAAGAACAGCGTGAGCCAGATGGCTCTTTCCCAACAGTGAACTTCCCTAACCCAGAAGAAGCGGGCGCGATGGACATGGTGATTGAGCTGGCTGACTCCATCGAAGCGGAGCTTGCTTGTGCTAATGACCCAGATGCTGACCGTTTTGCGGTTGCGGTACGCAAACCCGATGGAAGTTACCAAATGCTCACAGGTGACCAAGTGGGTACTCTTTTCGGTCATTACTTGCTTAGTAAAACCGATGCAAAGTCCCAGTTGGTGGGTAACACCATTGTCTCTGCCAGCCTGTTAAGCAAAGTGGCAAAAGCGCATGGTGCGAAGTATTACCAAACGTTGACTGGTTTCAAATGGCTCACAAACATTGCAATGCAAGAGCAAAGCGATGAGCACAAGTTTCTGTTTGCTTACGAAGAAGCGCTTGGCTACACGGTCGGTAATACCGTTTGGGACAAAGATGGTTTATCCGCTTTGGTCGCTTTTGCACAGCTAGCAGCAGAACTGTACGGCCAAGGCAAAACCATTTGGGATCAACTTGAAGAGATCTACCGCGAGCATGGTATGTACATTAATGCTCAACGTAGTATTGCGCTAGACCCTGATTACCCGCCTGTGGGTGAACTGCTTCGTGCAGATCCTCCGAAAAAAATTGCTGGTAAGAAAATCTTAGTTACCGAGGATTTAAAACACTCAGTGCGCACAGACAGTAATGGAAAAACGCAGGCAATCAACCTGCCTAGCAGTGATGTGCTGATCTACCACTTAGAAGGCGGCTCACGCGTTATTGTTCGCCCTTCCGGCACAGAACCGAAACTCAAATGCTACTACGAGGTGGTTGGCAGTTTCGCTAAAAATGAGAGCTTCGCGAGCGCTCAAGAAAGAGCAGAAGAACAAATGTCACTGCTGATCAGTGAACATCAGAACAGCTTGAGATAAACGTCACCGAGCTATACAACAGTGATAAACCAAGAGACAAAAGCGAGTTCGTTTTTGTCTCTTTTCACATCAGACATCTGAAGCGCAATTATTGAATAGTGTCGCCAACGTTTCTGGCTATCATCAACACCTCATCAGCTGAATACAGATTGGAAATGGTGCTTTCTACTTCAGCGCCTAATGTCTTTTTGTATAACTGCTGGGCAAAATTATCTGCTCTTGTAGTAACGAGCACATGCTTGAGCACTGAATCCTGCTCAGCTAATTGCTGCTTAACCAACGGCAAAGATTCCAAAATTAACGCTTTTGCAACTCCTTGTCCCTGGCATTCAGGCAGCACAGCCAGTTGCTCTAACTCCAATACAGCTTCCGGTCTAAAGCCGCTTTTCTGAACCCAAATAATATAACCCACCACTTTGGACTCTGGTTGCTCATCGAGCTCGGCAACATAGATCATATATCGAGGAAAAGCGTTCAAGTTACACTGTAGCCACTCAAATGAACGACGTTGTCTGACAAAAGCTGATTGATGAACCAACGCGGCTTCAGACAAATCACTTTCCTGCATCAAGCGAATAATCACTTTATCTCCTAGTTCGATTAAACTGCATCCGTACCAAAATTCGGCATACCTTTCTTGAGCTAAAACTTGAGCAAAATCCTGACATTTAATGCTTATGAATGAAGAACACATAAGACCACTAAATCCAAAATTAACTTTGACAGACTCAAGCTTTAGACAAAATAATAATATTGAATGATAAATATAACTATTATTTACCTAGACAAGATTTAGGTAACTCCCCCACTAGAGATCGGCGCTTAAACAAAGCTAAGGTTACTATGTTTTTTAATAAGTCACTTCAAAAAGAAAACCAAGAATTAAAAGAGAAACTTTATCCACTTGAACAAGTTCGAGAGAGCCTCGATGAGGACATGTTGAGGTTAACGTTAGATCCTCAAGGTAAAATTATTTCCACTAACGCTAATTTTGAACAAGAGCTTGGAATTAGACTTGAGACAATATCAGGCTCTCACCTCACTTCCTTAGTCCCAGAGAAAGCGAAGAAAACTAAGCATTTTCAGAAACTAAAAAGCGCATTAGAGCAGAAACATCACTGGAACGGCGCATTACAAATTACTAAGGCAAACCGTCAGGAAGCATGGTTGCGCATCATTTTGCAGCCGATCTTTGACATGCAGAAAAAACTGCTTCGTTTTTCTGTTTATGCCACAGAGTTAACTCGAACCATATCCGCCTCCAGAGAGCATGAAGATATGCTCAAAGCGATAAACCGTTCAATGGCGGTTATCGAGTTTTCTCTAGATGGCACCATACTTCGTGCTAATGAGAATTTCCTGAAAACGATGGGATACAAAAGCGAGCAGATCGTAGGTAAACATCACCGAATTTTCTGTGAAACGACGGAAGCTAACTCAAAAGAATACGCAGAGTTTTGGAAAAAACTGGGCCGAGGCCAGTTTGTATCGGATCGTTTCAAACGTGTCGATAACTATGGGCACGTGGTCTGGCTAGAAGCTTCCTACAACCCTATTCATGATGACGCTGGTGAACTTTATAAAGTAGTTAAGTTTGCAACTGTTATCACAGAGCAAGTTCATCAGGAGATGGCTGCTCAGGAAGCTGCACAAATAGCGTTCAACGTATCGGAAGAAACCGGACACCAAACAATACAAGGACAAGAGGTTATTACCGCCATCATCGCTAAGATGGATAACTTAGTGCGACAAATGAAGCAGGCAAGCAAAGATATTGAAGCACTGAATGAGCACTCTAAAAGCATTAGTGATTTGGTTGGTAGCATAAGCGGTATCGCTGATCAAACTAACCTGTTGGCGCTCAATGCAGCAATTGAAGCAGCGCGTGCTGGTGAACAAGGTCGCGGCTTCGCTGTAGTAGCAGATGAAGTTCGTCAACTTGCTTCAAGAACCAATAACACAACTGAAGAAATTGTGAGCGTCGTGGCTGAAAATATGAAACTTACCGCAAAAGCAGTTGAACTCATTACAGTGTGTCAATCTCAAGCAGGCGAAGCTCTGGATCTATCAACCCAAGCAGGACAAGTGATAGAGCAAGTAGAACAAGGTGCCATTCGCGTCGTTGAAGCGGTTCGTCAGTTCAATCAGCAACTGTAAGGCCTAGTCATAAAAAAGGTCTAGCTAAGCTAGACCTTTTTATTGGAATGTTGTCACTATCAATATCGCATAGTGAGGAAGCAAGTTTAGTGAATAGGTGCTTCGTTTTTCGCGTTAAATTTCCCAAAGTGCTGTTCCAGAATTTCTGGAGTTAGCTTACCTTCCGCTTCCAAACGCTTAAGTTCTGCGACTATCGCTTTCTGTTCTTCAATACTTGGTAATGAAACTTCTCCCTCGTTACCTGCTTCTTGAGTCATCTGCTCTAGTTCTTTTTCAAAATCGCTCATTATTCTTACCTAAACTTCAAAGTTCTAAATATCAAATACTGGGGAGAAGTTTAACCCAACTCCCCTGCAGGATACTAGAGCTTAAAGCTACCAACCATCTTATCTAGACGTGCTGAGAGTTCACGAAGCTCTTGGCTTGCACCCGCAAGCTCTTCGGCCGTGCCCGTTGTGATCTCGTTGATAGAGTTAATTTCTTCAATGTTCATGTTGATGGTATGAACCACTGTCGACTGTTCTTCCGTTGCTGTTGCCACCTGTGTATTTCGGTCTGAAATATCGTGGATACGCTCAGAAATACCGATCAGTACTTGAACCGCTTCATCAGAAGAAGAAACACCTTCCAGAGTTACTGACTTGCCTGCTTCCATCGCAGAAACCGCGTCTTTAGCGTCGCTTTGAAGCTGGTTAATCATCTTCTGAATTTCTTCGGTAGATGCTGCGGTGCGGCTTGCGAGATTACGAACTTCATCAGCAACAACCGCAAAGCCTCTGCCTTGCTCACCGGCACGCGCTGCCTCAATGGCCGCGTTTAGCGCTAGTAAGTTAGTTTGATCAGAAATGTCGCGGATAACATCAAGTATTGAGCCGATATTTTGAGTGGTTGACGCAAGCTGGCTAACCACCTGACCAATGTTTTCAATATCATCTGCTAGGCGAGCAATCGCATCTTTCGCTTGATTCACCACTGTACGACCCACTTCGGTATTCGAGGTCGCTTGGTTCGCTGTTTCAGCTGCGGTTGCTGCGTTTGAAGCGATTTCACTAATGGTTGCGCCCATTTGGTTAATGGCCGTTACGACCTGAATCGTTTGATCACGTTGCTGCTGACTGTTGTCATGCGTGGTATGCGCTTTGGTAGACACCGTTTCTGCCGCTTCTTGCAATGCATGACTGGTTGACGCCACTTCCTTCATCGACTGATGAATCTTCTCGATAAATCCGTTAAAGCCAGAAGAAAGTTGTGCAATTTCGTCGTTGCCCTGAACTTCGATTCGTTGAGAAAGGTCACCATCGCCTTTGCCTAAATCAGTAAAGCGAATCGCAATTTGACGAATTGGGTTTGCAATACTGCTCGCCAGAATCAAGCCCATCGCAATAAAGATGGCTGCAACAATAATGGTCGTGATCAACATACGTTGAGCAACATCGTTTAAGTCTGCGAACACTTCGTTCACTGGCACAGTACCCACTACGAACCAGTCCATAGACTTCACGTAATAACTCGCAACGAACACATCAACGCCATCATGTTGTGCCGTAATCAAGTTGAAACCAGATTTGTTAAGCAAATTTTTTGTCTCAGCGCCAAACAACTGGCTCAGGCTAGACTTAGCTTTCGATTTTTCACGGTGAATCTGCACTTCGCCTTTCGCGTCGGTAAGGAACACATAGCCCGTTTGCTCAATCTTGTAGCTGTTAAGCAACTTCACCATGTCATCCATCGATTTAGATAAACCTGACATAGTATCGCCGTTCACATCTTGGAAGTTAGCGAACATCTTCACTTCGCCCGTTGCTTCTTGGAACATGCTCACCATGGTTGGATTACCAGAGCTCACAAAACCGTAGAACCAGCCATCTTGTTGCTTGTTCAGTTCACGCAGGAAACCATTTTGGTTCCAGTAGTATGCTGTTTTGCGGTTCGCCACAGACGCATCGTTCAATTTGAACTGAGTACGGATGTTGTTTAGCTGCTTAACCAACATAGCTTCATCGCCAGAATCAATGTTCTTAGTGGCAATCGCTTTCTTAATAAATTCACTGTGAGTGATCTGTTCGGCAGCCAATAGCAGTTGTGTCACTTCGCTATTCACTGAGCTGCTGATCTGTTGAAGCATAGACGGAAGCTCTATGTCCACCAATCGGTGCTCCAATACGTCTCTTGCCTGACGTTGTGCCATTACCCCGACAATAATTGTTGAGGCCAATACCGCAAAGGTAATACCTGCGACTACCTTTGTCTTAATGCTGACGTTACTAAATTTGAGCATCTATTCTTTACCTATTTTGGCGATTTATTTTTAACGAACGTTATATCGACTTTAAAGCATAAATCTTTATTGTGAAACGGCAATTAATTCACCAAATTTATCAATCAAATAGGCCGAAAGCTGCTATGTACATTTATTTCTTTGAAAAGGTTTAGAAAAGTGGAAACAGACTCCATGTATTGAATATCAAGCAACATCTTATAATTCATCCGTTTGTTCAATATTCATCCAAACAAACGAATATCTTGCCTCACAAGGAACTTTTTGAGTTTCAGGCTCACTAAGAACAAGATTATCAAGGAGATTAGGATTTCATGCAGTCAGAAACCTTTCATTCGCTACAGCAGCATTTAAACCAACAGGTTATTGGTCAATCAGCCCTAGTAGAGCAATTACTGGTCGCGTTATTAGCAGACGGTCATATTCTGGTTGAAGGGCCTCCGGGTCTGGCAAAAACTCGCGCGGTGAAATCGTTAGCAGACTGCATTGAAGGGGATTTCCACCGCATTCAGTTCACGCCAGACTTACTACCCGCAGACTTAACGGGTACGGACATCTTTCGCCCTGAAACAGGTGAGTTTAACTTCCAACCTGGACCTATATTTAACTCGCTCGTCCTTGCTGATGAAATTAACCGCGCACCGGCGAAAGTTCAGGCTGCGATGCTGGAAGCCATGGCAGAAAAGCAAATTACTGCGGGTAGAAAAACCTATCGATTACCTGAACTGTTTCTGGTAATGGCAACGCAAAACCCGATCGAACAAGAAGGTACCTACCCATTACCTGAAGCGCAACTTGACCGCTTTCTGCTGCATTTAAATGTTGATTATCCTGACGCCGAACATGAGCTAGAGATTCTTCGCCTAAACCGCGGCGAAGCGAAAGGTCAAGCTTCATCGAATCTGCCGAAACTCACCCAAGAGCAAATATTTGCTGCGCGCCAAGAAGTGCTGAACATTCATATGGCGGAAACCATCGAGAAATACTTGGTGCGTTTGGTGATGGCGACTCGCAAACCTGAACAATACGATTCAAAACTCGCACAGTGGTTAGAAATGGGAGTCAGCCCGCGAGCGACTATCGCTCTTGACCGCTGCGCACGCGCACGCGCATGGGTTCAGGGTCGCGACTACGTAAGTCCTGAAGACGTACAAGCAATGGCGTTTCCTGTTTTACGACACCGCTTATTGTTGACCTATCAGGCACAAGCGGAAGGCGTACATCCAAACCAAGTCATTACTCACTTACTGACTCTAGTTGGCAGCGCGTAAGGCAAGCATTATGGCTCAGTCTGTAAAACAACTTTTACCCGCACATGCTGATGGCGTTCATCTTTGTCTAGAAGAGCTACTGCCCTACAAGCAACATACGGTGAAATGGTTGCCGCCTGCCAAAAGTTTATGGTCACAGCTTTTAGGCCAACATCAGAGCAAGCAACTTGGGCGTGGTATGGACTTCGCCGAAGTTCGCCAATATCAGCCGGGTGATGATATTCGTGCCATTGATTGGCGTGTAACTGCCCGCACAGGTAAACCGCACACCAAGTTGTTTTCTGAAGAACGGGAAAAGCCCGTGATTCTCTATGTGGATTTAAGCTCGACCATGCAGTTTGGTTCTTCTCTGTTACTCAAATCGGTACAGGCTGCACATATAGCCAGTTTGATCAGTTGGTTATCCGTTGCAGAGAAAGATCGCATTGGTGCGGTGATTGACACAGGTTCAAGCCTCGTTGAAATAAAACCAACCAGCAGAAACAAAGGGCCATTACAAATCATCGCCCAGTTGGTCGAGTGCCAACAACAGGCACTTTCAGGAGCTTCGACACCCAGTTCCATGCAAACCGTTTTAATGACATTAAACCGTCTCTGCCCGAAAGGCAGCGAGGTAATAATGATCAGCGATTTTGTTAATTATGAGGATTCTTTCCGACCATTATTCAACCAGTTACGTAAGCACAATCGCGTGAAGTTAGTCCATATTTTTGATCCCCTTGAGCAAGGTGAGACCCAATTTAGAGGAATTGAGAGAGTGAGCGATGGCAAAAATGCGCGCTGGCTTAACTTTTCGTCCAAATCTGATCGCCTAAGCATCAAAAATGCCTTTGATTCTCGGAAATTAGAATTAGAATCATTGAGCCAATCTATGGAAATGGACTACCGATCTCTTTCTAGCGATATATCTTTGCTACAACAACTTTCTGGATAATTTAAAAGATATGCAAGAATCATCAAATTTACTCAATCTTAGCGATTTGCATTTACCTGAAGTACCTTCATGGCTGCCACTTTCTTGGGGATGGTGGGCAAGTCTATTGGCCATTGTCGTGGTACTGGTAAGTATTGCTTTAATTGTCCGTGCTAAAAAGAAACGTATGGCGCCGAAGAAAACCGCTTTGCGTTTGCTTAACCCAGCACTAGGACATCAAACTCCATCATCAGCGATTGAGTTGGTTCGTCAAGCAGCGTTATGTTATTACCCGCGTGAGCAGGTTGCTCATTTAACCGGTCCAGATTGGTATGCATTTTTGGATTCCCAAGTTGATTCCCCTATTTTTACGAAGAATGAGGAAACTTGGCAGAAGGCTTTGTATCAAAAACAAAAAGTCGAAAATGCACAAGATTTGGTGGCGGATTGCTATCAATGGGTGAACACAGCGTTGCCGCCGCAAAAAAGGAGAAACTTGAGCGTTGGCAAATATTGAGTTCGTATGGTGGTGGCTAGTTGTTCTATTGCCACTGCCGCTAGTTATTCATCGTATTTTACCTCCTGTAAAGGAAAGGGCAGCCATAAAGTTGCCCTACTTACCTCAACAAAATACCGTCGCACCGCCTAAACAATGGTTGGGCAAACTGTTGGCCGTATTGATCTGGCTATGCCTGATTGCCGCTGTTTGTCGCCCGGTTTGGTATGGCGACCCTGTCACCACTTCGCCAAAACATCGCGACATGATGTTGGTTGTCGATCTCTCTTACTCAATGAGCCAAGAGGATATGAAATCCGACGGCGATTACATTGACAGGCTCACTGCGGTTAAAAAGGTTTTGAGTGATTTCATCAGCAAGCGCGAAGGCGACAGGCTGGGCTTGATCTTTTTTGCTGATCACGCTTATTTGCAGACACCGCTGACTTTAGACCGCCAGACGATCAGCCAGCAATTAAATCAAGCCATACTAAGATTGATCGGAACTAAGACCGCGATTGGTGAAGGTATTGGCCTCGCAACCAAAACCTTTATAGATAGCGACGCACCCCAGCGTGTAATGATTTTACTCAGTGATGGTAGTAATACCTCAGGTGTTCTTGACCCGATTGAAGCCGCTAAAATTGCTAAGAAGTACAACGCGACCATCTACACTGTGGGTGTTGGCGCAGGCGAAATGATGGTGAAAGAGTTCTTCCTCACCCGTAAAGTTAACACTGCTCAAGATCTGGATGAAAAGAGCTTGATGGAGATTGCCAAAATCACTGGTGGTCAATATTTCCGTGCTCGTGATGAAAAAGAACTCGCGACCATTTATGACACCATCAACGCACTGGAGCCAATTAGTCAGGCAACTCAGACTTGGCGTCCACAAACTGAGTGGTTTGGTTATCCACTAACAGTTGCGCTGCTTTTGTCTGTCATTTTGTTTATCGTAAGGAGAGACCATGTCTGATTTCGAGTTCCTTACTCCTTTATGGCTTTTAGCACTTATTCCCCTAGCCGCAATTCTATTTTGGCTTTCAACCCATAAACAAAGCCAAGGGCTTATCGCCAACCATATAGCCAGTGCGCTGGGAATCGAAAATCGCAACAAAACCAAATCTGTTCTCTTATTGATAGCGCTTAGTTGGTTGATTGCTGTAATTGCTTTAGCTGGGCCAAGTTTCGAGAAACAAACACGCCCAAGCTACACCAATAGCAACGCTCGTATTCTGGTGATGGATATGTCTTTGTCACTGTACGCGACGGATATTAAACCCAATCGCTTAACTCAAGCTCGTTACAAAGCGCTCGACTTACTTAAAGGTTGGACAGAAGGCAGCACAGGCTTAGTCGCTTATGCCGGTGATGCGTACACAGTTAGCCCGCTGACTAGCGACAGTGCAACCATCGCTAACTTGCTGCCTAATTTATCCCCTGACATCATGCCCTATCAGGGAGCCAATGCCGCATCAGGTGTAAAACTGGCTATAGAGATGCTTAGAAACGCAGGAATGGCACGCGGTGAACTCATCCTGCTAACCGATGATCTTGATGAGCAAGAACAATCAGACATAGAAAATGAACTATCTGGTACACAGTTTAAGCTAGTGATATTGGGCATTGGTACGGCTTCTGGTGCGCCAATTACACTCAGTGATGGTTCACTTCTGAAAACCGACAATGGACAAACCGTCGTTGCCAAAACCAACTTTGAAACCATGCAGTCTCTGGCGAAAAACGTCAGCGGTGTTTTCACGCCATACCAAGCGAATGGTCAAGATGTTGCACGTATCTTGTCTGAACAAGGTTTGAAGCAAGATGTGAGCAAGAAAGACGATAAAAAAACGCTAACCGAAAACGTCAACAATGGCTATTGGCTACTTCCTCTGTTAATTGTGCCCGCATTATTACTTTTCCGTCGTGGGCTGATCTTTGTTGCAGTTCTAACCACGGGATTCAGTGTCATGTCGCCAGATGCAAGCGCCGCATCTTGGCTGGATAGTGGTTCGCCTTGGAAGAACAGCAATCAGAAAGCGATGGAAGCCTTTAATAACAAAGATTATCAAACTGCCAGCGAGCAATTTACCGATCCGGAATGGCAAGGTGTCGCTCGTTATCAGAACAAAGATTATAAAGGCGCAATTGAGAGCTTTTCTAAAGTAGAAAACCCCTCTTCGAGAACACAATACAATCTTGCCAATGCGTATGCTCAAAATGGTGACTTGGAAAAAGCCAAAGCGCTTTATCAACAGGTGTTGCAGCAAGATCCAAACAACCAAGATGCTAAAAGCAATCTCGATGTTGTTGAAAAAGCCCTGCAACAGCAACAGCAACAGCAACAGCAACAGCAACAGCAACAGCAACAGCAACAGCAACAGCAACAGCAACAGCAACAGCAGTCTCAATCGGGTTCGGATTCTGGTCAATCGCAAAACAACGAATCACCGCAGCAGGATTCACAGTCGCCACAACAAAACGATCCGCAACAGTCGCAAGATCAAAAACAAGCAAACTCTCAAAACGATAAGTCACAAGACCAACAGAGTAAGGATTCTGCACAAGACAACCAAGATGCAGACAAGAATGCAAAGCGTGGAAAAGAATCCACGCAACAAACCGATGCTCAAGCCAACGCCCAAGGCGATAAACAAGACGATGAATCAGAGCAGGATTCGCAGCCTGATGAAAAACCGACAACGGCAACCTCAACGACAACTGAAAATATCGATCCTGAATTAAGGAAGCTGGAAAAAGTTGAAAACGCTCGCGACCCAAGTCAACTATTGCGTGCTCAATTGATTATTCAGGCTAACAGTAAACAGCCTCCACAAACTGATGGTAAAAAGTGGTAATGATGAACGTATTACATTCTCCATTCGCTAATTCCCCGCGATTTGCATACATCTCTCGCTTAGGACGACTTGCTCTATTCTTAGCTATTGCAGCTATTAGTTTGAATAGCTTTTCCGTTCAAGCGGCATCCTTTTATGCCAGCGTCAGTAAGAACAAAGTCGTAAAAAACGAAGTTTTTCAGCTACGAGTGGTGAGTGATCAAAAAGCCTCATCAGACGATATTGATTTCACCGTATTAAGCAGTGATTTCCTGTTGGGACGCCCGAGTTTTGGTTCATCAATCAATATCATTAACGGTACGCGCAGCAACAAAAGCGAATGGACGATATCACTCGCAGCCACGCATATAGGCATTGTTACGATTCCGAGCTTTGAACTCAACGGACAAAAAACTCAGCCAATCGCGATTCAGGTAGCACAAGACGAACAAGCGCCAGAGGTGAATGACCTGGTTGAAGTGCAAACTCAACTATCAACAACCGAACTCTATCCGAATGAAAGCGCCTTGCTAAAAGCTCGATTAATCATCAAAGCAGACCCACGTCGTTTGCAAAATCCAACCGTCGCTCCACCAGCCGTTGAAGGGCTTGAACTTAACGCTGCCAGTGAAGCCAATCAGTATCAAACGGTATTAGACGGCGTAGAAGTGACTGTCGTCGATCAGGATTTTCGTATCACAGCAAAAGAAGCTGGAACTTATCAACTCAATGAGCCAGTTTTCAAAGGCACCATTGTCTACGGTAGCAACTACAGCGGTGGCACCCGATTGGTTCCTATTGAAACTAAAGCGAAGACATATTCGATTACCGTCAATCCTAAACCGTCAAACTATCAGGGTATTTGGCTCCCTACGAGTAAGTTGAGCCTGACTCAAAAATGGACGGACAGTCAGGGAAATGCGATATCTGGCGACAGCTACAAAACTCAGGTTGGAGAATCCATTACCCGCGAAGTGAACCTGCAAGTTGCGGGACTAACCCAAGAACAGTTGCCAAACATTAAGCTCAGCGACCCTACTTCGCTAAGTATTTACGATGAGAAACCTCAATTCACAACGCTGGATAACGGAGACGTTGTGATGACAGTGAAACAGGTACTTATCCCACGTCAAAGTGGCGATATTGCTTTGCCTGAAATAACTGTGGATTGGTGGAACACCACAGCAAAACAGCAACAAGCGAGTAAAGTTTCAGGGCTTACCTTAAACGTTAAACAAAATGATACTCCACTGGTTGCGGCACCTACTCCAGTCCAACCCACAACAAAAGTGGAAACCGTCACTGTTAAAGATGCGGGTTTCTGGCCTTATTTAACCGCATTGTTCGCAGTACTTTGGGTGATCACTGGTGTGCTTGCATGGCGTTTTAAATCATCAGCGTCAGACCAATCGACCTCCACAGAAACAACAAGCTCAAGCGAATATCAGGCTGTCAAAAATGCCTTGTCTGGCAAGGTTGATGGCATTGCTATGAGTGCTGCGATAAAAGCTTGGCTAAACACTGTAGTACTAGAAGAGCAAGAGCAGGTAGCGATCAATAAAGCGCTAAATGACATCAATCAGGCTCTCTATTCTTCGACGCCTCAAGAGATCAAAACGGACGAACTTGAAAAGCTAGTTGAACGTATTCAAAAACAGCAGGCAAAGCGCAGTAAAGTTAAACCTGTAACCCTAGCCAACCTCTAATCGATGATCTTCGGCCATCTTTATTAAAGGTGGCTGACTATCGAAAGAAAAAGATCAATGTGCCATTGAAAGATGGCACAATACTCAGAAATAACGCAACAGATCGGCGATCCATTCATGTTAGAAAAAGAAAACCTCATCAAACTTGCACGCATTCAAATGCCCTTTGGCAAATACGCAGGCCGAGTACTGATTGATCTACCTGAAGAATACCTGTTGTGGTTTGACAAAAAAGGCTGGCCCGCAGGCGAGCTAGGTCAATTGCTTCAACTCTGTCTGGCACTAAAAATTGAAGGATTAGATAGCGTTGTTAAGCCGTTGAAACGGATGTAGCTTTTCCGAGTAAACCGCTCAGCCTCCTCCAGCCTTAAAACTCAGACAATAGCGGTTTAATGATGAGAAGCAAACTCAGCAGAAACATTTTAACTTAAGGCAAAGCGGCTCAATTAACCCGCTTTGCCTTAATTAGATTTCCTCGTGTTTATGTACCAAGCCGAAGTCTTCAAGAACCGAATAAGCTGCCGGGATCATAAATAACACCAACAAGGTTGAAGCAAAAATTCCGAACACAATAGAGATGACTAAAGGTTGAATGACCTGAGCTTGCAAGCTGGTTTCAGTCAATATAGGGAGTAAACCCGCAGCCGTGGTCATCGAAGTCAAAAACACCGCTCTGAAACGTTCTCGGCTTGCTTTCACCACAGAGTCGTGAACGCTATCACCTTCATCGACGTGATGACGTATATACTGCACTAGCAAGATCGAATCGTTAACCACGATGCCCGCTAGTGAAACAAAACCCAACAAACTAGGCATGCTCAGTGAGTGACCGAGCAATATGTGTCCCCAAACCACGCCAATGAAAGCTAATGGGATCGCAAGCATAACGACTACGGGCTCGAGATAGCTACGGAACTGATAACTAAGTATGACAAACACACCGAACAGACCGAGTAAGAAACCTTTGCCCATTGAAGCGCCAGTTTCGGCGGTATCTTTGGTTTGGCCTTCAAAATCGAAACGTAACCCTGGGTATTTCGCCATCAGTTTAGACGCTTCTTCACGTTGGAATTGAGCGATGATTGCAGTTGAGCTGGCTTTGGTACTGTCGACATCACCAAATACGCTAATAGTTCTTAGGCCATCAATACGTTGGATTCGAACATAATTACGTTGAAAATCTAACGTTGCGATGGTTGCCAGTGGTATCTGACTACCATCCGACATGATGATTGGAAAATTTGCCAACTGTTGTAAGTCGCCCGCTTGAATTTTATCGAGACGCACTTCAATTGAGATGTTTTCGACACCAACCTGAATTTCATCAGCGGTCTGACCAAAAAAGGCCGCACGTAACTGATTAGCAACCAATTGACCATTGATACCGTAAGTTTCAGCGCCTGGGCGAAGTTTGACTAGCACCTCTTCTTTACCCATACGCATATCGTCAAGCACGCCATGTACCCCATCGAATTCGTTGAGATACTGCTGAATATCTATTGAAGCCGCTTTGAGTTCATCGAGATCATCATGTTTGGCGCGAATTTCAATCGCACGCCCACCCGGCCCCATGGTTGGTTGTTTAAAGACCAGCGAAATGGGATCAGCCAGTTCACCAATATCTTGACGCCAAGCGGTGATGAACTCATCAATCACGGTATTGCGGCTTTCTGCACCGAGTAGATCAAGTCGAACGGTGGCGATATGTGGTCCCGACTCGTCAGCGTCAGCATTGGCATTAAACTGACTGGTTATATGCTCAATTAGTGGAACACCGTTTTCAACATCTCGTGTCCATTCTTTGTTTAGCTTCTGAGCAGACGCAACGAGCTTGCCAACCACGGCCTCAGTTTGAGACAGTGATGACCCAGGGGGCAGAATGATGCGTGCTTCGGCGATATCACCGTCTAACTCCGGGAAAGGCTGAAACTTGAGTAAACCTCCAGCTATAGTAGCTACGGAAATCAGAAGTAGTGTAAGAATCCCACCGATAAAGGCGTAACGAAACTCAACCACTTTCTCCACGGCGTTGACTAGAGTTGTATTGCGAAAGTTCTCAAAACCATCAAGGAGTTTCTTTTTAAATTTTGCAGGTGGTTTTTCATTCTTCTCTTTATGCAGTGAATGCGATAAATGGTTAGGAAGAATTAGAAAAGCTTCAACTAAACTCAGCATCAGAACGAGAATCAGCACTTGTGGAACGGCTTTGAGCACAGCCCCCATTTCGCCTTGCAAAAACAACAAGCTACCGAAAATACACACAGTGGTAAGGAAAGAAGAAACAACCCCAGGAAGGACTTTTTTCACTCCTTTGATAACGGCATTATCGACATCTTCCCCCCTATCAAGGTGAGAGGCAATGGATTCGGCAATCACAATCGCATCGTCCATCATAATACCGACCGCCATCAGCAGGCCGACAAGAGACATGACGTTAATTGACAGCCCGAGTTGCGCCATCAGAAATAAACCACCAAGGAAAGCAACGGGTAAGCCAGCTGCAACCCAGAATGAATAACGAAAACTAAAGAACAGCCACATGGTTGCGAACACGAGTATGATACCTTGCCAACCATTATTAAACATCATGCTTAAGCGGTCCCACAGTACAGACGAGATATCATTAGTCATTTCTAGTCTGACACCATCAGGAGCGATTGCTTGTTGCTGCTCAACGAACTGAGCGACGCGCTCTTTGATTCTAAGCGCATCATCTTCTTTGTTCTTACTCACTTTGAGCAGGGCTGAAGGGTGACCATCGAAAAGAACTTTTTGTTCATCTAATTCGAAGCGGTCGGTAATCATAGCAATATCTTTAAGTCGAATCAGTGAGCCGTTGGCTCCAGAGCCAATGACGATCAGTTCAAGTTGCTCCGGTGATATACGCCTGTCATCAAAACGGATAAGAAAGTTCTTGTCTGGTGTTTCAATATAACCACTTGGTAACTTAATGTTCTGACGACCAATTTGAGTGGCAATGTCGCCGACACTCAAGCCAAGTTGACGCATGGCTTTCGAGTCCAATTCGACACGAAACTGGTGATCAGAAAACCCCGCTATATTAACCAGAGAAACGTCGTAATCGAGCTTTAATGTACGCTTAAGCTGTTCTGCGTAAGCTTTCAATTCCGGCCAAGTAGTATCTGCGGTAATAGCCACGTCCACCACAGGTTCATTCCAGTCCAGTTCCTGTACCACTGGAGATTCAATCTCCTGTGGAAAATCATTGATCGAGTTGATCTGGGTTTGCACATCGACCAACATTCGTCCGATGTCCGCTTTCCCGTTGAGCTTCAAGATCAGTCTTGCCGAGCCCTCAATAGCTTCACATTGCGTCTCTTCAATATTAGCAAGACCATCAACCGCATCTTCCATTCGAACACAAATGCTCTCTTCTACTTCTTGTGGAGAAGCTCCGGGGTAGACCACGCCTGCCATTATGTAAGCAGGATCGAATGCAGGGAAAGTCTCGCGCTTAATGTTGGATAACGATGTCACCCCCAATACAAGCAAACACAACATCAGCAAGTTGGCTGCGGTTGGATGTTTGGCAAAGAATCGAATCATAGCGCTGACTCCTCGTGGCCTTTGTCAGCCTCTTTAAGCAGCATGCCGTTAATCGCTGGTAGCAGATCGTTGAGAATCAGCTTTTGCCCTTCCTCTAGGTCACCTTCTACCACGACTTGGTTGTCACGACGGTAGAGAACCGACACGGTTTCAATCACCAGCTTATTATCCTCATCCATCAAATAAATTTTATCGCCATGCAATGCTCGTTCAGGAATCACCCAGCTTGGATTCGGCTGCCCTTCGATAAACGCTCTGACGAACATGCCGTTGACAAGTGGAGGTCGCGAGCTTAGATTTAGATGACGATAATCTTGTTGGATCTCCAGAATCACACCGACAGTGGCCTGATTTGGGTCTACGGTTTCGCTAATTCGGCTCACTTTCGCAGGCCAACTTGCCTTCATATTGCCGCTGCTAAATTCAATACTCGCGTCAATAAAGGTCATATCGGGTTGGGGAATCCCCGATTCATTGCGGTTAACTTTACCAATACTTGAGGCGAGCGTGCGCATATCATGAATAGAAAGTTGAGCCTCAACTTCCATTATGTCCATACCGTGTGCGGTTACCATGGTTTGCTGCAGGTTAACAACCTGATATTGCTCATTGTCAACTTGAGCAATACGCAGGTCATCGGGCAAAGTAATGATGGTTTTTTCCAGTGAACGATGCGCTTCTTCCACTTTAGATGAGTTAACTTTGACCAAAGCTTCGGCAACCCGTTTTTCGTCGGGCATCAAACCGATTTGATTTTCAATGTCGAGCACTAATTTGCGTTGTGAAAGTGCGCTTTGCTCTTGCTGATCGACATCTGATTGTGAAGTGAGTCCTTTGGTACGTAAATTTTGTTTACGTTCGAGCTCTTTGTTGGCGATCACTAAACGATTACGCTCAATTTTAAGCGTCTGCTCTAGATTTCGCTCTTCTTGGCTTAGCTTAGCAAGAGAAGTTTGAGCAGAACTGAGGTCCGCCTGTGCTTGGACCAACTTAAGTTCGTAGTCGAGTGGATCGATACGCAGTATTTCTGTTCCAGCCTGAAGAATTTGGCCTTTTTCTAATTTAGGGTGTCGGTAGACGATTTTGCCCGTTACTTCTGCAATGGCTTTCCATTCAACCTTGGGCGCAATCTTGCCATAGCCAATTGCTTGTGGCGCTATAGCTTGGCGTTGCAACGGGACAGTTTCCACCAAACGTGCGCGATCGGCAGCAGGCTTAACGGGTAAATCAGGCTTAAGTTTTATGGCAAGTATTAACGTGATTACCCCTATGGCAAGTGCCGGAAAAAACAGTAATTTTTTATTGATTTTCATAAGTGTTAATCCTGCAAGTTTTTGGGTTGTAGCATGCCATCAGTCATCAGTTTTATGTTGTGTTCAAGCAGTCGGTTAAGGAAATCTTCAGAAAGCTCAATACCGTGTAGGGAAAGGAGACCTGGCGGGGCAATAAAAGGAAAGGCCATCAAGCTAAAATAGGAGACTTTACATAATTCAGGCTCGACATCAGGTTTTAAAATATTACTGTTGACGAGCTTGTCAAACATCACCATTTGCATGGGTTGACTGATATCAGCGAACACTTTTTCGAGCAGTTTCCGCTGAGTATCCGATGTATCCATGTGCATGATTTGAAACACTAAACGGGGAAACTGTGGAATTTTGAACATTTCATGATAATAGGTTCGCATAATGTCGAGAAAGTTCTTTTGTGAACTGTCTTTGACCATCATATGTATGCGTTCTTTCATAGGATTGATCGTTTCTCGTATCACCGTTTCAAATAGCCCTTCTTTGTTGCCGAAATAATAGTGAATCATCGCGATGTTCACACCAGCTTGATTGGCAATTTGACGATTTGAAACTTTATCGTAAGGCATGCTCGTGAACAGTTCACGAGCATGCTCGATAAGCTTTTGCCTAACGTCTATATTATTGTCCCTGGGGCGACCTGCTTTTCTGTTATGGGTGGTCACACGTAAAGTCCCTTTAATTAAATGTCTGATTAATTATAGAGTGATGGTGAACTTACGGATATGACAATAATTAAGCAATATTTACGTAAATGATTAATTTTTAAGATTTGATGGTAGTTCAATCCCAAGAAAGCGCCTGTAGTTGCTGCCAATTAGCCTTATAGTCAACCGCCATATTGCTCGGCTAACGCCAAAATATCTACTCGCCTTGTAGTATTAAAATTGCAAAGCTGAATGTAACCTAGCTTCAATTTTGGTGAAAACCAAAAATCACTTGCCATACCATCGATAGATAATCCACCATGGGTATATGAACTACCCTTATTGGTGCGAAAAATTACAAGACCATTAGAATAATGTTGAAGCCCTGACTTCCAAGTCGGTGCTTTGCCGTAAACAGGATCATCAGGGTTGAGAAATGAAACCCAAAGCTCTTTATCGGTTTTTGGAGTCATCAGGTGACTTATCCACTTAGCATAATCAGATAATGTGGTTTTTACCCCACTAGTACCTTGCGTCACGATATTGTTTTCAGTTGGACGATACACACCATCGCCAAAATCAATATATCCTGTCGCACTCCATTTAATCTCACCATTTAACTTTCCATGTATTGTTGTCGATTCCATGCCAAGTGGTTTAAATAACCTATCTTCGGCAAGTTTATTAAATTCAACACCACTTGCCTTCTCAACAATATCGGCCAATAACAGATAACCTGTATTACTATATATCGCTAAAGAGCCTGATTTAAAAATTGGAGAGTCCAAACCTTTCATCCAATTTACAACCGCTGTTGTCACTGTATCTTTGGGAATTGGTTGCCCTATAGTTAACCCACTAGCCAATTCTGATTCATTGACAAGTTGACGAATGACTCCATTCCTTGTTTCGATATCATTAATATAGTCAGGTAAACCACTTTGATGGTGGAGCAAGTGATAGAGCGTTATATCCTTGAACCAATCAGGGCCATCTTGGTAATATTTTTCAAGACTATCGGATCGGGAAAGCTTACCTTCACTTTCTAGTAATAACACCAATGAAGCAGTGATATGCTTGCTGTTAGAGCCAATGTTGAAGACTGTCTTTTTATCTATCGGAATATTGTACTTCAAGTTAGATTGGCCAAAATATCCCTCGTAGAGAAAACGGTTATTTTTTATGATCCCAACTGCACATCCTGGCGTTGTCTCGTTCAAATCACTAAAGCTTCTAACCAAATCACCATTGTCGTTACTCGTACAGCCTAACAAGAATAAAAAACCAATCACAAAACAAGTTTCTTTAAAAGCCTTCACACCTAATTCCTTACGATAGTAACAAGATAGCCTCAAAACCTTTCAAGTATCATCACTTCGAACGAGCAAAAGCATGACTCAAAATGCAGACATAATGCTAAGCCAAGAGACTGGAAACGCTATTACGTAAACTCAACTCATACTAAAAACGCCAAGCGTTCACAGTCCGTCTTAACATTTCAAAAATATGCATTTGATTGTATATATAAATTCACACCAAAAAGAAAACCCAATACACAAAAAACGAGTTTAAAGATCGGAAAAGTTTAATTCAGAGCGAATTTGTCCACCAAGTTAGGTAAAGAAACGCTGTATTTATCACAACAAATAAAATGTCCTTTCGACACCAACAAAACCTATTAAGAATATGGACCTTCAAAGCAAGATTTCAGAAAATAAATAAGCTTCAAATTTGAACAGAGAACATAACACCGTCATCACATAGACCACGGCAAAGTAAAAACCACGCGTTGCACCTTCTCTTGAACCTTTGTTATGTGTTTACTTGGGTAAATCGCTTTGAAAGCTCCTTTGACTTGCAATATCCAAGTGCTAAAGGATAAGCCTGATTACTTTCTGAGACATAGAAAAGAGCCGGGAAACCACTTACTTTTAAACGAGCTGCTATATATAAATGCTCCTGAAACTGCTGCTCTATTTCTTTCGATTTCAACTTGAGTGCAAACTGGCTTTCACTCAAATTGAGCGACTTAGCGCAGTCAATCAATGTTTGATTCAACGACGGATTTTTAGCTTCAAAGTAATAAGCTGATTGAATAGCCTTTACCATTTTCTCAGAGCTACTTTCTACCATGTTTTCAGCGGATATTACGGCCCGACAAGCTTGATATGTTGAACGATAAGGTATGTTCAACTCCCAGTAACTATGATTAAAAGTTACGTGAGACACCTTCTCTATTTGATACCAATAAGAAGAAATGGTTTCCTTCAGATTATCATCCATAGGCACATCATTATCAGGAGCTAGGCCCCCCATTATCCAGTCAACCTTTGCAGTAGGGTGCTTTTCCAAGAATTGTTCCAACTCAGGTTGAAAAGCAAAGCACCAAGCACACATAGGATCCATGACATAGATAAACCGCATTGCATTACTCTCCATTTTAGTGGGAACATCTCTGACACATACCTAACGCCGCTGTAACCGGCAAAAAATTGTTGGCTAAAATGTGTAGCGAGGCGTAACAGCCAACAAGTTTTTTGTCCGCGCTTACGACCTTGTTATACCGTCTTTTCAATTGAAGTTCCATTTATAATCAATAATTTAGTTAGAGGAAAAGGGGAATTTAATCCGTATTCTCTTTAATCACCTGCCATAAAACCAAATGTATAAGGTGCTACAGTTAACCCCTCACGGGCCCTAAGATCTTGGCTTTCGCGCAGTTTATTAAACATCCACTCATCTAACTTGTGAGTCATCTCGATAAACTCCTCATGTGTGAGTTCTGCTTTTAAAGAAATAAGGAATGCTTGGTTATCCTCTGTAAATCAATAACTCTATCTTGAAGCTGGTTCAACACTTGGCTGGTAAAGAATTGTGGAAACTTAGAACCTTTTTCAAATGACGTATGTGTCGGCACCAACAATTTACAAGCGTTGTGCCCCAGTAACTCAATGAGCTTAAGTTTTTCAAGTTGTCTAAGGTATAAATGCAAAATGGTACACACTTCTTGTGCCAACTGTAGGCATTAAAAAACCGGGATATTGGCCAGTATTTACTGACTATTTGGCTATCCAGTATGCTCTAGACAAGAATACTCGGGGAGCATTGCCTTAGCTAGGTCCACCTTGCCCTAACGCTTTAATCAGAACCCAATCGAATCTAAGCTTTTTGGCACTGAATAAATGGAGCTAGTTTAAACTCATAGGGTAGGTTCTCAACCTTAAAGCTAGGTACCACATCATGTTGCGGCTGATAGGTCCAAAGATAATCAAATCCGACCTGCTTGACTTCATTTCTATCTAGCAAAATCACAATGTGACTGATTTTAGCTAGACGTATCGCCATATAACATAAACCACATGGCTCTCCAGAAGCGAACAAGGTTGAACCTTTCAGAGTGGTACGCCCTAACTTCTCACAAGCTTTTCTAATCGCTTGTATTTCTGCATGAGCCGTACAATCATTTAACTCATTGACTTGATTTACCCCCTCAGCTATACAATCACCCTGTTGGTTAACAATTACAGATGAAAAAGGTAGACCGCCTTTTTCGACTTGTTGCTGAGCGAGCGCAATTGTCTTTCTAGCAAAATAGGTAATTTTCATTGTGTCTAACATGTTTCTAGCCTCCCTTTCTCGGCTAACTTACATGCGAGTTCATCAGCTTTGAGTTCTGCCATTTGCAATGATTTTTCATGTCTATAATCGGCAAACTCCTGATACTCAGACGCTATCTCGTAAATTTCTGCCACACCTAAATATTTACTTAAAGTGCGTAAATGCGGCACCAAATGACTGGATGCTTCATTTACTCCTCCTTTTTCGAAGCCAAACTCACCACTTGAAGTAACGATTACTAAAATCTTGTCAGACAATAGAGGTGCCAAGGGCTGATCACCACGTGCTAAGTCAAAGTCAAAGGTTTTGTTGATGCGTATAATTTGATCAAACCACGCTTTTAACTGCGCTGGCATCCCGTAATTATACATTGGCGACGAAATGACGAGGATATTCGCTTTTTCTACCTCAGTAATAAGCTCATCTGACTGCGCCAAAAGATGTTGCTGCTGTTCGGTTCTTTCTAGCTCTGGTGTAAACACCGCGCCTATCCAGTCTTGGGTAATAAATTGAGGTGAATTTACTCCGACATCACGATATATATACTCATCTATCGCACCTTGCACCTTAAACTGATTGATAAACCTTTTTGCTAGTTTTTTCGAAATGGACTCATGTTGTAGGTTGGCATTTGAAATTGCTCTAACACTCGATTCTACGTGTAAAATAATACTCATCCTAGGTACCTTTGCTTGTTCAATCTGTCTACCATTTTTCTTCTTGACGGGATAAATCGCAAACGAGAAAAAGACATTTACAGATGAATAAAATTCATCTAAATTTTTCTTTCATTGTTTCAAGAGTAGCAATCATGCAAGTTTCTTTACCTGCGCTTAAAGCGTTTGAGTCTGCTGCTAGGTTAGGCAGTTTTAAGGCCGCTGCGGCTGAATTATCCATTTCTCCAACAGCAGTGTCTCATCACATTAATAAACTTGAGCATCGACTAAACGTTACCTTATTCACACGTTCAGCAAGAAAAGTGACACTTACGGAACTCGGTAAGGAACTCGCCGTGGCTACCAGCCAGGGATTTCAATCTATTAGAGCTGCGATCGAAAAAATTACTGAAAAAGATAAACAAATCAATGTGACTACCACGTCATCATTTGCGGCTTTGGTTTTAATTCCTGCTCTTCAAGCGTTTTATACACTTTATCCCGAGAGTAAGGTGAATATCACAAGTGGTGAGAGCATTGACACCAACAACTTCACGTTACCCATTCGGCTCGGGGAAACTGACAAACAGTCAAGCATGGATATAATCAAAGTCGAACAATTTAATCTATTTTGCACAGCGCACGCTGCTACACAGTTTCGCCAGGCAGAACAAATAACGATTTACACTACCGATTGGAAAAATAGCAGCTTACCCAGCGTTCCATTGCAAGCATGGTTAGAACTCAACGGGTTACAGAATAAGCAGGTTCAAGTTAAACATTTCGATCAAGAGTTATTTGGTATACAACAAGCCTTGCTGGAAAACGCTTATGTATTCTGTTCAAGAACGCTCTCGCAAGGTTATTTAAAGGCAGGCGTATTAACTGAATTGAACACCCACGCGATCTGTTCTGAGCTTTGTTACTACATAGCGAACAAAGCAATGCATCTTTCTCGGCAGAACTTTATGTTCATAGAATGGCTAGAAAAGTTGCTTAAGGAATGATGATAGCTAGCAGTCAAGACGGTACTGCTAGAATAAAAACCAAAAAAGATGGTTGGACGGTGGTCACTAGAGACGAAAAAACTCTCAGCTCAATCTGAACATACAGTACTAGTCACTAGTACAGGCTATGAGGTTCTCACGTTAAGGGAAGACGAAAAGCTACCAACGATGTAATGATTGACAGTAAAGCTTTCGATCAAAACAAATATGTAGCAAATCATAAGAAATATTAATTCAACGTGGACACCTACCAATTATCAATAACTATGCCTCAAAATCATTTCGGGGCATAGACGTGCAAGCACATATCTGCTGTGTTCAATCAATTGTACCAAGCTTACCAATAACAAAATCTAAAAAGACTTTCACTCGTTCAGGTTGATAAGCACCTCCACGGTAGAGAGCGTTCAATGGATACTTAAGTGGTTTAAAACCAATATCAAGCTTTTGCAGTAGTCCTTTTTCCACATAAGGTGCAACGATAATATCGGGTTGATAACTTGCTCCGACTGCTGAGAGCGTCAACTGACGAATAAGCCTTGGGCTATTGCTTTTGAAAACGGCACGTACGGCGAGACTATTACAGCTATTGCTCTGGTTCAAAGCGTTAGCTACAGGCCAACGAGCTGTGGAGTGAAGATTGTTATCGATAAGGCAAGGCAATTGTGTTATTTCCCGATCATGGCAGTACTGTCTTGCTAACTCAGGCGCGGCGTAAACTGAACTTTGAAGTGACATGACCTTACGGTATCTTAAGCTGGAGTCATCTAATTCACTGGCACGAAAAGCGATGTCTATGGCTTGTTCCACTAAATCAAGTTTTTGGTTGGTCACGATGATATCAATCTGTATATCTGGATAACGAGCCAGGAACTCAGGAATAAGTGGACTTAATAACTCTTCTGCAAAACCCTGTGATGCCGTTATACGTAAAGGACCTGAAGCCTCGTTATTATTTGAGTGGAGTTGGTGATAAAGCTGGTCAACCTTAGCTAAAACCTGTTGTGCTTGAAGGTAGTATTCTTGGCCCGACTGATTAACGGAAAGCTTGCGGGTGGTGCGATGAAACAGTGTGACTCCGAGCTGCTCTTCTACGCGATTAACGTATTTGGAAGTCAAAGATTTAGAAATA
Organism: Vibrio sp. A1-b2; assembly: GCF_021726015.1. Classification (NCBI taxonomy): domain Bacteria; kingdom Pseudomonadati; phylum Pseudomonadota; class Gammaproteobacteria; order Vibrionales; family Vibrionaceae; genus Vibrio; species Vibrio sp. A1-b2. The sequence continues at coordinate 293,218 of NZ_JAKKCI010000002.1, forward strand.
CCTAAACGCTCTGAAGCAGCGGTAAATGAGCCAGTTTCTATTACTGCCACAACTGTTCTCATTCCATCTATAGTGTCCATAAATTGTCAACATGCTGGAAATTATCATTCCATGTTAGCGGGGTTTTTCTTCTTCGCAAGTTGTTCTTAAATATCTAACAGACAACGAGTTAGGAGAAAACAATGATAAAACTATACTGGCACCCCTTTTCAGGGCACGCACACCGCGTACACATGCTTTTAAGTATCCTCGAATTGAATTTTGAGCTCATTCCCGTCGATTTACCAGCAGGGGAACATCAACGACCAGAGTTTTTGGCACTTAATCCGTTTGGTCAAATACCCGTATTAGTAGATGGTGAAATCGTTATTTCTGACTCAAACGCAATCTTGGTTTATCTCGCTACCGTCTATGATAGAGAACAGCAATGGCTTCCGAATACGCCTCTAGCACGTGCAAATATCGAACAGTTTCTTTCTCTAGCGGCTCATCGACTAGCAGGCTCAATAGCCAAACTACGCGCAGCGAACCTGTTCAATCGCAGCATAGACCGTGAACCACTCACTCAAGAAGCACATAAGCTACTCAAACAACTTCAAAACTACCAAAACGGCCGCCAATGGTTGGTTGGAACAAACCCTACTATTGCGGATTTAGCCCTCTATAGTTATATCAAGTTAGCACCAGAAGGCGGAATAAGTTTAGCTGACTACCCTGTTCTGGAAACTTGGCTCAAACGAGTAGAAGGACTAGCTGGCTTTGTGCCTATGCAACTTTCGAATGTCGGGCTACGGAAGGAATCATGAAACAGGAATGATACACACTGCTGTCCAACCATTAGGGTAATCGGTGGATGGAACCTTATTGTCACTGCTTACATGGTTAACTCCAAAATGTTTTAGATCCTCAATTGAAAAAGTCCAACCATCTAGATGTCCTTTCTTATCAGCCTCGATACAAGATGGTTCTGCTTTCATTAGAGCAAAATCATTTAACTGACCGTAGATAGTAATATCTTCATTTACTCCTATATGCTCAAAAAAATTGCGTTCTAATGTTGTTATAGTGTGCCAATGTTTCCAATCATATGAATCTGCATCAGCATCAGGCTTGAAATTCTTTTGTAACGCTCCCCCATGCCATCCTACAACTGCTCCCTTGTTAATATGAACAGAGGCTGCCGCAGTAAAAAAATAATTAGCACAGGAGGAAAAACATTGATCCACAGTTAATGCGATATCGTGATCATAAATCCATCGTCCCAACTGCATTGCAGGGATAATATCTCCGCCTTGACTCTTAACTGTCATATATCGAATGTTACCTTTATATTTTTCTATTTCTGAAAAGGCATAATTTATTGAGTCATGGGTAATCTCTCCTCGAAAAAACAACCGATCATTTTTTACATATATTTTCTCTGCTAATGTGGATGTTTCCTGACTTGCACTCACGCTTGAACTAAAAGAAAAATAAACGCTTAAAAATAAAAGTACTAAATAACGACATGTATACACAACACCCTCTTCATAATCAACAAGTTGAATAATAATCGTAATACTATTCCTTTTATAAGAAAAAACAACTTTTAGGAAACGGAATAGATACCAACTTGATATCCTCTTTTATTCATACCAAAAACATTAGGTCAATTTAGGCAAAGATGTGTTATATCGGTTCAGGCTTTGTTGTAGGATTCGAGAGGAGCGACTCACCTTCTAGACGTTGAAGCTGATACTCATGAAATTATTGCTGTAGAGTTAACACGGTCAGGAGTGGCGAATGCAGCAGTACTTCGTAGCGTTCTCAAACAAACACTCCAAACCATCAAAGTGACTTCGCGAGATGCAGCTTATGATTCTTTTGTTTAATCCATTTCTTCGGGGTTCAATATTACTTCCGCGGTTTAGAACTCAATCACACCATTGGCATTTGGTTTTAACTCACGTAAATCTATCCCAGATGTGTCGTTTTTATGTACCGCATCTACCTCAGACTTTATCCATTGCATAAATATCTTATTTTTCTCACGATTGGCATGATTACGAAGTGAGCACAGATAGTAGCTGTATCTGGATTTTACTGCTTTATTGCCAATTCGAACTAATTGTCCATCCTGAATGTATCGTTGAGCAAAACTATGTTTTACCAATGCCACTCCCTGAGCAGCTAGAGCTGCATCCATTACGAATTGAGATCCCTCATATTGGAGAGAGGCATTAACAACGGGTAAGTTCATGGTTTCTAACCAGCTAGGCCAATCCTTATCTGGTGAAATCTCTTCAATTAAATCTGCCTTTATGAGATCACTAAGGTCATATAGTTGTTTTTCTTTCTGATAATTTTTATGACATACCGGATAAATAACCTCATCCATCAGCCAAACTGACTCACAATCAGCATAATTTCCAGTTCCATGACGAATACTGATATCCACTAAATCATTCTGAAAATTCACTAACCTATTGGTTGGGTCAATCATTAAAGATAATTGAGGATATTGCGCGCGAAACTGCTTAATTTTGGGAATTAACCAGTACTGAGCAAAGGTCGGCTGAACAGAAATGGAAAGCTGATTCGGAGTAGGATCCTGATTAATTTTTCGGATACCCTCATACATATGAGAAAAGCCTTGTTTGACAGATTCAAACAAAATATGCCCTTCCGAAGTCAACTCCACATTTCGGTGCTGACGGACAAAAAGTTCACATTCTAGCCATTCTTCAAGCAATCGGATTTGTTGACTTATCGCTGCAGCCGTAACAAATAGCTGCTCTGATGCCACCTTAAAGCTTCCATTCTCGGCTGCTACATAAAAATAATATAACCAGCGTAATGGCGGTAACTTCTCTTTCACTTAAGATTTCCTTATCCAAACATCAATTTCTATCGTTTGTAAAACATCTATTCCTCAATGATTATTTAGCATAACGAACTCAATAATTATAGGTGATCGCATGAATAACTTAGAAAAGCACAGTAAATACTGGATTGAAGTTCAAGATCAACCACCACTATCCTTAGGTAAGAATATCTTACTTACCATTAAGCGCTGGCACCAAAACTCAGTAACAAGAAAACACCTAAAAGATTTACCCGATTACCTTTTAGATGACCTAGGAATAGACAAGCAGCTTGCAAAAAAAGAAACAGATAAAGCATTCTGGGAATAGTCAATCTCGACCATCGTCCTAACTTAACTAGATTAATGTTAGGGCGAAGAACATTCCAATTAGTATCATCTGGGTACAGCTAGAGAGGTACTCCGACATGCGCTTGGTCAACATACCGCTCGCTGTGTGAGTTGTCTCTCGCACCTGTAAGTTATTGCGATTCCCACATAACGTTACATTTCCCCTCAATGGCTGTATTTAGTAACTCAAGCAATGGATAAGCTCTGTGAATAATCGAAACGGTGTACTCTGAGTTTTCATTTTCATCTTCGTCATCCGTTTCAGCGATATTAAGATCTCGTAGCTTTTCTTGTTCAAGCGCGCTCTTTAGATGAGCTAACGCCTCTGGAACATTTGGTGCCAAAATTGCACCAGGTACAGTCCCACTATGCCCCATCATTTTTATCATTTCCTGTGCGATTTCACCAAACATGGTGACATTTGCATGATTTTTACAGCTAAATGTTACTAACATAATAAACCCTCTCTCGCTTGCCATCTAAACCAAACTATGGCGTAACTTGTTCCAAAGACCACCTTCCTTTAACCTCGATAAACGATGGAAAAGGTTATGAACTGGCAGAGGTCTTGGACCTTTTGGCTTTCTTAAAATTCTTCGATATACATTGTTCTTGTGAACTTGATATGAGTTGTTTTTCTGTAGTGCGAATTCGTGATGAAGCCAGATTCGGAAATGTGAGTAAAAAATATCGCTCAACACATCCGTTAAATCTTCTTCGCCAGTATTAGTTCATTCACTTGTTATCGATTATACGCCGAAGATGGTGATGTTATGTTATTCATACTGAACTAAATCGAAATTCTACAGAATGAGGACCAAAGCGGGAAAATGACTTTAGCCGAGAACGAGAGTGGTTTGGTTTTCCTGATACCACAGGTTGGAAAACAGGCTTAAATCTGAATTTAAAAACGCTAATGGTGGTATTTACAGCATAGAAGAACTTGGGGCACTGGCACTTACTCAACCAGACCCTAAAGGATTCTTAAAAATATTGGGGATAATGTCTTCGGAGAAGAACCGAATAACGTTTTTGAGTAGAAAGTCCTACCATTGTATGTGTTATCCCCAACCTTGAGTTGGTAATAATCTAGCTATATTTCTATTCATTCATTGTGATACAGGTGATTTAAATGAATCTGGTTTTAGAGTTATAACCGAGCATCCAAGTTGGTTAATCATAGACTCAGCCGTGTTTCCCATCACAAAGCCAGATATCCCAGCTCTAGACATTGAACCTAGAATAACTAAATCTATCTCATTACTACTTACATACTTCGGCAATACATCCCTCGGCTCCCCTTCAAGTAATTTAACCTGTATTGGTACGGCGTTGTTAACATACGGAAGTAACAACGAATTTAGTCTTTCCATTCTTTCATTACGCAATTTCTGCGAAAGTAGAGCGATATCAATATCGGAATAACCGCTCCAGTTTTTAAGAAAATCTTCACATTCAAGCTTCCAAACGTGACAACAGGTAAGACTAGCACCAACGGTTTTACAAAACTCTACGGCTAGAGATATAAGCTTTGAATTGAAATCTTGATAGTCTTGGTTCGTCAAATCAACTGCCGCCACTACGTTGCTTATTACCTTTGGCTTTTTGCTCACAGACCAAATAGGAATTTCAGATTTACGCATTAAATTCAATGTATTACTGCCTCTTTGACACGCTTGCTTCTTAGTATAGCGATAAGAATCAATCATGATCAGCGAGGAGTTAGTCTCTTTTGCTTCTTTAATAATTTCAATAAAAGGGATGCCTATGCGAATTTGCGTAGCAAACTTTATGTTGGGGTATTGCTTTCCCAGTTCATGAATGTGTGCTTTTAAAACGTTGTGGTAATGCTGAGTCGCTTCGTCCAGTATGTCTAATGCGGATCCCGAGATATGATGTATCTCTTTAAACTCATCTAATGCTTTAATGACGGATAATAAAGTTACCTGCGACGAACATTTGTTAGACAAATGAAGTGCCTGATGGAGGGATTCGTTTAGTTCTTGTTCTGGGGCTATAGGGATCAAAATCCTATCAAAAATCATTTCTATCCTCCCTCTGAATTATCTTGTGCAATTTTAACTTATACAAAGTAACTATAGAAAAGAGTACGTGAATTGCTATTGTGTCCTAGTAAAGAAATTGAACAGAACTAGTGAAGTCTGTACCCCCAAAATACCCAAGTGCAAGTCAACGTACTTGTACCTAGCACTTCGTGATAAAGAGTTTGATATACATGCACTGATGTCAGGGAGTCAACCATTCATGGCAGGAAACAATCGGATAAGAACGACCCTGTATCATTTAGTTTTAGTCGAACGTATTGCCCATAGTCTTAAGTTACAGTTCCGTTTGTGGCGAGAAACTTACCAGATAGGAAAACTTAATTTTCGGGAACAGAAAAAGAAACTTGATTCATATCAAGAAACCAACCAAGCAAATAGGAGTACGTTAGATCTTGTTCAATTTTTGAGGGATTAAAAATGACGACGTCTAAAGTGATATTAAGAAACCTACTCGGGTTGTTACTTATTATGTCCGTGGTGTTATGTGGACTCTATTTCTTGCTAGATGCACTAGCGATATTCGCTTATTTTAATCATGAAGTGGTAATTGCAAATCAGTTCATCGATGAATCTTTTTACCTCTTGTTTTTCTTTGTACCTCCCTACTTCATTGGCAAGTACATTAATCGTCCCGATATCGTCAAAGCTGTCGAAGAGTATCTCTTAGCAAAAAGTAAAAACGAGCATTACTAGCGCGTCCCTAATACATCGAAACAAGTTCTTTTGCACCTACTCTACCGACCCGTGAACGCCTCTTGTTTCAGCAAGAGGCCTATAGAAAGTCGGTAGAATGCCTAACGTCTGTTGCCAAGGCTAATTAACAAATTTGTTAACATCGACCAATAATCCGCTCATAAAACCAAAAGCTTTGCCTATACTTTAGCTATGTTGGTACATCGAATATGGATATCTTGATGGCAGAACAAAACATAGGGCAAATCCTTCAAGCTTTTAACAGCATTGAATCCAAAATCCGAGAGCAAAGCGGAATGCTCAGAGAACTCACCGCTCAGGTCAAAGCGCTCGAAGGACAAAATAAGCAATTAGTACAACTTGTACATCAGTTGAAATCCCCTTCAGCACCGCCTGCTGAGCAGTTCGATTCTGGCAAAGCAGAGTTCCAAAACTCTGTAACGAAAAGCTTGAAATCGATTGAAGAGCAATCGAAAAAAACCATGGATATGATTAAAGCCAATGGTGGTGCGAAAAAACGGGCATGGCCTTAGTCTTCAAACCTGATGAATTGAAGACTATACGAGTTCCCTATATTGCGAATTCGCTTTAAACGTTACTTTCATTAACACTCAGTGCTTTCATTTGATTGATATAAAAGCAGTTTCTCCCGTTATCTTTGGCTTTATACAACGCTTGGTCGGCATTTTGTAATAGAGTGTCGATATCTTGCCCTTGCACGTACATAGAACCGCCAATACTCACACTGATTGAGAAGCTGTCTGAGAACTCATGACGAGAGATTTGCAAACATAAACGTTCCGCCAACTGAGCCAGCTCATTCTCATCAACATTGACCAACAGCACGAGAAACTCATCGCCTCCCCAGCGAGCAGCCATATCATAAGACCGTATGGTTTCCCGAATGACTTCCGCTATCGCTTTTAATGATTCATCTCCAGCCGCATGGCCGTAGGTATCATTGATATCTTTAAACCAATCAATATCAATCCACAACAAACCCAATGGAAGGCTTTCACGTTTAGCGCGATTCAGACTCGCTTCAATCTGCTCAGCCATACCGCGTCGATTATAGAGTTCTGTTAACGGGTCTATTTGTGTGAGCCGTTCTAGCTCTACGGTTCTTTCTTGTACTTTAAGTTCAAGATCTCGCTTCGATTGCAAAACGGTTTCAGCCATCTGAATAAAGTGGTTAATCACTCGCCCCAACTCACCTCTTCTGCGATTGGTAATTTCAGACTTCGGATTCTGCCCTTTCTCAAACAATGCCAACGCTTTATCCAGTTCGCTGATTGGGTTTAACACCAAACGATTTAGCACCAAGTTCATTAGCATCAGAGCAATCAATAGCGTGCCTATAAACACGACAACGATCTTGGTGAAGTGAGAGACAGGAAGGAAAATGCTCAGATCTATCAAGGTTATTTTGTACCAGTCGATTTCCGGCAGATAAACCAAGCCCACCAATTGACGAGAACCTTGCATATCAACAAAAGTGGTAACGACTTGCGTGTCACCAGACTCTAACTGGTGCATCAACTGGTAAATGGTATCCAAGTCATTTTTATTATCAAAAATCAGATCAATCGTCTTGTGATCTGTATGCGCCTTCATCACTGACCCATAATCAATCATCGCTTTATCACGATGAAGCTGAATCGCTCCTGAGTGGTCAATAAAGAAGCTGTGTATGCCCGGTTCCACCTCATCCACCACACTGTTTAAAAAGGTGGTGAGATCCAACCCCGTCCCAACCATACCGAAGATATCTTCACCATCTTTAATCAGTACATCAATCCACAACTTAGTTATGCCGAGCTCAACGTCAGGGTTTACGTTGATATGAATGTCGCGTTTCTGTTCGATTAGGTTGTAAAACCAGCTGTCTTCTTGCTTGCTCGGGTCCAATATGTAGCGAAATTCTTTACCGCGAAACTCATCTAACGCGTTGTTGTGGTAATAGTGTCCATTACTCAGCAAAGCGACAAAATAGCTTTTGTCCTGAAAATTCTGGCGATAGTTTTCCAACTCGTCGAGCGCAATAGCTTGCAGAGATTCATTTTGAGGAGAATGTGCCCACTGTTTAATGGTATTAGAAGTAGCAAGCTGACGAGAAAGCGCCAGCTCACGCAAGATTGGCTGCAGCGTTCGGCTTTTATCGTAAAGGGTTTGCTTCGTAATATAACGCGGAGCCCACTGCTCTATGATTCCTTCAGCAAGCGTTCGAACTAACCAAGATACTGCGCCAGCCGTGACGATAAACACCAAAGCAGTAACTAGCATAAACTGAGGCTTTAACTTCATTTCCTTCTCCAGTGAAGTTTGAATCGTCATATCTATAACTTTAGCCAACTCTAATAAAACAATATCAGATATAAGAGAAGAAAATCATCCGTTAATTGCCCATTACAGCTAATATCGGAATCGCACTGAACAAAAGTGGAATCTACGACATAGTTATATGTCTCAACTAACCTATTTTCTCGGTAAAGATGTGTTATTCGACAGAAGTTGAATATTTGGTATGAGATAAAAAACGCATTTCAAACAAACAACCACTTCATTTCTGTCTATCTTTAAAGAACTAGGGGAAACGGAAATGATAAATGCGCTTACATAAAAGCCTTCCAAAACTCATTTTTATCCTAATATCTTTTGGGGCGATCATTGTCGTAACCGAATTTTTAACAAGAGAGCTGCTATTCTCCGGTCAAACAGAGACCATAGCTTTAACCAACGCCAATCAAAAAACCAAAGAAAGAGAGAATTTACTCGCCAACTTCTTTACCGACTCTGAAAACACCATTAAAGCGATAAGAATGAGTCCGTCATTCAATCAGTTTCAACTCAACCCGAAAACGGGCAAACAGGATTTTGAACAATTGGCACTCTCCATCGCGGAAAGTCAGCAAGATATTATGAAAATCCGTTATATCGACAACCGCGGAATGGAAGTGGTCAGAATCGACAGAGACCAGCTTGGCGACCAAGCAAAAATTGTTGAAGCCAATAAGCTACAAAATAAGTCTCATCGTTACTTTTTCTATGACTCTATCGAGAAACAGCCCGATGAAATTTGGTTTTCAAACCTTGATTTGAATGAAGACAATGGCCGAGTTGAAATACCATACAAGCCCACACTGCGCGCAGTAATGCCCCTTTCTTATACGGACACCTTCTCCGGCATTTTAATCGTCAATTATTTTCTCCAGCCACTATTTGTAACCTTCGCCAATACGCCTTTATATAATTCAATACTGGTGGATAGCGACGGTGAAATTCTGCTTCACTATGACAACAGCAGAGAATGGAGCCGATACACTGGCAACGATAATATTTATAAAGATATTCCTAATTTTAAGGAGTTAGTGAACAACGGTACTTATCAAAATTCGATTTTTTACTCGAGAAAACTCAACCTGCCAATCCCTCAGGAATTAATTTTAATTCTTTCTCTCAATAGCACTTACTCACATTTGCAGGCATCAATGTCTCACAAGAGTTTTCTATATAGCTCGGGAATCACCTTGTTTATTACCGTTGTCTTTGGTTTCATTTTCGCCAGTGTATTAAATAAGTTTTTCACTGATTACACCAATCGTGGCAACTATATTGAGAAGTTGATGGATCTGAATTTACGAATCAATAACCTCAATCAGAAAAACAAACTCTATATGGAAATGGCGAGCGATGGCATACACGTCCTCGATAAAAGCGGCAACATCGTTGCTTTTAGTCATTCCTTTGCAGAATTGCTTGGCTACAGCGAAGAAGAGATGTCAAAGCTGAATATGCGCGACTGGGAAGCAAGATTAAAACCAGACGAAATTGCCGAGACTATGGCAACCTTTGGAACTGAAGCCAAAAAATTCGAAACCCAACATCGTAGAAAAGATGGAAGCATTATTGATGTAGAAATTAATGCCAAGTGGATTAGGACCGCTGACGGTCGCTATTTCTATGCATCTTCACGAGATATCACTGACCGCATACGTTTGGAAAAGGAACTCCACAAACTCGCCACTACAGACGCGCTAACCCAATTGCCAACACGCAGAGTATTTATGGAACGGCTAGCGACTGAGATGGAAAGATACCATCGCAAACAATGTGACGCTGTCACGGTTATTTTCATCGATTTAGACAACTTTAAGGCGATTAATGACACTTACGGTCACGGTGCAGGCGATAAGGTACTGATCTCGGTTGCTAATATTCTCAGTGACGAAATCCGTAAAGTTGACTCGGTGGGTCGTTTAGGCGGTGAAGAGTTTGGCCTGATACTAACCGGAACCACCGCCGAAATGTCGGTACACTTTACTAACCGCATACGTAAGCGGATAGAAGAGTCTCCGGTGGTATTAGATCACAGCGTCATTCACTGTACCGCCAGTATGGGCATTACTACCATTAATGCTCTGGATACAGACATTGATAAGATACTCGAACGTGCCGATAAAGCGCTTTACAGCGCCAAACATCACGGGCGTAACCGAGTAGAAGTCTTTAAAGAACTAGCTTAAATTTCGTCTAACAAGCGACTGTGTGTTCTGCTTTAACATCTGAATAAATTTGGACTCAATTTCATTCAAACTCACTGTATCTGGGGTAACCAAGTACATATCGGTCACTGGCAGTGACTCATACGGCGGCAGAGGCCATAAAAGTTCCTGAGCAACAAACGGCTTCGCGCTTTCAACCGTTAATGCACCGAAGCCAATTCCGGCCATAATCATGCGTCTGACTTCTTCAAGGTTTGAAGACACCGCCACCAGCTTACCCCAGAACTGTTGTTGGTCACGGAACTGAGCAATAGCATCTAAGCCCTCACCGGGTTGGTCACTTTCAAAAGAGATGTAAGGCAAACCACGAATGTCTTCCAATGTAAGATCTTCTCTGCCGAAACACGGGTGTGCCCGCCCACAGTAGAAGCCCATCTGCTCATAGCCGAGAAAATCACACCTAACACCTGTCTTAGCTATTTTCTTGTTACTAAGGCCAATATGCAGAACACCTTCTGCCACATGGTTAACAATATCTGCGCTGGGGAACGTATTAACGTTGAAAATCACGTTAGGAAACAATCCGTGGTACTGAGCCAGCGTCACATCATAAGCCGGACATTGAAGATGGCTTGCGATTTCGATAGTTAGCTCACCTTGAATGTTATCAGTCTGGTCTACAAACTGATCGGCCATGGTTCCGACAATACGGCCAACGGAAGAGGCGTACTCATACACGCGCATTCCATGCAAAGTGAGGGTAAAAACGCCTTTCTTGCGCAAGATAAGGCGCTTATCCAAATGATCCTCTAATCGCTTAAGAGCGTTACTCACACTTGGCTGGCTTAACGATAACCTGCGAGCAGCGGCACTAATTCCTCCTTCATTCACAATCGTTAAAAAGGTATAGAGCAAATTCCAATCCAGATTACGAAGTAGTCGGTCTTTAGCATTCAGCATCTCATCGTCCTTTTAGTGGCTTATCCATAGCGACAGGCTATGTATATCATATTTATTCATCATTATGGATATTAGCTAACTTTGCACATACTCAATAAACAACAATTCCAATCTGCAACCATTACGAAAAGGACATCACAATGGCAAAAGCAAAATTACTCAGCACTTTACTGGCTTCAGGTATCGTCCTGCTTGCTTCTACTGGTGCGGCAGCCGAAACGTTAAAAATTGGTACAGAAGGCGCTTACCCTCCATTTAACTATTACACCGCGGACGGTCAGCTTGCGGGTTTTGATATTGAGATAGGTAAAGCGTTGTGCGCCAACATGAAGATTGAGTGTGAGTTTGTCGCACAAGATTGGGACGGCATTATTCCAGCGCTACTTGCGGGGAAATACGATGTAATTCTGGCTTCAATGTTTATTACTGATGAGCGTAAAAAACAGGTCTCTTTCAGCGCGCCATACCAAGCTTCCGCAATGACTTTCGTTGTTGATAAGAACTCCGGAATCAAAGATGTCTCTCCTGCTGCAATGAAAGGCATGATCATCGGTGCACAAAGCTCTACTACTCAGGCGGAATACCTTCTTGCTCAATACCCAGATTCTGAAATTCGCCTTTATCCAACGCAAGATGCTGTAAATCTTGATTTGGCAAGCGGCCGTATTGATGCACAAGCTGGTGACATCATGCCAATGACAGATTGGATAAACTCTGAAGACGGCTCTTGCTGTCAAAAAGCGGGCAACTTAATTACTGACCGTGCTTATGTGGGTGACGGCGTGGGAATGGCGCTGCGCAAAGAAGATGAAGAGTTACTAAAACGCTTGAATCAGGCTCTGGAAAACATCATCGCAGACGGCACGTATAAGAAAATTAATGATGAGTTCTTCTCAATCAACCTTTTAACGCTTCAATAAGACCCAGAATTTCAACAGGCAAAATCGCTATTTAGTAACAACGTCATGGGTGGTAATACGCCACCCAAACCATTGCGAAACAATAACTCAAAGAGACACGTGTAATGGAATATCTGATGTATCTCAGTTTTGGTGACCAAGGTTGGGGAGATGAATTACTGAAAGGCTTAGCCATAACTCTGGGACTTGCACTCTGTGCTCTTCCCGTTGGTATGGTGATTGGAACTTGCGTTGCGGCTTTGTCCGTCAGCATTCGACCTGTTCATCGTTGGTTTGCAACCACCTATACCACTGTGTTGAGAGGTCTTCCTGAGCTGCTTACGCTGTTCATTATCTATCACGGTGTTGGGCTGCTGATTAACAAAACGCTGAAATGGATTGACCCAAGTAACGGATTTTTTGAGTTAAACCCTTTTGGTGCAGGTGTGATAGCACTGGGACTGGTTTTCAGCAGTTATGCAGCCGAGGTATTGCGCGGAGCCTGGAAAGCCATGGACAAAGGACAGCGTGAAGCTGGCTATTCATTGTCGATGAGTCCTTGGCAGATTTTCTGGCACATTGAGCGACCACAGTTATTGCGCCTTGCTTTACCGGGCTTAGGCAACCTGTGGATTAACTTACTCAAAGACACCGCACTCGTTTCGGTGATTGCTTTGAACGACTTAATGCGAGCCGCCAACATCGCCGTTGGTGCGACCAAGAAACCGTTTCTGTTTTACCTGACTATCTGTTTGGTTTATTGGGCCATATGCGCTTGTTGCGAGCGTTTGTTATCAACCATGGAAACCCACTCTAAACGTGGTATCCGCGTAAGCCGTTGAGGAAAGGACGATGCTAGAGTTTATTGAAAAAGTCTCCCCAATGCTCCTTAGTGGCGCATGGATGACCATTAAGATTACCTTTGTGTCCGTGGTTATCGCCGCAATCCTTGCCTTACCTATGTCTATTTTGCGAATTCAAAAGTCCGCTGTTTACCGTGTTCCTGTGCAGGTGTTTATTTCCTTCTTTCGCGGCACGCCGCTGATTGCTCAGCTGTTTCTGGTTTATTACGGCTCCGGTCAGTTCCGACCATTTCTAATGGAAATGGGATTGTGGCATTTCTTTAGAGATCCGATGAACTGTGCGTTACTCACTTTCACGCTCAACTCTCTGTCGTATCAAACTGAAATTATGCGTGGCGCAATTCAATCAGTAGATGCGGGTGAAATTGAAGCCGCCAAATCGATGGGAATGAACAACAGCCTGCTGTATCGACACATAGTGTTACCCCTCGCCTACCGAATTGCCTTTCCGGCATTAGGCAATGAATGCATTTTGATGCTCAAAGGTGGCGCTGTCGCGAGTGTCATTACGGTAATGGACTTAATGGGTCAGACGCGTCGAGCGTTCTCCCAGACATTCGATATATCAACCTATTTTCTCGCTGCGGTGATGTATCTGGTGATCACCACCAGCTTTGTCATCGCTTGGCGCTACGCTGAACGTTATCTGTATCGACATCAGATCCAACGATCACCGAATAAACCCGTACTTCAAACAGCAACAAATTAACTTTGATATCAACAAACAACCGTCTACAGGGGCACCGCTCTTGGGGATTCGCATTATCTGAACAAGGATTTATACGATGAATACAATTGAACTAAAAACACCTTATTTAGTATTTCTTGGTGACGCTAATGATCTTCTTATGGCGAAAGTCGCGAAAGGCGTCGCACACTGGCGTCCTGAAAAATGCCTTGCTCAATATCGCCTAGCTGGTGCAAAAGCCGATTTGGGCTTACCTGAAATGAATCCTCGCGAAGCGGCGGCTTGCGGCGCAAAAACCTTTATTCTTGGCTTAGCACCTGTGGGAGGAACACTGCCTGAAGAATGGCTGGATCTGCTGATTGAAGCAATGGAAGCTGGACTAGATATCGCAAGCGGTTTGCACATGAGACTGAACGATATTCCACGTTTAGTTGAAGCGGCAGAACGTACAGGCCAAAAGCTGCTTGATGTGCGAGTTCCTCAAGGCCCAATGGTGTGTGGTACTGGCCTTCCTCGTTCGGGCAAAAGATTACTCAGCGTAGGTACGGACTGCTGCGTAGGTAAAATGTTTACTACGCTCACTATCCATCGTGAAATGGAAAAACGCGGCATTCCAGCAACTTTCCGTGCAACAGGTCAAACAGGAATTCTGATTGAAGGAAATGGTGTACCCGTTGATGCGGTTGTGTCTGATTTTATCTCTGGCATGGTAGAGACACTAACGCCAGACAACGCGCCAGAACATTGGGACATTATCGAAGGTCAAGGTTCGCTGCTACACCCTGCTTATGCTGGCGTAAGTTTGGGGCTGCTTCATGGCGCTCAGGCTGATGTCATCATCGTGTGTCACGAAGCTGGCCGTGTTCAAATGGACGAAATGCCTGGCTTTACTGTTCCAGATCTACAAACCGTTATCGACATCAACCTCACTATGGGTCGCGTCACCAATCCAAATATCCGTTTAGGCGGCATTGCTCTTAACACTGTAAATCTCAGCCAAGAACAAGCGCTGGCAGAGATTGCACGAGTAGAGAAACAGTTTGGTGTGCCTGTTGTCGATCCAGTTCGCACAGGTGTCGCATCAATTGTCGATCAGCTTGAAGAGGTTTGTTATGCGTAAGATGTCGATCAAGGTTGAACAGTGGCCACTGCACGAACCTTTTGTCATCTCTCGCATGGCTCCGATGCTGCACGGTGAAGTCGTTGTTGTGGGAATAGAACAAGCTGGCTGCATTGGTCGCGGTGAATGTGAACGTATGGATGTATTCGAGCCTGAATATCCAGACGTTCTTGCTATGGTTGAAGCGTTCAAATCTGAAGTGGAATCGGGTATTAGCCGCGATAAACTTCGCGACATTATGCCCGCAGGCGCAGCTCGCAACGCTATTGACTGCGCTTTGTTCGAACTTGAAGCTAAGCAGAACAAGCAAACAGCGTGGCAAATGGCTGGGTTTGCCGAGGCACCGAAGCAAGTCACCACTGTATTTACGCTTTCTTTAGATACGCCGGAGAAAATGGCTAAAGCGGCGGCGGCGCATAAAGACCGACCAATTTTGAAACTGAAACTTGGCCGCGAAGGTGATTTAGAACGCGTGAAAGCCGTTCGTGAAGCCGCGCCAAATGTACGTTTGGTTATTGATGCCAACACAGGCTGGAGCTTTGAACAGCTAAAAACTTACTTGCCGGAGCTCGCCAAACTTGGCGTAGAAATGGTGGAACAACCGTTAAATGCTCAGGAAGAACATTTATTGGAGACCATTACACCAGAGCTGCCAATTACTGCAGATGAGTCGTGTATCGACCGCTCGTCACTGGCGAATTTGAAAGGACGTTATCAAGCAGTCAACATCAAGCTGGATAAAACGGGCGGTATGACAGAAGCGTTAGACTTGCTTAAAGACGCACAAGAGATGGGTTTTGAAATCATGGTCGGTTGTATGATTGGAACATCACTGGCGATGGCTCCTGCCCTGCTTTTGGCTCAACAAGCTCGCTGGGTCGATATCGACGGGCCGTTACTGCTGTCGAAAGATCGGTCTCCGTCTCTCCATTATCATCAAAGCCAAGTTGAGCCTAACGAAGCGGTTTGGGGATAGTTCTTCACTCACCTGAACTATGTGTGCCTGAAGCATACTCTGCTGTAATATCCTAACGCTCACCGACTGGTGGGCGTTTATTTTTAGAGTTCAAACTTCAAAATACAATTGTATGAATCCTCTATTAAACGCACCAACACAATTAAAATATTAATTCACATTTATTATATTTATAGTCAATTAAACATTATCAGACTAATACACCCCAAACTCGGCACTTGCCAGAAAAAGCGAACCACAATATTTTATTTATATTTCATTACCTTAAATACAAATAGCACCTTAAAATTGTTTCCAATTTGTTTTATTTGTTAGTTTTTAATTATGCCTTTAATAATTTTATGCGGTAAAATCATTCAACAAACAGAATGGTCAACAGCATTAATTATTAATATTTGCCATATCTATTGAATATATTTTCATCTTTAAAACATCTTAGTGATTATTTATTCGTTAGTAACCCAAATATTCATTTTTAGTATTGGCAACAGTTGATTTGATTTTCGAATGTAAGCGGTCGAGTCTGCGGACAAATGGAGTGCTTACTTTTAGCAGGATGCGCTGACATAAGTATGCCTAAAACTTCTTCACAGCACAGAATTGGAATTTTCATCCCAAATGAATGCTCTTTGCTTACGTTGGGATCAATCACCGAGCCTTTTGCACAGGTGAACAAAATTCTGGGTGAAGAGAAATTTCAGCTTCTCTATGTGGGAGAACAGGCTGGTGCAAGCATCGAAATCAGTGGTTTTCCACAATCGATGGCAAGCCCACCTATCACCTTGATGACGCAAGCAAGCCTCGCAGACATTTCCCAATACGATGCGCTTATCATTGCCAGTGAACAACAACCAAAAGCCCCTTTATCTAACACCGCTCAACTCGCGCTGCAACACTACTATCAACAAAAAAACACATTCATTATCAGTGTTCAGGCTGGCTGTTTTTGGCTGTTGGAAAATGGTATTGGGCTCGATGAATCATGGGCGATTCACTGGCGCTGGGAAGATGAAATAAAAACAAAATACCCAGACCTTACTGTTCAATACGAACACTTTCGTCAGTCCGCCAAGTTGGCAAGCTGCGCGAGTTATTCCGACTGCCTCGATTTATTAATGGCGTATCTCGCCAAACATGAAAGCCAAGTGGCCGCACGTTCCGTCGCTGATGAGTTGTACCTAGACAGAGACAAACAGTCGTCACAACAACGAAATGCCACTTCAGAAGATGAACTGGCTAATGGAGGACTGGAAAACATCGAGCTGCCTCCAAGGCTCGCAAAAGCCATATCACTGATGGAAAGCAATCTGGAAGAACCATTGTCAGCAGATATGATCGCCGATTTAGTGCATGTATCGAGACGCCAGCTAGAGCGGCTTTTCAAACGTTATCTCGACACCATGCCTGCTCGTTACTACCTGCAACTGAGATTAAAGAAAGCGCGGGATCTGTTACAGACCACCAATTTGTCAGTGGTACAAATCGGCCTGACCTGTGGGTTCTCAAGTGGCCCGCATTTTTCGTCTGCTTATAAATCGTATTTTGAAATCACACCCAGAGAAGAGAGGTCAAAACGTTTATATGCAACCAAGAATTAATGTAAAAAAGCGACCTCACATTTGTTAATAAAAGGTGAAAATCTATAAAAACTGGTCGTTTTTACGAACGTAATGTCGTAACTCGTCGCGTATTCTGAAAGTGATGGAACTGTTCACAGAGGCAAACACAATGACGTTTCCCTTTATCCAGAGCCGAAGAGTACTGAGTAAGAATCGGATACTGGCCTTACTCATTTGAGTAAGTAATAGAAGCGTTGTTAGATACAAAATAAGGTTAAACCCATGATTGTATTACGTCCTGTCAAACTGACTGATTTAAGCAACATAGAAAAGCTTGCGGTAGATAGTGGCCCAATGGTGTGCACACTGCCAGCGAAGCGCGAACACCTATTGCAGAAAATTGAGCAGTCCATTTACTCATTCGAACAAGACGTTTTTTGTCCGGGCGAAGAATCTTACTTCTTTGTATTGGAAGAGACCGACACCGGGCATTTGTTGGGCACAGGAGCCATCAACGCATTAGCGGGATATCGTCAGGCGTTCTACTCGTTTCGCAACGACATCATTATCCACTCCTCGCGAGAGTTAAATGTTCACAGCCGTATTCACGCATTGACGCTGAATCATGACTTAAGTGACCACTCTCAACTGTGCTCTTTTTATATTGATCCATCGCAGCGCCACTCGCTTTCTCCGGCGTTAATCACGCTAGGACGTTTGATGTTCATGAATGCGAACTCTAACCGATTCGCGAATGAATGGATGGCGGTGCTGCCGGGTATTGCAGACACCCAAGGCCGCGCTCCTTTTTGGGAACACGTTGGTCGCAAATTTTTCGGCATGGACTACAACCAAGTCGAATATTACAACGGCACACGCGACAAAGCGTTTGTTGCAGAACTGATGCCTCACTATCCACTTTACGTGCCTCTTATTGACGAAGAAGCACAAGCGGTTATGGGACAAGTTCATCAAGATGCTGAACTTCAATATCAGCTCTTAAATGACCAAGGTTTTGAGCCAGACAAGTATGTGGAAATCTTCGATGCTGGCCCTATTTTGACGGCTCCGCACAATGCGTTGCCTATTTGTCTGAATATGAAAACCGGGTCACTGGTCGGTGAACCTCTTCACGCTGACACAAAGCAATACTTGGTTGGTTACCAAGGAGCCAAAGGCTTCTGTGCGTTTATCGCCGAGGGGAACCAAACAGAGGATCGACTGATCATTACTAAAGAATTGATGGAAGAAGTGGGCCTGACTCAACACCAGAAGGTGTGGTTCTTAGCCCTGTAGTCTCTTCTCTCTTTTCAGGAAAAATAACAAGGAATTTAAACTATGATGGTAATTCGCCCAGTCACTAGGGATGACAAGCAAGCTTTATTAAAACTGGCGACCAAAACCGGTGTAGGTTTTACGTCGCTACCAAACAATGAAGCGAGATTGGCAGCACGTATTGAGCGTATGATCGAGACATGGGAAGGGAAAGCACCTATTCACGATCAAGGCTATCTATTTGTATTGGAAGATACGGAAAGTAAACAAGTGGTTGGTATCAGTGGCGTGGAAGTCGCTATTGGTCTAACAGAACCTTGGTATGATTTCCGTGTTGGCACTTTGGTACATGCGTCAAAGGAGCTTAATGTGTATACCCAAATGCCAACGCTTTTCCTCAGCAACGACCACACAGGTTACAGTGAACTTTGTACACTGTTCTTAGACCCTAATTACCGCAAAGATAAGAACGGTCACTTGCTGTCGAAAAGTCGCATGCTATTTATGTCTACCTTTGAAGACAAATTTGCAGACAAGCTGATCGCTGAGATGCGCGGCGTGTCTGATGAGAACGGTAACTCGCCATTCTGGGAAAGTTTGGGGCGTCACTTCTTCTCTATCGACTTTAGCGAAGCAGATTACCTGACAGGTATTGGTCAAAAAGCGTTTATCGCCGAACTTATGCCTAAACACCCGATGTATGTTGATTTCTTAACTGACGAAGCAAAAGCGGTAATTGCAGAAGTGCACGAAAGCACGCTTCCTGCGCGTAAGATCCTTGAAAGCGAAGGCATGCGTTATGAAGGCTACATAGACATTTTTGATGCAGGCCCTACGCTTGAAGCGTACACCAAAGATCTTCGTATTGTTCGTGAAAGTGAAACTCGTAAAGTATTGATTTCAGATACTTATCACGAAACAGAATCAACACTGCTTGTTGGCAACCTTGATTACCGTAATTATCGAGCCATCATTGGTTGTCAGCCTTGTACAGAAACAGAAATTACCCTGTCTCCTGCACAAGCAGAGATTTTAAATGTTGCGAATGGCGACTTGATTCGAGTTGCGCCACTGTTTGCAAAAGAAGAGTGTCGCGAAGAGCTCGCTCAATCCGAGTAATTGAATATTCATGGCAGAAAATGCCCTCGCGCCTTAATCGGTACACTTATTAGAAATTTATCGGTTAAGTCGCTGGGGTAGACAAACAATAATAACGTACCCTGCCCAAACTGTTTACCTCGCCTACTCTTCCCATTGAGTAGGCTGATAGGAGTCTAAAATTATGTCAGCTTATGAAGTTAACTTTGATGGTCTTGTCGGTTTAACGCACAACTACGCGGGTCTTTCGTTTGGTAACGTTGCGTCTACATCGAACAAAAACGCAGTAGCAAACCCGAAACTCGCTGCGCTGCAAGGCTTAGCGAAGATGAAAAACCTTGCAGATTCAGGATTCAAGCAAGGTGTGCTTCCTCCGCAGGAGCGTCCATGCGTTCACACTCTGCGTACTTTAGGTTTCTCAGGTACTGATGCAGAAGTGATTGCTCAAGCCGCGAAAAAAGCACCGCAACTGCTTGCGAATGTCAGTTCAGCATCATCAATGTGGGTAGCCAACGCGGCAACGGTTTCACCTTCTGCGGATACTGCGGATGGTAAAGTTCACTTCACTGTGGCGAACCTCAACAACAAGTTCCACCGTTCCATTGAAGATCAAACCACCAGCAATGCGTTAAAAGCGATTTTTGCAGATAATCAACACTTTGCTCACCATGCTGCGCTACCACAGCAAATGCTATTTGGTGACGAAGGTGCAGCGAACCACAACCGCTTATGTCGCAGCTATGGTGACAAAGGCGTTGAAGTGTTCGTGTATGGTCGCCAAGCATTTGGTGGTCAGGTTGAACCTAAAATCTTCCCTGCTCGCCAAACGCGTGAAGCAAGCGAAGCAGTGGCTCGTCTGCATCAGTTAGACGAATCACAAACCGTATTCCTACAGCAAAACCCAGATGTGATTGACCAAGGCGTCTTCCACAACGACGTGATTGCAGTAAGTAACGGCCCAGTTCTTTTCCATCACCAAGAAGCGTTCCTCAATCAAGCGCCTGTGTTTGATGAAATTCGCCGCAAGCTAGGCCAATTTGACTGTGAATTTACTCCAATCGAAGTACCGACCAATAAAGTATCAGTGCAAGACGCAGTGGGCACTTACCTATTCAACAGCCAGCTTCTAACCAAAGCTGACGGCAGTATGGTGATTGTGGTTCCAGAAGAGTCACGTAAGAACGAGCGCGTTTGGACATACCTGACAGAGCTAACCCAAAGCGGTGGTCCAATCAACGAAGTGAAAGTATTCGACCTACGCGAAAGTATGTGTAATGGTGGTGGTCCAGCTTGTCTGCGTTTGCGTGTTGTTCTTAACGAACAAGAGCTTAAAGCCGCAAACCCGCATGCACTAATGAATGATGCGCTTTATGGTTCACTGACTCAGTGGGTGAATAAACACTACCGTGATCGCCTGACTGAAGCAGATTTGGCAGACCCGCAGCTACTAATTGAAAACCGCACTGCACTGGATGAGCTGACTCAAATCATGAACCTTGGTTCAATCTACCCATTCCAACGCTAAGCAAGGATTTATTGGAAATGGATTTTTTAAAACAGACATTATCAGGGGAAGCCTTTTCCCCTGCATCAGGTGAAACCGCCACTTTGCGTTGGAATTGTCCGGCGCAAGGTATTATCGCTTTCGAACCTGTAGCGTTCTCAGATAGCCCACAATCGAAAAGTGTGGTTATCTCCGCAGGCATTCACGGTAACGAAACCGCGCCTATCGAGATTGTTTCTGAGTTGGTTCAGGATTTTCTGGCAGAGAGACGTTCTTTAAATGTTCGCTTGCTAGTCATACTTGGCAACCTCGAAGCGATGCGCACAGGTGACCGCTACCTAGAAGTGGACATGAACCGCTTATTCAGCGGTAAGCATGCCAACTATGAAGCGTGTGAAGAAACTCGTCGCGCACAAGTCATTGAACAGCAAGTGATCTCGTTCTTTGAACAACAACCCAATACTACTCAGCGCGTTCACTTTGACCTGCATACCGCAAGAAAGCCGTCTTTCCATGTGCGATTTGGTCTGCTTCCTTATGTAGAATCTGGTAAGTATCAACCTGAAATGATCGAATGGCTGCGTAATGTCGGCTTAGAAGCGCTGGTGATCAACCATGATCCAGCAGCAACGTTCAGCTACTTCAGCAGCCAGACTTGCGGTGCCCAAAGCTGCACTTTAGAGCTGGGTAAAGCGCTGCCATTTGGCGAAAACGATCTTTCTCAGTTTGTTGGTATCAAAGAAGGCTTAATCGCCCTCACCACTGGCACTCCTTGCCCTGACAACAGTGCTCCAGAAATGCCGGTTTATAAAGTCAGCCAAGAGCTAACCAAACTGACCGAAGCTTTTGAACTGAATTTTGCCGAGAGCGTGCAGAACTTCACCGCATTCGAAAAAGGCAGTTTGCTTGCTACCGACGGCGATAAAGAGTACCGCGTTGAACAAGATCAAGAGTGGCTGATTTTCCCGAACAGCGGCGTTCGTCCGGGTCTACGAGCGGGTTTAATGCTCACTCAAACCGCTTTAAATGATTGGATAGCTTAACTATCAAATCTCACTTCCTCTAAGCGCAATTTGTCACTTTGAATTCAAGACTGAATATGAAATGACAGGTTGCGCTTCGTTGTATTTGCCTCAACATTTGATTTTTACAGACACCCGTTCTTGATGAATCCGTATGCGATTGTCTTTGAGATTCGGCAAAAACCTTGATAGAACAAAGCCTTTTGCAATTAGCCCTTGTTTATGATTTGATCGGCGTTTTTCTGCTACCTAAGAGTATAAGCATGCCCAATAAACCCCGCCCTCGTACGACGATTCCTGCTTCTTATTTTGGTATGGTGCTTGGGCTTTCCGGTCTGGGTCAATCTTGGCGTGTTGCTCATTCCCTTTGGGAATTACCATCAATCATCGGCGAAACTCTGCTTGCAGTAGCCATATTGGTATGGCTACTGCTTTTGTTCGCCTATATAGCACAAGCAATTCGCACTCCTTCTGCAGTCTACGAGGAGTTTCGTCACCCAGTACAGGGGAGCACTCCTGCGCTCATAGGTATATCTACATTACTAATAGTCCTTGCAGTTCAACCTTATTCACGTCATTTAGCGTGGGCTTTAACCACTGCAGGAATAATGTGGCACCTGTTCTTTTCGCTTTGGCACAATGGGGCTCTGTGGAAGGGATATCGGCAAAAAATAGACTCTGTGCCTACGCTGTATTTACCTACCGTTGCTGGAAACTTTACTAGTGCTGCTGCACTCGGTTCACTAGGTTATCCAGATTGGGGATGGCTATTTTTGGGAGCTGGTATGTTTTCATGGCTGGCACTGGAGTCATTGATTATTCAACGTCTTTGGCAAGAAAATGAGCTACCTTCAGCTCAGCGACCATTACTTGGCATTCAGTTTGCGCCGCCCGTTGTATGCGCAATGGCTTGGCTTGCCATCGAACCATCAAGCCATGACCACTGGATATTAATGCTGTGGGGCTATGGACTCTATCAGCTTCTTCTGGGGATTCGGCTCGGCAAATGGCTCGGCGCCGAATCGTTCGCTCCATCTTATTGGGCTTACACATTTGGCATTGCGTCAGCAACGGTGAGTGGGTTAAAGCTAGCGCTGGCAGGAGTAAGCACAGCAGAGTTAATTGCGATACCTGTGTTTATCAGTGCGAATCTGTTTATTGGTTATCTGAGTATCCGAACGTTACGCATTTTCGTCGCAAGATAGATGGTTGACTAACGCCCCTTTATATTTGCACGCTTAGCACTCCATCGAATTGAAGATCGACCAATTGGGTTAATGCTTACTAAAATGAATGCATAGCCAAATTGGTTTATATCGCTTCCTCAAGGAGTAACCAGCTTAGTATAAGTGGTTTGCGCCTATTCTATTTGCCGCCCAACTTAATCCAATCACTCATCACCTATACACTTGTACAAATTATCAGCTTTAAACATTTCACAAACGAAAATATTAAAAGCCCGGCTCTAGTATTAATTACTGCCCTATTCGTCTTCACAGAACAAATACGGTTAGACATTAACCAAAAAATATCTAGCTATCAACTTACGCAATACAAATATAACGCATAAGATATTGTTATTACTTAATAGAGTGTTACATTAGATATAGTTTATGTATGAGTAATCTTACCCATACATAAACTATATTAGCCTTTGCTTGTGAAGCCCAAACCTCATGGATGATGTTTCACGAGTTCTTATAACGATGCTTCAGAGAATAACTTCGATGTACAAGTACCAACGTTTGTTGATTTTATCTGCAAATCTTCCTGTCTTACTGGCAATAAACATAGTGATTGCTTTTACTTTAGTAATGACTGATATGTATGGAACCGTTATAGGACAAGAGAAATTATTTTGGTTAATCTTATTAATTTCAGTTACCGCTTTTAGATATTTTGTTCATTCTTATTTTTCAAATGACAATAAACATAAGCTCGATTTGCACTTTGTTGGTGTCGTGATTGCAGGCCTTACCTGGGCTTTTTACCCATCTCTATTTCACCAGAGTATGTCGACTAAAGAGACTATGCTGTCATTAATTATTTTTTGCGGCATGTCTGGCGGTAGCGTTACCTTGTTGTCCTGTGACCTTCGCTCTGCGATCGCTTATGTTTCACTGACCATTTTCCCATACAGTGTCGTGCTAATTATGTCCGGAGACCCAAGCCTAGAAAGCCTTGGACTTATGGGACTACTCTATGGTGTAGCTCTATGTATAACAGCCGTAAAAAGTTCTCGGATTATATTCTCTCTTATAGACAGTCAGGCAAAAGTAGAAGCAATCGCATCAGATTTAGAAATTGATTCTCACAACAAAGATCAAAAAATATCCATGCTTGAGCAGCGTGACATGTTGACGGGGTTGCTTAACCGAAAGAGTTTCATATCTGCAATAACTCTAATAAAAGCCAAAAACAATCAGCACCGCTCGCTCAATGGATTTGTACATATAGATATAGAAAAACTTCATAATGTTAATCAGAACTATGGTCACCAATACGGTGACCACATTATCACCAAGGTCGGTGAGGTTCTAAAAAACATTGATAAATTTTATGACACTTGCTCAGCCCGATACGGCAATGATGAGTTTACCATCCACATAAAAGTAAACACCGAAGAAGAGATCTTAAAATTTATTGCCACAATAAAAAAACAATTAAGCGTTTACTTTCAACTAGATAACATCCGAGTTAAACCTGATTATTATTTTGGTTACTACATAGGAGATGACAGCATTTCGATCAATCAAGCGATGAGAAATGCTTATCTAGCCGTTACACAGGGAAAGAAAAGCAACACAAGAGTTTGCTGTTACGACACAAAAATTCAAGAAGATCAGCAACGAAATCAATACTTGCGTTATCACTTAAAAGCAGCCATTGGCGCTGAGAACTTTTTCATGAACTTCCAACCTATAGTACGTTGTAGCAATCAAGAAGTTCATTCGTTTGAAGCTCTCGTTCGTTGGGAGCTAGAGAATAAAAACATCTCGCCAGCCGAGTTTATATCAGTAGCAGAAGAACATGGATTGATTATTGAACTAGGACAGTTAATCTTGAAAATGTCTATTGAGGCATTAGCGGATATGAATAAAACACATCCGTCGATTTCTATCTCGATTAATGTGTCTGTAATTCAGTTGGAAGATGATGATTTTATTAACTACTTGCAGTTCATTATGAATAAATATTCGGTTAATCCAGCGAATGTTCATTTAGAAATAACTGAAACTGCAATGATTTCAAATATTACCAAGCTCACTAACCGTATTATTCAGGCCAAAGAAGCCGGAGTAATGATTTCTGTCGATGACTTTGGTACGGGCTTTTCATCCATTGCTGTACTTAGAAACCTGCAGATTGATTATATTAAAATTGATAAGTCCTATATTGATAACATTTGCTCTTGTGACAAAGACAAAAGCATTGTTTCTGCTGTCACAAAAATGGCTCATACAATTGGAACAAATGTTATTGCAGAGGGTATTGAGACGGATGAGCAATTAGCATTAATTGGACAAAGTGGTATAAATTTTTATCAGGGATATTTATTTAGCAAACCTGTCTCATTTAAAGAAGCTGTCCATATATTGGAACAAGAGAAACAGAGAAAAATTAATAAGTAACACTAAAGGCCATTGGATTCGAAGTTAAATATGCGCTGAGTCATGAAGTTTTCATACTAAAAAATAATGTACATGATGAATTTTGAAAGCTCCTGAAAAAGAAAGTTGACGAATTGAATACAATAAAAAGGTTACCGTTTAATACCCGGTAACCTCTAGAGTAGACTAACGTTTCCACTTTGCTAAGCGCTATTTCTTACGTTCTTAACGTCTCATGGTATAGTGAAAATGCTGCCCTTCCGAATTTAGGTTGACCACATCTCGAATGGTTTTATATCCACGTTTAGATATTTCGATCTCATAACCTTCTTCTTTAAAAGGAAGTTTCATCCCGTATCGATATTTAGGTTTGATATTCATTACCCTAATCGTTGCATTCTTCGGAGTGGTGGTAATGTTGAATTCAAACAGCATGTTGCGTGCATAGAATTTGGGGACGGTAAGTTCTTGGGAATGCCCTTCTTTAATCACAACTTTTCCTTTGTAGTACATCAAGTTTGTGTCTGAAGGAGTAACAAATACCGTGTGCTGCCCTACGGGTAAAGAGGCATCACCAAAGAGTCTGATGCTTCGTTGTGTTCCGTATAGTGAGATCCAAGCATTTTTATGTTCTTGCTCAGGCTTATAATTCAATCTGCCTTTATGTGGCTTATTGGTTACAAGCTTGTATTTTTTGGCTTCTTCTAGTTCTTGAAGCTGTTTGAGGCCGGGTAAGCTTGCTATTTGCGACCCGACCTCTCCATAAAACCCTTCTTTCAAAATTTCATAAAGCTTCGACTCAGCTTTAACAGGTAGAGCAGTCATCAATAAAGCAAAGGTTGAGATGAATCTAATCACTGAACACCTCCACTCCAAGGCCTGAAACATACTCACCAAGTTCAGGGAACAGCTCGGTTAACTCATCCAAAATAAATAAAGTCATTTCTGGGTCTACGTCATTGTCGATAATAGAGAAGGCCAAGGCGTCTACCTCATCCTTATATTTTTCATAGATTTTCTGAGTCAATATTGATGCCGCCTCATATTGTGTCTCGGACTTAATCTCATCTCTAAGTGCATCCTCAAGTTCTTTGAGCAGCTTCTTCGTTTCGTCGGCTTTGGCTTTGTACTTGTTGTATTTCGCCTTATCAATTGCAGCGGAAAGATCTTTCTTGGCAGGCTTACCCTGTATCTGTGATACCAGTGATGAGATATTGGTTCGCGCAAGTGCGGTAAAGTATTTTTCGCGAGCATCCATTAAACTCTCCCCCTCAAATGATTTTAAACTTGGGAAAGCGTAATCGGTGATATTAGGATCAGGAATACTTCTTAATTCCCCGCTATCTACAACCTCTCCTTTTATCAATAATTTCCAATGGGCTTTAACGCCAAAGTAAAATGCTGAAATCGGAGTCCTTGAAACTTTCTTACCATTAAACACTTTGGTTAGTTGGCTCTTACTATCCTCAACTCTGTAACCCACAGGGTACGGGGCATCTGAGAGATCTTTGAAGTCATCACTCTCGAGTGAGCATACGTATTGAATATGGAGTACGGCTTGCTGTTTAGTCATAGAATCCGTCAAAGCATCAGATTCTTTAACAGCAAGGTAATCTTCGCCCACCACCAGTCTTGCTAGTGAATCTACTTGGCGATAGGTTTCACGTGAGAATATTTGCAAAGCACTTGTTGGAAATATATATAAATTTTCTCGGGCGGTTCTTAGTACAACATCCATCTTAGTGTCTGTATTTGTTCCGTCCGCTTTTTTCTGTGCATCGCGTTTGGCTAACTCTAATAGTTGCTTTTCAAACTCTTCTGGATAGAGCGCTCCATATTGCATAACCACGGACTCATTCTCACCACGAGTCAGGTGTTCCGCGACTACATGTAAAGTAGATAAACCCGCATCTTTAACCTTCTGTAATCCCGAAAAAATAGCGGGTTCAATACCGCGCGCTTTAATCGCTTTGGTGACTACGGCTAGCTTTTGGGCGCTAATAACATCAAGTCGTTTACGTCTCTCTTCAGACTCGCGCAACAACTTAAAAGAATGAAGTTTTCGTACCTTGTTTGCTTCTGCCCACTCTTCAAACTCAACATAGGACTTCTTTTGGTCTGCCTCCAACGCCTCGGCCCATTTGCCGTCGAGTTTTCGACTTCTGGTAAGCCAGAATGTTAAAAGCAGCAAAATAAGCATTCCTCCAAAATAATTTACCCAAATTAGAGGGTCTTTTACGTAAGGATGCTTTTTACTCAGAACTTTTCTGTCCGAATCATGAACTTTGTAAATATCAGTAAAATTGTAAGTGTAGAACCTTGGAACATGGAGGGCGGGTATCAAACGATTCTCAGAATAACCAAAAAGGACTTGCGTTGAACCATTGTTAATTTTGTAGGCAGCTTCAACATGGATTTGGTTTTGAGGAATGCCAAATCCTTTAATAATTATCCAAATGATACTCATGGTTAATGAGTATCCAAGCAATCTTCGACATTTTATTGTTTTTGTCTTTTCGGGGTTGTCTTTAGTCTTTTGCCTTAAAACTAGCCACACCAAGGCCAATGCTAATAAGATAAGTTTGAGCATGCAACAATCCTATGTCCGTCACTTAAATTTCGCTAAGCTTGCTCCTTTTTCAATGACTTAGCGAACCACATGAAGACACATTTAACATATTTACATTACGTAAAAAAGACTTTTGACTCATTTAACCATTTGATTAACTGATACTTTTAGCTTGATCAAGTTACGAGCGAAAGTACGCTTGTCTCTTCTCTTTGACAGAGTAGTATAGCCACTATCTAAATAACGCTGCAAAAGCTGGCCGCTATCATCTTCATTCAAGCAGGAGATCACAATGTTTGAACCCGTCGAATCTGTCGCTGATGAGTTACAAATAGCTATCTGTATACCTAAATTAGCTTCCCTAGAAAATGGGTATTCTATTGCAACAAATGAACTTACAGAGTCGACTTTATCTCACATCCGGCTTGACGCCCTATTTGTATCTGGTCTTTCTCTTAAACAACATTCTGAATTATCAAAAATTTGTCTGTTGCATCATGTTGAACTTGTTGTGTTCGATAATCCTAAAAAGGATTCAACAGTCATTAGAGACGTTGTTATTAATTTAACTAATAAATTGGCATCGAAAGAAATGCCAAATAATCTGGACTTAGCGGACATCCGAAGTTTGAATCAATCATCAGACTGTCTCTTCGCGTTTAATAGCAAAGAGACAGCAATAGATTTCATGAAATATCAGCAATTAGGCGCTGTGGTTGGTGGTATTTATCTTGCTCATGGGGATGTCGGCTTAGGTGAGTATGAATCGACGAATAACGCATTGCTGCATTACTTATCCGAGAAGGCTATTTTGTGTTCTAGTTTTCTCTCAGTTGGGGTTTCCGATTGCACAATCCTTCTCGGTATAAAAAAGCCCATTCAGAACAAACAATAATCACAACTGAAAAACCATAAATCGCTTAGATTTCATAATCACTGCCTATTTATTGTTGTAACTTTGATCCTAAATATATTCACTAAATCGATAAATATTATACTTCTTCAGAATGTCACCTACGTCATTGCTAGATGAGAAATTATTCCAGCATGATAACTGTTCATGGAGTTGAAAATGTTAATATCGATGCGAACTGTACTTTTATCTGCATTACTAGGGCTTTTAATTGGGTGTGCGACGAATCCATCCGTATCAACAGGTAGTAATCTCAGTCTGTCTGACTTAGCTATTGTTGATAACGGTAAGGCAAAGTTGGTTCTTTACAGAAACTGGCATTTTGTGAATGGTGGTGTGCCATCTGCTTTTTATATCAATGACGAAATGGTGTGCGAGTTCCGCTCAGGTTTATGTTCATTGGAACTTACACCGGGTGAATACAATATTTCTTTTGCATTGCCATCCATTACCATTAAAGAAGGTATTAAACCAAGTGAGAGTACCAGCTCATTCGTAAGCCATATCAAAGCGGTGTTAAAGCCAAACACCTTATATAGTATTTATTCGGATGGTAAAGGTAGCCGAACTAGTGGATTAGTCACAGGTTTATCAAACGACGCTCTTGGTACTGAAGTGTACATGCCTAACGCAACGGCATTCGTACCAATCCTAAGTTATGAATTAGTATTGGAAAGGCAACTCAAAAAAGAAAAGCAGGATGAAATAAACCGCATTGAAGCAGAAAGGCTTGCCAAACTCAAAGAGTTGGAGGCCCAGAAGAAGGCTGAAGAACAAAGACACGAACGACAAAAAATTGAACAAGAAAAACGCATAAAAGCCGAGCAAGCCGCTAAGTTGCAAAAGGAAAAAGAAGAGGCAGAACGCCAAAGACTGGCGAAGATAGAAGCCTCTAAAACGCCTGAACAAAGAGCCCTCGAAAAGGCGTTGATAGAGTGGAAAAGTGATCGAGCAAGTTTGCAAAAAAGCTTGGACGCCGAATATAAAAGCCTCAGGCGTGAATGGAGCAAACGTTGCCAAGATGTGTTAAATGACTTTTTTCAGGCTGACTTGGGCCCAGGAGAGCATATGTGCACTGCCTGCGACCGCTGTGATGACAGTAAAAGCAGTGCCCTTGAACGTTTAACAGAACAAAATGAAAGAAGAATGGCTCAATGGACTCGAGCCAATCCCAAGCCAACCCTTGAATCGGTAGCTATGAGTGCAAATGCAAAAGCGACAAGCGCATCTCCAAGTAACCATCCTTCATCGCTTCGAATAACAAAAATGTATTACAAAGATGCTTACGCAGACACAACCATATCGATTCCCGCAGAGTTCTTTGGTAAATATGTTTTTACAAAAGAAGACACGCCAGGTTTCGATCAAACCTACATATTTAACAAAGACGGTACTGGCTCTTACAAGAGCAATCCAGAGGGTTATTACAAAACAAGAAAAATAACCCAATGGGGTGTTTTAGTTGAAAACAATGAGATCTTTAAAAAGAATGTGACCTATCGTTATTATGAGCAAAGAACGACAAGTGCCATGATTATTGTATTCCTATTGGAAGATGGTGAAGCAGGCACGAACGTGTTCTTTATTAATGATGGCCACCCCTCTGTCTTTGGTCCTTATGGAGCAGTCATACATAAGGTTGAACAGTGAAATATACGGGAGCTGTTTGTGTGTTCTTCCTATTCAAAGGCATAAACGAATAGACTTCCCCAAAGGTTATAGACCTGAGTTCTAGGACTGGTTTCCTTTATCACAAACTGACCCACTTTATCGAGCCAGCGGATATAAAGCTTCTCCATGCGTATTGTTTTCTAGAATAAAAGAAACAAGGCAACAACTTTCACTCAAATGCCCGTTGATGTGCATGTTAAGAAATAAAAAATGCCCCCAGATAACTGAGTTGTTGTCTAATTGAACACAGTCGCTGTCTGAGTCTTTGATTTTTTATAGAAAAATGATGTGCTTAACAAGTCATTCACTTGCAGATTGTAGAGCACGGCTATGCTGCTAGAATTGGAGTAGATAGTTAGCCCCCTTAGGACGGTTTTAATGAATATGACATTTTCATCCAAATTTTTGGGGCTCTTACTATTGAGCCTTGCGGTAAGAGCGGAAGAAGTGAAGATTTACACTTGGGAAGAGTATATATCGCCGGAGTTGATTGATGCGTATCAGAAGGAAACCGGCAACAGTATTGAGCTGGTATTTTTTGAAAACGAACTACTTCGAGATGAGGTTATCAACACCGGGCGTGGTAATATTTATGATTTGATTATCGTTGATAGCATCAATCTCCAGTCGATGTATCGGCTTGGAAAATTTCATTCATTAGCATCACCAGCAATTACTCATCGCGAAAACCTAAACCACCAAGCAACGGTCAGTTGTGGGGAAGGTGGCAATCCTTACATGTGGGGTTCTATGGGTATTGTTTACCGTAATTCGCAAACCGATCGTGCAGTTACCAGTTGGATCGAACTGTTTAATCCACGGAGTGAACATAAAAACAAAATTACAATTCCACTTGATGATATAGACACCATAGCTGCGGCGTTATTGGCTTTGAACTATGACCCTTTTACTAGTGATCAACAGCAACTTAAGGAAGCGTTTGATCTGCTACAAAATGTTAAGCCACATATACTGGCTATGCGTAACACCGCCAGCTATACCCTAGAACATCAGCAGCAATCCGAAGTCAACATGGGGCTTGCCTATTCGGGTGAAGGCTATTTAATCAATGAACAAATGCAAGTTGAAGATTGGAGTTATGTGGTCCCCAAAGAAGGCACTTTGATTTGGCATGAATGCTTTGCCGCCCCCAAAGGACATCCCATTAAACAGGCAACAATTGAGTTTTTGAGCTTTATCAATCGCCCCGATATTTCAGCGATTAATGCTGAGTCTGTTTGGTATGCCACTTCCAACGATGCTGCAATAAAACTAACCAGTGATGAATACCAGCTTGACTCGGAGTTGTTTCCTGACCCAGAGGTGCTAGAGAGAAGTTACTTGTATCGCGAAATAGATGTTGAAGGAATGAAACTACGTAATCGTATGATTAGCGTTCTAAATCAGTGAGCACCGTAAGTGAAATTATCAAAACGTATAAACTTAATCATTCTACCTGTTCTCATTGCGATTTTTACTATTGCGGGTTTCGTGGCTTATTTATCACAAAAATCCATTGTATTGCAGGCCCTTCAAGACAAACTGCAATACCAAACAGGGCAAATCATTGACAACTTGAACACCGAGCTGATTGAGACAGATAGCTTACTTAAGCAATTTTTAAACAGTGTAGAAGTCGCAAACTATTTAACTCAGGAACGATCTAGTTACCAAAGCTACTCTGCAGAAGGCTACCTCACTCGATTTATTAGCAGTGTGAACAAAAGCACGGGAAAATCGATTCAGCTTAGAATTACCAACAGTTCGGGAGAACTGCTGTTTTATTTTGATAGCACAGACCCTTTTTCTGAAGCTGATGAAAGCAGTTTATTAGCGGCACACCTAAATTTTATTGATAGACAATTAAGCTCAGATTATTCATCGATAATAGAAACAACCAGTTACAGTATCGAAAAGATAAAGGGAGATCTTTATCAACTGAACGTGTTTAAAAGCTTCTCACCTGAAAAATCGATTTATGATACAAGTTATTCAAAGGACTCTCGACTATTTACCTCAGTCATGTCATTGCACTTTAATCTAAGTGAACGTTTTTTACCCAATATCCTGGCCAACTTTACGGACCGTTCAAAGCTTGAGCTAAATACCAAATTGAACGTTAGTACCCTGAACCGTCTTGAGGCAATTTCGTATTCCCAACCAGATTCCTTGGCTACATCGGCAGAAAACGGATTGGTCAGAGCCACAATCAAAGTATCTGAAACGTATATCGACACGCTATTGAATCCTTACAAAATAGCGATTTTCAGTTTAGTCATTAACGTTACGTTAGTGTGTTTTTACTTGTTAAGACTCTTAATCCAAAAGCAGATAATTCGGCCAATAGAGCACCTAACTCAACAGGTGGAAAAGGCTATTGATGGCGATGAAAAAGCGTTAAAGAGAGTTCCTCATGATGATGAAGTCTCCTCACTGAATAACAACTACATTAAGTTGTTGGAAGACCTGAATTACCTTGCAAAGAGAGACCCACTAACCGGACTTGCTAACCGCAGCGTATTCAGTGCGGCATTAGTGCGTAATATCCAAGATGCGATGAATAATTCAACATTATGTGCACTATTTTTCATTGACCTCGATAACTTTAAAGAAGTCAATGACACTTATGGCCATTACATGGGTGATCGGCTTCTGGTCGAGTTTTCTCAGCAGCTTAGTCAATGCTTCCGAAAGGAGGACTTAATCGTTCGCCCAAATACGTATAGCGACGTTGCTAGAATTGCTGGCGATGAATTTGCCGTTATCCTACCTCATCCACCTAACATCGACATCATTTCGAAGGTTGCACAACGCATTGTCGATATATGTAAAGACGGACTATGGGTAGATGGGCGACATCTTGAAGTAAATCTGAGTGTGGGAGTAGCGGTCTCACCGAATGATGCTACAGATGCTGATACACTTATGCGGTATGCAGATACAGCTATGTATCAAATAAAGCGAAGTGGCAAAAACGGCTTTCATTTTTATTCTGAATCACTTGAAGAAGAGATCTACTTCCATGCGAGCATTGAACAAGCCATACGCAATGCTTTAAGAGATGATAATTTCTATCTAAATTTTATGCCTATCTACGATAGCCAAACACTCGAAGTTATTGGTATAGAAGCGCTTATTAGAGCTAAAGAAAGTCTGCTAAAAGAAGTCGGGCCAGACCAATTTATTCCTATAGCTGAGTCAACAGGTTTAATTCGTTGTATTGATGAGTGGGTTTTAAACAAATCTCTTGAATGTTTACGCGAATTAATCGATAAGCAGCAATACAGTGGCAAAATGTCGATAAATTTTTCTTCATGGCAGTTGAAAAATGACAACTTTGCTTCAAAAGTCGATGAATTACTGGATTTTCATAAAATCCCTCCACAGCAAGTAGAGTTGGAAATTACTGAAACGTGCTTAATTGCCGATGACAATAAAACTATAGACAGACTTGGAAAACTAAAAGGTCTGGGGATTTCACTATCATTAGATGACTTCGGGACTGGGTATACAGCCTTTTCTCAGCTCCAACACTATCCGGTTGATTGCTTGAAAATAGATCGCTCGTTTATTTACCGTCTATCGGAATCGACAACTAAGCATCGTCCATTAGTTGATATTATTTTGGAATTGGCCTCACTCTATCAACTTACCACGGTAGCTGAAGGGGTAGAGACTGAAGAGCAGTTCCAGTACGTAAAAAGACTAGGGTGTGATCAAGTACAGGGCTACTACTTTTCGAAACCCCTAGGCTGGAAGGAGTTAACGAATTTACTTGATAACCAGAAAAGAAACCGTGGACCTCAAAAAACTGAATCTTGAGATAAGTTTTCCAGTGATTGGAAAACTATCTCGCTACATAACACTTAAAGAAGAAATGACTTATGACTGACTTTCAATATTACTTTCATCAACTGCCTTGTTTTAACTGTAAAAAAACCACAGTAAGTACTGATCTTGGTTGGTTAACAGCTGCGATGAAAGAAGATGTTTTAGCGCAAGTGGCTGCAATCATCGAGCAAGGTGACGTTGAACCAGACCTCTCTGTAAACGTGACATGTACTAAAGACGAAGCTCGTGATTACTTATTGCTGAACTTTTACGGCTACTCTGAAGAAGAGCTGGAGAATCAAGTTGAAGAGGAAGACGAGCAAGAAGTAGCGGATGAAATCGCAGAGCTATCGGAAGAAAATACAGTCGTCTTTGAACACGAAATCGCACTACAAAGTTGTACTGATTGCGACGTTGAATAATCAAAGTCAGCGTAATTTTTACGCTTAAAGACGTAATAAAGGCGTTAGCAGATGCGAATTTGCTAACGCCTTTTTGCTTTCTGCGGGTTTTAATTAAACACGGCTTCTAGCAAGTAATAGGTTCAATTTCCCTTTCGCTGTTTTACTAACAGTTTGCATAAACTCAAAGCTTGGCTTTACGATTCCGGCTTGCTCTAAGTCTTCAACCATTCTAAGCCAGAGGTGGGCTGTCATTTGTGCATCGGCTAAGGCTCGGTGAAAAACGCCGTTGTTTTCGATGTTTTTATAGCGAACAAGCTCGCCAAGTTTGTGTGACGGTGCATCTGGAATCAGTCGTCTTGCCACCAGTAAAGAGCAAGCAAACTCTCCTGAATAACTGCAATTGATTCTCTCAAGTTCTGCGTCTAGAAAACGTTTATCGAACGAAGCGTTATGCGCTATCAGGTTTTCATCAGCAATAAACTCACTAAATGCTGCCATTACTTCGTCGCAGCTTGGAGCTGTGCGCAACATGTTGTTAGTGATACCAGTGTAACTTTCAATAAATGAGCTTACTCTGAAGCCGGGGTTCATGAGTTGCTGAAAACTATCAACTATCTCACCATCCACTAATTTAACCGCACCTATTTCAATGGCGCGGTCACCGAGATTGGGAGAAAGGCCAGTGGTTTCAAAGTCGAGTACCACCACAGAATTGGCTTGAGGCATGAGATTATCCGGCTAAAAAATTTGTACAAGAGTATCTTCGAAAGCGATAGAAAAAGAAAGGCGACGAGTTAGATGCAACAAAAAAGGTTACCGATTGATTAAGCGATAACCTTTCTAGTTGACCTAATTCGATGTGAGTAAGTGTTGTTACTTGGCTAAAAGCTCGTTTCTCACAATCTCTGCACCGGCGCTGAGTGCGCTGAGTTTTTCACGTGCTACCTCACGAGGTAGCGGAGCCATACCGCAGTTTGTACATGGGTAAAGCTTGTCGGCATCAACATATTTCAGTGCTTCACGAATTGTCGCTGCTACTGATTCAGGTGATTCAATGCTGTTGGTTGCTACATCGATAGCACCGACCATCACTTTTTTACCTCGCACCAGTTCTAGTAATTCCATCGGTACATGTGAGTTATGGCACTCTAGAGAGATGATGTCGATATTCGATTTCTGCAGTTTAGGGAACACCTCTTCGTATTGACGCCATTCGCTACCCAGAGTCTTTTTCCAATCTGTATTGGCTTTGATTCCATAGCCATAACAAATGTGCACTGCGGTTTCGCATTTCAGACCTTCGATTGCGCGTTCAAGAGCCTCGATGCCCCAGTCATTAACTTCATCGAAGAAAACGTTGAACGCAGGTTCATCAAACTGGATGATGTCCACACCAGCCGCTTCAAGTTCTTTTGCTTCTTCATTCAGAATTTTAGCGAACTCAAGCGCTAACTCTTTACGAGATTTATAGTGCGCGTCGTACAAGGTATCAACCATAGTCATAGGCCCTGGAAGTGCCCATTTAATCGGCTTGTCTGTCTGTGAACGCAGGAATTTTGCATCTTCAACAAACACGGCTTTTTGTCGTGAAACAGGACCGACAACGCTTGGTACGCTAGCTTCGTAACGGTCACGAATTTTCACTGTCTGGCGGTTTTCAAAATCAACGCCATTTAGGTGTTCAATAAAGGTAGTCACAAAGTGCTGACGAGTCTGCTCGCCGTCACTCACGATGTCTGTGCCTGCGAGCAGCTGCTCCTGTAGTGCTACACGCAGTGCATCATGTTTACCGTCAATCAGCTCTTGTCCTTCTAGCTTCCAAGGAGACCAAAGTACTTCTGGTTGAGCTAGCCAAACAGGTTTAGGCAAGCTGCCTGCCGTCGATGTTGGGAATAATTTTGTCATAATGTTGGCTGTTCTTCTGTCTCGTTAAGGATTACGCGTATTGAGCAGACCATTGCTCAAGAACCGACTGATAAGGTTTGATAAAGACTTCTTCAGCAAACTTACCCTGTTCAATGGCGAGTCGAGTGCGTTCTTCGCGGTCATACACAATGTCTGTTAATGCGTGCTCATTGCTCTTCAAATTCGGTTGATAACGCTCCCCTGCTACTGTGTTGGCAAAGTAGATTTCAGGGCGGTAAATCTTCTGGAATGTTTCCATTGTGCTGATGGTGCTGATCAGTTCCAAATTGGTGTAGTCGTTCAGTAGATCGCCAAAGAAGAAGAATGCGAATGGCGCTACGCTGTTCTTAGGCATGAAATAACGCACTTGTAAGCCCATTTTCTGGAAGTACTGTTCCGTTAATGACGACTCATTCGGCTCGTATTCAACACCAAGAACTGGGTGTTGGTTGTTGGTGCGGTTATACACTTTGCTGTCTGAAACGCTCAAACAAATCACCGGAGGTTTGGCGAAGTTTTGTTGGTAAGCCTCTGATTTGATGAAAGACTTAAAAATGTTGCCATGCAACTCGCCAAAATCTTCTGGTACTGAGAATTGCGATTTGCCTTTGTTGTGGTCCAGTAAACGAACGCTAAAGTCGTAATCACGCACATAAGACGAAAAGTTGTTACCGACTATGCCTTCAATACGTTGGTTCGTCTTGCGATCAACAACATAAGTCTTTAACACTTCAATAGATGGAATAGCTTCGTCTGCATTTTCCATTTTGATATCCGCAGAGATGATTTCCAGCTCTACCGAGT
Source organism: Vibrio sp. A1-b2 (assembly GCF_021726015.1). NCBI lineage: Bacteria > Pseudomonadati > Pseudomonadota > Gammaproteobacteria > Vibrionales > Vibrionaceae > Vibrio > Vibrio sp. A1-b2. The sequence goes on from NZ_JAKKCI010000002.1 coordinate 331,344, forward strand.
AACGATCGCCCGTTGGGTTATCCCAACACGCGAGTTCATTAAAACGGCGGTCAATCATGTTTAATGCGTTGCGTAAGTTCTGCTGACGGTTTTCACCGCGCGCTAAGTTCGCAAAGTTAGTTGTGATACGTGTTTTGTCTGATGGACGATAATTCTCATCAAGACAGGTCTTTTTAATTGTGAACGTAAATTTCTGAGTCATGAGCGTTATCTTCAATGTGCTTAAGATGAAAACAAAATCATCTTTCGTAAAATCCATGACTTAGTTATAACTGGCGTGCTACAAGTTTAATAACGCTATTACTTAATGTTGATTGTGAGAAAAATTCATGATCGGAATGGTTAAGACGAAAAATATTTGCTCAAGAGCTAATTTGGTTGGTTTACTTGTTTCATATCCCATGGAATGTAACGATACTGAGAAGCCTCAACTCTTCTGAATACTTCGCACTTATGTCTAGAAGCCAACGACTGTTTGATTTACTGCAATTACTCCGGTGTCATAAATACCCTATTTCCGCTGAACATCTGGCCGAGCAACTGAATGTCAGTGTGCGCACCATTTACCGTGATATTGCGACCCTGCAAACACAAGGTGCTGAAATAGAAGGAGAAGCGGGGCTTGGGTATGTATTAAAGCCAACATTTACGCTGCCTCCGCTGATGTTTTCAATGGAAGAGTTAGAAGCTCTTTTATTAGGTGCCGATTGGATTTCCAAACAAGCAAATGGCGAGTTTAGCGAATCGGCTAAAAACGCCATTGCAAAAATCTCAGCCGTACTGCCCGCAGATCATAAGGTCAAACATAGCCAAGAAGTCATGCGTGTTGCATCGATTATTGAAGTGCCAGAATTGACCATTGATATGTCTGAGATCCGACAGGCAATCAAACACCAATACAAAGCCAATATTAACTACCTAGATTTGAAAGGGAACTCAAGCTCACGGGTGATCTGGCCAATACTGATTGGTATGTTTCAGCAACACTATGTGTTGGTCGCTTGGTGTGAAACAAGAAATGCGTTTCGCAATTTTCGGTTAGATAGAATTGAAGATTGGCAGACACTTGAACAAAAGTACTTACCGCATCGTTCTGAGTTGCTAAAAAAATGGCAGCAAGAAGAAGGGATTAGCCAACCAAAACTACGCTACTGACAAAAACTGTCACAGGGGTTCATTACATTAACAGTCAAATCTTACTGTATGACCTTTGGAGCATGTATGTTTACATTTGATTCGTTTGTTTTGTATGTGGAAGATATTGAAATCAGTAAAGCCTTCTATAGCGATGTATTTGATTGTGAAGGACACGTTTTATCACCAACGTTTGTTTCTTTCCCATTGAAAATGGGTATCAATATTGAGCTGAAGCAGTTAGCTCAAGCCGACCCGATATCCAAGGTTACCGGTGGCGGAACGGAGCTCTCTCTGATAGTTAAAGACTCGGAGACATTGCACCATCTGTTTAACCAATGGCAATCGAAGGGCGTTAAATTCCTCCAAACACCAACAAAGGTTGTCTTTGGCCTTAGCGCTGTTGCCATTGACCCCGATGGTCACAGAATACGCCTGTTTGTACCTAATCAATAACGACCTGCTCTATACTGGTAATTAGGTTTATTAGCCGCTACCGCGAAGAGATCATTCATCAAAAAGCTCAACGATTGAGTCAGCCAACCTGCGCTGACTCTTCATTACCGCAAGTCGAATCGAAACAGATGTTTTTCTACATCGCCGAGCATGTTTGAATATTTTGCCACTTAGTTCTTAGAGTGAGCTTACATCTGAGGCAGCTTTTCTTCTTCTCTTAACGTCAGGACTTCATAACCCAAACTTGTGACTAATACCGTATGTTCAGATTGAGCAGAAAGCTTCTTATCTCGGGTAACCACTGTCCAGCCGTCTTTCTTGGTCTTTATTTTCGCAGTACCCTGATTAACCATAGGTTCGATAGTGAATATCATCCCCTCTTTTAACGTGAGTCCACTATTTGGCAGGCCATAATGAAGCACTTGAGGTTCTTCATGCATTTCGCGACCTATTCCATGCCCACAGTATTCTCTTACAATGCTGTACCCATGAGACTCGGCATATCGTTGTATTGCATAGCCAATGTCACCAAGTTTGGCTCCAGGCTTAACCTGTTTAATCCCTTCCCACATAGCATTGTAAGTTGTGTTAACCAACTGAACCGCGAGTGGTGAGGCTGAAGGCATCACATACATTTTGCTTGAATCTGCAATGAATCCATTCTTTTCGAGAGTAATATCTAGGTTGATAATATCGCTACTTTTTAGGATCTCAGTCTCTTTTGGTACTCCGTGGCACACCACTTCGTTGATGGATGAATTTAAGACGTACTGATAGTCATACTGTCCTTTACTTGCAGGACGAGCATTCAGTTCATTGACGATATATTGCTCAACTTTGTTATTGATATCCATCGTTGAAATGCCAGGTTGAACGTAGTCATCAAGCATTTTAAAAACCTGAGCAAGTAACCTTCCAGATTCTCGCATCAAAGCGATGTCTTGTTCTGATTTAATCAATACTTCCTTACGCATCAGTGTACTCTTCCGCCGTCGAAACATTTGAAGCAGAAACATTCGCTGATTGCATCAGATTCGCAATGATTTGATTGAATGAAAGTTGAGGGTGTAATTCGGCTAACATGCCCATTTTGATCCAAAACTCTGCTTGTGAATTAATTGAACGTGACATAACCGAACTTGCTTTGCGAAGTTCTTCATGAAGCTCATCCGAAATTTTAACAATTCCCATAAACATACGCTTAATATATAAATCGTATACGTAGTGTATTTATTTTGGATGCTGTGTCAAATCTAAAGGATCTAAGCTAGATGTCTTTTTAGAGCATGTTAAACGTTGACCTGCTTTTTCTTATAGCCGACTATGTTCTTAGTTTTATATAGATAGTTTCCTCTAAGGGCTTGTGTGGAAAAATGACAAACTCAATTAAAAATTTGTTCTTAGGCTATCTGGAACAACTAAAAGTTGTTGTTGAAAAAGTGCCGGAAGAGTTATTTACGGATTCCCTAACGGAAGGTATGTTCTCCCTTGAGATGAATGCACAAATAGCCGCGAACTTTCTTTTAAGGGGGTATTGCCCTTTAATCGGCAAAGATGTGATTTCCTGTACGAGCTCTCAACATGGGAAAGAGGAAGTTCTTCGTCTTATTTCAGACGTTCATATGTTATTAAATGAGTTCCCAGAAGTGACGGAGCTCGACGATAGCGTGTTGCTTTCAGATTCTGCGGGCTTCAACAACATCAACCTTCCTCAAAGCCGTTTTATATTCAGTTATATAGTTCCGAACTACATGTTCCATGTCAGCATGGTATATGCAATAGCAAGGAAAGAAGGCGTTCCACTGAGCAAAGGGGATTTTGATGGTTTACATTCCTATCCAAATGGCTTTAGCTTCATTCGATAGGTTCGTACCTTAAATTGGCACTAAAGGAGAAAAGGATCATGTTCATCGCTGTATATGAGTTTGAAGTTAAAGAAGGAAGCGAAGCCGTATTTCGGGAATCATGGCTAGAGGTGACCAAAGCCATTTATCAGCATTGTGGTAGCTTTGGCTCTCGGCTTCATCAGTCGGATGTACCGAATGTTTTCGTCGGGTATGCACAATGGCCCAGTAGAGAACAATGGGAAAAAGATCATGTTATCAGCGATGAACTCTATAAGGTCTCTCGTCAAAAAATGCATGATTGTCTGCTGAATTCGAAGACAGCCTATAAGCTTGAAGTCTGTGATGATTACCTACAACCATTCCAAGCGCAGGCATAACCAATCTCGATAACTTAAAAGAACTATGGTTTGAATCACCATTCAATTTCTATTGGCGTACCAATTCTCACTAGGCTTAAAAACTCATCCATCTCTTGGTTGGTTAAGGCGATACAACCATTTGTCCAGTCAAAGCTTTGGATGAATTGTGGGTCTCCATCATAGCCATCTTTTAAGCCGTGCACTTTTATTTCACCGCCGGGGTCAACGCCCTCGGCCTGTGCGCGCAATTTATCTCTTAGATTCGGATAACTGATACTCATCGAACGATAAAACTGACTACTTGGCATAATGTCATCCAAATAGTAGCGCCCTTCCGGTGTCCGTTGGTCACCTTCCTGCTGCTTATGTCCGCGCGGAGATTTCCCTAGAGCAATACGATACTCTTTAATCACTTCACCTTGGGATACGAGATACATACGTCGTTTGGACTTATCGACTTTGACCAGATCGACTTTCGCCACTTCAGTTTTGGGCAAGTGAGCTTTGATTGACGGGCCACGTAACACATTGCCCTGAGCAAAGGCAGTGCAGCTTATCAGTAATGAAAGGAATGAAATCAGTAGTCGCTGCATGTTTGTCGTTAGGTTGAGTCAGTGTCTAATGTTGAGCGTGGGTCATTATTAACCAATGTAGTTCCACGCTTCTAGTTGTCATTCTCTATCAATGATAGCCAGACTTTGCTCAATCTATCGCAGTTTCTGTCAGTCGAAAAGCAAACATACGCGGCGATGTTAACTCCAACTGACTAGCTTAATCTTTCTAAAAGCGCTAACACTTCGGCATGGTTGGTATGTGGGAACATATCAAACCACTGAACTTTCACCACTTTGTAGCTTGGTAAGTTCTTCACGTCTTCATTCATGGTGTGAGGATTACAGCTTGAGTAAACAATATGCTTTGGCGCAAGCGCTTCCAGTTGGTCCGTCAAACTGCTACCAAGGCCCCTGCGTGGTGGATTGACCAGCACAAGATCCGGCGCTGAATTTTGTGAGTGAGAGAACTGGGCGGAATCTAACGCGGCAAAACTCAGGTTATCGATACTCATCTCCTGCGCAGATCGTTTTGCGCTGGCAATGGCTTCCGGCTCAATCTCAATACCAATCACTTCCGTTGTTGGTGTTGAACAATGCAGCGCAAATCCGCCCACACCACAGAACAGATCCCACATTTTGCTTGGCGAAACTTCTCTTACCCAATCTCTAGCCGTCGCGTATAGCGCCTGTGCGACTTTCGGGTTGGTCTGGAAAAAGCTCTTAGGTCGAATAACCAGTGGCACATCGTTGAAGCGCTCAATCAGATACTCTTGCTCGGTCAAAAAGATCTCTTCATCACCTTCCAAACGCGCCATGTGTACTGGCTGAATGTTGACTGAAACCACTTCGATAGCAGGAAAATCTTCAAGTAATCGAGGCAGATTGTTGGTAATACGAGGCAACACCTCTTTACTACGCGCAACAAAACGCAACATGAACTTACCACCATGTTCACTGCGAGTTAGCAAGATGAATTTCAGTTCACCTTTCTTTTTGATTTTGTTGTACGGTGGGATGCCCGAAGTGCGAATCCAGTTTTGCAGATACGCCAGTAAATCCTGCATATCTTGCGGATACAAAGGACAATGCGTTAAAGAAAGAGGTTCACCATTGAGCGTATTTTCGATACCCAAAATTGGCGCATGAGCTGCGCCAAGCACAACCATTTTTGCTTTATTTCTGAATCGGGTTTCACTGCTAGTGACAGGGGACAACCACTGCTCTGGATTAAGCTCAGCCAACAGCGTTTTCAATTCGGCATCTTTTACAGAAACCTGTTGTTGATAAGGCTGAGCGCAGTTCGTGCATGAAGTACATAGTTGCTGAGTAAAGAACTCGCATTGCATAGCAGTGGTCACCAAATTTCGAAAAGCGCTAGTCTATTCGCCTAGCGACAAATCGCCAAATAAATATTTCACCTAAATACTCATGCGTCGCCACGAGCCAAACCAGCCTAGCCTAACGCTGCAAACTGAAGCTGCACATAGGCTTATTTACCTCGCACCTTATGGATGATTTCCATAACCGCGACAACAATTAAACCTGCTGCCACACCAATGGCTCCATTCAGTAACGTCGGAACCAGCGCATTGACTAAAGTTAGGTCAGGCAGTTTCATAATAATAGGCTCAACCCAATGATGAATAAACGGCACGTTGTGCACAACGATACCGCCACCGACTAAAAACATCGCGGCAGTGCCAACCACAGTCAGGCCTTTCATCAGTTTAGGCGCGAAAGCAACCAGCACACCACCCAGCTTTGCCATTAAGCCTTCGCCTTTGGATTTTCTCTCAAGATAAAAACCGAGATCATCCAGCTTTACAATGCCAGCCACCAAACCATACACACCTGCGGTCATGACCATCGCAATTAAACTCACGACGATAATTTGCGTCATCATTTCTTTGCCTTGAACCGTGCCCAAAGCAATCACGATAATTTCAGCAGACAGAATAAAATCGGTACGAATCGCGCCACTGATTTTGCTTTTTTCATATTCTTCAATGCTTACTTGTTGCAACTCCGCCATCGCCTCTTCTGGTTCTTTCTTTGGTGCGGAATGAAACAGTTTCTCCAGCACTTTTTCTGCGCCTTCAAAGCAAAGAAACAAACCACCGAGCAGCAGTAAAGGCATAATAAGCCAAGGAACAAATGAACTGATCACCAATGCAGCAGGTACTAAGATCAGCTTATTACGAAACGACCCTTTCGCCACCGACCAGACCACTGGAATTTCGCGCTCTGCGGCTACACCAGACACTTGTTGAGCGTTCAGTGCTAAGTCATCCCCCAGCACACCTGCGGTTTTCTTTGCTGCCACTTTCGACATCACAGCAACATCGTCGAGTACGGTTGCGATGTCGTCTAATAAAGTGAGTAAGCTAGCTCCAGCCATATGACATTCTCTTTTTGGGTTTGTATAAAACAAGAGGTAACATAGCAGCCTGTCAGAAATGATGAAACATCTTTAATAACGCTCATCCCATGGCATGAGAATAATTATTCCAAGGAAAGTAATGAACAATTCACAAGCTTACCCAATCGGAACCCCTGGTCAAAAATGGGGAGAGGCTGAACGCCTACAATGGCGAGCGACAACAACCATCAAACGCGAATATCAGCAAGAAGTTGTGCCCAAAATTAAAGCGTTAGAAAACGAATTTGTTGTGGAGCAATACGGTGCTTTGTCTTATGACAAAGAGCGCTACCCGCTGTTCTCAATCAAAAGCAAAAGCTGGCAAGCGAACAAACCAACCATGTTGATTACTGGCGGTGTTCACGGCTACGAAACTAGCGGTGTACATGGCGCACTTAAGTTTATGGCAAACGAAGCTAAACGCTACAAGCAGCACTTCAACATTATTGCTGCGCCTTGCGTCAGCCCTTGGGGATACGAAACCATCAACCGCTGGAACCCTAATGCGATTGATCCAAACCGTTCGTTCTATGCTGACAGCCCAGCAGAAGAGTCAGCAAACCTAATGGCATTGGTAGCAAGCCTGCCTCAAGAAGTTTTAGTTCACATTGATTTGCATGAAACAACAGACACAGATGAAACCGAGTTTCGCCCTGCTTTAGCCGCTCGCGATGGCATCGACTACGAAGCCGACAGCATTCCAGACGGTTTTTACACCGTTGGCGACACTGAATTGCCTCAGCTGGAATTCCAAGCGGCAGTTATTGAATCTGTTGCGAAAGTAACACACATTGCGCCAGCAGACGCGAACGGACAGATTATCGGTTCAGATGTGGTTCAACACGGTGTGATTCTTTACCCAATGAAGAAACTTGGCCTATGTGGTGGTGTTACCAATTGCCAATACGGCACAACAACGGAAGTCTACCCTGATAGCCCGAAAGTCACTGATGAAGAATGTAACGATGCTCAGGTTGCTGCAGTAGTTGGGGCTCTGGATTATGTGATTCGTCAGCTAGCTAACCAATAACCGCACATCTTATATAACTCTCGCCAATGTATAGCGTATTTTAAATTGACCTATGCTTAGCGATTGGTGAGACTAGCAGGATAAATCAATAAGTAACGTCAGAGGCCTTTATGATTATCCTGCACCATCTCGTTCAGTCCCGCTCTAATCGCATTGCGTGGTTATTAGAAGCGTTAAATCTTCCTTACGAAATTAAAGTTTACCAACGCGACCCTAAAACCTACGGCGCACCAGAGTCACTCAAGCAAATCGATCCGCTGGGTAAATCGCCGGTCATTACCGATGGAGAACTGGTAATTGCTGAATCTGGCGCAATCATCGAATATCTGATTGATACCTACGACACCGAGCAACAGTTCAGACCTAAAGATCCTAAAGCTCTGTTAGATTACCGTTACTGGTTACACTTTGCTGAAGGCTCAATGATGCCTTTGTTGGTAATGCGACTGGTTTTATCAAAAGCGGTCGATAAACCAATGCCGTTCTTTATTAAACCTGTGATTAAAAAGTTTGTGCAGGCGTTAAACCAATACTTCATCGACCCAAGAATTATTCCGCAACTCAAACTGGTTGATAAGCATCTGTCAAACAACAAATGGTTTGCTGGCGATGAACTCTCTGGCGCAGATTTCCAGATGGTCCTAGCTCTGCAACTTGCAACAGCACGTTGTGATATGTCTCCTTACCACCACATTAAGAAGTACATAGAGCAAGTTGAAAAAGTAGAAAGCTATCAAAAGGCGATGAAAAAACTCAGCGAATAGCCAGTTACATCAAACGGTTCTTATACTGCTCCGGCGTTTGGCCGGAGTATTTTTTAAACATGGCAATAAACGGGCTGGCTTGGTTGTATCCCAAGGTTAAGGCGACCTCTTTGACCGAGTGTCCACTTCGGAGTAAGTCCATTGAGTGCAGATAGCGAACACGCAAGCGCCACTCAGTAAAGCTCATGCCGAGTTCTGCCTGACAATATCTGGCGAGCGTTCGCTCGGTAGTGTGTACTCGCTCAGCCCACTGCTGCAAGCTGGTGTTATCGGTCGGGTTTTCTTCTACCGCCGCTAAAATCGGTGCCAAATATTTGTGGTGGCTGGACGGCAAAAAGTGCTGCTGCATCTCGCGTGTCGCAAGCTGATCAATCAATACCTGTAACAGACGTTTGTCTTCGACACTTTCCGCTACACCGATTTCGCGCATGCGGAAGTCATCAATAATCGCTGTCACAATTGGGGTAACTTTAATTAAGCTTGTTTTGGTCGGAAAAGAGTGTGTCATTTCGGCTGAAATATTGATGGAACAATAATCCAGAGGCTTACGGTTAAAACTCTTGTGTCGAGTGCCTGCTGGAACCCAAATCGCGAGATGAGGTGGAGCAAGAAAACGGGTGTCTTCCGCTTCCATTTCCAATATACCACCAGCGATTAACTGAACCTGCCCCCAAGCGTGGCTGTGTACACGCGTTTCAGTGTTCGACAAAAACGCTTCGAAGTTCATGAATACGTCTGAAGGCGCCTTAGCAATTGCTAGAGAAGGATGAAGATTTCTCGCCTGTTTTTTCACTATGCTTTCCTTGTCGATCTATGTTCCTAATGGACTATGTCTTTTTAACGATATTTATCAGGTTAAAGACTTTAAACGAGATGAAAGCAGATATCAAAACCCTAGCGTAGATAAATGAAGAAATAGCCTCTATCGGCTTCATTTTGGCTGCATAGCCAAAAGTTTAGTGGTTATAATGCGACCTTCATTTGGCTGAAAGTAAAGGATTACAGTGACATGACGGACTCGACAACGAAAGGGGATGGGAGCAACGAAGCCCTGTTGATCATTGATATGCAGATAGGCTGTTTCCACACACCAAGACACGACAGAGAAGGCGTTATTTCAAGAATCAATAAGCTTTCTCATGCTTTCCGCGCCAAAAACTTACCCGTTATTTTCATTCAGCATAACGGTATTAAAGAAAACTACTTATTGCCGGGTACAGATGATTTTGAAATCGTCAGAGAGCTTGTCATCAGTGATGCAGATTACACCGTCGAGAAAACCGTTAATGGCGCTTTCTATAAGACAAATTTGAAAGAGCTTTTAGACTCATTAAATGTCGGAACCCTGTATATCACAGGGTTAGCGACTGATTTCTGTGTTAACGCAACCATTCACGCCGCGCTGGTAGAAGACTTCAATATAGTGGTTATTTCCGATTCTCATACAACGGCTGACAAACTGGAAATGAGCGCAAGTGACATCATCAAATTCCATAACTTCATTTGGTCTAACTTAACGCCGACCGAAGGTGTTATTTCGCTTAAAACCCACGAAGAAGTGCTGAGCTAAATCGCGCTACGGATTAGCATGTTTCTGATAGGGGTATCTCCTAAATAAAAGAGCCTGCGAGTGATTTCACCAACTCGCAGGCTCTTTTGCTAATAAGGTCTGAGTGAGAGCTTATTAAGCGTTAACCACTTCTAGAATGATTTTTTCTAGCTTATCCAAACCTTCATTAAGCACATCGAACTCAATAGTCAACGGCGGTAGCAGACGAATCACGTTCGCTTTAACACCACAAGAAAGCAGGATCAGGCCATTCTCTTGAGCTTTGCTGATCACCGCTTTGGTGACATCTTGCAAAGGAGCGCCTGATTGTGGGTCCGTAAACTCAATCGCCATCATCGCGCCCGTGGTACGTATTTCACCAATCGCAGGTACAGACTGCTGTAGCTTGCTCATGCGAGCGTTTACCACTTCACCAATGCTCATTGCTTTGGTACACAAATCTTCTTCTTCGATGATTTTCAGCACTTCTAAGCCAGCTACACAACCTAGTGGTGAACCTGCATAAGTACCGCCAAGGCCGCCCGGTAAGGCTGAATCCATCACATCAGCTTTACCGACTACTGCTGAGATTGGGAAACCGCCAGCAATACCTTTCGCCATGGTCATCAGATCCGGTTCGATGCCCAAGTATTCCGTTGCAAACATTTTACCTGTGCGAGCAAAACCCGTTTGGATTTCATCAGCAATCAGAACGATACCGTGTTTGTCACAGAGTTTACGCAGACCTTGCGCAAATTCTCTTGGCGCTTGGTAGAAACCGCCCTCGCCTTGCACTGGTTCAAAAATGATCGCTGCGACGCGTGCAGGTTCGATATCACATGCAAACAGATCTTCTAGCGCCTGAAGGCTCTGCTCGACACTGATACCGTGGAAAGCGTTAGGATAAGGCGCATGGAAAATTTCACTCGGGAAAGGACCAAAGCCCACCTTGTAAGGTGCAATTTTTCCTGTTAAGCCCATTGTCATATGTGTACGACCGTGGAAACCACCTTTAAACGCGATGACGCCGCTACGACCAGTATGCGCACGTGCCACTTTCACTGCGTTCTCTACCGCTTCTGCACCTGTAGTTAAGAAGATGGCTTTTTTCTTAGTATCACCCGGAGCCAACTCGGTCAGCTTTTCTGCTAGCTCAACAAATGAAGCATAAGGCGTGACCATCGCGCAGGTATGGGAGAAGTTATCTAGCTGAGCTTTCACCGCTTCACTGATACGTTTGTTGGCATGTCCTGTATTCGTTACTGCGATACCGGCTGCAAAATCGATGTACTTGTTGCCTTCCACATCCCATACATAGGCATTTTCAGCTTTTTCTACGTATAGGGGATACAGAGCGCCCATCCCTTGAGCAATGACCTGACTTCTTCTTTGGTGTAGTTGTTGGTTTGTCATTTTTTCGTCCTTAAATTAGTTTCCGCCAAAGCACAGGTATTTCACATCCATGTATTCATCGATGCCTTGCTTCGCGCCTTCACGTCCGATACCAGATTGTTTCACACCACCAAATGGTGCGACTTCAGTAGAGATTAAACCTTCGTTGATGCCCACCATGCCGTACTCAAGCGCTTCGGCAATCTTCCATACACGGTGAATGTTTTGACTGTAGAAGTAAGAAGCCAAGCCGTAGATAGTGTCATTCGCCATTTCGATCAGTTGTTCGTCGTTCTCAAAACGAATCACAGGCGCAACTGGTCCAAAAATTTCTTGCGAGACGATCTTCATATCGTGTGTCACGTCTTTCAGCACTACAGGTTGCATGAACAGACCATCTAACTGGTACAATTCAGACACAGGTTTCGCGCCTTGTTCAATGGCTCCATCAATCAGTGCTTGGATATTCTGTTTTGCCGATTCACTGATCACTGGGCCAATGTTCACGCCAGCTTCCAAGCCGTTACCGACTTTAAGTTTCTGTACCGCAGCATCAAACTTAGTGACGAACTCGTCATACACTTTGCTGTGAACATAGAAGCGGTTAGCACACACGCAGGTTTGACCCGCGTTGCGGAACTTAGATGCAATCGCGCCGGTGACCGCGGCATCAATATCCGCATCATCAAACACGATGAAAGGCGCGTTGCCGCCCAGCTCCATGGAGGTACGTTTGATATCCGCAGCGCTTTGCTGCATGAGAATACTGCCGACCTGAGTAGAGCCGGTGAACGAAAGCTTACGAATCAGAGGATGTGTTGTGAAAATACCGCCCACTTGACGAGAGGTTTCACCCAGAACCACCTGCAACACATCGCGAGGAATGCCAGCCTGATAAGCCAACTCTGCCACTGCAAATGCAGAAAGAGGGGTTGATTCAGAAGGCTTAACGATAAAACTACAACCTGCCGCCAAAGCTGGGCCTGCTTTACGAGTGATCATCGCAATTGGGAAGTTCCACGGCGTAATTGCACAGGCAACACCAATAGGTTGCTTGATGGTCACTAAGCGTTTGTCTTTACTTGGGGCTGGAATCGTTTCGCCGTAAGTGCGTTTTGCTTCTTCGGCAAACCATTCGATAAAGCTCGCGCCATATACCACTTCACCTTGAGCTTCCGCCAACGGCTTACCTTGCTCAAGCGTCATAAGACGACCAAGATCTTGCTTGTTATCCAGAATCAGTTGATTCCATTTTTGTAGCAACGCCGAGCGCGCTTTGGCTGGCATCGCCGCCCACTCTTTCTGAGCGACACTCGCTCTTTCAATGCCATTAAGAATGTCGCTTTCTGCTGACACCGGAGCATAGCCAATGACTTCGCCAGTGGCTGGGTTAGTCACCGCTATCCCTTCCGCTTCATTCGACACCATAAACGAAAGAAGGCTTTTGTTTTGTATCTGTTGCATGGTCAATCCTTATGATGACTTTGCTGCGTTGCTCAGAAGGTTTCACCGACTGAACAACACAGCTTTAAATTACGCTGGGATCTGCTGAGTGATGCAGTGGATGTTCCCGCCGCCCAAAAGAACCTCTCTGGACGGAATACCGATAATCTGATGGTTCGGCATCGCCGCGCTCAAAATCTCTATCGCTTGTGCGTCTGTATTTTTATCAAGCAGTGGCAAAAACACATGATTATTGACGATAAGAAAATTCGCGTATGAAGCGCTTAGCCTTTCTCCTGCGCTGCGATTCATACCAGAACTCACATCAATCCCGCTCACTTCGTTCTCACTATAGTGTAGTGGTCCCGGCAGTGGTAACTTCACGATTTCTATCGCTCGACCTTTCGCATCAGTTTCAGATTTCAGAACAGCTTCTGCTTCGCGAGACAAATCGTATTGTGGATCGCTTGGATCATCTGTCCAACTTAGCACCACTTTCGCTGGCGCAATGACGTGCATGAGGTTATCAACATGTCCGTCAGTTTCATCATTAAACAGGCCATTCGGTACCCAAATGACTTTCTCAACCGCCAGATACTGTTTCAGTAGCGCTTCAATCTCTGACTTACTCAGATGAGGGTTGCGTCCTGGACTCAGCAAACACTCTTCGGTGGTGTAAAGTGTTCCTTCACCATCGGTATGGATTGAGCCACCTTCCAATACAAACGGCGCTTGATAATGATCAATGCCGATAATGTCGCAGACTGAAGCTGCCACCAAATCGTCTTGTTGCCAGTTATCATAAAGCCCATTGTATTCACCACCCCAAGCGTTGAATTTCCAGCTTATGCCTCGGCGCTCACCCTTATCATTGATGACAACCGTCGGGCCTATATCTCGCATCCAAGCATCGTTAAATGGAATGTCCACTAAGCGAACCTCTGAATCTAGCATTTCACGTGCGCGGTCATAACTGCCAGAGCATACCGCCACACGAACTTTTGCCACTTGAGAGATAGCATTAGCAATGTTGGCAAAGGTTTCTTGCGCTGGCTTAGCGTCTTCACGCCAGTTATCACGGCGTTCTGGCCAAGCTAACCACACTTCACTGACCGGCTGAAATTCAGCCGGAAAATAGAAGCCATCTTGCACCGGAGTTGTTGACAACTTCATCTTAACGCCCCTTTAAACGGTTAGTTTGCCAACGCTCGTGTAAAGGTCTGGACGGCGGTCGCGGAATAAGCCCCAAGCATGACGAGCTTTCGCTGTCGCATCTAAATCGATCTCTGCGTAGATGATGGTTTCGCCTTCGCGTGGCGCTTCTGCAATCTTTCCACCTGTGTGGTCGGTAATGAAAGAAGAGCCGTAGAAAGTAGTTTCAATGCCATCATCCACTTCTGTACCTACACGGTTTGAAGCAATAACAGGCACTAGGTTCGCAGCTGAGTGACCTTGCATTGTGCGTTGCCAGTGGTCACGTGAATCCAATGTAGGGTCTTGAGGTTCAGAACCAATTGCTGTTGGATAGAAAATCGCTTCTGCACCATGCAATGCTAGGCTACGAGCCAGCTCTGGGAACCATTGGTCCCAACAGATACCCACGCCAAATTTGCCGAACTTGGTTTGCCATACACGGAAACCTGTGTCGCCAGGGCTGAAGTAGTATTTTTCGCTGTAACCCGGACCATCAGGAATGTGTGACTTACGGTAGTTGTCCATCACTGTACCGTCAGCATCAATCATGACTAATGAGTTGAAGAAGTTGTTACCAGAACGCTCGAAATAGCTAACCGGAATCACTACGTTAAGCTCTTTAGCTAACGCACTCATTTCTTTGATTAGACGACAGTTTTCTGTTTCTTCCGCCAATTCGAAATATTTTGCTTCCTGCTTTTTGCAGAAGTAAGGGGCAGCGAACAGTTCCTGAGGAAGAATAACATTCGCTCCGTTTTGTGCCGCTTCACGAATGGCTTTTTTCGCTTTATTGAGGTTATCTTCCAGATCCCAGCTTTTAGATAGCTGAATAGCTGCAAATTTAACGACTCTGCTCATTTCGATGTTCCTTATCTCTTAAATTGCCAATTTGTCACGTAAGTTGTAGTAAGCCGCACCGATCGCTGTAAATGGAACTTGGAAATGGCGACCGCCTGGGAATGAGTAATGTTTTAGCGCAGCGAAAGCATCAAAACGTTCCGCATGGCCCGTTAATGTTTCTGCCAGCAATTTGCCCGCTAGGTGTGTACAGGTAACACCATGACCGCTGTAACCTTGCAGGTAATAAATGTTGTCTGCGAACGAGCCAAACTGAGGCATGCGTGAATAGGTCAGCAAGAAGTTCCCTGTCCATGTGTAATCGACTTTGATGCCTTTCAGTTGCGGGAAGACTTTTTCCATCTTCGGACGGATCAACGCTTCGATATTTTCTGGGTCGCGAGCGCCGTAAACCACGCCACCACCGAATAACAGACGGTTATCTGCCGTCAGACGGAAGTAGTCCAATAAGTAGTTGCAATCTTCAACACAGTAACCGCTGGTTAATACTTGTTGCAGCTGCTCGTCAGACAGAGGTTCCGTTGTAATTACCTGAGTACCACATGGAATCGCTTTGTTACTGATATTCGGTGCCAAACCACCAAGATAAGCATTGCCAGCCAGCACAAGGTACTTGCTTTTAACGCTGCCCAACGCTGTTTTCACAACTGGGTTAGCACCTTTCTCAATCGACAATACCGCTGACTGTTCAAAAATCTGACCACCCAGTGACATGAACGCCGCAGCCTCACCTAACGCCAGTTTAAGCGGGTGAATATGACCGCCACGCATATCCAAAAGACCACCGGTATAGACTTTTGTACCTACGGTTTGCTCGATTTCTTTTGCATCCAGCAGAGTAAGTTGGTCGTTACCGTAGCGCTCCCAGTTGCGCTTGTGTTCTTCAAGCCCTTTTAACTGCTTATTGTTGAGAGCGGTGAACAGGCCACCTTGTTTGAAATCACACTCGATATTGTATTTATCGATGAGGCCACGGATGATATCGCCACCTTCGAAGATCATTTCACACAAAGCTTTGCCTTGGGTTTGACCATAACGGCTTTCAATCACATCAACATCTCGGCTGTAGCTATTGACGATCTGTCCACCGTTACGGCCAGTTGCTCCAAATCCAACTTTGGCACTTTCTAGAACGACGACTTTAAACCCTTTTTCCGCCAGATGAATCGCGGAAGAAAGCCCTGAGAAACCGGCACCGACAATACAGATGTCACATTCAATGTTGTCTTGAAGTTGAGGGTAATCTGGCATATTTGGCACAGAATCAGCGTAATACGAGTCCGTATGCTTGTTCATAATCATATTCCTTTATTTATCGTAATCGTCGGTGGGCTTAACCGTGGAGACGAATCCAAGTGGTTTTGGTTTCAGTGAATTTTTCCAGAGCGTGGAGTGATTTATCACGGCCGTTACCGCTCATTTTGAATCCACCAAACGGGACAGTCATATCCCCTTCGTTGTAGTTATTGACCCAAACGGAGCCAGCTTGTAGCTGCTTGGCAACACGGTGTACTCGATTGATGTTGCTGCTCCACAATGCGGCACCTAAGCCGTATTTAGAATCGTTGGCAATCTCGATAGCTTCAGCTTCATCCTTAAATGGAATGACGCAAAGTACAGGACCAAAAATCTCTTCCTGAGCAACACGCATTTTGTTACTGACGTTGTCCAAAATGGTTGGTTCAACAAACGCGCCTTGACCTTCAACATCACCACCACAACGCAGCGTTGCGCCTTCAGCCTGACCTAGTGAAATGTATTCCAGTACTTTCGCTTTGTGGTCTTGGTCGATAAGCGCGCCCATCGATGATGTTGGATTCATAGGATCTTTAGGCGTGAACGCTTTTGCTGCTGCAATCACTTTTTCGATGAACTGATCTTTGATGCTCTCATGAACCAGCAAACGAGTCGCGGCAACACACACTTCACCTTGGTTATAAAAACAACCAGAAGCCGTTTCTGCTGCTGCGCGGTCTAAATCGTCGCAATCTTCAAAAACGATATTGGCGTTCTTACCACCAGCTTCCGCGAAGACGCGTTTCAGGTTGCTTTGACCTGAACTGACCATCAACTGACCAGCAATCCGTGTTGAACCGGTAAAGGCGATGCAATCTACATCGTGGTGTTTTGCTAAGGCATCACCTGCTTCATGACCGAAGCCAGTAATCACTTGGAACACACCGTTAGGCATGCCTGCCTGAGCCGCAAGCTGACCAAGGAAAATCGCGGTTAAAGAAGATTTTTCTGAAGGCTTTAGAATAACGCTGTTACCCGCAGCCAATGCTGGGCCAAGCTTCCAACATGCAATCCATAGAGGGAAGTTCCACGGAACAACAGCAGCAATAACACCAATCGGTTGATGGGAAATAAAAGCGTGTACGTCTTTTTCTGTCGGTGCGACTTCACCGTACACTTTATCGATCGCTTCCGCGTACCAGCGCAGTGAATTAGCAGCACCTGGAATATCGGTAGAAAAACTGTGGGAGATAGGTTTACCGGTGTCGAGCGTTTCAAGTAGTGCTAGCTCTTCACGGTTTTGTTCAATCAGGTTAGCGAACTGATTCAGTACTGCTTTTCGATAAGAAGGACTGCTTTCACTCCACTGACCTGATTGAAAAATTCGTCGAGCGTATGATACCGCAAGATCGACATCTTCACTTTGGCAACGAGCGATTTCTGTAATGATTTCGTCTGTTGCTGGGTTTACTACGGGAATCGTCTGCCCGCTCAGCGCGGCGCTGTATTCACCGTTAATATAGGCCCGGTTTTCAATGTTTAGATTATCTTTTAACTCAATCCATTGCTCTTGGGTTTTCATACGCTCTCCTTGTGATCACACAAGGCAAGCGCCACTTAGAAAGTGGTTGGCGTATGCGCACTTATCATTCGACAAGCCTTGTCTGTGTGATTAGTAAATCTATGCGGCTCGTTCGTATCAATAACGTACGACTCGCCAGCTTTGATAACGTGAGATTTGCCTTTGTATTCCAGAGTGATTTGTCCCTCTAAAACCGTGCCTATCTCTTCGCCTTCGTGTTCGATTTCTCTCGCACCTGTCGTTCCAAAAGGTGCGTACTCTTCAATCAGGAATCCAATCACCTGATCTTTTTTGCCATTGGTCACTAGTTTCATCGAGACAGACTCACTGCCCATTTCAACCAGTTCCTCAGATGGAATAACAACCTTCGCTTCATTTTTCGGAGATTGTTCAATCATGAAAAACTCCGAAAGAGATAAAGAAAAAACATTGACGATCTTTTGCAACGAGCTCACCGACGGGCTCACTTTGCCATTCTCGATAGAAGAGATAGCACTGTGTGTTATGCCAGCTCTTTCAGCGAGTTCCCTTTGTGACAATTCATGCTTTTTACGCAACTGAACAATAGTTTTTCCAATCTCCAAATTGTCCATCAATATGCAGCTCCAAACGTTAACGTGAGGCTGCCATCATAAACTCTTTAAATAAAATTTGTGAGAAATGATTTGTTTTAGCTTTCCATTCTGGGTGCCACTGAACACCAACAAAGAAATCTTGCTCGGGAAGGCTAAATGCTTCTATCAAACCATCGGGGGCTTTAGCTTCTACTCTTAACTGAGGTGCCAACTGTTCCACACCCTGATTGTGTAAAGTGTTGACGTGGAAGTGAGCTGCATTTTCCCACTCCTCCTCTTTCAGCCAACGCTCAAACAAACTCTGCTCTTGTACTAATACCAAGTGGCCGTGTGCGTATTTTTGTTCAAAATCTTCAACATCCGATTCTCGGTGGTCATTAAAACCTGAATCGTGAACGGCTGGATTCAGCGTTCCGCCCAGTGCAACGTTCATTTCCTGAAAACCACGACAAATGCCTAAACATGGAATGTTTCGGTCAATGGCTTTTCTAATCAGAGAGATAGAAAGCTCGTCACGCGCTTCATCTCGTTTATTTTCAGTGTGGCTCGCGTTGTAGCGATGCGGTGCAACGTTTGAATGGCTACCTGGGAATAAAAAGCCATCACAGACATTCAAAATTTCTTCCACTTCATCACCAGACATGTCTGGCGCAAGAATGATTGGCATTCCACCAAAATCTTTGACAGCGCGAAGATAAAATCCATTAACCGCTTGAATTTGATAGCCGTTGAGCTCCTTCGTACAGCTAACAACGCCAATGATCGGTTTGCGTTTTCCTACCATGACAATTCCGTGTTCGATATATTTAACATTTACACTACAAACCGTGTACAAAATTATCAACACGGATGTTCAAAATAATGGCAATAACGTGACACTGAGCACCTTTTTAGCATTAAAAGTGAATATTCATGCCCATTATATTGAACAAAACAAAAACGACTGTTACAAAATAGTTAACAAGAAACACATGAAAGCAACTCACCAGAATTCAACGCAAAACAATAAGTGACTGTTTCAATTACAAATAACTGAAGAAACCATATTTCAAAGATGAAGATGTGATTTTTTTGTTAAAAGTTATCTCTAATTTCGATACGTCAGTTTATTCGGAGAAGAAAAATGGAAGCTTATCTACAGGAAGTACAAAATTTTAAACAAAACTGGCCCAGTATTGAGTTTGTCGACCTCATATTCACAGACATAAATGCAGCCCCAAGAGGAAAACGAATCCCAATCAATGCATTAGATAAATTGAACAAAGGTGTTGCCCTACCGCTCTCTACTATTTCCCTTGATACAAAAGGTAACGTTGTTGAATCGGCCGGGCTTGGAGAAGATCTAGGCGAGCCGGATAATTTGTGTTTCCCGATCAGCGGAACACTAATGCCAACAGCCAAGGAGCAGGTCGGGCAACTACTGATCAGCATGATGGATGAAAAAGGCGAACGACCAAATCCACTTTTCATCCGTAATATCGTTTCTAGCATGCTAGAAACACTCGCGAGCAAAAATCAGTTTCCCTGCATAGCACTAGAGCTTGAGTTCTACTTGATCGATAAAGTTCGTGGTGAGCATGGCGAACCGTTAACCGCCATTAACCCAACCAAAAAAACGCGAGAGAAAGACACCGAAGTTTATGATTTAGATGGATTGGACGACTATGCTGACTTCCTTTCTGATTTAAACCGTATTGCTTTCGAACAAGGGTTAAATACTTCTGGTGCACTTTCTGAATCCGCTCCGGGTCAATTCGAGCTTAACTTCAACCACTCGAAAGATGTTCTGCGAGCCTGTGATGAAATCATTATCGCGAAGCGCTTGATCCGACAAATTGCTCACCAACATGGTTTCGACGCAACTTTCATGGCGAAACCTTTCGCAGATCAAGCGGGTAATGGTATGCACATTCACCTGAGCTTGGTCGATAGCGAAGATAACAACCTCTTTAGCCAGCAAGATGGCCAAGCAAGTTCCCTTTTCTATCAAACAATGGCAGCGATGCTTTCACAAACATCTCAAGCCATGGGTTTGATTTGCCCTAACGTTAACTCTTACCGCCGTTTCACTCCTGGTGCTTATGTTCCAACGAAAGCCAACTGGGGAGAGAACCACCGTGGTGTTGCGCTACGTGTTCCAATTAGTGACAAGAACAACCGTCGAATAGAACACCGTATTGCAGGTGCTGACGTTAACCCCTATATTCTCGCTGCAGTTGTACTTTCCGCAGTATTAGCGAGTGATAACTATACCAAGGAGCAATGTCCTCCACCTTTAAGTGATAATGCGGTAACTCTGCCACTACGCATGCCTGAAGCCCTTGACAGGCTAGAGCGCAGCGAACTCAATCAATATATTTCGAGAGAGTTTATTGACCTGTATCTAGCTTGCAAACGAAGTGAGCTCGCTGAATTTGAACGAGCTATCACCCCAATGGAAATCGACTGGATGTTACACTCAGCATAAACAAAGGAACTGTACTTCATGACTAGTCAAACCAAAGCGCTGGAAGCGCCACTAAAGATTAATACGCAACATATCTTTGTCTCTCTTATATCCTTAGCCACGTTTATATTTTTTACGGCGATAGGATTAAACCACGAAGAAGGCGAACTCTACGGGTGGATGAGCCTTCTACCAACAACGCTGGTATTGGTGTTTGCACTGACCACTCATCGCACTGTTGAAGCGCTTTTCAGCGGTGCTATTGCTGGGGTGTTGTTGCTTAATCCAAGAGAAGCGGTTGAACAAATCGTGGATATTTCAATGGGCGTAATGATGGATGAAACCATCGCCTGGATTATTCTCGTATGTGGCCTGATGGGTGGCTTGATTGCGGTACTGGAAAAAGGCGGTAGCATTCTGAGTTTCTCAGATATGTTAGTTACTAAGGTTAAAAGCCGCAGACAATCGATGTTGATGACGTTTGTTCTGGGCATTGTTATTTTCATTGATGACTACTTGAATGCTATTGCTATCTCTTCTTCTATGAAGAAAGTAACTGACGGTTACAACATCTCCCGCGAGAAACTGTCTTACTTAGTCGATTCAACAGCAGCACCGATTTGTATTCTTGTACCGATTTCAACGTGGGCGATTTTCTTCAGCTCACTACTGGAAGCAAACAACGTTGCTGAAGCGGGTGAAGGTATTAAGACCTATATTGAAGCGATTCCTTATATGGCTTACGGTTGGGTAACACTGGTGATTGTGCTGCTGGTTGCGATGGAGAAGATCCCAGATCTGGGTTCAATGAAAGTTGCTGAACAGCGTGCGAAAAATGGTCAAGTTCGCCCAGACGGCGCAACAGACATCGACTTTGGCTCTGATATCTCCTCTCACACTAATCCAACCATGGGTTTGATTAACTTCCTTCTTCCTATGATTGTGCTTGTGGCTGCAAGCTGGTACTTCGGCATTGATTTGCTGGCTGGTGTTTTCGTTGCCCTTATCTTCACTATCTGTTTCTACGGCGCTCAAAGACTGATTTCAATGAACGACATGTTCGAGTCTGTTTACGATGGCATTAAAGTCATGTTGCTGCCTCTTGCAACTGTTATCGGCGGCTTTATGTTGAAGTCAGTGAACGACCAGCTAGGCGTAACTCAGTATGTTATTGAAACAGTGAGCCCTTACCTATCTGCTTCTTACTTCCCAGCGATTATCTTTATGATTACCGGCGCTTTGGTATTCGCCACTGCATCATCTTGGGGTACTTTTGCAGTAGCAATGCCAATCGTTCTGCCATTGGGTGAGCAGCTTGGTGTTCCGCTACACCTAACGGTTGCAGCACTGCTTTCTGCATCGGCTGCGGGTAGCCACTCATGTTTCTTCAGTGACTCGACTGTCCTGTCGGCACAAGGTTCTGGTTGTACACCTATGCAACACGCGACTTCTCAGTTCCCATATGCGCTTATCGGTATTGTCGCCACTGCTATTTTCTTCTTAGTGATTGCGTAAATCTCTAACGAAAAAGTACACCAAAACAAAGCCCCTTATTTAAGGGGCTTTGCTATTTGTATCTAAAGCAGTTGGGAATTTAAGCTCGCAATTTTCCAACTTTCGCAGCTGCTAGAGCTAAAGCGGCCAAAATCAAAGGAACGAAGGATACCCACAACACCATCTGCCAACCGTAAGCGCTTAAAAGCCCGCCTGATGAAAAAGAGCCTATTGCCATCAAGCCAAAAATAATAAAGTCGTTGAGCGACTGAACGCGATTTTTCTCTTCCGGTTTATGACATTCCAACACCAAAGCTGAAGCGCCAAGAAAGCCGAAGTTCCATCCAATGCCCAGTAAAATGAGTAACCACCAGAAATGGTTTACATCTACGCCCAACAAACCAACAGCCGCAGAAACACCCGTCAAAACAATGCCTATTGCGGAAATACGCACAGCGCCAAATCGCGCTATCAGTTTGCCGGTGAAAAAGCTCGGGGCATACATGGCAATCACATGCCATTGAATACCTAAGTTTGACGACTCATGGCTGTGGCCGTGCATATGCATGGCGAGCGGGGCTGCAGTCATAAGAAAGTTCATGATCATGTATGACGCTGCGCCACACACCACAGCAGAAATAAAGCGCGGTTGAAGTGCAATTTCCATTAATGGTCTTCCTCCACCATGCTGCTCTTTTACAGCCGGAGACTGAACGCCATATAAGATCACACCTGAGATCACAGCAACTACTGCCTGTGCAAGGAACGTGGCAGCAAACATTTTTTCTGGCCACAGATACATGGTTTGTGTCACTAGCTGCGGCCCGATAACACCTGCAACAATACCACCAGCCATAACTAGCGAAAGTGCTTGAGGCCTTTTCTCTGGCGGTAAGCCGTCCGTCACAGCAAAACGAAAAGAGAGAACAACAGCAGCGTAAGCGCCACCTAAAAGGGTCGAAAGGCAAAACAACCAGAACAATCCCGTGAACATAGCAGCCATCGCTAACAACCCCGTTAACACGCCAGCTACCGAACCCGCCATAAACGCCGCTTTTCGTCCGTACTTTCTTGCTAATTCTCCAGCTGGAAAAACACACACAGCCATACCGACAACGAAAATAGAAATAGGCAGTGTGGCGAGCAACGGAGAAGGCGCCAGCATACTTCCGACAATGGCTCCGGTTGCAAATACAACCACTGAATTCGCCCCTGCCAATGCTTGTGCCAATGTTAAACGCCATAAATTGGAACGGCTGACGTCTGGACCAAGTATTGCGGGATCAGAGATTGTCGAATACGAATCGTTAGACATGAACTTTACTTTCCTTGTATGAATTCTATTTCTTATACGAGCATATTAGATCAGAAGCAAAGCTCAAAGGCTTATTCAATACTCTACTCCCGTGCTCTACAAACATCCCATAATGAGTTTTCAACCATCACACCATTCTTGTTGGAATTATGTAAAAGAATGGTAGTCAATTGATTAACTTTCAGGTTATCGTAATTGCGTTTTCAACATACGGTTGGATCACTACCATGTATGGTTGTTTGGCAATTGTTGATACAACCATAAAATGATGTTTATGATTTATTATAATTCAGATAGTTATAAAAAATACAACCATATATTGATATCGTCCAATGCAACCATAAGTTGATATTTTTGTGATGATTGGATTTGGGAGTTAAATTTTTTGTAAGAAAGTTTCTTACAGAAAAATGCCCTGAACTCCCCTCACTTCACCGACAAATTCAGTAGCGAGTTAACATATGACAAAATCGCTTGGTGATCACAACACTGATGTCCGGTATCGTAACTCGGAAATGGACAAAAGTTTGCCAGTAATTTTTCTAATTTAGCAATTCATGAATTACTTCAAGTATGGCAGCCTTATATAACGGCGTGTCCAGAATTAGTGGTGCAGTTCAAAACGCATCCAATCCTCAGTGTGCATATCACTTTTGGAGTAACCTGCTGAAAAAATGAGTATTCCTCTGATAATTTGAATGAGACAATATGCTATGCATCAATGCTGTCTTGAACTTTCGAACACAGCCAAGTCTCAAACCCATCAGTAAGGAGCGACCTTGTACTTATCAAAGATAAAGATTACTAACTTTCGTCTATTTCAAGATTTAGAGTTAGACCTAAATCGAGGTCTTAATATATTGGTTGGAGAGAATGACTCCGGTAAAACAGCTTTAATTGATGCAATCCGCTATACACTCGGAACGAAGTCAAACGACCGATCCTATGTTAGCGATGAGGATTTTTACAATGACACCAGTGAGCTAAAAATACAGGTAAAATTCTCAGAGGTAGATGCCCATGCTCATCGTTTTGTAGAACACCTCTCCCATGAAGAGTATGAAGATGATGAAGGAAAAACGAGGTTGCGTTCTGTTCTTTATGTGCAGCTTCGCGCTCGAATAACTGGAGTTGAACGCCGAGGATACCCTTATATTAAAACTGAAGTACGCTCCGGTGTAGAAGGAAATGGATTAGCTATTGAGTCAGAAATTAGAGATTTCCTAGCTGCCACATATCTAAGGCCGTTAAGAGATGCGGAAGCAGAGCTTTCCTCTGGCAGGGCCTCAAGGCTTTCACAGATATTAAGCTCTTCTAAGGATATCAACATAGGTATGGACAATATTCTTAACATCGTAGCCCAAGCGAATGAAGAGCTACTATCTAAAGATTCTGCACTTAAAAAATCTGCCGAGAACATACAGAATAAATACCTTTACAAACTAATTTTTGATGAAGACCAATCCAGACTTGGCGCATTCATTGATATTGCTGGTGTTAAACAAGATGACTTGACCAGCTTACCTGAACAGTCCAAAAAGCGACATCTTAGAGCTTTACTTGAAGGACTGTCACTGACTCTCACTGATGATAAACGAGCTCATGGTCTTGGGTACCACAACTTACTCTTTATGGGTGCTGAATTATTACTGTTAGAGCAAGAAGTAAGTAATGAACTTCCTCTATTACTTGTTGAAGAGCCTGAAGCTCACCTTCACCCTCAATTGCAGATGAAGCTTCTCCAGTTTATAAATAAGAAGTCTAAGACCTTAGAAAATCCAGATGGAGTCCAGTGTTTTCTAACCACTCATAGTCCTAACATTGTATCAAAAGCAGATCCTTCAGAAATTATTATGTTATCAGAAGCGGGTGCATGGTCTTTAAGGGTTGGCGAGACAGAACTTGAAGAGCCTGATTATAAATATTTAAGAAAATTCCTCGACGCCACCAAAGCGAACATCTTCTTTGCTAAAGGAATACTCCTCGTTGAAGGTGATGGAGAAAATATACTTCTACCTGAAATTGCAAGATTGCTAAACCGTCCACTCGAAAATTACGGTGTATCCATCGTTAAATATGATAACAGTGGTTCTTGGAAGCGCTTTGCCAAATTATTTCTTAGGCCGGGACAAGAAGATAATTGTGCTCAATGGCATCCGACAAAAGTTTGCGTACTTCGTGATCTAGACCTGTGGCCAGACTGTGCAGAAAAAAAAGACGATGATAGTAACCCCTACGGTTTCAAAAAGTTCAGCACCCGAAACAAAAGTTATTGGCTCAGGAGCTATGAGAATAAATCAGAGAGAAAATTAGACCTTATTGAAGGATTAAGTAAGCAGAATGTCTGTGTAAAAATATCTGATGATTGGACTTTTGAATATTGCCTCGCTAAACATGGGCTTTTTGATGAATGCTATGAGGCAATAGATGGCCCATTAATACCAAAAGACGACATACTTGATGACAAAGATCAGAAGGCAACATATATCCTCAATCAAGTAATGAAAACCGATTTTGCATATGACTTGTCAGAAATATTGCAAAAACAATTGGATGAGAAGATAAAAACAGAGATTTCAGCGCTTTCAGAACAAGATATAAACTGTCATACAGCACGCCATAGCGCTATAGAAGCTGCAAAGTCAGCGTACGCCACAGAGTTAAGAGCAAAGTTGCCTCCTTACATTGTTGAAGCTATAGATTTTGTTACCGCACCAAGCGGAAAAAAAGAAACTCGTGAGGATTAGAGTAATGAATCACGAACTTGGGAACCTCATTACCCGTGAGGATATTGCAGCTTTAGCTGAGGATGAACAGCTTGTTCTTGATGATAACGTAAGAATATCAATTCTTGAGGCAATGCACTCTATTGATGTTCAGGCGTGTCCTGGAAGTGGAAAAACAACTCTCATTGCTGCGAAACTTATTCTTTTGGCGCAGAAGTGGAGAAGCCAACACCGTGGAATATGTGTTCTTTCTCATACCAATGTAGCTAAAGATGAGATTATTGAACGGATTCAACACTCGAAGACAAAAGAAGCACAGGTGCTACTTAGCTATCCACATTTCATTGGGACTATTCAGGAGTTTGTACATCGCTTTTTAGCACTTCCCTACGTTCGATGTAATAATACTTGCGATATTACTGTAGATAATGATGAATACGCCAAACAAGCAGTGAAGCTACTTAGTAGAAAGCAATTTAGTTGGCTTCGCGGTACTTTAAATTGCTTAAGAAATAATGAAGCTAGAGAAGCCTTTTTCAAAGAAATATACCACTATTCATCTCAAGACGGGACGGCTATAAATATAAAGACAAGGCCGAAATCTTGGAAGAGCGACGCTAATTTTGAAAGGGCTAAGCGTGATTTATTGTTATTAAAAAAATATCTTGAGGAAAGTGGATATTTTCTTTATCGAGATATGTACAGCCTTGGGCAAGAAGTATACAAAAATAATAACGCTATTATAAATTCTCTAAGGGCAAGATTTCCGTATGTTCTACTTGATGAAATGCAAGATACACAGAAATTCCAAGATGAACTGTTATGTGAAATATTTCCAACTAATAATGATGAATTAGTTGTTCAAAGGTTTGGAGATCCAGATCAATCGATTTTCCATGGAATAGGCAGTGAAGAAGCGAATTGTAGCTTTAATGGTAAGAATCGAGATGATATGGACTTTTTGATTCATCACTCTCACCGCTTTGATCGACAATTATCCGAGTTAATTAAACCACTAAGCTTTAATGAAATAGCTTTGGAAAGTGAAATATCAGAAAAGGAGATAAAGAGAAGGTCTGAAACTTACTCTGCTGTCGGTAAATTTGAACACACAATAATTCTATTCACAAAAGAGACCTGCGATAAGGTTGTCGAAACATTTTCGCAAATAGTCTCAACCCAGTTCTCAAATGACTATAAAAAGTCCAAAGATTTTACTGTTAAAGTAGTTGGTGCAGTAGGGAATAAAATCGAACCTAATGCCGAACAATTAAAAATCGGACACTACTGGATTGACTTCGACAAAAGTAAATCAACAAATAGCTATCAAGAAACTAGCCTTATTGATGCTGTCCGTTATTGCCAACGAAGTGTATCCATCGATTGGGCTGATAAGTACAATTTTTTAATGTCATGTATCCTGAAGTTAATGAAACTGTCAGGGAAGGTCGATGAAAACGACCGCTACTATTCAGCATCTACTTTGCGATTGTCTCTATCGAACAATAGTAATTGGGAAAGTTTCCGTAAAGGGATGTTTTATTTGCTAGACAACCCTAAAGCAACACAGCGTAAAATTTGGTGCCAGGTATGCTCAAGGTTTAGCGATCTGTTAGAGCTTCCTCCTCTCCAGTCAGAGGCTGCTGCATATATAGCTTTTAGCGAAGATGTCGCCATTACTCAATTAGAACCTTCTGAAGAAAAACAATGCAGTACTATGCTTGTTTCTTTAAAGGATAACAAAATTGCTCACAGAGATGGGTTTAATATTGAGCTTTCTACGATTCACGGGGTTAAAGGAGAGACTCATGATGCGACTTTAATCGTAGAAACAAAAAATCATACGTTCGATCTAGAAACAATGATGCCTTATTTGATTGGCGAATACCCATGTATTGCTCACCCTAATATGCGGTTACCTGAGAAACCTCACTCACAAAGAGCATTCAAGCCAAATAAAGTTTTTATGCGTCAACTGTATGTTGCGATGAGCCGACCTAAACACCTTCTATGCCTTGCTATGGACGCAGATCGTATTTCCCAAGAGCAAAGAATATTGTTATCAGAACGCGGATGGCACATAAAGGAGACTGAACTATTGACCGACTGCGACTCTAAGATTTATCAAGCACCAGATAAAGTTTTGTAGGGCAAACGCACATTAACAGGGTGTGAATGAGTAGAAGGTCTAACGCGAAAAGGGGCACAAATGATTCAGCTCAGATCAAGCTGAATCGAAGATGGACAAAACTGAGTCAGTGACTTAGCTAAATTAGTAAATCAGGGATACATAAAAGTATGGGCAGTCGCCTAGTTAGTATCCGGTATTAAGCTGAAAATCACCTGATTTTATCAACAACCAAACATCTTTAATGATCACGTGTATAGTTAAAAAAGGCATGACCTAGTCACAACCTGCCAATAAAAATGGCCTAGCTAAAAGATAGACCATCTTGAACTTTGGAACAGTACAAAAAAATAAGGCAATTAAGTTATTTGTTACTTTTTTAGTAGCACCTATCCCAATAAATGTTGCTTCTCTTTAACCGCGATATTATTTGACTTTGGGTAGCAAGTAGCCAACTACCATACTATTAACTATGCATAGTAGAGCACTTACGAATAAAACAATTGCAGCAGGGAATTTCACTACAATCAAACCAATTATGGTCAATAGTGATAGTCCATAATACCACCTGTATTCCAAACTATTCTTTAACAAATAAAACACTACTGTTTGTGCTAAGCTAGCTAACACTATGAGTACTAGAATTACTATCGTTGGGTAATAAGCTTCGTCACTACTTGGCAGCTGAAACCATAGATACAAAAACGGAGCAATTAGTAAACTTACACCTGAGAGATACATTTTTTCTGGAAGCCCTTTTACCTTTCTCATACTTTTTACTCTCTATTATCAGACCGCTCTTCATTGGAGGATGCTTCATTGAACAGTACATTAGATACAGTAGTGATAACTTCACCGCCCACTCTTATGGGAGTTTCATATTGAGCCGGAAGAGCGGCATTGTCCATCTGCTTACTCAGACTTTGCTGCATCCTCAGGGTAATTTTCATCCAATTTTGCTTAAGTTCGAGTCGAGTTATTATCGGCCAAATTCTTCCACCTTAAAGGGGCTTTCTCATCCCTGTCAGTGTTATTGTTGTCGACATATTCTTTTTGGTTTCCTTATTTTGATTAGCCAAGAATGAGGGCAGCCTTCCAACTCAGATACACGATCAACTTGGTGAGCTAACGAACCCCACGGTTTAATTTCAGATGAGTATTTTTAAGACAAAATGATTCATACCATTCTGAGCTAACTGTGACGTTAAAACGTTATGGGGCAAAGGTGAGTTGCACCAGTACATATTACCTCTGGCACTTTATAGGTAATTATTCTGATTCAATATTCTTCTTTTTATAATATTGGGCTTTTTGCTCTTTCAACAAATTGCGTAATTTAACGGTATCGACATCATTAGAAATTAAGTTTAAGCAATAATCCATGTCAGACTCAGAAAACAGCTTCTCCTCTTTGGCTCTATTGGCACGTGAACGAATCGGATTACTACACTTATTCCGTTCTTCAATATCCTTTATATCTTGACATGGTTTATAGGCAAGCATTGCGAAAGTCATAGTCAAATAGCCCGGCCAGCGGAGATCGCCTGTCATAATAGAACAGTGCAATAGTTCTTCTGCTAGAAACATATTAACCTTTGATGCAGAATAGCTAACCGAAGGGAAGGTGCAACTGCTAAAAAGAGTCCCATAAAACAAGACTTTGTAAAACATAATAATCACCCGATGCGCATTAGTTTCCATTTATATTAGTTGCTTTTCGCTCTTTCAGCTTCGTACAGAGAGTTTCGTCTTGATCTGGTCTAATCATTAGTTCAGATTTTGAAAAAACAAAATGTTAAGCTTTAAACGATAAACTGAGGAAACACATTCCGGGGCACAGGCTTCTCAGCGACATGAAAAGCCTGTATTAATCTTTCTAGCAATCCGTTTGCTCTGAGAGTCTCAGAGCATCTTCTAGTTCAACGCCAAGGTATCTAATAGTGTTATCTAGCTTCGAATGGCCAAGTAAGATTTGTACCGCTCGTATGTTTTTCGTTCTGGCGTAAATCAGAGTAGCTTTAGTACGACGCATAGAATGCGTACCATAATAGTCCGCATTCAAACCAAGCTTCACAGCCCAGCTCCTGATAATCGTACGATAAAACGAATAGCTGATGGGTTGGCCTTTACGGCGACTGCTTGGAAATAGAAAACTACTTGCTTCTAGGTTTTCTGAGTAGACCCACCGGTTAATACTCTGTTGCGTTCGCGGAGTAATCTCATAGTGTACATCGGTACCTGTTTTTTGCTGGATGCATTGAACCCTCTCATAGATTACTCCTTGCGAAGAAACATCATATAAGTGGAGTTTTAATAGATCACTTGCCCTTAGCTTGCTATCAATGGCTAGGTTCAGTAGTGCAAGCTGCATTAGGTCATTTTCAAGTTCTAGCCTAGTTCTGATTCGCCAAATCTCTTCCAACTTGAATGGTCTTTTAATGCCGCTGCATTTTCCCGAAGATAACTTTCTCATGTTGACCTCCTCTTCGATGTTGTTGGTCAACATAGAGTCTGGCTATCAACTAGAACTGTTCCAGTCGCGACGAGATTCGGTCAGGGTGAACTGAAACATCCGTGGACAAAAGTGAGTTTCGGAAATTAGAATATTAGCATTTCATGTATAATTTAAAGTATGGAAAAGTATCTTAACTCTTAGTCCAAACCTTCTGGTGCAGATTAATCAGTATTGATCCTACGTCTACAACTTAAGCATATATGTGAGATATTTTTTGACCACAATAAGGGCAATACTTGGCGCTTCCATCTGGGTTGTAGTGCAGCCCTTTTGAACATTTGAACTTTATCCAATACGTTCTTCTGATAACTCGCCAGCAATGAACCATACAGAATCCCTCAATATTGCAGTGTTCAGAAACGCCAGAAGGCACGCGAAAAAATAATCAATATTGGAAAAATTTCTAAGCGACCAAATAACATGGCAACGCACATTAACCACTTACCTTCCGGTTTTAGTGTGCCAAATCCTGAGGCAGTCTCACCGTATCCAATCCCCATATTGTTTATACATGCCGCCACAGTACCAAACGCCGTAACAATATCATGTCCTATCGCCACCATTCCCCAGATGAAAACACAGGTGAAAAAGATATAAAGGAAAAACAATCCCCATACTGAGCGAATCACACGATCGGATACGCTCTGCCCGTTTACTTTCGTGGTTAATATGGCATTCGGATGGATGAGACTGTTAATCTCTCTGCTGCTTTGTTTATAAAGTAAGAGAAAACGAACGGCTTTAATACCACCACAGGTGGAGCCAAAACATCCACCAAAAAAACTCGCACCTAAAAGCAGCAATACAACATGGTTCGGCCAACTCGGATAGCCTCCGGCACCCAGCCCGTTGTCTGTCATCACTGATACCGTTTGAAAAAAACCGTGAACCAGTGAATCCTGCAAGCCAAAAGTCTGCGTTCGATACAATTCAAGACAGGCAACCCCAACGATGCAAGAGAGGATAAAGATGAAAAAGCGAAATTCCGCATTCTGAAGAATGGGGCGCACACTCCTTCTCACTAGCGCTACGTAATAGAGGGCAAAGTTGATAGCGGCGAGGATAGAGAATACGCCGGCAACCAGCTCAACCGCCGCACTATTGTAGAAACCTAAGCTATCACCGTGAGTAGAAAATCCGCCTAATGAAACGGTTGATAAGCTATGACAGATAGCATCAAACCAATTCATCCCCGCAGCTTTAAACGATAGAGCACAAGCAAGCGCAAGTGCGGAATACAAGCCCCATAGGTTTCGCGCCGTATCCGCAAGTCGAGGCGTCATCTTCTCTTCTTTCATCGGTCCAGGCATTTCAGACTGATAGAGCTTGGCACCACCAATGCCCAAAAATGGCATGATCGCGACAGCTAAAACAATGATCCCCAACCCGCCTAAAAAGTTCAGCTGAGCTCGGTAAAACAAAATCGATTTAGGTAGTGTATCTATATTGGAAAAAATCGAAGCTCCAGTTGTAGTAATGCCGGAGACGCCTTCAAACACCGCATCCGTCAATGTCATGTTTAAGCGGCTATCTAAAATGAAAGGCAGTGCACTCATCGCCGAGAAGATTAGCCAGAATAAACATGCAACCATAAAGCCATCGCGCTTTTGTAGGTACTTGTCTTCACCTTTGGTTGACTTCCAGCCAACGATTCCAATCGAAAGAGAGAGTAAAAAAGTAAGAAGGAATGCCGTAATGTAACCATCGCGATTGAGCAGCGAGACTACGATTGGAACCAGCATGGTAAAGCTGTAAATGATAATTAAGAAGCTACATAGGTGAATAATCGTTGTGAAACGAGAGCTGACTTGAACTCTTGAGGAAACATTAAACATCATGCTCGACGTCTCCATCTGATTGGCAATTTACTGTATAAACCTAAGGCAACAGGATGGAGATGAGTAGCTCCGCTCATCGACGATTCGGAACGAATGGGTGGAACATCGCTTGGAATAGGGAACATGATAACCAGTCTTCAGAGCACGTTTTAGCGCCTACATTATCAAAGTGGCAGAACTGAATCGCGTAAAAAAAGCGTAAAAAATTCACGAAAAACAGAGACAGGATTATGCGTTGTGAAGCTTCATACGTCTTCATTCATCGCTGTAGTGATAGAACAAATAATTCTAGGTATAGGGGCAATACACCCACATCAAATGACAATCGAATGCACTGGACAATACCTTTACTATTTTTTCCAAAAGTGTGGCAATAACATGGCTAACACCGTGAAGTATTCCAATCGGCCAAGGAGCATTGCCAGATTTAATATCCAGATACCTGTATCAGAAACCGGTTGAAAATTGCTTGCTACCACGCCAAAACCTGGTCCAAGCACATTGATACACGCTACCACTGCGGTAAAGGACGACCAAAAGTCCAGCCCTGTTGCCATCATCAGCAAAGTGAACACCACGGTGGTCAGCGCTGCCAGAGACATAAAAGCCATCACAGCATTGGTCACATCAGAGGTTACAACACGCCCTTGATAACGGATAGGCAAAATGGCTCTGGGATGACTAAGCTGACGAATTTCTCGTCGAATCACTTTAAACGTGATGATATCGCGCACAAATTTATTGCCCCCTGCGGTTGAACCTGAGCAACCACCAAGATAGGCACAAAACACCAAAAAGAGCGCGCTTGCCGCAGGCCAACTGCCCAAATCCGCTGCCCCAAATCCTGTACTGGTCATAAATGAGACGACGCTGAACATGGCAAAACTAAGAGAGGTAAAGAAATCATCGTAGGCAGAATGGCTAAAAATGTACCAGCCCAAAACAAAGGAGAGCGCTATCGCGGTAAGAATAAACACTCTCGACTCTTCATCAGAGGCATAAAGACGCAGTCCTGCAAAACCATTTCGAAACACACGAAAATGAAGGCCAAAACTGATCGCGCCCAACATCATGAAAATATTGGATAGCATAAGGATAGGGTGACTTTCAAAATACCACATACTGGCGTCATGCGTCGAAAAACCGCCTGTTGAAACCGTGGTAAAACTGTGCGCAATGGCATCGTAAGCCGACATCCCCGCAAAATAGTAAGCCAACGCACACGCGACGGTAATCGCTAAATAGACACCCCAGAGATAATGCGCTGTCTTATTGATACGAGGCGAAAGCTTGTCATCCTTGATCGGCCCAGGCGTTTCTGCCTTAAGCAGACGCATTCCTCCGACATTGAGCATGGGCAGTACCGCAACGACAAATATCACCACGCCTAACCCACCCATCCACTGAAGAAATTGACGATACAAAAGAAAAGATTTCGGCATATCGTCCAAGCCAGTCAGGATGGTGGCACCCGTGGTGGTTAAGGCGCTGATAGACTCAAATACCGCATCAGTCATGCTCACGTCTGTGACCAAATGAATGGGGAACGCCCCTAAAAAACCCGTTAAAACCCAGGTTAAGCTGGCAAACATTAACGCATCTCGAAAGGTGACTTTGTGCAGTTCACTTTTTCGCAATAGAACGGACAACAAAAAGGCACTGAACATCATCAACGCCGAAGGAGAGAAAAAGTCACCGGATATATGGTCTTGAAAGACAAACAGCGACAACAATCCAAATGAACCTTGTACAATACCCATCCAAAGCATAGGCATGACCAAGAGTCGAACGGTATTCTTGAGGTTAATCACGAGGTGGCTCCATCGCAACTAAACGGTAGCCGATCCCTGATTCGGTTTTAATGAGCTGTTGTTCGTCTGCACTGTCGTTGAGTTTTTTGCGCAACTGGCTGACCAGTACGCGCAGATAATGGGTATCGTCGGTATGACTTTCGCCCCACACCTCTCTCAACAAGTCTGTTTGTTTCACAAGTTGCCCTGGTGTAACCATGAGCATTTCAAGAAACGCAAACTCCTTTTTGGTCAGAATCACTTCGGTATCAGAAAGCCAACATTGATGGGTGCTCTTTTGCAGTTTGAGCACACCGAAGTCTAAGATATCCTCGCTAATATGCTCACTAACCAAATCTCGCAGTAGTACCTTAATCCGTACAATGAGTTCTTTAATGCCAAACGGCTTACTGAGGTAGTCGTTAGCTCCCGCTTCAAGTAAGCGGATCTTCTCTTCTTCTTGATCGCGTGCCGTTAGGATGAGCACAGGTGTTTTATTTGACTGACGGATCATTGATAGGAACTCGATACCATCACCATCAGGTAATCCCAAGTCGAGCACCACCACATGCGGCTGAACACGCTCAAATTGCACTTTTGCCGTCGCTAACGAGTTAGCTCCCACGTAATCAAAGCCTTCAGCCGCCAAAGAAATGCGCATAAAAGTTTGGATTTGAGGCTCATCATCCACCACCAGTATTTTGTAGTTCACTACTACTCTCCTTGTTGACTGCTTGGCAGCGAAATCCGAATCAAACAACCTTGTTGTACTTCTACACATTCGATATGGCCTTGATGGGCTGAGACCACGCCTTTAGCCACACTCAATCCAAGACCAGAGCCAGAATCGTCACTTCTTTTTTCCTTGCCTGAATAAAACAGCTCGAACATTCGTTCTGCTTCATCGGGTTGCAGTGATTGGCCTTGGTTGTAGACATCAATCACCACATTTTGCTGATTCTGATAAATTGTCACGCTGACCTGTTTATCTTTAGGGGAATAGCGCAACGCATTGTCCAATACATTAAATAACGCTTGCTCTAACAAAGCCCGGCTGACTTCAACCGATGAAACCGCCTCATTGACGACCACCTCAATACTTGTGGTGGATGAAGAGAAACGGCCAATGACGCTTTTTACAATGTGTACTATGGATTCTTGTTGCTTCTGGATACGAACCACGCCGTGCTGCAATTTCGTCGCTTGCAAAAGGTTCTCTATGTATTGGTGTAAGCGATGGCTTTCTTTGATGGCACTGTCGAGCAGTTCATCCTTTTCTTTGGCTTGCAGTTGCGTCTGATACTCTTTGAAGGTGGTGAGATTACCGATAATCCCCGCGAGTGGGGTTCTCAAATCATGAGATACGGAGAGCAAAATTTGGTGGCGCAGTTGAACTTGTTCTAGCGCATTCTGTTGGCGTCGATACCGCTCAGCGAGCTGGCTAGTGGTAAAGGCAACCACAATAAAAACAAGTAAGTTGATGATGTCATCCAAGTGGAACATCTGAAGCGAATATCGAGGCGTGGTAAAGAGAAAGTTGAAACTAACGGCTTCGGCAATCGCAGCCACATACGCTATTCGTGAGTGACATTGAAGGGCTATCACAACAATAGAAAGCTGGAGTATCAGTAACACCGCGATGGCTGAGCCTAGCCAATGCTCAAGCCCCGATGAAATGACGAGTGCAATGATGAACACCGACGCAGATAAGAGATAGCGATTTTGCGTCCAACTCATTGTCATACCGATCATTTAATTGAAAAGTCGTGAGTTTGACTGTATCAGATACGTCACAAAGGTTCGCGTAAAAAAAGCGTAAAATTTGATAAGTGAAAATGAATTACTATTGAAATAAACCATAAAATCAGGGCTGTGACCTCCATGATTTTACTCGTTGCCCCAAATTGGGATGACTTACATGAAGATTTTTCGTTCAGATTAAAACCACCGACATTAATATGTAGTCTTCAAGAGAAACATCACACCATTCTATGAACCTTTTTAAGTCTGACTGTATGAGTAGTGAAGTTTACTTGTGGAATCTTATTATTCCAGTCAGCTTAGTCATGCGTTTTAACTATAATACATGGCTTGATATTGTGAACGAGGATTGCATGATAGAAATGAAGTGGCACATTTGGGGGCTGAAATTTGCTTGCATTTTGCTAGTAATAGCAACAGGAATATTTGCTTATTGGCTGTATCACTTTTTAGTTAACCATAATTGATACAAAAGCTTTGGTTAAACATACTCTCTGATCAGCGGTGTTTTATGTTGGTTCAACCGATCTAGACTAGAAATTCTCAATCGGTCAAACCAAGGTATCTACGAATAGCCATTGTTTTAGCTGTTCGCTATAACGTGAATCTCTCTCTGTGGAAAGGGAATGGTTAAACCAGCGGCTTCAATTCTTGGTTTGACCTCCTTCTGAACAGACCAATAAGTCTCCCAGTATTTATCCGTTGGACACCAAGCGCGAAGTTGGAGGTTAACTGAACTATCCGCCAGCATGTGGACAATCACTTGAGGCTCAGGATCTTTAAGAATATGCGATTGGGATAATGCCAGTTCTTTTAATACGTTCAGCCCGACCTCTACGGAATCTTTGTAAGAGATGCCAACCGTGATATCCATACGACGTTTGTTGTTACGGCTAAAATTGCGGATGGTTGAATTCCAAACGGCACTGTTCGGGCTAGAAATGTAGAGACCATCTGCCGTCTCGAACACAGAAGTGAATAGGCCAATATCGACCACGCTACCTGAGTAGCTTCCGAATTCAACGAACTCGCCTTTTTTGATTGGCTTGAGAAATAAAATCATGATACCTGCGGCAATGTTGCTCAGTGTGTCTTTCAGAGCAAGGCCAATAGCTAAACCCGCTGCACCGACTAAGGCAACCAAGCTGGCGGTATTCACACCAAAGAGGTCTAGAACAATGACCAACGCGACTAAATAAACCGCATAAGACGCCACTTGAGAAAGCAAGCGAGCGATAATTTCATCCCCACCGCTGACTTTCTCTGTTGCTTTAAATACCCCGCGCTTGACGAGCTTGGATACCACAGAAGCCAAGATAAAAATAAAAATCGTCAAGAGCGCATTTTGCAAGACCTGCATAATGAGTGCCTGATGAGTATCGTAAAAACCCGTGATATGTTCCATGGTTACTCCTCTATCTCTTTTTTGTACGGATTGGTAATGTTTACTGCGTGACTCAATAAGTTCACCGTCCAATATTGTGTATTACAGCGCTCCATAGATGAGATAAACGTTGTATCCCAAATAACACACCAACAGAACAGTGCCTTCACTGCGAGAAATCGTCTGTGATTTGCCAAAACGAGCGGCGGTCAACAGCAGTAATCCTGTAACAAAAAGCATCGATGTCCAGTCACGCCAGAAGACTTCAGCACCAATATTGGCAATAGGTTCAATGGTGCCAGCAATACCGATGACGGCTAAGGAGTTAAACATATTTGAGCCAACCACATTACCCACAGCTATATCATGCTCGCCTTTACGAGCTGCCACGATGGATGCTGCTAATTCGGGTAAGGACGTTCCTAAGGCCACAATAGTTAGGCCAATCAATAAATCGCTGACACCGAGTTGTTGTGCGATTTCCACCGCTCCCCACACCAAAATACGCGAGCTGATAATCAGTAACACTAACCCTGTAATCAACCAGAAAATAGATGACTTCAGCGACATACTTTGGCTAGACAGCTCTTCGTCCATCTCTTGTTCTAAGTGGTCTCCCTTTGAGTGCAAGGCGCTCCAGATTGACCAACCAATCAAAATCATGAATCCACCAATCAACGCCCATGCTTCTAATGTGCTTATATGGTGATTCCACAACATTGCGCCAATGACAAGCGTGATGAGTAAAAGAATGGGAAGTTCTTTACGGATGATGCTTGAATGCACAGCAATCGGTGCAATGATTGCTGTTACACCGAGTATTAAGGTAATGTTGACAATGTTCGAACCGACGGCATTTCCAAGCGCCAGAGCAGGGTTGCCATCCATAGCCGCCATTGCCGAAACCACCATTTCGGGTGCCGATGTACCGAATCCGACGACCAGCATACCAATCAATAAAGGCGGCATTCCCGCATAGTTGGCACTAGCGGCTGCGCCTTCAACAAATTTATCTGCACTCCAGACAAGCAGTGCAAAGCCAGCGATAATCGCGAGTGTCGCTAATAGCATGTTTAATCCCTATTAAATAACGTAAAAGTATAGAATAACGGCCAAAATTAATCGGTAGATGACATAAGGCATCATCCCAAATTGATTCAGGAATTTGAGGAAGTAGTGGATCGCCAGTATTGCGGTGAGAAAAGAGGTAACGCTACCAATTAA
Organism: Vibrio sp. A1-b2; assembly: GCF_021726015.1. Taxonomy (NCBI): domain Bacteria; kingdom Pseudomonadati; phylum Pseudomonadota; class Gammaproteobacteria; order Vibrionales; family Vibrionaceae; genus Vibrio; species Vibrio sp. A1-b2. The sequence continues at coordinate 370,357 of NZ_JAKKCI010000002.1, forward strand.
AAGTGCCAGCCAATCTACGGTTACCGAACTATCCATCGCTACTTCAGCGATTTTGGCTGCTGCCGCGAGAGCAGTAATCGGTATGGCAAGCAAAAATGAAAGGCGCGAAGCGGCCTGACGCTCGAAACCAAGCATCAACGCAGCGGTAATCGTCGCCCCTGAACGTGAGGTTCCAGGTATCAACGCGAGCGCCTGTGCGCAGCCTACAACCACCACATCCTTCCACGTTAACGTGCTGATATCTCGTGTTTTCTTGCTAAGAATATCAGCCAAACCCAGTAATACGCCAAAGAAAACTGTTGTGAAAACAATCACTTCAACCGAGCGAAGTTGGTGATCAATTACATCCATTAGCAGTAATCCTGCAAGTGCTGCGGGAAAGGTTCCCCACAAAATCGCCCAAGCTAAACGACTGTGTGATGTCGAATATTGACGATGAGTGATTGACTTACTCCACTCCGTAAGCAGCAGAACGATATCTTGACGAAAATAGATAAGCACCGCGAGCAGCGTACCAATATGAGTGGCGAGATCGAAGCTAATACCTTGATCCGCTTCACCAAGCAAGGTGGGCATTAAAATCAAATGAGCAGAGCTGGAAATGGGAAGAAACTCGGTGATCCCTTGGACTATCCCTAAAAACAAAGCGTACCATGCATCCACAGCAGGTTTCCTTTTGTCATCTCGGGCAGGCAAAAAACAAAAGCAAAATTGCGATCCTACCCGTATCGCGATTTAGCTTAAGTCTTACCAGAACATGTCGAACGTGAATACCACAAGCATGAGGCTTGGAGACTGTTGATATTCACTCCACTATTAATCAGTAGTGGAAGGCTACTCCCTTAAACGAGCTGAATTGTAACTAATAAATACATTTTACATCAAATGTTAAATGAATAAGTTGAAATAAGAAAAAGTTTGGGCTGATAGTATGTGTACGAGTTTTTGCTCTAACTAACAATACACAGTTTCACAATTCATCAGAGATAAGTTTTGTGAGGGCTACGCATAGTACAGTTGACAGTAATGCTCTTTGCCGCAAAGAAGGAATGGGGCAGATCTGAGCTAGCCACATCAGCTAGCTCGAAGATGGATAATTTCGAGTTAAAGTCTTGACTCTAACTCGTCTGCTTCGGATAAAAGTATCTATGGGTAAACGCCGCACTCTGCGGCAAATTTGGAGCGCAGCGGAAAAGTTCTCCGACAGCAGCGCTTTGTTAGATTCATTACCAATCGTCTTCGATTCCTTTTTCTCTCTTTTCAAGAGCATCACGAAAAGCCTTTAATGCTACTTTCGCTTGAGAATCGACCTTGTCTTCATCAATATCCCTTACTTTTTCTTGAATTCGTTCTATCTCTAGAAAGTTTTCGATGCTCTCAAGCTTTATGTACGTAGTAATTTTAACTACGTAATCTCCCATTGCTTGAGATGAAGATTTACTTGCAAACCTTTTTAACAAGGTCAAACACTCTTCGGCAGTCTGAGTCTGCAACTTTAACCAGTCTATAACTTTATTCTCATCTCCCCAGCGCTTCCATCTATACAAAAAAGAAACCAAGTGTTCATTAGAAAGTAGTTCGCTAGGCGCATTTTCAGACATTTCATCCAGTTTTTTTACAAACACTGCCTTAAGTAGCTCAAACTCCTCATCTCGTAGTATCTGGTCAGCATCAGCTTTCTTTCTGCGATTTTCATCACCTAGTAATATGTGTTCGACAATAGAGAGCCCTTTTGACGCTTTGAAGCATTCTAAAAGCAGCTTACCTCGCTCCTCGAGATCGTCAATGCGCCGTAGAAACCAAACAACAAGCCTTACAGCATGTGTATTCGAGCTAAACATCGTAAACCCAATTGATTCATGATCAATTTGGTCACCAATATCTAAAACGCCCTTAATATACGCACTGCCATTTTCAAGAGGCACTTCATCTGTGAATGATTCAAACTGTGAAAGAGCATTTTTTAGAATGCCACGTTCTTTGAGGGACAAGATAAATGAAGAAAGCCTGTCAGAATCATCAGTTAGACTAAGCATTTCCTGCAGGTCTGAGTTTGAGAGTTCCCCACTTGGAATTGAAAATTGAAAGTATTTATCAAAGTTAGAGGGGTGACAAACACGCATCTCTCTCAACCATGTACTAGAAAATTCTCCAGAATAGTGTGTGCCTCCCAGAGCCCATTCTATTGTTGGAAATAGTTGCTCTACCATTTCCTTTACAGCATCTCGCTTATTCTCAGAAGCCTTATCCAATATGCTATTAATTAGGGCAGCAGCAGATTCCTGGCTTCTTCCATATCTATCGGAACCATTTTTAGTGAATATCTCTTTCGCGCGTGCGATTTCCTTATAAACATCAGGCTCAAAAACTCTTAGGCACTCAATTGCCATTAAATCCACTGGGTTGACCTCAAAAGCACTTTTGCCTTTAAGTAGTGTAAAATGGAATGAAAGAGTAGAGGTGTATCTATAAACGCTTCGCAGATTGTCAAAATATGCGCTCAGAGCCCCGTGAAACATGTTCCCCCACCGCCCCGAATCAAACATATTTGCAGCTGATTTGTCTTGCTCGATAATTTTATCTAACTGATTGAACAATAAGTTATGCAGTCGTGTAGTTTCTATTTGGGGTATGTCAAAAGGTACCTGAATTATTTTCTCTAAATAATCTCGACCCTGTTGCGCCCCGTCATTCATTTTATCTTCTACCAGATCTCGCTGAAATAGAAGAAGGAAGACCACATTCGGAAATTCCAAGTTTGCTTTTATAAGCTGAAAAACCATCCTTAATTGGGATGACGTCAGCCTATCCAAATCATCCATTACAACGATCAACGGAGATTTTCTTTCGAGTAATAATCCTGTCAATTCCCGTCTTATATCACTCAAACTCTGCTCTTTTTCCTTGGCAGTCGCCTCAACATTTCCACTCAAATTTTCAAGGAAGCCTTTGCCCCACTTTAATATTGCAGCCCATCCACCCAAAATCAGTAGAATAGTAGTACTAACGTTGCTTACCCAAGCTTCGTTTGAAAAATTACCGCCAACCCCTATAAGGGTTGCGAGTACAAACAGTGTAGGGAGAGCCGCTGAGAAACCTGATACTACTGTTTCACCCGTATTAAGATACCGACCATATTTTTTTAGAGTTGCCGCTAACTTTTTACCAGACTTGCTTTTATCTGTGTGACCTATTGACTTTGATACTTCTTGAAAAAAGGAGGCAGTTATTTTTTCTTGAGCGGCCCATTCCCATGGGGAAAATTCAATTACATCAGGTTTTTTCTCTGTTATTTCCGCTAGTCGAGATAGGGCCATGTTTTTAATAGAAGACTTCCCTGATCCCCAGTTACCATGCAAGGCTACTACTAAGCTATCATTTCCATGCCAACTTGCCATTGCATTAGCCAAGTCCATGGAAAAGCCTGACCGTCCCAACAGGTCCTCTTCTACTTTTGTGATCGGCCTATCAGAAGCAAATCCGTGTAAATCTTTTGGTTCCATATGAAATCTCTATAGGGAATCTAACATTTTATTGGTGACATGCGCATTTACCTCGTTGGTTCAGTAAAACGCGCAAAGTATAACCATCTGTATACAAAGAATTTATCAGCTTCACTTCAAATATACTATCTGGAATAACGTGCACGGTATGGCAAGATTTGAGTAAAATGGATGAAAATTTGTACGCGAAGAAGTCTGTGTTTGAATGCGCCACAGACAACGAGTTAACTCGTTTTGGGGCATAGATTAGTTAATCTCTACTGTGGGTGACTTACTAAATCACTAATGCTTGCGATGTGGTATGCTGTGTGCAGTGGTTAAAAAGTAAAGGCATAGCTATGAAGTCTACGAAGCAAATTACAAAAGCTAGAAATGTAAAAATTGAAAGCATGAAAGCAATTAAAGCTGCTTACCTGAAGGCTATGGATGAAGGGCGCATAAAGATCTATCGAATTACGCGAATTCGGTAACGAACTAATGGGGTAGTTTTAAGCTCAGGTTGCTTTGTTGTTGAATTTAGGAATAGACTAGACGCTATCAATGATAGTGGGACTTCTTCAGTACATTGATGTCTACTCTGACAAGTTGCAGGCCGCGCCTGCGATAACCAAAGACCTCCGCAATATCAATAGCCCTGTTCTCTTCCGCTCATAAAGTATTGACCACAGGTAGCGCGTAATATAATCACTTCCTATACACCCTAGCATATAAGTGATACGCACTTTGTGTGCTAGAGCGCATTTACATGCATATAAAGCAAGCGTTAATAATGCTTAATAATCGCTATAACTATTGCTACTATCGATAAAAGTAAAGGGATTGATACAACCATCCATGGCTTAATTGGTGAACTTGGTTCTTGGGTTCGTATCGTTGGGTTTAAGCGCTTAGATAATTCAACAAACACCGCTGAATTGTTGTTTTTTAATTCCTGAAAATCATGTTCGTTCATGAGTACCTAAATACTTGATTAGTTAGCGTGCTTAGAGATCGTAATTTGCGTATTTATATAAAACTTTGCGTACTTGACCATCGTATTTTGCGTACTTTAGCCACCATGTAATTGAACCATAGTAGACTCATAACGTTCAATAGGAGGCCACAGAACATCAAGTAAAATCGCATAACTATCGTCGTAATCATTTGTCAGTTTATCAGCCACAGCCACAGCCAGAGCGTTAGCATACTCTTCTTTCGAGGTGATATAAAATGGCAAAGCGTTCTTTAGCTCCTTTGCAAGATGAAGAATGTTATCAATGTCTTCCTGTTAGTCTAGGTTGAGTTTTGTCATTACTTTTCATTAAGTACAATCTTGTATTGGTGAAGTATAGTGAAAATCAAATGTTACTTTAAACGTAAATACTTTATTCCGTGGACAAGATAAATTTAAATTATCTGAATAGCTGTCAGTATAGTTGTCATATTTAATGTAACTAAATGCATGTCAAATCTACGGTCGATAAAATAATCAATCAACTATGCGTAACTTTGAATGGGGCAAAAGTACGTTGCAGTTATTAAATGGGGAAGTGTTTTTCCTCATACTCTTCAACCAATGCAGCGAGCCTTTCAAGCTCGTCACCTTCAGGAGTGCCTGGTTCGGCTGCATCAAACAATGATTCAATTCGCTTCAATGCGGCCTTGTAATCACTTTCAGAAATTTCAAGGCCCAACTCATCTACTGTTACCTCAGCTAATTCATCACTATGCACTGTATGGGGTGTCATCCCTTCGACCAGTTCTTTTTCTGATAACCGTTTTTTGCTCACTACTCGTCTTTCCATTTAAAATGAGATTAGATAATTTATAGCATACTGAGTTATTAGCTACAGCGTAAGGTTTTGTCCTGAAACACGTAATGGGGCATTTTTGAGTTACGAAGTGCCAACTGTGAAGGTTCTGGACAGTTCGTTAGAGTTTCTACTTAAATTAGCAATATACGGATTAAATCAGGTATGGGAAGCCTATGTCTGGTACAGATATTAAACAATATTAAGCCACTCTTTAGCCCCATTTATATCAAACGCCTTTGTACCATATCCAATAGAGAGAATATCCTCAGGCAAAAACTCGTCAAACTTATCGATTTGCTTTTCCAGTACGGACTGGGCTAACTCTGTCTCACTAGGCAGTTTTTTTGAAGCTAAAGTACGTAAAGTCGATTTAACACCCTCAACGGATGTTTTTTCCACTTCAATAACACCGGCATATGCGCTAGCTTCGTATCCATTCATGATTAGGAGAGCTACAATAGTATTGACTACTTTATCTCCCAACCATGTAAACAAATAAGTACTGTTGCCAACTTTCAGCAGCGGTTTTCGTGCTAAATCTGATAGTTGAAAAAAGGTGACACTTTCCTTGAATTGTTCTCTTGCAATAGCATCTGCAAAATCCACTTTTTTATTACCGACTGAAATTCTGTAGTCACCATCTTTGAGTATGCGAAACATTTCTTGGCGAACGACGTCATGGATTGTCATTCCACTGCCGCCAAATTTTGGTGGTTTACCGCCTTTAGCGCGTTCAACATAAATGGTTTTTTTGTCACTATCGATATCATTTACTTTCCATCGTTTCCCACCAAACACAATGTTCTGCCCAACTAACACAATTGAGTCGATAGGAAGTGTTCCCAGCGTTTTTGTCCCATTAATAACCCTGTACTCTTCTGGCGTTTTGAATACAGCATAAAATGAATAGTGACTTGTAATACGTTCACCTAAGATGCCTAAAACTAATTCACCATTACCTAGCTGAGTAATTAGATTAGTATTCCCCATATGACCTAAAAGTCCTTTGAAGTCATCTACGCCAACTTTCTGAAATGGTCCTTCTTTACAGAGCAAGTTAAATAATTGATCGGCCCGAATGCCCCCCCACTGAGCTATAACAGCGAGTATTTGATGTAGAAGTGTAGAAAAGTGGTAAAGGGACGAATCTGCAGGCTCATACCATTTACTGCCGATGAGTAGCCTAATCATTGCTAGGGATTGTATTAACTCCAGGCGGAGTATATCGACAACGTTTGAATCTTTTGTGAGTTCATCCTCTGCAATCAACACTCGCAGTATAGAAGGACCACCACGTCTTCCTGAGCGTCCCATTCTCTGTCGCAGGCTCGAAATTGAGTGAGGGGCCGTAACCTGAACGACGGAGTTTACTTTTCCAATATCGATACCCAACTCAAGAGTCATGGTACACACCGCTGTAGTAGGATACTGCTCTTGTAGAAGACGTTTCTCTAGGTCTTCTCTCAATTCCTTGGCAAGCGAACCATGGTGAGGAAAGAACTCATTCGGCACGCATTGCTGATCACAGAAATCGCTAAGCGTTGCAGCAATGCTTTCAGTTCTTTTCCGGCTATTTGCAAATACTAAATGGTTACCTCCTCGACAAAATTTAAATAGGTCTTGGCAGATTTTGTATTCAGCGTCAATTGGCGTTTCACTGTCTACCTGAGCTGGGTTCACATACCCTTTGACTTGCACCTTAAGTACCGATGTCGAATTCGAGTCCCTTATTATTTTACATGGCAAAGATTGATTAGGACGAAGTGACAATGGGACTTTATCTAACTCACCGAGAGTTGCACTCAAAGCAACCCTAGGAATCGGCTTCTTCAAACTCCCAAGAAGATGCTCCAATCGATGAAGCAAAGAAAGTAAGTGATGTCCGCGCTCAGTGCCAAGAAATGCGTGAAACTCATCAATGACGATATATTTCAAATCAGAAAATGCAGACTTCATCCAGCCTGAATCTCGGATAAGCAACGATTCGAGCGATTCGGGAGTGATTAATACAATTCCCGCTGGTGTAGTTTTTAACTTATTCTTTCGGCTTTTAGCACTGTCTCCGTGCCACGGGGTGACTGGCAAATCCATTAGATCTGAGAGGCTTTCTAAACGTCTATCTTGATCATTTATTAAAGCTTTTAGCGGGCTGATATAAAGGATACCAACCCCTTCATCTTGATTAGCAATAGCACTGATTGCTGGAAGAAAAAATGCTTCAGTTTTTCCCGCAGCTGTCGAGGCACTGATAACAAGGTCTGTTTTCGCTGAAAGAATCGGCTCAATAGCTAGGCATTGGATTTCTCGTAGGTTTGCCCAACCTTGTTTAAATATCCAACGCTGAACTCGGACATCGAGCTTTTCATGTTCATTAATCATAATTTGAAGTCAGCGAGGCCATCTTCGTTTTCATCTAATTCAAGTTCAACGTCAGAGGGCTTATCTTCTTCAATTCCAACCGATGAAACTAGGTTGTTCCAGCTTATCGTTGGATTTTGATCGATTACCGCAAGCATATCCAAAAAAGCCTTTATCGTATTACGTGGAGTTCGAAAATAAGCGTCTCCAATAGTCTGACTGCAATGTTTTAGAAACGCCATTAGGGATTCGTCAGGAACAAGATATTTGCTTTCATCACCTTCGGCATAAACGTGACGCAAATTTTTTAGTAGTATATACAGCTCTTCCGGGGTCAAGCTTGCGAGGTGCAGTGCTGGAGATGAGTAATCGATAAGGCCTGCTTGCTTCGCAAAGTTATTTCCCGCAAGTCTGGACTGAAGGGCTTCATAACTATAAAGACCTTTCCTAGGATCAAGCAGGAATTCAGGCGTTCCACCAAGTAAAAAGCCTAAATACTCGGTAGTGCCTTGTAGACAGTCGTTGAGAATTCGTAATATTTGTTCATAGTTAGAAGTCCTAGCTGTTGTGTTATTCAACTTATACAGATTTACCATTTCATCGAGGTTAACGAGCAACCCCTGATATCCCGCTTGGCGAACGAATAGACTCATTATTTTGAGTGCATCATAAAAAGACGTATCTGAAATTATTGTTCTGACGCCTAAATCTTTGCGGGCGTCCGTTTTAGTTGAATATTCAGCGCGAAGCCATTTTATGGCATTAGCTTTTTGTGTGTCATTGTCTTCTTCATGTCCAATCCAATAAGCCTCAATGACTTTGGCGAAGTCATATCCACCGACAAGATCAGAAATTGAAGATAGCTTTTCATGTATAACTGTATTAATGTTTTTTCCAGTCGTATCAGCTTCCTTTCTCGTTTCAGTGATAAACTTTTCAACCACACTGGTTAGCGCATTTCCATCTGGTTTATTGCGCGTGGACATATTGCGCATTAGTTCTGAGTATAGATTTCTAGCTTGCCCAGCAGATGCATGCATTCGTCTATCAGGAGACAAGTCAGCATTAACAGTTACCAACTTTCTTTCTAAAGCAATAGCTCGAACAACACTTAAGAAAAATGTTTTGCCTGATCCATATTCTCCAATAATAAGCCTAAAGGCTGAGCCTCCATCGGAGATGCGTTCAATATCTTGAAGAAGTGCTTTTAGCTCGTTAACGCGACCAACTTGAATATGCTGAATCCCAACTTTGGGAGTTACACCAGATTTCAGCGATTGGATAATTGCATCTCTTTCTTTTGCACGTATTTTTTTTGCAACCATCATTTAACCTTTTAATTCTTTTACAATTTCTAGATCGACGTATATATCACCATCATCATCCAAGACAGGAGCATCTACTTTTTCGTAAGCCCAGTCATTGATAGTTTCTATAGCGCCATCAACCATTAAGTTAAGTTTCTTACAAAGTTCATGAACTTCATTTCGAGGCCATATTTCTTTACTAAGCAGCATATCGAACAGATTTTTATGCTCATTATCCAGTCCATCATGGCCTGTAGAGAACGAACTCATCGTCTCTATTTCTGGTTCGATATCAACCGTAAATATGCTTTCTAACATGCTCTTGGCATCGCTGGTATCACTCTCATGCATCGCCAGAATGTCCTCATCCAACTGGAACTTACCTCCGCTTTCGTCTGTATTTGTTGGATAGGAGGAATTAGGTGTTCTTGTGGATGCTAGGTTGTGAATGTCGCTCGTAACAAGTGATTTATCTAATCCTAGGCATGTATAGATTTTCTCCATTTGTTTTATTTCAGATGAATCGACCTTACCGTCAGCAAGAGCAATTGAAATCATAAATTTCTTTAAGGATTCAATTTGTGGTGAATTGAGTTGCTCTATTCTTGCTTTTAATCCCGCAGTATTCGCTGGACTATTAAGTCGCCACGTCAGATAAGCATTCAGTGAACTTTTCTCGGATGGAGACAGTCGGTCATCATGTTCAATTAGTTTTTGCAGCGTCAGTTTTTCATCTTGGTCAACGATACCGTCAATAGTTGCCACCATTGTACCAAGCCTCATCCACAGACTTACTTGGTTGAAAGCCGAGCTAGGTTCAAAAAATTCACCATGCCCTGGTGAGAACAATACAATGTTGCCATCAGCTTTGAACTTGGTTTGATGAAAACGCATATCCGGGGCGATACCTATATCAGCTTTAGCAGCAAGTTTGATAAGGAGCTCGTTTTCTTTCTTGTTCATAGATTTGGGAAGCGGTATTCCAGTGTGAGACCAGAACTCTTTAACAGTTGTTATTCCGTTATTATTCTGAACTACTTGAACAGCCCATGACTTAAAAGATTCAATGACTGATGAGTTGGATTCATTTGCTAGTTCTTTTGGTAGTAACATCAGTGCGGCTATATCATTTTTCGAGGTATCAGCCTTGCCTAAGTAGCGACTATAGCTACTTAACTCTTCTGCACACTGCTCTGCAATAGGAATAAGCTTGTTTATGGGACCTTTGAGAATACTCGGATCAGGCAACTCTTCCAGATTTAAATCAATACCATTAATGCCGTTGCTTGCTGCGTGATATGAGAGTCGAAGCTTTGTTTTGTTTGGCTTGACTGATATACCCTTGCCAAATTTTTGAGAGAATCTTATTTCGAAAAGTTTCCGAAACTCCTTTTCACATCTACGAGCTGGAGTTTTTAGCGAATATTCAAATGTATCTTTTAACCAGTCTAAAGCTAACTCAGCTCCAACGGGTTGCCCATTAACTATGGTTTTGGCTAGTTTCAGCTTGAATGACAATGCATTGTTTGTATCTGGTATTTTTGCAATCCGTTGTTCAAGTAGAGTCGGTCTGAGCAAAGCCATCAACTCAAGAAAATTGGCTGAATATCCTCTAAAAGAGCGGTTTGTATTGAACACTTTATGGAGACGTAATACCTCTTCAAATATTGTGGTAAATTCTTGATCGGATACCTGTGAGCTAGTTTGATTTTCAATGATTCTTCTTTCAAAACCATAGAAGTAAATGAATACGTATCCGATTGGTGTGTTTGGATCAGAGCGGTCAGACGCTAACCAGTCTAGATAGGCACCTCTGCACTCTTTTGATAAAGAGGAATAACTTGGCCAGTACCCTAGTGTTTCGTCGGTATGTAATTCCGCCCCGATTTTCATTAAAGATTTCGATGCGGGGCGTTCCTCATCGATAAGAGATGGTTCTACCCCATATCCATCAAGTGAGTTCATTATCCCACCAAAGTAAAAAAGACCTTTGTTGAGGTTTCTTCCGATAATAGTGAGCTGTTCACTTTCGCCAACCCATCGGCCCTTTTGTTTGTTAGACGATTTTTCAGCTTCTCTTCCAAAACTCGTGTGAATTGTAAACGTTGCAAACTCTTCATCATTTTCATTGTATGAGGAAACTGATATCGCTTGCGTGCCATAAGCATCACTCTTTTGAACAGAAGGCTTTGAGACTGTATTGTTTTTGGGAGAGTTATAGCTGTTGGAAGTTTTGGACTTAGAGTTCCTAGTTATCAGCTTGTACAGAATATAGATGATGATAGCCCCAACAAAAAATTCCATTTTTTACCTTTGTATCAATGAGGTAGATAGGTCCTAACAACCACCTACTCAGTAGTCAATAAATGGCATATTGATGTATTAGATAAACTAGGTCAAATGGAAGCATAGCAAAGTGTGAGGTGTTTTAATGATAAAATACAAAGGGGCAGTTTCGTGACGGCAGAAATCAAACTGACACGTTATGGGCAGTTGTGAGTTTAATACGCATGTTGTGAAACGCACGTTGTGAAACGCACGTTGTGAAACGCACGTTGTGAAATTAATTTTTGGATTAAATTTAATCACTTAAAACACAAAGCACCATTAGTTTTAATGGCAACAAAAGACATTTTTTGCCTTAAAAATTAGGATATCTCATTATACAAAAGATGGTTATATAACTATTAACTTAAAAATTACAAAACAAAGGACACTAATCAATATGCTGTTCTTAAGTGAAATCTCAGTTTGGCCTTAAGTGAGACATTTTTATCTTAGGCTCGACTATTATCACATCACTTTTACATCATAACTCATTGTTATTCATCGTTTAACAATAACGCCTTAGTAATTGTGTTTGTAATTCGATCAAATTTTAAGATCTGTTGTCCGCTTCCCAAGACAAATTTCACCTAGTCTTTGGAGGTGCCCGAAGATGTTATTCACAGTAATTAATGTATGATTCGAAATCATCAGTTGTTCTACCTGTAGCGCCTCCAATTAAGTGTAAATCTGGCAATTTAACACACGTATTCAATTGAAATGTCACCCCTTGAAGGGTTTTGAGTCGTTCATGTATCACCTCCATGCGGGCGTATCTTAAGTAATTACATGTAAACCCGAAAAGCTTTGTCTGATATAACATATCAAACAAAGCTGAGTACATATCATGTTATAAGAAAAGTAGGTCAGTCACTGAGCTAAGGAGGCTCTCAGGACTCCATGTCAAGATTGATGTACGGGGTATTTTTGATTCAGACGGATTCCTTCAAACAAGCTGCTGCACAATTGGAAAAGTCATTAAGCCATTAGTCAGTCTTATTAAATAGACGGTACGGCTGCAACACATATAGAGGCAAAAATGCGTTGCAGTTATTTAATGGGGAAGTGTTTTTCCTCATATTCTTCAACCAATGCAGCGAGCCTTTCAAGCTCGTCACCTTCAGGAGTGCCGGGTTCGGCTGCATCAAACAGTGATTCAATTCGCTTCAACGCGGCCTTGTAATCACTTTCAGAAATTTCAAGGCCCAACTCATCCAATGTTACCTCAGCTAGTTCATCACTATGCGCAGTATGGGGTGTCATCCCCTCGACCAGTTCTTTTTCAGATAACCGTTTTTTGCTCACAACTCGTCTTTCCATTCAAAATGAGATTAGATAATTTATAGCAATACTGAGTTCTTAGCTACAGCGCAAGGTTTGTCCTGAAACACGCAATGGGGCAGATATTTGTTAGCTAATTTCCCGCTAACCCTCTTTTGAATTCTTTGACGCTTGTTTGACACAACTATTCAATGTTCTTGGACATATTAAAATCAGTAATGGCTTTGTTGCGTAATTCGATGGAACTAAATCAGGAAGTTACGATCTGATCGGCTAAATCAGTTAATCATCGTAGCCTTATGTCGAAACCTCGTTATAAAACAACTAACTGGAAACAGTACAACAAAGCTTTAATCAATCGCGGTTCACTCACTTTTTGGATTGATGAAGATGCCATTCGCGAATGGAAGCAAAGCAAACCGGACAAACGAGGCAGGCCTCGTCAATTCAGTGACCTAGCTATTACTACCGCACTGATGGTAAAACGCATTTTTTCTATACCATTAAGAGCGCTACAAGGTTTCATAGACTCCGTATTTAAGTTGGCTAACATGCCGCTTGTTTGTCCGCATTACACCTGTATAAGCCGTTGAGCTAAAGAAGTAGAGGTTTCATTTAAAACCAAAACTAGAGGTGTGATACAGCATTTGGCCATTGATGCCACTGGTCTCAAGGTCTATGGCGAAGGTGAATGGAAGGTGAAAAAGCATGGTACTGATGGGAAGCGCAGAGTCTGACGTAAGCTACATTTAGCAGTAGATACCCACACCCACGAAATAGTCGCAGCAGAGCTGAGTTTATCTAACGTTACCGATGCCGAAGTGCTTCCAAACCTACTTAAACAGACACGTCGTAAAATCGCCGAAATATCAGGTGATGGTGCTTATGACACAAGACATTGCCATGATGCAATACGAATCAAGCGAGCGGTTCCGCTCATCCCGCCACGGGAGGGGGCGACCTTTTGGGAGCGGGGGCATCCTCGCAATTTAGCGGTAGGTTGTCAGAAACTTTACGGCTCGAACAATAAGTGGAAAAAGCGGTATGGCTATCATAAGCGCTCGCTATCAGAGACGGCAATGTATCGAGTGAAACAGTTGTTGGGTGGGAAACTCAGTCTTCGAAATTACAACGCTCAGGTTGGTGAAACTTATGCAATGATTAAAGCGCTGAACAAGCTTACAGGGCTTGGTATGCCTGAAACTCGTTATATTGTATAAAACGCGCTCAACTTTAGGCAGCTTAATCTCTCGTCTGAATTACGCAACAAAACCAATACGAACTGTTAAAAACTTTTAACTCTTTAGGATAACTGAAATTTAGGTTTCTATCGTCGATAATGCCGTATCGAGAGGTGAGTTTATGAACAGAAAACCAGACAGAATAACGGCGATGCAGCAAATAATTGATGCCGTTAAAGTAGAATTTCCACTATACAATGAAGATACTTTTAAATGTGGAACTGATAATAATTGTATCGGTTGCCCTAAAAAGCTAATGGAACTTGTCGATTCCGAATTATCCTATTGGCAACATCAACTAAATAGGGGAGTTCCACCTACATTTGATGAAATATATTCATTTGGGAAAATGTGCAAAAATGTACGGCGTGCTCTTGTAAGAAATAAAAGACTATAGATTTATCTCTTATCATGTTTTAACATCAATAAACTCCGACAAAATATAGTTACTATTTTTTCTATTTCTCTCAATATCTCCAACCAAATCATCCAATCCATCAAAAAAGTACACTGTTAATTTTTTATTGTGAGGGAAGAGCTCAAGGCTTATGAACTTTCGTTTGGATTTATAGACTCTAACTCTTGATAAATCTACCCATGAAAACTTAAGTGCTTTCTCTCTTACCCGATAAACTACTCCATTTTTATCTATCACAAGTACTGTATTCGTTAGAAAATAAATACGTACTATCGTTATTAATAGTGTTGTTAAAAACAAAATGACACTAGAGTTTTTTATAGTAATAATTAGTTGTTCATTTATATCAACGCTAATAATGAGTGAAGTTAGATAAGCTAACAACAACCAAAGTAAAGTAAGGATAAATGGTTCTAATCCTTTCTTTAAAAGGTATTTTTTTGAGACATGATACACCATACCTTGCCCTTACCATTAAAATCGATATCCCCTTCCTACTTGAAGCTGCAGCGGTGTTGACTGCGTTCGCTCACCCCAATCACATAGTTCATCTATGCTCATGGAGATTCACTCACTTGTCGCCTACCTGCAACTCCAAGTAGTTTGGGTATAATCAATTTAATCAAAAATATAAGCAAAGTGAGCACGTTATCAAGGTGCTCACTTCGTTAAAGGGAATTATCTTCTGCTTCTCACTATTTGATAGCGACGCGTCAGATATTCAACCGGAACGCTCCAGATATGTACCAAACGACAGAATGGGAAGAGTAAGAAAATCGTCATACCTAGCACCATGTGCAGTCTAAAAATAAAGCTCACCCCTTCAAGATTACCAGATGCTCCCGCATGGAAAGTCACTACATCTTGCGCCCAGCCAACCAGTTTCATCATTTCACTGCCATCCATATGCTGCGCTGAAAACGGGATGGTCAAAACACCGAGTGATGCCTGAACCACCAGCAGTGTTAAGATCATGATATCGGCAAATGAGGATGTAGCACGAACTCGCACATTCGTTAAACGACGTTTAAGTAACATGGCACCACCGGCGATGGTCATCAAACCACACGCGCCGCCAGCTATCATGGCAATAGCTTGCTTAGTTGGCAGAGAAAGGAATGACTCATACACCCAGTGTGGGGTTAACATACCGAAAAAATGGCCTAAAAAGATGCCGATAATGCCGATGTGAAATAACCCAGAAGCTAGACGCATGTTGGTATTATCCAGTAGCTGACTGGAACCTGCTCGCCATGTGTATTGACCATAATCGTATCGAACCCAACTGCCGATTAGAAATACTGCACCGGCAATATATGGGTAGATGTCAAAGAAAAAACCACTTAGAAAATTCATGGTTAAGCTCCATTTAATGCATTGATGTCTAGGTACTGTGGAACAACAGCATCAGCAAAGCGTCGCTGATGTTGAACTTGCTGTGCCGAAGCACATCCCTCTTCACCTAAGAATTTAATCTGCTCTTCTTCCCACACCGCATCGAGAGCTTGCGGTGTATAATCTTTTGCTTCTTTAGCAACCGTGTCGGCTAATACTTGCTGAGCAATCATTTCACCAGACAATTCAACCAAAGTTTGTAGCAACACCTTATAGTGACTCTCCCTCTGAGTGAGTCGCTCTTGCAGCAAAGCCAAAATTGGCGCGATATCTTTTAAACCCTCGACAGCCTCACCACTTTCTAAACGTGACAGGTACTCCAAATACGTTGGCAAGTAATCGGGTAACTGTTTAGAAATAAGCTCCATTCCTGCACTGGCATACTGATTAATCAGATCAATCATCGCCTGGCCTCGATCGCGAGATTCACCGTGCACGTGTTCAAACAACAACAAGGAGAGTGAACGACCTCGGTCAAACAGATCACAATAATCGGCTTGTTTGTCCATTAAGGGCCCTTTAGCTATAAGTTTGATAAACGCATTGAGTGCCACTTTTTGCTGGTTAGTGAGTTCATGACACAAGTCAATCGCATTGTGCAATTCAGTTGCGCTTTGCCAAACATCCTCTTCCGGATAATCAAGTAACAGAGCTATTAACTGTAACGATTTCATGGTCATGACTCGTCTCCTAATGTCTTAGCAGTAATATCAATGGCATTAATTCGTTGGCTATTAAACAGATTAAACTTGCTATCATCACCGCCATGGCAACCATTACCAAAGCTGAATCCACAACCTTTTGCTTCTGGGAAAGCTTCTTTAGCCAATTCACGATGACTACTTGGCACAACAAAACGGTCTTCATAGTTGGCGATAGCAAGGTAGCGATACATCTCCTGTGCTTGGTGAGCAGTCAAACCAACCTGTTCAAGCGCACTGGTATCAAGTATGCCGTCAACAGTTTCGGCGCGTTTAAAGTGACGCATCGCCAGCATACGATTTAGCGCATTTAACACCGGAGCTGTTTGTCCAGCAGTTAACATATTGGCTAAGTACTGAAGCGGAATACGTAAGCTCTTCACATCGGGCAATACACCTTCACTACCAATAAACCCGGCGTCTGAGGCAGACTGAATTGGTGACAACGGTGGAACATACCAAACCATGGGTAAAGTACGATATTCAGGGTGCAGAGGTAGAGCGAGTTTCCAATCTATCGCCATCTTATACACTGGAGAGTTTTGCGCAGCCTGAAGTACGCTTTCTGTAATACCTTGCTTTAATGCCTCTTCAATCACTTTTGGATCGTTTGGATCTAAGAAGATATCAAGCTGATTCTGATACAAATCGGCGGTATTGGTTGCGGATGCCGCCTCTTCAATGCGATCAGCATCGTACAGAATGACACCAAGGTAGCGAATACGACCGACACAAGTTTCAGAACATACGGTTGGTTGGCCCGCTTCAATACGCGGATAACAGAAAATACATTTTTCTGACTTACCACTCTTCCAGTTGAAATAGATTTTCTTATACGGACAACCCGTTAAGCACATACGCCAGCCACGACATTTGTCTTGGTCAATCAGAACGATGCCGTCTTCTTCACGCTTATAGATAGCGCCACTCGGACACGTAGCCGCACACGCTGGGTTTAAACAGTGCTCACACAGGCGAGGTAAATACATCATGAACGTATTTTCAAACTGCCCGTACATCTCTTTTTGCATAGCGTTGAAGTTCTGATCGGCCGAACGCTTTGAAAATTCTCCACCGAGGATCTCTTCCCAGTTCGGACCTTTCTCAATCTTGTCCATACGTTCGCCAGTGATCAACGAACGAGGACGAGCGATTGGTTGATGCTTGCCCTGTGGCGCATTATGCAGATGTTCATAATCAAAAGTGAACGGTTCGTAATAGTCATCAATCGTTGGCATATCAGGGTTGTTGAACAGTTTTGCTAATACGCCGACTTTGTTGCCCATTTTAGGCTCAAGTTTGCCTTTGATATTACGGATCCAACCTCCTTTCCATTTTTCCTGATTTTCCCAATCGGTCGGATAACCAGTACCAGGTTTACTCTCTACGTTGTTAAACCACGCATACTCCATGCCTTCACGGCTGGTCCAGACGTTTTTACAGGTAACAGAACAGGTATGACAGCCGATACACTTATCTAAGTTAAGTACCATGCCGACTTGTGAACGAATTCTCATGCTTATTTCTCCCCTGCCTGACCACTGTACATGTTAGGTGCTTGTGTATAATCGTTGTTTTCGTTGTCCAACCATTTCACTTCTTTCATACGACGAACAACAACAAACTCGTCGCGGTTAGATCCCACAGTGCCGTAGTAGTTAAAACCATAAGCCTGATGAACATAGCCACCAATCATGTGCGTCGGTTTAGGACAAACGCGAGTCACCGAGTTATGGATACCGCCACGTTGTCCGGTAATCTCTGCTCCGGGGATGTTGACTAAACGTTCTTGTGCGTGATACATCATCACCATACCTTCTGGTACACGTTGACTCACGACAGCACGAGCGGTTAATGAGCCATTGGTGTTAAACGCTTCAATCCAGTCGTTGTCTTCAATGCCAAGATCTTTTGCATCAATTTCGCTCATCCATACAATTGGGCCACCACGTGACAATGTCAGCATCAGTAGGTTTTCACTGTAAGTTGAGTGGATACCCCATTTTTGGTGTGGCGTGATCCAGTTCAGCGCCTTCTCTTTATTACCATTACCTTTTTTACCCATAATGTCGTGCACTGTACGGGTATTGATTGGCGGTCGGTAAGCAATCAAACTTTCACCAAAATCGCGCATCCATTGATGGTCTTGATACAACTGTTGACGACCAGTCACTGTACGCCATGGGATCATCTCATGTACGTTGGTGTAACCCGCGTTATAAGAAACATGTTCATCTTCCAGACCCGACCAAGTTGGGCTAGAAATAATCTTACGAGGTTGAGCCTGAATATCACGGAAACGAATTTTCTCTTCTTCTTTATTGATAGCCAGATGACGGTGCTCACGACCAGTAAATTCACTCAATGCATCCCATGCTTTTACGGCTACATGACCATTGGTTTCTGGTGCTAAAGTTAAGATTACCTCGGCCGCATCGATCGCTGATTCAATCTTAGCTAAGCCCTCAGCGGCACCTTCATGGTGAACGTAGTTGAGTTTTTTCAACAATTCGACTTCGTTATCAGTATTCCAGTTAATGCCTTTACCACCGTTACCCTGACTATTTAACAGTGGGCCTAACGCGGTAAATCGAGCGTAAGTATTTGGATAGTCGCGTTCTACCGTCATAATGTGTGGTGCTGTTTTACCTGGGATGAGGTCGCATTCACCCAGTTTCCAGTCTTTAACATCGAATGCCTGAGCAATCTCTGCTGGCGAATCATGTTGGATCGGTAACGTAACCACGTCGGTCTCTTTACCTAAGTGTCCCTGACATACGTGAGAGAAGGCCTTGGCAATACCTTTATAGATCTCCCAGTCAGATTTTGCTTCCCATGCTGGATCGACTGCGGCTGATAGTGGGTGAATAAACGGATGCATATCCGATGTATTCATGTCATCTTTTTCGTACCAGGTCGCCGTTGGCAATACGATATCCGAGAACAGGCAGGTGCTGGACATACGGAAATCTAGTGTAACAACAAGATCCAGTTTGCCTTGTGTCGCCGTATCCTTCCATTCAACCTCATTCGGTTTAGTTACACTGTAATCACCCAGATCTTTACCTTGAATACCATGTTCGGTGCCCAGTAAGTATTTCAGCAGGTACTCATGACCTTTACCCGATGAACCCAGCAGGTTAGAACGCCAGATAAACATATTACGTGGATAATGATCTTCGGGTTGCTCAGATGCGAAACGAATTTCACCCTCTTTCAATGCTTTAACGGTGTAATCGGTTGCAGAAAGCCCTGCCTCACTCGCCTGTTTCGCGATGTGTAACGGGTTAACGTTAAGTTGTGGCGATGATGGCAGCCAGCCAAGACGCTCAGCTTTAACGTTCATATCGATCAGATGCTCGCTATAACGGGTTTTATCCGCCAACGGGGATAACAACTCCTGAGTATTGAGTTTTTCGTAGCGCCATTGACTAGAATGGTTATAGAAGAATGATGTACCGTTCATATGACGCGGCGGTTTCTGCCAGTCAAGGCCGAATGCCAGAGGCTGCCAACCGGTTTGTGGACGAAGTTTCTCTTGACCCACATAGTGTGCCCAGCCACCACCACTTTGACCCACACAACCGCAGAACACTAGCATGTTGATCAGACCACGGTAGTTCATATCCATGTGATACCAATGGTTAAGACCAGCACCAACGATGATCATTGAACGGCCGCGTGTTTTCTCTGCATTATCTGCAAATTCACGGGCAATACGGCTAATATCATCGGCAGAAACACCGGTGATTTTCTCAGCCCAAGCCGGTGAATAAGCCTTAATTTCCGTATATTCTTGTGCACAACTTGGATCGTTTAGACCACGTTCAACACCGTAGTTGGCTAACGTTAGATCGTAAACCGTAGTGACATAAGCTTGAGAACCATCGACTAATTTAATGCTTTTCGCTGGCAATTTACGATTGATGGAATCAGCCAAAGGGACGCTATTAAAGTGCTCATGCTCTAAGCCACCAAAATATGGGAAAGCAACATCAACTACATCGTCTTGATCGGCAATGCCTAAACGCAAACTCACATCACCTTGCGTTTCACCAGCAAGTTGGTCTAAATTCCACTTCCCTTTCTCTCCCCAGCGATAACCCGCAGACCCATTTGGCGCAACCAGTTCACCAGTGAGATCATCAATAGCAATGGTTTTCCAGTCAGGGTTGTTCTCTTCACCTAGATTATTAACCAAATCAGAAGCACGTAGGAAACGTCCTGCGGTAAAACTGCCATCTTCACGACGGTCAAGTTTCACCAGCATCGGCATATCCGAATACTGACGCAAATAATTCTGGAAGTACTCAGATTGGCGATTAACATGGAATTCACGCAGAATGACATGACCCATCGCCAACGCAACTGCGGTGTCTGTACCTTGTTTTGGATTTAACCAATGGTCACACAGTTTCGCCACTTCTGCGTAGTCGGGAGTGATAGCAACTGTCTTGGTTCCCTTATAACGAACTTCAGTAAAAAAGTGCGCATCCGGCGTACGGGTTTGTGGGATGTTAGAACCCCAAGCAATAATATACGATGAGTTATACCAATCCGCAGATTCTGGTACATCTGTCTGTTCACCCCAAGTCATCGGTGATGCTGGTGGTAAGTCACAGTACCAATCATAGAAACTTAAGCATGAACCACCGATAAGTGACAGATAACGCGCACCAGCAGCATAAGAAACCATTGACATCGCAGGAATTGGAGAGAATCCAACCACTCGATCAGGACCGTGTTGTTTGACGGTATGCACGTTAGAAGCAGCAATAATCTCGTTCACTTCCTGCCATGAACTGCGGACGAAACCACCTCGCCCACGGGCAGTTTTATACTGTTTGGCTGAGGTTGGGTTAGTGACAATAGATTGCCAAGCGTCAACAGGATCTGAATAGCGTTGTTTCGCTTCACGCCATAATTTAAGAAGTGGTTTGCGCACCATCGGATATTTCAAACGGTTAGCACTGTATAAATACCAAGAGTAACTCGCACCACGTGGACAACCTCGCGGCTCATGATTGGGCAAATCCGGGCGTGTTCTCGGGTAGTCCGTTTGCTGAGTTTCCCAAGTCACTAAACCGTTCTTAACATATATTTTCCAACTGCATGAACCCGTACAGTTTACGCCGTGAGTCGAGCGAACCACTTTGTCATGTTGCCAACGTGTTCTGTATCCATCTTCCCAATCACGGTTCGTATTTAGCGTTTGTCCGTGTTCACCAGAAAAAGAATCTCCGACTTGTTTAAAGTATCGAAATCGATCCAAAAACTTGCTCATTCAGTGTTTCTCCTATATTTAGGAACTAATTATTATTTATTTTTAATTATTAATTAAAAGCTAATATCAACGATTAAATAAATATTCGAATTGGATATGTATTTTATTTTTTTGTTGCATAACCATTTTCTATATTTCGTCCATAAACGAACCATGTAATAATGGAACAAACAACATAGAAAAATAGAAATATTATTAAGGCGCTTGATGCTGTTCCTGTAATGGAAAGCGATAAACCAAAAGCTTGAGGAATAAAGAAACCACCAAATGCGCCAATAGCCGATATAAATCCTAATGCTGCGGCGGTGTCCGTGCCGGATTTACGAGCAATAACGTCTTCGCCCAAACCTGCCGCTCTTCCTTGCAGCGTAACAATACGTCGGAACAACACGGCTATCATTTGAAATGTTGAGCCGCTGCCAATACCTGCACAGGCAAATAAACCCATAAAGATAACAAGAAAAAGAACAAATTTACCTGATGAATTTTCTGATGACATGACAAAGAAGATAAGAGTGGTTAATAACGCCATTAGAACGAAATTCAAAAACGTAACTTTTATACCGCCAAATTTATCTGACCAAGCGCCACCAACTGGTCGCATAAGCGCTCCAATAAGTGGACCAACAAAAGCAAATTTTAAAACATCAACTTCAGGAAACTGAGTTTGGGACAACATAGCAAAACCAGCAGAGAAGCCAATAAACGAACCAAATGCTGAGAGATATAATAAACTCATCAGCCATAGATGCCCCTGCTTAAGTACTTTTACCTGTTCTTTGAATGAGGCTTTGGCATTTTCTATATCGTTCATTCCAAACCAGGAGATAACACTAAGCAGCAAAATGGGCGGAACCCAAATCCATGCTGCGTTTTGTAATTGCAGACCTTGAGGTTGCGAACTAAACCATTGAATGGAAATAGCGATAGGAACCACCAACTGCATTATGCTTACACCTAAGTTTCCAAGGCCACCGTTTAAACCAAGCGCACTGCCCTGCATTGCTTTGGGATAAAAGAAGCTGATATTAGCCATGCTCGACGCAAAGTTCGCACCACCTAAACCGCATAACAGAGCAATCATGACAAAAGTGGAATATGAAGTATGAGGATTACTGATTGCTATTCCAAGCCAAACCACTGGTACAACAAGCATAAGTGTGCTAAATGCGGTCCAACGTCTACCGCCAAATATTGAGATAGTAAAAGAGTAAGGAATGCGGCCGAGTGCACCGGAGACCGAAGGTAATGCTGTTAGTAAAAAAAGCTGCTCAGTGGTAAATGAAAAACCGACTTTTGGCAGGTTAACTGCAACGGCACTAAAGATCATCCAAACACAAAACGACAATAGAAGACAGGGAATCGAAATCCATAAGTTTCGCTTTGCAATGTGTTGCCCCTGAGATAACCAAAATGCTTTATCTTCAGGGAACCATTGTTTAATTGAATGAGTACTTATTCGATCAGACGACGCCATGTCCTTTGTATCTATATTTATTGACATGATTAACACCATTATTATTGGAAAAACCAGTATATTTAGTGCTAACCACGCATTAAAATGGTTGATTTAGATCAAGAACATATGCCTAATATAATCGTCTTGGTTGGCAACACTACTCGTTATAGTTATACCCCAAGCTTATAACTCACTGATATTAATGAATATACATTATCTAGCTTGAAGAGCCACCAAAGCAAACTATTAGGTATTAACCCACAAGTAGTATGTCGCATACCTTAAAAAAGCGATATGTTATTGGTAATACAACAACCTAGTTTCTTAGATAAAACAATGAATTTTTTAAACATATCGATAACCAAAAAAATTTCATTCTTTATATTAATACTTTGTAGTATGTCGATCTCTGGAATGCTTATTTCACTTATAACTGTAGACAATATTCAAGGTCGAACCCACATTGTTAATAAAATTGGGTCAATAAGAATGCTAATTTATAAATCCATTATTCCCAAAGAAAATCATACTCCGTCAGAAAATATCAACATTATTAAATCAATACTAAATAATCCTGAAATCAATGACTATATGATAGGAAGTGATTTAAGTGTTGAGCATAATGAATTGGTAGATTTCTTTAAAACAAAGATAGAAAACAAAGATATTGATTCAATAAAATTAAATTTAGATAGATTTGTAAATAAAACCAATATTTTAATTAATAAAGTAGAACGTAGTACAGAGAAAAGCATCAAATCATTAGAATATATTCAAAAATTCTTTACTATTCTAGTTATCATATTTGGATTATATGCAATTAACAATTTATACTCAAGGCTATTTAAACCTTGGATATCACTATTGGATATATCGAGATCGATTAAATCTGGAGACTTTAGCAAGAGATTCGTCGTACAGAAACACAAAGATGAAATGAATGAATTGGGTGACTCGGTTAATTTAATGTCTGACAGTTTAAAAGAAATGTATATGAATTTGGAGCAGATCGTTTACCAAAAGACTGAGGATCTTAATCAAAAAAATAAATATTTAGATTTTCTTTACCGAGCATGTAAAAAATTTAACAATGAACAGTACAGTTGCGAAATGTTAGCACCATTAACGCAAGAATTAATCGAATTAACTAATATATACAAGGTAAGAATTTCGATTAAGGATTATCAAGAAAGCGATAGTAATCAAATATTCGATTTCGGATCATTAAATAGACCTGTCTTTTGTGAAAACTCTCACTGCAATCTTTGCTTCGATAAAGATAAACCGATGATTGAAAATGTATCTTCAATTAGTATAAGACTAAAAGATTCTAGCAATGATTATGGTGAAATTATCATATCAACAGATAGTACATCCCCCTTAAATACAGAAAATGAACAGTTAATAATTACATTTTCCGAATTATTAACACAATCACTTGCCGTTTTCTATAAAATTCAACAAGACCAACAGCTATTAATTTTAAAAGAACGAAATACAATCGCTAGAGAACTGCACGATTCAATTGCTCAATCTCTCTCTTGCCTAAAAATAAAGTTAAGTATTTTACAAATGGATTTGTCTAATCTAAGCAATGAACAGGTCGAAATTCTTAATGAAATGAGAGAAGAAATAAACGTTGCATATAGCCAACTTCGAGAATTACTAACCACTTTTAGATTGAAATTAGATGGACTAGGATTTTTACCCGCACTAGAAAACACCGTAACTGAATATAAGAAAAAAATAGGTACAAAAATAGATTTCAGTTATACAATTCCTGCTAATACAATATCGATTCATCATTCAATACATTTAATACAAATCATTCGTGAACTATTGAACAACATTTATAAACATGCACAAGCATCATACGTATCTCTAAATTTATCAATGGAAGATAACAATATATCTCTGGTTGTTCTCGACGATGGCTGTGGATTTTCTACGTCACAAGAAAGCTCCCGTTATGGATTAAAGATTATTGGTGATAGAGCACAGTCTTTATCAGGCAAATGGGATATTATATCTTCTCCTGGTAAAGGGACTCAATTTTGTCTAATTTTCCCTATGTATTCACGAGCGTAATATGATTAAAGAGCACACATTTACCAACGCCGACTCGGCTACAATACTATTAATCGATGATCACCCGATGTTGAGAAATGGCATAAAGCAATTACTTAATACCAGAAAGCATCTAACCGTTGTCGCAGAAGCAAATAATGGACAGCAAGGGATTGAGTATGCAATTGACTACCGACCTGACTTAATATTATTAGACCTTAATATGCCAGACCTAGGCGGTTTGAAAACATTAAAATTGTTACGAGAAAAAAACATTAAAAGTAAAATTATAATTTTTACCGTTTCAAATTATGAAGAAGATGTGTCTAAAGCAATTAAATTAGGGGCAGATGGATATCTCCTAAAAGATATGGAACCCGAAGAACTACTAGCTTCTATAGAAAATGCTTGTTTAGGGAAAACGGTCATTAGTCCTGAATTAACATCTATTTTAGTCGGAAATCTAAGAGAAAAGAAACAGGAAAAATTAACCAATGTAACGATTGATGTTCTAAGTGCTCGGGAACAGGACATACTGGAAAACATTGCTATTGGTTTATCAAACAAAATGATTGCTAACAAACTTTTCATATCCGAAAGTACAGTAAAAGTTCATGTTAAAAATATCTTAAAAAAACTACAATTACGCTCTCGAGTTGAAGCAGCAGTTTGGGTACATCAAGAAAATATCAGATTTTAATAACCAGAGATTTCTGCCTAAAACTAGATTAAGCAGAAATCCAATTTTAACCATACACTAATGTTTGAATAAAATGTTATTCTCTAGAGCAATATGTGTAAGGATGTCACTTTCAAATTGTTCTAATAATAAATATAATTTTTTCCATGATTGACAGGCATCTTCGTGAAGTTCTAAGTGATTAACCAAAACCATCAAAGAACTCAATGCCTGAATATGGTCATCATGCTCTTGCTCCATAACGAAGATTGGACCATCAGGATAAATTCCTTGGCTGATCATTGGAAACAATATTTGTTCTTCTTTTTCCATATGGCTATATAGTTCATTAGCAATAGCCTCCAAGAAATCACTCAATCCAATAGGACATTTAGGATGCTCATAATGTGTGATTTCAACGCGTTTTGCTAACTCTATCGCTTGATTCAACTGATCTCGGTGTTTTATGTGAAAATTAGTAATTATATGCTTGATTAATTCTTGATGAGGTATATCACAAAATTTAAGAAGCTCTTTATTATCTCTACTCAAATCATTTAATTTATCAATCATATCAGAATATTTAATGGCATCCTCAACGACTAAAAGTTCATTTAATGTTTTTCTTAGATTCGTATATACATTGATATCATAAGATTTCAATACATTGATTGACCCAGGAATGTTTTTTATGATCTCACACAGCGTAGTGTCATTCATGTTCATGTCTATTACCCTCTTTAATAATTTCTTATTATACTTTGAAAAAATTCAATCGATTAGTTGTACAATATTAATTGATTAAATTTACCACCAAATGATTATCACAATAATGAAAAGTAACATTCCAGTTTTGGAATTACCCATAATATAAATTACTTTTAAAATCAAATAATACAATATAACTATTAAACAATTTATCTTAACTTATATTATAAAAAGATAATTTTAAACGCTTTATTAACAATTGCTAATCACATAGAATTTTATTTTAAACTTTTACATCAATTTTTATGTCACATCTTGACCGCTTACTCAGCCTTTCATACATTGCAATACCTGTACTTCTTACATCAGCCATCATCGCGGCATTTGCAAACTATGGACATACCACCCACACAACCCCTCTATTGATTGCATCTATAGGAGCTTCTGTGACAATCATATTTGTGGTTCCTAGCAGCCCAATGGGGAAAACATGGCCTTTAGTCGGTGGACATTTAATGGCGGCATTGATAGGCATCGCATTGTCTGCGATATTCGATGACATCATAGTGTTGATCACACTGACAATCACCAGCACAATTATCATTATGATTGTACTAAAGTGTGTTCATCCACCCGGCGTAGCAACTGCTCTTATCCCTGTGCTGAGTAATACATCTCAACCAGATGTCTACTTCTTACTCGATCCCGTTTTATTGAACGTGCTTCCTCTAGCCTTATCTGGTATTGCGTATCGTAGGTGGATCACTATGAGATCTTCGAACACAACTGAAAAACCATCAATGAACTCAAAGTCTGCGCATGAAAAGTCATCACTCTACTTTGATGAATTACATGAAGTTTTGGAAACGAGAAAGGAATGGTTAGACATTGATGAAAAAACACTCGACGAAATTTTTAAACAAACCCACCTGCTCGCTTTAGAGCACAAAAGCCAAAAACTGACCTGCAAACATGTAATGACAGAAAACATTCTGGCACTCACAGAAAATGATTCAGTCTACAAAGGTCTCAACATACTTCAAAAAAATAAATTTAGTGCAATTCCTATTATAAACTCCGATAAAGAAATTGTAGGTATTTTTTCATTAGTCGATTTTTTACTTTATGTTGAAAAAAGAAAAATAAATTCGTTTGTAGGTTTATACCTCTTAGCGAAGAAAAAAACGTCTAAGACTATTGACCAATATATGAAAAGAAATCCGATTTCTATGCATAAAGATCAACATGTTGCTCGTCTTATTCCTTATTTAACCTCAGGATTTCACCATATTCCGATTACAAATGATCATAACCAGTTAGTCGGGATGGTCACACAGGCAGATCTAATCGAATTCTTGTACAACTTAAACAATAAACTAAACGATTAATAGATTTATTTCCTATGAAAAGGTTGGTTGATTTTAATAGTTTACAACCAACCAAATTCACTCAAGCAGTTTTGAACATACTCAGTTTTTCAACAACATTTTCTGTTACCTTTGTTAAATTAATACCCTGTTTTATAAGGGCCTCACAGTCAATAGCGTTCGAACTAGACAAATGTTTCAACTCATCAACTTTAGCATTTGCTTCACCAACTAGTTGACTTACCGTATGAATGTTAACTTCTTGTTCGCTTTCATTATGTTCAATAAATGACAGTACAGATCCAATGCTTTCATTGGCGATGCGAATTTCAGTTTGGCTTTTAATCGTATTTTCAGATAGAAGAGTTATCGTCGAAGTTTGCGACGACATTTGCGATCCAGCCATTTTTACAGTCGTTGATATATCAGAAACTATCGAGTTAATTTCATGCAAGCTCTCTTGCGTTGATTGCGCCAATCTTCTGACTTCATCTGCTACAACTGCAAAACCTCGACCTTGATTTCCAGCACGAGCCGCTTCAATTGCAGCATTCAATGCTAGCAAATTCGTTTGGTCCGCTAATTTTGCAATAACTGAAACGACATTTTCTATCGATAGTGTTTGCGCGGAAAGCTGATTGAAGCTCTTCTGTAACTGGTGGTTACTTTCTAAATATTGATCGAGACCTTGGACAAGGTTGTCCATCATCCCAACAGAATGCTCAAGCTTCGCGTGTGTGCTCTTTACTTGCATCTGGGTTTCTTCAGCCTTCACTTTAAGAGCGATTGAAGTGTTATCAAGCTTTTCAAGCTGTTCATTTAGTGAACTAACACTGGCATTCTGTCTTAAAATTCGATCTGAGATATTTGTCGATTTGTATTTCAATTGCGCAGAAATCTCATCTGATGCCATCGCTTGTTGCTGAATTTCTTCAAGCGCCAGCTTCACATTGCGTCTGAATGTGTTGATTACATTCAATACATTAGTAATTTCACTGTTATATTGGCTGTTAACGTTGCAAGGTATTGATAAATCTTTTCTTTCAAAGTTTTTCATATACATGGTTACATTCTTTAGAGAATCAACGCCCCAAATTTTTTCATCTATATCGTGTATAATTAAAAAAATAACAACGATGCTTTGAAGTATCTGAGAAATCATATTTTCAGTAAGAAATAATGCATTCATTAAAAGAATAATAACACCTAACCAATGCACAAACCGCATACGAATAAATAGTGAACGCATCGACTTTCCTTATTTTTAGGACTAACAATAGGTATTTTATTAACATTTGAGGCAACAAATGTTGCCCCAAGATATATAGATAAAACTATTTAGGCTATGAATGATACATTGGCTGATTGGTTTTAGTTGAATTGGACCAAAAATTAATATTGAATTGGGCATCATCACTCAACTCAATACGATGCCAATATTCCGGTGGACTTGTCGCAAATTGACCCGCATTAATGACAACAACCACTTCAGGTTCTGTGGAATTCGCATCGGCAAAACCATAATAAGTCACTTGCCCCTCCATCACACACAATTGACCGAACACTCCTTCCGCTGTGTTATGGTGAGATAGTAGCGCTTGCGGCACGTTATCATTTGTGAAAAATGGTGTTGAGCGTTGAATCGTCCACTCTTTTGGAATACGTAGGTGCGACATAATACCCTCTTTGTTTAACTTTTATTGAAATTCGATGTTTCTATTGACCAGATAGTTTTGACAATTCGCGAAGCAGTGGGAATGCCTGCGTGACTTGTTCGCTTGTAACGACAAAACCAACGAGATGGCCGTTATCATCTGTCGCTTTCGCCACAATACCAGGAGCAGATATACTCACCTCCCAATTCTCAACACCGTTTACGGTCCCCGCGAGTTGGATTGGGTAACTAGGTGTTTTGACCTTAACCATCATAGGAGGTAACACCAGCTCGGCGTCTTGCCCCAATAGTTGTTTGCCTAGTACGTTGGCGCTTAAAACAATGGGTTGTAGGTATGGCATCATTCGCTCTTGGATTTCTACGCAATCTCCCAACGCAAAGACATTGTGAGTTGAAGTCTGCAAGCGACTATCAACGACAATCCCTTTGTTAACCCTAATAGCCGCTTCTTTAGCCAACTGTGTATTGGCACATAAGCCAGCCGCTGATATCACGATATCGGTTTCAACTGTGCGCCCAGAGCTTAATGTTGCCGTTGATCCACTTTCTGAACGGTCTACTGCTACTACGCTAGTTTCTAACGCCAGCTGAACGCCTTGCTGCTTAAGCTGTCTTTCTATTGGCAAAGCAATGAACTCAGGAATTAAGTTTGCCAATAAGCGAGTATTTGGCTCGATAACGGTTACGTTTTTACCACTGGTTGCAAGATCCATAGCAATTTCAACACCAATTAACCCACCACCGATTATCAAAACCCGTTTTGCTCGGCTAATATGCGTCTCAGCCGCCTGGTACTCTTGTAGCGAGTTCAACGTCAATACGTCTCTTACTCCATCACCATTCATTGGTGGTACGAATGCTTTTGCTCCCGTAGCAAACACCAGCTTTCCATAGGGGTAAACTTGCCCATTTGCTGTCACCTGCTGCGTGTAAACATCCACCTTTTCAACCTTGGTGTTTGCAAACAACTCGATGTTATGTTCTTTAGCAAACACGTCGCCAGATTTGACAACTAAATCCGAGGCGGTTTGTTTTCTACTAAAGACATGACTCAAATCTGGTTTGTTGTATTCGGCACCATCTTCAGCAGTAAAGACCTGAATTGGAATATGTGCGTCCATACGACGCACTGTTTTAATTAACTGGTAAGCAGCAAAACCACTACCAATAATCACTATAGGTGTCTGCATACTGCCTCCTTACGCTTTATATTCAACAAAGACATCTTTGCCTAAGTGACATTCTGGACATAAGAAGTAATCGGGTATGTCAGACCATACTGTTCCAGGCTCAATGCCTTGGTTTGGCTCACCTTTTGAAGGATCATATACCCAGTTACACACAGTACATATCATGCACTGACACCCTTCAGGATGTGGCGGCTCCTGTTGGACACCAAGCTGAACTTCTTCGACTTTTCGCGGATTCACTTGTGGTGTTTGCTCTAAAGCTTGCGAACGGAGTTCAATAGGTCTTAATAGCAAGTTGTTGGCCCATAATTTAGCAATAGCCTGACCATGTTCACGACATTCGCGCATCGCTTTTCCGTCTGGTCGCCATTTGGTTTTCAAGCTGATTGCAGTTTCGAATCCTGCATCGGTTAACCGCGCATGTATACGATCAACCGCGCCACCATTCCAACCGTAACTACCAAAGGCGGCCGCTTTTTTCGCTTTAAAACGAAGACCTGTAATTTCCTCTAGCATTCCTGCAATTTTTGGCATCATGACGTTGTTCATGGTTGAGGACCCGACCAAAATCCCTTTGGAGCGGAATACGTTAGCGAGAATTTCATTCTTATCATGCTTAGAGACGTTGAAAACCTTAACGGCAACGCCAGAATCAACATCATGAATGCCCTGTGCAATCGCATCCGCCATCATTCGAGTATTATTTGACATCGAGTCGTAGAAAATCGTAATGCGATCTTCTTGATAATTATCCGCCCACTCTAAATATTGCTCAATAATTTGAGCAGGATTATCTCTCCACACAATACCATGTGATGTAGCAATCAAATCGACAGGCAGATTAAAACTGAGTACCTCTTTAATCTTTGCCGTTACTAGGCTGCTGAATGGCGTTAAGATATTGGAATAGTAACGTAAGCATTGCTCCATCAACTCATTTTGATCGACTTCATCATTGAATAATCGTTCATCGCAATAATGTTGGCCGAATGCATCATTACTAAATAACACCGCATCACCCGTCAGATAAGTCATCATACTGTCAGGCCAGTGAAGCATTGGCGCTTCAACAAAAACGAGCTGTTTTCCGTTACCAATATCAATGCTGTCACCTGTTTTTACCGTTTTGAATTTCCACTCAGGATGATGGTGATGTCCAACAATTGAATCTATCGCGGCTTCGGTACAATATATGGGGGTGTTAGGAATTTTCTCCATTAATGCGGATAAAGCGCCTGAGTGATCTTCTTCCGCATGGTTCACAACGATAAAATCAATGGACTTAAGATCAATTTCCATCTCAAGGTTTTGAAGAAACTGATGGCTGAATCGATGATCAACAGTATCAATCAATACCGTTTTTTCTTCTCGAATGAGGTAACTGTTGTAGCTGGTACCTTTAGTCATTTTGTATTCTGTACCATGAAAATCTTGCACTTCCCAATCGCGTTGACCTACCCAGTGAATATTGTTTTTAACATGAATTGTCATTGTCACTACCTTAACGTGGATTTAAATTAATTTATCTCTGATACATTAGTTATTGCACAAGGCATGCCAAAAACACATATTGTTATTTATCAAACATTTACCACAAACTCGTCACACAAACGATGTCTTTATGACATTGTTGACAGCTGTCATTAAGACATTATAATTGTCATATTGACAGTTGTGGATATTCAATATGACTACACTAATCGCCCAATGGCTTCACATTACACAAGATCTGAATTCAGCTCTTACTCGACAAGCTCGTTTTGACACCTTGCTCACCACAATACGAGAAGTCTTAAAGTGCGATTCTTCTGCCCTGCTTCTTTACGAAGATCAGCACTTTAAACCGCTAGCCATCAACGGTTTAGCAAAAGAAGTATTGGGCCGCCGTTTCTCTATCAATGAACATCCAAGATTAGAAGCGATTGCCCGCGCGGGTGATATTGTACGTTTTCCATCGGATAGTAACTTGCCCGACCCCTACGACGGCTTGATCCCTAATCATGAAGACAAATTGCACATCCATTCATGCATCGGGTTACCGTTATTAATAGACGATTATCTCATCGGCGCTATCACCATTGATGCTTTTGATCCCTTCCAGTTTGATTCACTTCTAAATCATGAGCTACGTTTTATCAGTGCGTTGGCCGCTGGCGGGCTTCATACCGCATTGCTTCTCGAACAATTGGAAACACAAACTAGCTTGCCGAGAGAATCGTATACTGAAAAACGTACATTGAATGACGACATTATTGGTGAGTCACCAGAAATGAAGTCATTGCAACAACAAATTAATGCGGTCGCTGACACTGAACTGTCCGTATTAGTCATGGGCGAAACTGGAGTAGGGAAAGAGTTGGTCGCCAACGCTATTCATCATCGTTCTAATCGCGCAGATAAAACATTGGTCTACCTAAATTGTGCAGCGTTACCTGAATCTGTAGCAGAAAGTGAATTGTTTGGGCATATAAAAGGAGCGTTCACTGGAGCGATCAGTAATCGCAAAGGTAAATTCGAGCAGGCCGACGGTGGTACTTTATTTTTAGATGAGATTGGTGAGCTGTCACTTGAATTACAAGCAAAGCTGTTGCGAGCTTTGCAGTATGGGGACATTCAGCGCGTCGGGGATGATCGGCACATTCGTGTTAATACTCGTATTGTGGCAGCCACCAACCGAGTTTTACATGAAGAAGTGACAGCAGGACGTTTTAGAGCCGATTTATATCATCGTTTAAGCGTCTTCCCGATTCGTGTTCCTCCACTGCGTGAACGTGAGGAGGACGTAATATTATTAGCAGGTTTCTTCGCAGAACAGCTACGAAGCAAATTGGGACTAAGTAGCATCCGCTTTTCATCAGATCTTATTCAAGCATTAAAAAAATACTCGTGGCCAGGGAACGTACGAGAACTGGAGCATATGATCAAACGTGCAGGTGTATTGTCCAAAGCACGCGCACACTCAGTGGACATCGAACTGATGGTAGCAGACTTTGATATCTATACGTCACCGTCTGCAATTTCACATGGAACGAACACACCAGATATTTCGTCGATTAATCAACCAAATGTCGGACTTAAAGAAGCAACGGATAGATACCAGAAAAAACTCATTCTACAAGCTCTCGATCTTAATCAAGGCAATTGGGCAGCAGCAGCTCGTCAATTAGAAATGGATAGTGGAAACCTACACCGTTTAGCTAAACGTTTAGGGATCAAGTAGTAAGGCACTTTTCCCCAGAGCAGAGAGCCAGATAATTAATTAATAACTTATGTAATCACCATTAGTGCTCTATGAGCAAGGATTCCCTCAATTATCCGCCCTCTCGTACACATTAGCTCAAATATAACTGCCTCGCTCATGTCATTGCCGTTATTACATAACATTTGAAATGCATCTCTTTCATCAATCTTTTGATACTTTGAGAAATGCGTTCCCCCTTTCCGGAGCAAAGCTTCGAGAGAATGTTCCTCATTTTTCTTAATCACAGGGAGGCTTATCGACAAGGACGGACCATTATAGTAATCATCATATTCAAAAGTATAACCAGTGTGCTCTTCACCACGGACCCTGCATAACGACTCATGTTGAGACTCTCTTATGTCAAATATCGACGATTGAGGTACGTTGTTGGCTGCGATTATTTGTGCAAATACTGTTTTAAGTCGTTATAAACTGCTACGTAACTCATGGCTCATCGAAATTATGATAGTTAATGGTGTATCAATCTAACTGGTTGTTATAAAAGTACTAAATTCAAATTTATCTTAGCAAATACGCCATAAAATAAGGAGCTAAAATGAAAGTCTACCTCGATGATGAACGGCAAACTCCAGAAGGATGGCATAGAGTTTACTGGCCCGAGGAAGTCATTAACTTACTTAAGCAAGGTATCGTTACTGAAATTGGTCTCGATCATGATCTTGGAGACGATGAACATGGAACGGGCTATGACGTGATCCTGTGGATTGAAGAGGCGGTTGCAACTCAAGGCTTTCAACCACCTTTAATCCGCGTTCATAGTGCTAATTCATCGGCAAGACAGAAAATGGAATTCGGTATCACAAATATTAAACGATTAAGTATGTTAGATTGAACTAGGAGGTGCTCTGCTTCTTCTATGTAAACGTTGATATATATACAACAACGTTTACAGCAAAAATAGCTGCTACTTTTACCGAAAACGATATCCATTTTCTTTTAGATGAATGATAAATCGCTTGTTTAACTTCTTGTAGCTCTACCAGCAAGCGCTGTTCTTGGTACGATAAAACCCCATCAAGTATCTTTTGCGCAGTTCCTGATTTCCATTGTTCGTACAATCTTAGTCTTTCAAGAGAAGGGAAATCATCAGCAGCATTTCCGCTTCCAGAGGAAGCTAAAATCTGCTCTACAGTTCGTCTCTTTCTCAAAAACATCGACACACGGCCCCGTAAGTTAAATTTAATAGTCTGCTGATCTTAAGTCGCGTATTTTAGAGATGAGTTGACAAGTGACGCCCTTTCCAAACTCTGAACGTAAGTAACGTTCTGGATAGGGTTGTAATAGTTCCTCAGAACCGATTTCTCCGCAAACATACCATTGAGCATTCAATCCATATGAGTGAGCTATCATCCTACGCACTGGGTTGTTGTCGTACATTTGCATCCTGAAGGGCAACTCTGTCTCCGGTGCTAATTCATCGCTAGAAAATACACCATGTTCAATAAGATATGCTCGGTCATAACAAGTTCCCAAAGGGTAAAGTAGTAGGCCTGCTTCTAAGGCTGCACTTCTTAGCTTGTCGATAGCTTGAGAATCCGGTTCTACCATTTCTAAAAGAGCCTTTGTTCGAGTATTGAACCATTCTTTATACTTGGCGTGTACCCTTGCATTACGGTGAAAATATTCATTCGAATAGAACAAACTAAGTATGTCGAAATATAAAATTTTCATTGAAATCCTCTAATTCGTATTAAGAATAGTTAAAATGGAGCTTCATGAAAATATCCAGGTGACATCCTCTTTCTAAGGCTCTTTCCTCAATTTGCTTCCACAGCATAGGTAAATAGGTCTTAAGAACTTCCGCATCAGATTGATGGTATTTATCTTCACATTCTCCTGAGGCTGCCTTTAGCCACTCAGAAGGAGTTAAAAGAGTGAGACCTTGATGAAAATACTCTGGAATGACTGCCCGAATTGAGTCTTTGCTACCGCTAGCAACATAAATCGTGACACCTTCACCCGTCGCGTAATAATGACTAACACCGATATAAAACATATCAGCTCCTAACTAAATTAACTTTCATATCAACCCATTAAGTAGCTACAGTTAGTACAATACCTCTCCAAACTGAAGAATATATTGAACAATGCATTTTGAGGATTATAATCCCCATAATGCATTTATGACAACCTCTGACAAAAACACCGATGCTTAGACAGAACTACTTTAGATATTCAGACGTTAGCTCAGAGCTCTCTCGGCTAGCCTTAATTGGCACAGAAGCTCGAATAATTTATGAAGAATATAAAGACACTTCATTGCTCAATGATTGGATTACAATCATAAAAACTGAAGAAAGTAATGCTATTAGTGAACTGTACACCCATGGACGCCTGGATAGTTGGGATCTATTTGAGAAAACGACAAGTATAGATGAAAAAGAAACATTGAGTGATTTTCTTATATTTTGCAAAGAGTTAGTGAAGCCTCAAACCAGAGTTTTTGAAAATGCATATCAATTGTATGTCCAAAAATATAAAAATAATCTTGCGCTAAAAAAGACACTTCGGTTAACGTATTTATTAATAGCACTGTATAACGAAGTATTTGATTTAATTGAAAAAATAAAAGAAAGTCAATTGTACCGTTTTGAAAATTTGTCTTAATTACAGGAGCACTGTTATACCGCAGAACTTCTTAATAGCTAAAGTCCATGCTAACCCACTGTGATATATAGCAAATTTTCAAAAATATAACCTTCATCAACTATTTTATGAACTACAGTTAATAAAACACCGTAAATCAATATATCTAATGCTCCTACAACGCCCTAAACCTTATCCAGATGAAAGCCTTGAGAGCTTTTTTATCCGTGTAGCCAACAAAAATGGCTACGATGATATCCAACGATTTTTAGAAGCACTCAAGCGTTTCCTGATAGACAAAAACCCTAGGCAGTTCCAAACATTTCCAACTAACATCTGTAAAATCAACCCGTACTCATCTAAAAATCATTCTATTTCACGAACAAATGCTCTCCTTGAGCTCAGCCATATGACATTCAACGAACCAGCCAATTTATTGGGTATGGCATTGAATAGAAACCAAATGAAGTTCTCGCCATCAACGACAGCCCTGATACGTAATGCCGAAGTTATTCCACGCTCACTTTTACTTAAAGACTCAGTTCCATGCTGTCCAATTTGTCTGAATGAAAAAGGATATGCGAATTACCGATGGCATTTCTCAGGCTACGATTATTGCCACGAACATAATGTTAAATTAGCGAGTCACTGTATCTGTGGGGCAATTTATGATTATCGTAACGCGGGTTTGTCCGGAATCTGTCCTGAGTGTGGTGAAGTCGTTACTTCGACTCCAGTTAGTGATGATTCAAGTGGCGTAAAAATCGCGTCTTGGTTATCCGGATTCGATGTAGCTCCGTTGCCAATTATTCCCAAGAGTTACCGATGGGGGCTAATTCATTGGTGGTCTCAAATGTTCGAGGCAACTCAAACCAGTGACTCTGAAAAATTTATGACTTTTTGGGAACAATGGCCAAACTCCTTCCACGACATGATTGAAACTGAAATCGAATCCGGCTTTGAATATGCCGTCGTTAGTCAAGCCGAATTACGAATAAAAGATGTTCTGGGCAAAATACTATTTAGTTCGATTAAACTTCCTGACCGAAACTTTCGCTCTAATATTATCTTGAAAGAGCTCTTTCAATATTTAGAAGCACACTTGTGGGATAATGACGGAAGGCTAGCAAATCTGAGACTGAATACGTCCGACATATGTATCGTACTGAACTGTTCTAAAGAACAGGTAGCGTCGATGGTTAAACAGCGGATTCTTATCCCAACTCGACACCCTAAAAGTCGGGAAATCTTAATCGACACAGATTATGTCTTTTATTTCGGTGATATTTATTGTCTTTGGCTTTCAGAATGTC
Organism: Vibrio sp. A1-b2; assembly: GCF_021726015.1. NCBI lineage: Bacteria > Pseudomonadati > Pseudomonadota > Gammaproteobacteria > Vibrionales > Vibrionaceae > Vibrio > Vibrio sp. A1-b2. Next base: position 408,269 of record NZ_JAKKCI010000002.1, read on the forward strand.
AGACCGATGAGTTTAATCGCTATTTCTATGTATCAAGGTGGTAAATGAGGACACTGGCAGAAATACTAAAAAGCAAAACGGACAATCTCAACCGAGACTTACGCAGAGCATTTCGACCGCTTTCTCCTCCTGTGGATATATCGGACTCCCCTGCCGAAGCATTAACCATACTAGTAAACCTGACAGATAAGGTCATTGAACAAAAAGATCTGCTTGACCGAAGTAAATGTAAAGAAAAGCTCAGAGATGAAAAATGGTGGCTAAGCTGTTTAAAGACCGTTAAATATCGTCAAAGTCATAATCCCAAGTTCCCCAACATCAGAGCAAGTGGAATCATCCGAGCTATCCCTATGGGTGATATACCACCTTTTATGCTCTCTTCAAGTAAGTTAGCAAGATGTAATTGGGCTTATGCTAATGATTCAAGTCAGGTTAATAAATCCTCATTTTTAACCAGCGAGTTTATCTGGCATAACCGTGTTCACTTCTTAGGAGAACTACTTACTGATATTGAACATCCTCTGTGGAATATATTGAAAAAACTCGGGTGTTACGTAAAAACGTCCAAAGAAATTTCTAGAAAACTGGCACTTATTCCTCCACATGATATTAGCACACCGCTAGCACGAAACTACCTGACACAGATATCTCTTCCGGATAATGATAATTCATATATTTCATTGTCACCTGTGGCATCCCAATCAATACAAAATAATTGTTATGAGACACTGAAAGAACACTACCGATTTTCTTCAATCACGCGGTTCAGTCGAGCAACAAACATGGGAACGCTGGCTATGAGTTGTGGTGGTAACTTCAGAATGCTTCATTCTTTACCTCCGATAGAAAAATACAAACACCATCATTTAACTGATACAGAACAATGGCTCACGAAAAAATCGGTAAAGGCACTACGAGAATATACAGAATCTACCCATTGGATAATTTCACCAAATCAACTAGCAAAAAAAAGAAAATCAATCATAGAAAACATTCGACTAATGCTTACTCAATGGTTAAGTACAATTAGCGAACGGGAATATTCAAATAGGAAAGAATTGACTGAACGCTTCAATGCCGATTTAGCGAAAACAAAGTTCGCAAGTCGCTATGCTTATGATCCCCTGTTAACTCAGTTAATCTACAACTCTATAGGTTCAATCATTCAATCACCGCCTCAAGAGGTCCCAAAGCCTGAGGGAATCGAAGAAAATTACTTACTGTTGCCGAATCTTAAAATCTCTGGCGCATCTGCCATGAACACTTCTGTGAGTATTGGGTTACCTTCTATGACGGCATTTTATGGATTCGTGCACGCTTTTGAGAGAAATCTACAAACAGTAATTCCCAACGTTAAAATAGAAAGTTTTGCCGTATGCATTCATAACTTACACGTAGAAAACCGGGGATTAACAAGAGAGTGGGCTCTCAATACCAAAGATGAAATTAAGGCTCCTGCAACGCGAGATGATTGGCAATCTGACCTTAACGCAAGTCTTATTCTTCAATGCAGCAATTACTCTCCGCTAGTACCATGTGATTTCATGCGCCTATTACCTAGAAGACTAGCCAGAGGAAAGGTAACGGTCGCAATTTCAGCCATTGACCGCTTGGGAAGGAGTTTAAGTTTAGCTGAAGCAATCAAAACAATACCAGTTGATACCGGCAGGTGGCTCAGCCTGAATCACGAAGCAGTATTAAATAGTATTCAAGACATCATTGATGAATTGAAAGAAAACCGAATGCAAACAGTCAACTGCATTGGATATCACCTGTTAGAACTTCCTAGTGAAAAACGTTACTCACTTCGCAGCTATAAACACGCTTTCGCCGAAACCATACTTGGTGTCATGAAATTATTCGCAATTAGTGAACATACAATTCCCGACCAATACTTTTGGAAATATCACTATTCGAAGCAAGGCCCAATTTTACTTCCTAGGAGTATATCCGATGAAACTTCCTAATAGCTTGTCTTATATGAGATCTATCGATCCTTCTGATATCGTATTTCTTGTTAACTGGTCTGACGGCAAGAGAACACCACTCCCATACTCCAGCCGAACAGCACTAGGTAGGAAAGAAGGTACATCATCTGCATATAAAAACGATGATGAAATTAATAAGGATGTCACCGAATATTCTTTAGCCCATGGTAACCCACACGAAGTCGACTATTGTTGTGTGCCTTACGGTGCAGAGAGTATTGAGTGCGAATTTTCTGTTTCATTTGCCTCAAGTCTTCGTAAACCATTTAAATGTTCCGATCCAGAAGTAAAACGAACCCTTGTTCACTTAATTAAGCTCTACGAGCAAAAAGTTGGTTGGGAGGAACTAGCCACCCGATTCCTCGAAAATATTTGTAATGGTAGATGGCTTTGGAGAAATAACGAGCACACATACTCTACATCAATCAGCATAAAACCTTGGCCATGGGAAGACGAGGAAGCCATTATCTCATTCAATGACATACGAAGAAACTATACTGATATTAATAAGTTCAGGGATCATAAAGACTGGGAGGCTTTAATCAAGTTAATCACTGACGCTTTTACCCAACCAAATGGACTCTGTATTTTCGAAGTCAGCGCCACATTTCGTTTAGGCAATAACGCACCTATTTATCCTAGCCAAGTGTTCAAAGATTCAGTCCAAGGCGAAAAAAATCGCATTTACCAAACAGCGGAAGTAAATGGAGAAATCAGCCCGATATTAGGTTGCTATAAAACCGGAGCGGCAATAGCTACTATTGACGACTGGTATCCGGATGCAGAAGAACCAATACGAGTAAGTCACTATGGGGCGCATAAGGAAGATGTTTTCTGCTATCGTCACCCGAGCACCGGAAAAGATTTATTTACACTTTTGGAGCGAGCCGATGAATACGTCGAACAGCTTCAGTCTACAGATGTATTACCTGATGAAACAATTAATGACCTGCATTTTGTTGTTGCAAATCTCATTAAAGGTGGACTACTTCAACGAAAAGGGAGCTAACCATGGAGTTGTACTATAGAACCATCACCTTTTTGCCTGAATATAGAAATAATGAAGCAATTGCAGCTAAGTGCCTAAAGGAATTACATTCTTTTAATTACGAATACAAAACCAGGTCTATTGGTGTCTCATTCCCACTCTGGAACCAAGAAACAGTGGGACAAAAAATAACATTCGTCAGTACCAACAAAATGGAACTAGATTTTTTGTTATCACGAAGATATTTCACACAAATGATAAAACTTGGGTACTTTAGCATCTCCTTTGTCCAAATCGTCCCTGATGATTGTTCTTATGCTCTGTTTAGACGCAAGCAATCTATAGACAAAGCCACACCTGCGGGCCAAGCAAGAGAACTAAAGCGACTTGAAAGAAGAGCATTAGAGCGTGGCGAGGTATTTGACCCAGCATCTTATTCCAAAAACACAATTCACGCATTCCATAGCTACCACTCACTTAAAGAAGATAGCAGTAGTGGTAATAGGTTCCGATTGAACATACAAATGGAAAATCTAGAAGATACTATAAGTACAGGAAGGTTTAGCAGTTATGGGCTAGGCAATACAGATAATTCATTGCAGGTAGTACCATTGATTTAACCTTATTTCTAAACCCTATTCATAACCCATTGATTTTAATGCTTATAACGTAGCATTAAATTTAAAAGGGTAAATTAATATAATAATCATTAACCAACTGATATTTGAGGACTATTATTACATTGGTAATAGTGAACTGCCGCATAGGTAGCTGATAATAGCATATCTTTTGATAGAAACGGGACCAACTGTGAACTGCCGCATAGGTAGCTGATAATTCATTGTAAACTTTGTCCAATGCCGTCTGAGAGTTAACTGCCGCATAGGCAGATACTTTTTAAAATCAATGCTATTACCATTTCCAAACAGCTAACTCTTTAGCCGTTTGCTTTAGCTCGTAATGAGGACTATAATCCTCGAAACTACTGTAAAGTAGCTGATAATAAATTTACATCTCTCGGATCCGCCAAAAAACAAATACTGCCGAAAAGGTAGATCATTTAATTAAACCATCGATAACAGATTTTCTTACGGTAAAAGATCTCGAACATCACACCCAAGGACGGCCGCTATTTGGTATACTTTTTCTAGTGTGGTATTCACTTCACCCCTTTCAATTCGACCAACATAACTGCGATCAATATCTGCAGATAGAGCAAGTTTGCCTTGAGAAATACCTTTGTCTTTTCGCATCAAGCGAACGTTGTGACCAAATTTTTTCGCTAAATCTTTCATTTCAATCATACATTAGCACGGATTATGATCCGCATTTATTTTTTGATTGCTCCTATCACCAAACGAGAATTCATAGAAGAAAACAATACGTCGTATAACTCGTTTACTTTGGAGCATTTTAGGGAGCGAGTTATAGAGGCGTTTTCCTCTTTATAAATTTATGGCATACCCTCCAATCCACAGGATATATTTATAATACCTTACTCAAACATATTACTACCCTTGCGTCTTTGGTTTTTGGGCCTAACGTTATGATAATAATCCTCCCACCCAATATCTTTTGGCGGCACCCGCAACATGTCTTCCGTTACCTTAACATCCTTATCAAAAGGATTTTTCCAGGTAATAGGTTTATCACCCGAGGTCAACTTCGATGCAAAAACAAAATCTTCTTCGGTGATCGTCACATGCTGATTATCAATTGCTTCAATAGATGCTTGATAAATGAGATTTCTCAATGAGCGCATGTTTCCTTGAGAGAATGCATACAATTTTTTCTGCAAACTTTCGTTAGCTAAGCCAGCCTGCTTTTCAAAAGGTAGAGCTTCATCAAGGTACTCCAAAAAAGTTTTGAACACACCTTTACCTCCTTGGTAACTGAAGGGCCGCAGTTCGAACTGAATGGAAAATCGTCCATGAAGTTGTGAGTTAGCTTGTAGTACGACCTTTGAATATGGCATGCCGAAAAGAACAATTGGACATTTCGTTTTGTTGAGTATCATTTTGAGCCAGTTACCTACTTGCGTGAGAACCCGATTTGACTTTTCTTCTACTAGATGCTGGAACTCATCGATAATAATCAACTTCACGCCAACCACTGGGATTAAATCAATCAGTTTTTTCGTCAATCTGGCTAAATCTGTTTCATAAAGCGCTAGCGGATCCCCCATTTCAACCAGCAACTCCTTCGCAGCATCTACCGGTTTCGCATTGTCCGGCAGCTCTATATGCAAGACTGGAATTATATCGCCCTCAACTTCAGAATCTCGCCTGTTTTGATTTAAATATTTTTTGATAATGGTCGTTTTACCGACACCCGAAGCACCATAGACCATCATGCAAGTAGGCTCAGAATCGAAACCTGATAAATCTCTACATCTATCCATGTAGCATAAGATTTTCGTAACACTCGGCGTGGATACAAATGCTCTTTTAGCTTTTGAGATGCGCGTTTCTCGAGTTTCATTCATCTGATGATTTCTTAAACATAATCAATATCCCAATCTTCATTATCGTCAATTACAATTTCGTCTTCATATTTCTGGGATGATACAGGGTTTGCATCGCTGATGGACTTTGCTCTTGCGCTATTCTCTTGATGTCTAGCCCCACGCCTCCGGGCTCTGATTTTCTTAGTCTTAACAATAGAACTGTCAGCGGTTTCTTCAATTTTTATCTCTGCATCAATTTCCTTGTTTTCATCATATTCAGCTGAATTTAATTCTGCTTGATACTTCATATTGAATTTATGTTGCCAAAGAGACACTCTACTTGCATATTCGTAGTGTATCGCGTTAACCGTGAAGTACTCGTTCAGGTCTTCATCTAACACCCAAATGACCGCCATACACTCCGGATTATATTTGAACTGAACTTTATGATTTCCTTTCTTACCCCTATACTCGGCTAAACGTTCACTACTGTATGTCAGTTCTTTATAAACGGTTACACCAGCTTTGGTTAGTTGTTTGTGATCAACAATAGCGAATTTAAAGTCCAACTCATCTTTAGATCCAGTAAACTCTTCAGGCTCCCATTCTTCACAGCCCCTTTTCCATGCTACATTGGGACAATTAGTACCTCTCTGGTTAGGTTTTTTATGATAAATATCTACTAACCAAATTAAGTAAATTTCTTTAATTTCATCAAGTGTAAGAGTAGCTTCGCCCACAGAATCGTAACCATCTCTCTGAAGGTATTGGCTGAAGGCTTTCCCTGGTAAATCGTCTAGTAGAGAAGTATTAATAGTACCGTAGTTGCGTTCAACATACGGTTTATTGTCGGGCGTTTCGACTCTGTTTTGATGTACATTGATCAACAGTGATTCACATGCTTTATCAAAAGCTTTAGACAAAAACTCTTTACCATTATCAGTTACGAGTAAGTCAGGAATACCGTAACATAGCCATTCATTTTCTACTGAGTCGAACGAACTTAAAAGGTCATCTTTACGGACTATTGCATTCTTAAGAGCGAGTGATACTGATACGTAACTCGGTGGTTCAAACCCTAGGTAAAAGCCAATAACTGCTCTGCTGTAACAATCGACTAATTGAGTAAGCCAAGGACGCCCTAATGGCACTCGATGTTCCTCATGCACAGCAAAGAGATCCACCACGGTATGATCTATTTCTACTCTCTCAAGCACGTAGGACGTCAATATCTTTTTTCCCATCCGACGGAACTCTCTTTTCGCAACTCGCTCGCCCTTCTTCGCGGCCAGTAATTCGAAAGGGGTCTTCTTTTTAACTCGTTTCCGAATGGATTCATATGTTGGGTATTTGTATTTCGTTCCGTTGTTCAGATTATGCTGACGTAATTTCCTTCGCACGTGCTTGTAAGCACTTCTTATACGCACTTTTCGCCCAGAGATAACTCTATCTACAGCTTGTTCCATCAAAGCATCAACGAATGTTGGTACTTTGGCTTTACTGTTGCCCTTATCTTTATTCTTAGGAGCTAAGCTAACGGGATTACAACCAGACGCTCTGAAAACTAACCACCACCTGTATATTGATATCGCACTTGGAATCTTCCTGTCGTGTAAACGTTGTAGCGCGACGCGATGCGGTTCGATAGTCTTGGGAATGATTTGTTCGCACTTACTGGCTAAATAACGAAGGATACTTAAACGAAAAGTAATCTGAGTGGCTATATTGTCAGGAAGTGCGGATATATCTTGATATGTTGCTTCGTCGACATCGCTGGTATCAACAACCCTATCATTCGGCTCAAGTTTTTCTTGCTGAAATGCTGACTTCCGATGAAAACTCGAAAATGATTTCTTAGACATAACAACCCAACTCAAATTCAGACTCGAGTGACAGTGGCGTCTCTAAGCTGGTTTGAAGTAAGTTTCGAGAGAGCAAATCACAGAGGAACGGTAATATTTTTCTTCCATTTAGGTCAAGGTGGCGACCTAAACTATTTGCGGTTTGGGTGCCATTCAATTTAAAGGTGGCAAGGAGAGTTTGATGAAAGTGATTCAAGTTATCTCTTGAAGCATATCGATGCAAAAGCTTAAGGTTGCTAAATATAACCTCATTTAGTATTTCTTCTTCTGTAACCAGCTCTAGCTCCAAACCTAACTCAAACGCGCCTTGGACTTTTGCTTCCCATTCACATTGGAATTCCTCCTTTGAGGATTCCATATCGGACTTTACTTCGTACAACTTATATTCACCAGTATCAAATTGAACTAGAAAGTCTGGAACATAAGTATGGAACTTACCATTAAGGCAATATGAAAATCTTATCGGCTGAGAACAGAAGCGAACAATGCTAGGCTCGAAATCAAAATGATAACAAGCAGCACATTCTAAAAAAGATTCTACTGTAACTCTTTTTCCCATCTTAGCACTGACGTAACGGTGTATGTTTTTCCCACGTGACTTAGTTAAGTTCCGAGCTGGCGTAGTAAATGCACTTTCAAGGGCAATCAGTGTGGCAGTAGAAGGGTAAGGTAGAGCAGACATAATATTGCCTCTTTGCGATTTTGTCGTAAACTTACATAAGTTTAGACTATGAAGGGTCAATATCAAATTATGGTTGCACCAAATATCAATATATGGTTGTAATTATCAATTTATGGTTGTTTCAACAGCAATGTAAAAGGAATCGCCGATGAGTAATGGCAAGAGAGAAAGTACCCTTCGTTTTTTAGCAGAACCGGGCGATGTGAACTTTGGCGGTAAAGTTCATGGTGGCGCAGTAATGAAATGGATCGACTTAGCAGCATACGCTTGTTCTGCGGCTTGGAGCGGCAAATACTGTATTACAGCTTATGCTGGCGGTATTCGCTTCGTGGCTCCTATCCATGTTGGAAATATCGTAGAAGTGAGTGCGAAGGTTATCTACACAGGTAAAACCTCTATGCACATTGCCATTGACGTACAAGCCAGTGATCCAAAAGAACTCAAAAACCGATTAACCACCCATTGCATTGTTATCATGGTTGCTGTTGACGAAAATGGTAAGCCAACGGCAATTCCTGAGTGGGTACCCGAAACCCCAGAAGATATCGCTCTTCGTAACTCAGCAATTAGGCTGATGAACATGCGAACAGAAATCGGTGAAGAAATGGAAGCGCATGTGAAATACCTTAAAGCTGACGGATAAAAAAACACCCGACTGAAGTCGGGTGTTTTGCTTATGTTATTCCGCTAGCTCTTGCGCTGTTTTTATATAGATATCACGCAGTTTTAGAGCTATTTCTCCCGGTTTGCCACTGCCAACAGGTTTGTCATCAATTGCGACCACAGGCCAGACAAACGTTGTTGCAGAGCTGATAAACGCCTCTTTCGCCTGATACGCTTCATCGATTGTGAATAGACGCTCTTCAATAGTTAGCTTGAGCTCTTGAGCTAGCTTCATCAAAGACGCGCGAGTAATTCCATGCAAGATGTCATTACTCAAAGGACGTGTTACCAGAACATTTTCCTGAGTCACGATATAAGCGTTACTTGAACCACCTTCAGTCACAAAGCCGTCTTCTATTAACCAGACATCTTCAGCGCCAGCAGCATGAGCCGCTTGTTTTGCCAAACAGGCTGGCAATAGGCTGGTTGTTTTGATATCACGACGTCGCCAACGGATATCATCAAACGAGATCACTTTAATACCGGTTTGGATCTTAGGACTGTTGATCAGACTTCTGGACTGCGTAAACAGCACCAAAGTTGGCTCGATATCATCACTGTAGGAAAAGTCGCGGTCACCTTCATCACCTCGCGTCAGTTGCAGATAAATGCCACCTTCAAGCAAAGCGTTTCTTTTTATCAGCTCTCGCTGAATTTCCATCAGTTGCTCGCCCGTTACAGGCAGTTTGATGTCGAGCTCTTTTGCACAACGCTCTAAACGCGCAAGATGCCCTTGATGATCGATGAGCTTACCGCCCAGTACTGCAGTAACTTCGTAAACGGCATCAGCAAACAGAAAGCCACGATCAAAGACCGAAACTTTCGCTTCACTTTCCGCAACGAATTCGCCGTTTAGATATACGATTCGTTCCATTCTCTCTCCCTACCCCCACAGCTTTTGTTGAAAGGGCAACATAGAATTGTTTTCAAATTCAAATCCGTTTTCGATATCTGCGCTAAGCAATAGCGGGCCATCGAGATCAACCACTTCAGCACCTTGAGCCACGACAAAAGCCGGAGCCATGCTTAATGAAGACGAAACCATGCAACCAACCATAACCCGCAATCCTAATGACTGCGCTTGATCTTTTAGCTTTAGTGCTTCGGTTAAACCGCCGGTTTTATCGAGCTTAATATTGACCATGTCATACAAACCAACGACTTTCTGCAAGCTATTTCTGTCGTGACAAGATTCATCGGCACAAATAGGAATTGGGCGCTCTAGCGAGGCCAATACAGAGTCTTCATCGGCGTGGAATGGCTGCTCTATCATCGCCACATCCAGCTTTATCAATTCAGGAATAAGCTGTTTGTAGGCTTCTACCGTCCACGCTTCATTCGCATCAAGAATAATTTTTGCGTTGGGTGCGCCACGGCGCACCGCTTGCACACGCGCTAAATCTTCTGGACCACCCAGTTTGAGTTTGAGCAGCGGCCGGTCAGCATTTTCAATCGCCGTTTTCTCCATATTCTCAGGAGTATCTAACGACAGAGTGTAGGCTGTGGTGAGTGGCTCGGCGGCTAAACCGACCTTCGCCCATATCGATTGCTTGTCTTGCTTGCATTCAAGATCCCACATCGCGCAATCCACCGCATTTCTCGCCGCACCGGCAGGAAGAAGTGGTTGTAACTGCTCACGCGAGATACCCCTTTCAATGTCTGCAATAACTTCGGTGATTTGCTGAAATACACTTGCGATGGATTCACCATAGCGGGCATAAGGAACGCATTCCCCTCGCCCTGTCAGACCTTGGTGTTCAATCTCAACAATGATGGTTTCAGCTTGAGTTTTACTCCCCCGGGAGATAGTAAAACTGCCGCGAATTGGCCAACTTTGTGTGTAGAGTTTTACCTTCATTACAGCTCCAGAAGCTTATCGACAATACGGGCAACACCTTGGCGGAACGGGTCGACAACAGGTAAACCAATTTCTGATTCCACCTTATCCATATACGCCACTGCATCACTTTCGCTCAAACCTGAGGTATTGATGGATACACCTACGAACTTAACCGCAGGGTTAGTTAAACGAGCTGTGGCAATATTCGCTTCCATACACACTTTAAGGTCTGGTAACTGATAGTCAGGCAATCCACGCATATGTGTGCGAGTTGGTTCATGACAAAGTACCAGAGCGTCAGCTTGTGAACCATGAATTAGACCCGTTGTAACCCCCGCAAATGAAGCATGGAATAACGAGCCCTGACCTTCAATAACGTCCCAGTGTTGTGGATCGTTTTCTGGTGTAATGGTTTCAATTGCTCCAGCAATAAAGTCTGCAACGACACAGTCTGCACTGACACCAGCTCCGGTAATCAGAATACCCGTTTGACCAGTAGCGCGAAAATCAGCGTCAACACCACGCTCTTTCATCTCTTTTTCTATTGCAAGTGAGGTGTACATTTTGCCAACAGAGCAGTCTGTTCCTACTGTCAGAACACGTTTTCCTGAGCGCTTTTTACCATTGGCAACAGGATAAGTTTGTGTGGGGTAACGAACATCATAAAGTGCGCAACCGTTCTTTTTCGCACACTCAACAAGTTCGGGAATGTCTGTTAATTTGTTATGCAGACCAGCTGCGATATCCATCCCAGCTTCAAGCGCTTCTATAAGAACTGAAATCCACTCTTTAGAGATCACACCGCCACGATTAGCAACGCCGATAACGAGTGTTTGTGCGCCTGCTGCTTTCGCTTGCGCCACCGTTAAGTCTTGCAGACCAACGTCAGCATTACACGCTTCAAGACGTAGTTGTCCTACACAGTACTCAGGGCGCCAAGTCTTAATACCCTGCGCAACTTTAGCTGCCAGAGAATCTGCAGCATCACCCAAAAATAATAGATACGGTTGCTTAAGTTCCATCTTTTTTCACTCCATTTTGGTCATCTAGACCAGACACTAATTTCGACTTCTTTTACAACCTACAGTTTAAAATCCTCATCAACAATAGGGTCGACTGTTCACTTATATTCAAAATAATTTATTAAATTAAAATTTTATGCACTAAAAATTCATAATTAGCGCAAATGGTGAATTTTAATTCAATCAAAGAAGTTTTTAGAAAATATCGGAAGTGAAAGAAAATTAAGCAATATATGAAAGCATCTATGTATCTAATCGAAAGATTGTCTTACAGACCAATCAAATAGTTGTTATATCTAAAATTCAGCCAAAACACCCCATTGGTATTTAACTCCAAATATAACAATATTTTTAGATTTTCATGTTTTGTGATCCAGAGCAACAATAAACAATTTTGTATACAATTTAACCATAAATTTGAAGTGTAAGAACATTGCACTTTCTTATGGAAATCGAATAAAAAATCGATAAGCCACCTATTTCCAACCGATATAGACCGTCATTAGTTAATAACAATGAGTATTTAGGTTAAATTCTTTTGCAAAGAACAGTGATCGACAATACTTTTTTATTACAAAAACAATAATTTTATTAAACTAATAATACTTAAATATACAGAATAATATTCTTACCGATCATCTAATAGACTACTTTGCTAGAAATAAAAAACAGCCAGTGGTTTTATCCATACACAAAACTCCAAAATAGGCGTAATAACTGAAATGCATGCAGACCTTGGCATGGTCTGTTTATTATTCAATAAATGTATAAAATCTTTTGCTGCGAGCGATGGCTCGCTGTTGGAGAAACAGACATTACTCAGTATGATAGCTACTCTTTAGTAAGCCCCCATTTCTGAGCTGCAATGGAAACAAGGTAATAATTAGGACGGATTCAATGATCACAGCAGAAGCTCTTATCAATCTAAAAGCGCTTAGTGATAACTACGATTTGCTAAAAAAGAAATGTGGAAACAAGCCTGTTGTAGCGGTTATTAAAGGTGACGCTTACGGCCACAACGCAGTAAAAACAGCACAGGCGCTGGCTCAGGCGGATGTATTTGCCGTTTCTCGTATTGAGGAAGCACAAGAATTAAGAAATGCAGGCATTCAACAGCCTATTCTGCTGCTTGAAGGGTGCTTTTGTAAGAACGATTTGGAAATAGCTTCACGTGAAGGCTTTCAAACCGCTATTCATTGCCAAGAACAGCTGGACGATCTGAAAAATGCTACGTTAGCGAAACCAATGATGATATGGCTTAAGCTGGATACCGGTATGCACCGTCTGGGTGTTCAACCGTGCGAACTGAATGATTATGTTGAGCAGATTGAAGCCACAGGTAAGCTATCTGGTCCAGTTGGCTTCATGAGTCACTTTAGCTGTGCCGATGATCTTTCTTCTGCCTCTACACAAAAGCAAATCGATCTTTTTCTGTCGCAAACCTCTCACTTCCCGGGTCCTAAAACCTTGGCAAACTCAGCAGGTATTCTGTATTGGTCTGATTCTCATCTCGATTACATGCGTGCAGGCATTGCTCTGTATGGCATCAGCCCGAATGAAGATGAGACAGGTAAAGCACATGGTCTGCATTGCGGTATGACTTTAACCTCAAAACTTATCGCGGTTCGCAAACACAAAGCCAACCAGCCTGTTGGTTATGGTGAGACTTGGACGTCACATCGTGATACCTACATTGGCGTGGTTGCTATGGGTTATGGTGATGGATACCCGCGAACAGCGCCAGAAGGTACACCTGTTTATATTAATGGTCGCATCGTTCCAATTTCAGGCCGAGTATCTATGGATATGATTACCGTTGATTTAGGTCCTGACTCACAAGATAAAGTGGGTGACTGTGTCGAATTCTGGGGTGAGAATTTACCGATTGAGCAGGTATCAAAGCACATTGGAACGATTCCGTATGAACTCGTCATCAAACTGACTAAACGAGTGCATAAAACCTACATCGAAAAGTAGTGTATTGAGTTAAAAGAGCGTGATTATGATTACGCTCTTTTTATTTGCACCAATCGTTTAAATTCAAAATTAAATTCAGTGCTTTAAGATGTTTGTCATACCTGAGTTTTTGTCATAGAAGTTTCATTTTTCTCTGATTTAATATGCTAGAAAATTGAATAGCCTCCCTAGAGAACAAAAACATGGCCTTGCCCATCAGTGATATTACTTTAAGTGAAAACACCCTCTCCGATTTAAAATCTGTTGAATATCATTGGATTCGGACTATGTATGTAGAAGGCTATCAACCTTCTGAAATCAATCACTATATTCGTACTTGCTTTGGCGGTGATGACACATTCGCTGATCTATTCCGCAAAGTCGCTCTGCAACAAGAAAGCCTGTATGTGCTGTTACAGTACATTGGTTGCGCACCATCCAGTAAAGAATTCTAGCCGTTCCAACCTAAGTGTCACATCTTTTTAGCCACACGGGCTCGTGTGGCCGATAATTTGCCATTCCATTAGACTTAACGCGTCATTAAGGCTCTAAAAATTTCAGTGGAACGGTTGTAGCAGATAAAACAAAAAAGGGAGAGCCTCTACAGACTCTCCCTTTTATTTATCAATATGAAATGGTTACTTAGGCTGCTTACTCAATACCGCGTCAATGTCTGCTGCGCTGTGGCGCTCTGCGACTTGTTCCCACTCTTCACCAAAAGTGCGGTTTACAATTCGGCCACGTTGAACCGCAGGACGTTCTAACATCATTTTAGCCCAACGCTGAACGTGCTTATAAGACTCAACATCTAAAAACTCGCCAGCATTGTATGCTTTGCCTAGTGCTAGGTTGCCGTACCAAGGCCAGATCGCGATGTCAGCAATACTAATTTCTTCGCCAGCAATAAAGGTATGTTTTGCCAGTTGCTTATCGAGCACATCAAGCTGACGTTTCGCTTCCATTGCAAAGCGGTTAATCGGGTATTCAAATTTCTCTGGCGCATACGCGTAGAAGTGACCAAAACCACCACCAAGATAAGGTGCTGAGCCTTGAAGCCAGAACAACCAGTTCATTACTTCTGCACGTGCCGCTCCTTCTTTAGGTAGGAAATGGCCGAACTTCTCAGCAAGATAGAACAGAATATTACCGGATTCGAACACGTTGACAGGTTCATCACCGGAACGATCAACCATTGCAGGAATTTTTGAGTTCGGGTTTACCGCAACAAAGCCAGAACTGAACTGGTCACTTTCACCAATTCGAATCAAAAATGCATCGTACTCAGCTTCTTTCACACCCAGAGCAAGTAGCTCCTCAAGCATGATGGTCACCTTCTGGCCATTTGGCGTACCCATTGAGTAAAGCTGAATTGGGTGAGAGCCCACTGGAAGTTCTCTTTCAAAACGAGCACCTGAATCCGGTCGGTTGATACTCGCCCATTGACCACCATTTTCGCTGTCCATTGTCCAGACTCTTGGTGGGATATATTCACTTGCCATGGTTGATCCTTCTCTTGGTTTACGTATTCGATTTACGACTTCTTAAGATATAGGGGCAAATTATTGCAGATAAAGTCTTTTATGAATTTTTAGTTATAACAATAAATTATTGCAAGGGAGAAGAAATTATATAGGCAGGGAGAAACAATCAAAGCGGAGGTTTGACTTCCCGCAGCAACAGGCGTTGCTACGGGAATCTGGGCAATTAGAACGCAGGTTCAATAGTGCCATTGAAGGTTTGTTGCATGAAGTCTCGAATCGCTTGTGACTGGTAGATTTCTACGAATTTTTTGTACGCTTCGTTATCTTTGTCTTTCTCACGGCTTGCAATCACCATCACCGCTAGAGGTGCTTGCTTCGATTCTAGGTAGATACCCTGTTTCTTAGGATCAAGACCCGCAGACATTACGTAGTTCATCGTGATAGCCGCAGCATCAACATCGTCCAAAGTACGTGGTAATTGCGCCGCATCCACTTCCAAGAACTCGAAGTTCTTCGGGTTTTCTACGATATCGTTTAGCGTCGCTTTAAAGCCAGCATCCGCCTTCAAGGTAATCAAACCAGCGTCAGCAAACAGCAGTAAGCCACGACCACCGTTGGTTGGATCATTTGGAATGGCAATACGCGCATTCTCTGGCAACTCTTCTAATGATTTGTATTTATTCGAATAAATCCCCATACGCATCAGGATAGATTCACCAATAGAGACAAGGTGAGAACCTTGACTATTGTTGTAGTTGTTTAGGAAAGGAAGATGCTGATAGCTGTTCAAATCAATGCTGCCATCTTCCAACGCCGCGTTTGGCGTAATGTAGTCAGAAAACTCGACTACTTTTACCTTTAAACCCTGCTTAGCTGCCTCTTTTGCAACCGCTTCCACTACCTGCGCGTGAGGGCCAACTGTTGCGCCAACAGAGATTTCATCACTCTCTTTCTGACCACAAGCTGCTAAGCCGAAAACCAACGATGCCACTAAGCCCAACTGAGAGAGTTTTTTATATCCGTTCATTTTATTTATTCCTTACCTAAACATAGAGACGTATAGCCGTCTAAACAGCTATATTATCGATGGCGAAGTAATATGCAATTAAAAATTAGCTATAAGATAGTTCCCACTGTCCTTTTCTTAAGCGCAACAAATAGCGATTGAACTCACATTTCGTTTTCACTAAATTAGCCAAAGTAGCAGAAAGTCAGAAAAAGGAATTTATGAAAACGTTACTGATAATTAATGTTGGTCAGGCTCCTGAACAACAACTCAAGAAATACGGTGATTTTGAACACTGGGCACAAAGAGCCATCAGTGAGGTCAATATCCCTGTGACTTTCCTAGATGGTACTCGCAACGATTTACCTGCTTATGATTCTTTGGCAGGTGTCATCATCATGGGTTCACTTTCTATGGTGACGGAAAAGACAGACTGGATGCTGAAATTATCAGACGACATCGTTGCCCTCACTGAAAAGAGAATTCCTCTTCTTGGCATTTGCTTTGGTCACCAATTAATCGCCCAAGCTCTTGGTGGTGCTGTGGGTTATAACCCGAAAGGTCTGGAAATTGGAACGGTAGAGTTGGAGCGTTTACCGAGCGCGAGTAATGACCCTTTGTTTGAGTCACTCCCAGCAAGCTTTGCAGCTCAAACAGTACATTTCCAATCGGTGCAGCAGCTTCCACCGAACGCTGTTTGTCTAGCCAGAAGCGATTTGGATGAACACCATGCCTTCCGGGCTGGCAGTTGCACTTGGGGTGTTCAATTCCATCCGGAGTTTACCAGCGACATCATGCGAGATTCTGTTGAAGGTTTGAAAGAAGCGATTGCCGATAGCTACACAAGCAAGCTCGAACAGGTCGCTGAAACAGAACAGGCGAAACAAATTCTGGTTAGATTCGCCAGTATGTGTAAATCACGTATTGATCACCCTTAGACTTTAAAAACATGAGCTAAAATATCAACAGTTGAGCCACTTTTGTTATGAATGTGAGTGGTTCAGCCTATGATTAGGCCTATTGGAAAGGGTTGGAACTACGTGAAAGTAGAACATATGGATAGACAGTGTTATGAATGCGAAGAATACGCTGCGGTAATTTCAGCTCTGCCTGATTTGGTTTTTGTTCTCACTGAATCTGGTCGCTATGCGGCGATATTTGGTGGTGAAAACTCCGATCTTTACCATGACGGATCATCTTTAAAGGGACTCACCCTCGACAATGTTCTTCCAGCAGAAAAGGCCACTTGGTTTAAAGATCGAATTAAAGAAACGCTCGATTGCGATTGCATTAAAGTTTTTGAATATTCCTTGTCTGCAGATGATGTAGATACGGTCGATGAAGCAACGGGCCCGATTGGGGAACTGCGTTTTGAAGGACGTGTCAGCCCTCTAAAATCATTACGCTATGGCGAAAGAGCGGTGGTGTGGGTTGCTCGCAATATTACCGCTCGATACCATATTCAGCAGCAATTGATCTATCAATCTGAAGTGGATGATTTATCCAAAACACTCAATCGAAGAAAACTGTTTGAAACGCTTAACGACGCGTTTTACGCCTTCAAGCGTTACCATGAAAACTACTGCTTCCTAGTCGTCGATATCGATAATTTCAAACGGATTAATGACTCCTACGGGCACAGCCTAGGCGATGAAGCGATCCGTAAAGTCGCAGAGATATGTAAACTCAAAGTGCGTAAAACTGACGCCATTGGTCGGCTCGGTGGCGATGAGTTTGGCATTATTCTCAAGCATACTGACGAGATTTCTCCCGTCGCGTTTGCAGAGCGGTTGGTAGATGCGGTATCCAACACACTCCTACACGAAGAGCTTTCCGATACGCGAATCTCCATTAGTATCGGTTTAAGTTATTTCGCTGAAAGTGATGCGGGGATGGAAGACATATACCATCGCGCTGACCTCGCACTTTACGACGCAAAACGCCGAGGTAAAAACCGAGTATCGACCAAAATCAATTAATTGGCGTCATCCAACTTCTGCATTTCCACCAAATACAACAAAGGCACGTCAGAGAACTGGCGTGCCTTTTATCGATTACGGTTTGTATCTTACAGGTGGTCAATTACCGCAGGAATAGCGGCCAGTACATCTTGACCAAAGGCCACACTGCGCTCAGGAGACCAGCCATAAAGCTCATCAGGATGGCAGTTATGATCTTTGAACGGCATCTCTAAGGTGTAAGACAAACACTTAAACTCTTCAGCAACCCAGTTCGAACCAACGGTCAGATTTGCTTTACCCGGTTCATCTTTATCGTAACCAAATTCATCCTGAAACTCTGGTGTGATAAAGGTTAACGCTTGCTTAAACAGAGCTTCAAGGTTAGCCATTTTCTCGTTGTAACTTGGAACACCTTCTGCACCAGCCACGAAGTTATAAGGAATGGCTTCATCACCGTGAATATCGAGGAACAGATCAACACCCGTTTCTATCATTCGCTGACGAACGTAGTAAACCTCAGGGCTTTTCTCTAATGACGGTGATTGCCATTCACGGTTAAGGTTAATACCAATCGCATTAGTTCTGAGGTGACCACGAACGCTACCATCTGGGTTCATGTTTGGCACAATGTAGAACACCGCTTTTTCAAGCAGAGCATTCGCTACTGTGTCAGTGTTATCGAGTAGACGTTGCAGCAAACCTTCCACAAACCATTCAGCCATGGTTTCACCCGGATGCTGACGTGCAGTAATCCAGATATTTTTCTTCTCAGAACTTGGTTCACCAATCGTTAGCAGGCTGATGTCACGGTTATCCAGAGTTTGACCTAGCGTTTGAAGTTTAGTTTGCGGGTGCATTTGAGCTTGATGCAACAAGTCCAAATGACGCTCATAGCTGTACGGCGCAAAATAGGCGAAATAGATCGAATCGTACTCTGGCAGAATCGAAAAACTCAGGTTGTCGCCGTCGTAAGAAGCAGGCACACGGAACCACTCTTCACGATCATAAGAAGCCACCACATCATAACCGTCCCAGCCTTCTGGATAAGCCGATTTTGCAAGGTTCATTATGCGGAACTTATGCTCTGTGTTTGCTTCACTTTCTACTCGAAAGAAAAACCATTGAGCAATTTCAGTCTCGTTATCACGTTTAATCGACAATTGAATATCTTCACGATTTTCAGCGTTGATAACTTCAATGTTGCCTGCGTCAAAATTACTAAATATTTTCATAAAGTCACTATATTGCTCTGTGTCTTGGCTGTTCGGTGTTTTGTCTAATTTATCAATATAAACCATGAGTTAAAAGAATGTTCTAAAGATTACAACTTTGTATCTGGTTGATTGTTGCTAAATCGCGCAAATACATGGCATATCCAGTCAATAAACTCACGTATTCTTCTTGGCTGCTGGTGTCGGGATTCGTAGAGCACCGACATTGGCATCGGCATACAGACATAATCACTCAGTACCTCAATCAACTCTCCTCTGGAGATTTGCTCCTGAACTCCCCATTTAGGTAATTGGATAATACCCAAACCATTAAGACACGCAGAAAGATAGGCATCTGTTGTACTGACCGAGATAAGGCTCTTGGTTGACACAAAATGTGTTTTGTTATTTTTGACGTACTCAAAACCACTCTGTAGTGCACCCTGCTCAGGCGCGTAATCCACGACAAAATGCTGATCAAGCTGATTCAATTGAGTTGGCAACCCATATCTCTCAACATAACTAGGACTAACACAGTTAATCATTTCAATGTCGCCCAAATGCCGCGCAATCAAATTGCTGTCTTCCAATACTCCACCACGAATCACACAGTCGATACGCTCTTTGATTAGATCAATTCGATAGTCTGCACCGACTAATCTCAGCTGAGTTTTCGGGTGAAGTTCGAACCATTGATGAAGATTGGGAGCAACGACAGTAGAAAAGAAACGGCTTGGCATATCCACTTTTATCACACCGCTCAGTTCATTACTTTCACGTTGAAACTGATTCTCTAACCCTTCTAGCTCGTCAATCAGTCTCTGACTTTGAGACAAATAGCGTTCGCCAGCCTCTGTTAAAGAAACTTGCCTCGTACTTCGTCTCAATAACCTCGTCTGTAGATGCTCTTCCAAACGGCTCACCGACATGGAAATCGCTGACTTCGGCACGCCAAGTTGATTGGAAGCCTGAGTAAAGCTGCCATTTTGAGCAACAGCAATAAAACGCTTCATCGTTTCAATTTTATCCATCAGCCTTGTTTACCTACTGGTTATTGTTCATTTGATACGAACAGTGTTGTCTGATTGCCACTATTTTTCAATCCAATACGTTGGCGTAACGTATAAACGAACCCAACAACTGAGCCCAAAAGGTAAAAACATGAACAAAATTGCACTGATAACTGGTGGTAGCCGTGGTTTAGGCAAAAGCGCTGCGCTTAAATTGGCAGAGAACGAGGTCGATATCATTTTCACCTATCACAGTAACCAACAAGCAGCGCTGGATGTCGTTGCCGAAATCCAACACTTGGGACAAAAAGCAGTAGCTTTACAATGCGATATACGTGATACCGCATCGTTCTCTGCACTTGAACGTTCCCTTTCGAAGATCCTACAAGAGCAGTTTGCGCGTTCTGATATCGACTTTTTGCTAAACAATGCGGGTACCGGTTTGCATTCCACCATCGAAGAAACGAGTATTGAAGATCTCGAAGAGATGTTTAACACCCATGTGAAAGGACCGTTTGTTTTCACTCAAAAGATGCTCCCGCTAATCAAATCTGGCGGCCATATCGTGAATGTATCTTCTGGTTTAACGCGATTTTCTTTCCCCGGTTCTGCGGCCTATGCCATGGCTAAAGGTGCTGTGGAAGTAATGACTCGCTATATGGCGAAAGAGTTTGCGACAAAAAACATTCGAGTGAACACCCTTGCTCCTGGGGCTATCGCAACCGATTTTAGAGGCGGTGCGATTCGTGACAATCAACAGGCACAAGCGATGGTGTCATCGGTTACCGCTCTCGGACGTGTCGGTGAAGCTGACGATATTGGAAAGATCATTTCATCAATGTTTAGCGAAGGTTTTGACTGGGTAACAGGGCAACGAATTGAGGCTTCAGGCGGTATGATTCTTTAATTTCTGATACGAAGGGCATAGTTTGACTGTGCCCTTTTCTCTTTTGAGAAAACAGATTCCAACTCATTCGGGTGCGATTTAAAAGTAAGCGTGGCGTAACAGATCCAAACGGTGTAAACATAACGACATAAAACTCTCATGCAACTGACACACAGCCCAACTAGCGTGATCGGCTAAGTCTTAAATAACTGGGAATAAGGCATGGAAGTCAAATATTTAAAAACCACATTACTTGCGGCAACCATTGCAGCCGCTTCATCTTTTGCGCATGCAGAATCATTTCAACGTATTGCTACATTTGCGGTAGCGGACAACATTCCGGCAGGTAAAGCGAAATCATCGGTGACTTCATCAGAGATCATAACCGCATCGGAAGATGGCAATACCTTGATCTATTCTGACAGCCCGCTGGGCGGTATTGGTTTCATCGACATTAAAAACCCAAATCAACCTTTAGCTGCGGGGTTCCTTGATTTACAAGGTGAACCGACATCAGTAGCAGCAATCGGCAAAATGGTGGTTGCGGGTGTTAACACTTCTAAAAGTTACACCGAACCTTCAGGTTATCTGGCCGCTGTTTCTATCTCGAGCCATAAGCTGATTCAAAAATGTGATTTGGGCGGACAGCCTGATTCTGTGGCGGTATCAAAAGATGGGCGTTTTGTTGCTGTTGCGATAGAGAATGAGCGTGACGAAGAACTTAACGATGGCGAATTGCCACAAATGCCTGCGGGTTATCTTTCGATTGTTCCGATCACAAACAACAAACTTGATTGCGCGAGCATCAAGAAAGTGGATTTAACGGGCATCACCGAGATTGCACCAACCGATCCTGAGCCGGAATTTGTCGCTTTCAACGATAACAATGAAATAGCGCTGACACTTCAGGAAAACAACCACATCTCCATCATTGATGCGGAATCTGGAAAGGTCATCCATCATTTCTCGGCAGGCACCGTTGATCTCAAAAATATTGATATCAAGAAAGATGGCGCGCTGACTTTCAACCAATCGCTAACAAACGTGCGCAGAGAACCCGATTCAGTAAAATGGCTCGACAATGACCGTTTCGTCATAGCGAACGAAGGCGATTACAAAGGCGGTGCTCGCGGCTTTACCATTTTCAACAAACAAGGCGAAGTTCTGTTTGAAAGCGGAGCGAGTTTTGAATACGAAGTGGTCAAAGCGGGTCATTACCCAGAAAAACGTTCAGGTAAGAAAGGCGCTGAGCCAGAAGGAATTGAAGTTGCAAAATTCGGCAACGATACGTACATATTTGTTATGTCTGAACGTGGCTCAATTATGGGTGTCTATCGTGATACTGGAGCCGAGCCAGAACTTGTTCAAATGCTGCCTTCTGGCATCGCACCTGAATCAGCGATTGCGATTCCAAAACGAGGTCTGATTGCGACGGCAAACGAAGAAGACATGGTGAAAGACAAAGGTGCCCGCTCTCATGTGATGATTTATCAATGGACGAATGCAGCACCGACCTACCCTATGATTCAATCCACAATGGACAACAATAATCGTCCTATTGGCTGGGGAGCATTATCAGGGCTGGCGGCAGATCTAAACCAAGCAGGCACACTTTATGCCATCAGTGACAGTTTTTACTCTGCTCAACCCGCTATATTTACTGTTGATGCCACACAGTCTCCTGCGCTGATTAAAGACAAAATCATCATCACTCATGGCGGCAGAGCCGCGGAAAAACTCGACTTAGAGGGTATTGCCGTTGACCCACAAGGCGGATTCTGGCTCGCTTCTGAGGGCAACGCTGAAAAATCCGTTCCGCATCAACTGCTACATGTAACCAAAAGCGGCGCAATTGAACAAACCGTTCCTTTCCCTGCTGAATTACTTCAACATCAAGAACGATTTGGTGCTGAGGGTATCGCTATTCAGGGTGATTCTTTATGGGTCGCAATTCAACGTCCTTGGAAAGATGATGAGAAAAACACCGTCAAACTGCTTTCCTACAACACCAAAACCAAGCAATGGGGCGCGGTCAGATATCCATTAGAAAGCGCGCAAAAAGGTTGGATTGGTCTGTCTGAAATCACTATCTACGGAGACAACGCATACATTGTTGAGCGTGATAATCAGCTGGATAGCGATGCGAAAGTAAAACGTCTTTATAAGGTTGCACTTTCGGAATTAAAACCTGCGCCATTAGGCTCTCAGTTGCCAACAGTAAGTAAAACCTTGGTTCACGATTTCCTGCCTGAACTAAAAGCAGCGAAAGGCTATGTGGTCGATAAAATCGAAGGTTTCACTATCGATGCATCCGGTCAGGGTTATGCAGTCACCGACAATGACGGTGTAGACGACAGCAGTGGTGAAACGCTGTTCTTCAAAGTAGACAAGTTCTAAGTTCACTTCAGAGTCAGAATACTACTCTCCAAGCGAGCCCTAAGCGGCTCGCTTTTTAATTCGTTCACTCCCAAAGCAACACTTTAGTATTAAGACCAACCTCACACTTATTAACTATACTATCAGTAACATTTAAAAGACGTTTAAGGTGAGCGGTCATGAATATCATGCGCAACGTTTTGCTTTTAATGCTAACAACCTTCTTTATATCAACGAGCTATGCTCAAAATGCCGACGTTTTAAACAAATATATTGTTGTACTCAAGCCAAGTACGATTCCTTCTGCAGTGGCTAGTGACATTGCACAGCAAGCAAATGGTCGTGTTGGCTATATTTATGAAAATGCCATACGAGGTTTTTCTATTTCAATTCCAGAGAAAGCGTTAAGAGGAATCCTAAACAACCCCAATGTGCTGTATGTGGAACAAGACCTGCCGATAACAGCATTTTTGCAAACATTCCCTACTGGTGTTGAGAGAATTTTCGCAAACGACGTAACTCTGAGCATCAACAATACCGATGATCAACATGTAGATGCAGATGTTGCGGTGCTTGATACGGGTATTGATATTGACCACCTAGACCTCAACGTGGTTGGCGGTGCGAACTGTCTAAGTTACTCAGGGAAATCTCCATGGAATCGAACTTACTATTGCGATGAAACCAAAGGCTACGATGACGACCACTACCACGGTACACACGTCGCAGGAACCATTGGTGCCTTAGATAATGATTTTGGAGTTGTCGGTGTCGCGCCAGGAGTACGTTTGTGGGCGGTTAAAGTTTTGGATTCAGCGGGTTCAGGTTCGCTTGCTGGAATCATTGCCGGTATCGACTGGGTGGTAAAACAGGGCAATATCGACGTTATTAATATGAGTTTAGGCGGCAGTGGACAAAGCAACGCAATGGATAGCGCCATTAAAGCAGCCTTTGAAGCAGGTGTATTTGTTGTCGTAGCGGCCGGGAACTCAAATGCCGATAGCGCCGGCTTTACCCCAGCAAACGCACCGTTTGCATTTACAGTTTCCGCTCTCGCTGATTTTGATGGACTAGAAGGCGGCTATGGCTCTGCTACATGTCGATCAGACGAAGATGATACTTTAGCCAATTTTAGTAATTGGGGAACACCTGTAGACATCGCCGCCCCTGGTGTATGTATTACCTCAACTTACCCAATTGAAAAAGGAAGCTACGGTACGATTAGCGGAACATCAATGGCATCCCCCCATGTAGCCGGAGCAGCAGCGCTATTAGCCAGCAAGGAAAATGAACCAACTCAAATCGAAAATATCCTTATCACAAAGGGAAATAGTAACTGGGTAGATACCAGCCCCGACGGTGTCAAAGAGCCACTACTCGATATTCAAAGTGCCGCTTTTGTACCGACATTAATTGATGTGAATAGTAGTAATGAGAATGCTCCACCAGCGGCTCAATTCAATGCAAACTGTATCGATCTTACCTGTACCTTTGATGCTTCTGCCTCAACGGATAGTGACGGTACGATTGTCTCTTACGAGTGGAATTTTGGCGATTCTTCATTTGGGTCTGGTGATATTGTCGTTCATGTTTACGGTGCTTACGCTTCCTATAACGTGACTCTCACCGTTACTGACGATAAGGGCGCCGTGGATGTGTATGAGAATACTGTCAATGTCAGCGAATCTCCTGCAATCGTGACAGAAAGTATTAGTATGGGCAAAACTTGGATTGCTAGAGTCTCATATAGCTCCGGTGCAAATATTTCAGGAACATGGTCTGAATCTGGTGGCTCATGTACACAAACACAATGTGAAATTGAACTCGCTAAGAAGAAAGCCAGCGTGGTATTTACCAGTGATCAAAATGAGTCAGTGATTATCTACAAGCCTTAATATTCTTGATGGATAATTAAGGTGAATGACAAGAGAAAGCCCCTGAAATCAGGGGCTTTCTTATTTGTTATGAGAAGAATGGCAATTCAGATGAATTATGCGAGTGCTTCTTGCTCTTTAATTTCAGGGACAAAACTTGCTGATTGCTCTTTCTCTTGTTGTTTTACCAACTCTTGTTTTATTTCACCCAACTTTTTGTTGTCGAGCTTATAGAACAACATAAACACCGCTAGCGACGCAAAGAACACACCCGGTAACACGGTAAACAGAAGATTGATGGCATTAACCGCTTCATCAGTTTGCACTTCTGCACCACCTTGATAGCCAGCCCACGCAAGAATCCAGCCCACGCCTGCTCCACCAATAGCAATACCAAGTTTGATAGCGAATAGGTTGGTTGAAAACACCATTCCACTCAGAGAACGATTGCTGCGCGTTTTCTCGTAATCAACAACGTCAGACATCATACTCCACAGAATTGGCGTAGTTGCCATCTGTACTATGCCGAGCAAAATCACTAATGAGAAAACCGCTACGATGTTTGATGGTTCAACCAAGTAAATCATCGCAGAAAGAATACCAGATATCACAATAAGAATTTTGTAGACCGTTGGCTTGTCGTACTTACCTAACAGCGGAGCAGATAAGATAGCGCCAACGATATTTGCCAGCATGCCACAAACCATGAAAGTGGTTGCCAAGTCAGCTCTGCCCATCACAATTTTTACGTAATACATGGTTGATGCGCCTTTAAGCACAACGCCCGTCAGCAGCACAACGTTAACAACGAACAACACTCTCCATTGGCTATTCTTCGCCAGCAATTTTAGATCTTTAAATACGGACTGTTTTTCTTCTTGAGGCACATAGCGCTCTTTGGTGTTTGAGAAACTAAAGAAGAACAACGCAATTGCGCCAACACCCATAATTGCCATGGCACCAAGGTAGCCTTTTTGCTCATCCCCTTGACCAATAATTTCTACCAATGGCAAAGCAACCATAGCTACAACAAGGCCACCAGCCGTACTTAAAGCAAAACGGTAAGACTGCAATGACGTACGCTCTGCAGAGTCATTCGTCATAGCATTTGCCATTGCACAGTAAGGAACGTTGATAGCGGTATACATTAACGTCAGGAAGATGTAGGACGCATACGCATATACGATTTTACCCACTTCACCAACATTTGGCGTGAAGAAAGCGAACATACAAGCAGCACCAAAAGGCACAGCCATCCATAACAGATAGGGTCTGTAACGCCCATGTTTTGACTGAGTTCTATCAACAATAGAACCCATAACAGGATCAGTGACGGCATCAATAAAACGAACGATCAAAAACATGGTTCCCATATGTGCTGGGGATAAACCATAGATGTCGGTATAGAAGTAAGCTAAAAAAAGCATGACAGTTTGCCATACAAAGTTACACCCCGTGTCGCCTAATCCGTAGGCGACCTTTTCCTTTATTGATAATTTATCGGTATTGGCCATATTCATTTTTATATTTACTCCAGGATACATTTTCACCGATAAATATTTTGTTTATCCACAAAAATATAATCAATTTGCACAAATTAGTAATGCTTTTACGATATTTCACTTATGTGAACAGCACTGAAAAACCCATGAATCAAAATCAGTAAATCAATGAGTTACATGCATATTAGTGATGAATTAATAGTATTTCTGAGATATTTAACACACTTGTAAAATAGAGGAATACCAGTATTAAAAAACATAATTGATAGAAAAAACAAAACCTTTAAATTTGTCAGAGAATAAAGCCCATATGAAACTATTGGAATTACACAATGACTGAATACTTTAAAGGTATAAATAAAATCCAGTTCGAAGGAAAAGATTCGACTAACCCACTAGCATTTCGCCATTATGATGCAAATAAGATGATTCTTGGAAAAAGCATGCAAGAACACCTAAGATTCGCTGTAGCTTACTGGCACAACTTTGGCTGGGGCGGCTCGGATGTTTTTGGTACTGGAACCTTTGAACATGAATGGTTAAAGAGTTCAAACTCAATGGAAGCTGCTTATGTAAAAGCAGACGCTGCATTTGAATTTTTCACAAAACTCGGCGCTCCATACTACTGCTTCCATGATGTTGACGTAGCACCTGAAGGTAATTCACTGAAAGAGTACGTCAATAACTTCCAAACGATGGTCGACGTACTAGAACGCAAACAAGAAGAGACAGGAATCAAACTGTTGTGGGGAACGGCTAACGCATTCTCCAACCCTCGCTATATGGCGGGCGCGGGTTCAAACCCTGATCCGAAAGTATTCGCGTATGCAGCGGCTCAAATCTTCAATGCAATGGGCGCAACTCAACGACTAGGTGGTGAAAACTACGTATTGTGGGGTGGTCGAGAAGGTTATGAAACTCTTCTTAACACCGACCTTCGTCAAGAACGCGAACAACTTGGTCGCTTGATGCAGATGGTGGTTGAACACAAACACAAGATTGGCTTCAAAGGCTCTATTCTTATCGAACCAAAACCTCAAGAACCAACCAAGCATCAGTATGACTATGACACGGCTACCGTTTATGGCTTCCTGAAACAATTTGGATTAGAGAAAGAAATCAAAGTTAACATTGAAGCAAACCACGCAACCCTTGCTGGCCATAGTTTCCAACATGAAGTTGCCACTGCAACATCGCTAGGCGTCTTTGGTTCTATTGATGCAAACCGAGGCGACCCACAACTTGGTTGGGATACAGACCAGTTCCCGAACAGTGTCGAAGAAAACACTTTGGTAATGTATGAAATCTTAAAGGCTGGCGGTTTCACTACCGGTGGCTTCAATTTCGATGCCCGACTACGTCGCCCTTCGACAGATTTAGCAGACTTCTTCCACGGTCATATTGGCGGCATGGATACTATGGCTCTGTCACTAGAGCGTGCGGCAGATATGATTGAAAATGATCTCTTATCTAAGAACATCGCTCAACGCTATGCAGGCTGGAACACGGATCTAGGTAAGAAAATACTTTCTGGTGATATGTCTTTAGAAGCGGTGGCAAACTACGCTGTTGAAAACTCTATTGCTCCAGAAAAAGTATCTGGCCGCCAAGAGTACTTAGAAAACATCGTTAACGGTTTCATTTATAAATAACTGTAACGCCTGATTAAGACGGTCTGAGGTGAATTTTTGCAGCTCAGATTCGTCATCTCATGGTATTTTTTATCAATTCCAATAAGAGAAACCAATTCATGACGGACCAAACAGTAGAACATCCTGAACTGAGCGATGCTGAACGCATTACTCAACTTGACCTTGCCCGAGCTAACTCGCTAAAGCCGATATCGCCTCCACTGGTAAAACACATGTACACGGCAGACCCTTCAGCCCATGTGTTTAATGACCGTATCTACGTCTACCCTTCTCATGACATTGAAACCGATCAGCCACTTAATGATGATGGCGATCATTTTGATATGTCTGACTACCACGTCTTCTCTCTTGATGAATCTTTAGAAGAAGTGACAGACCACGGCCTTGCTTTGGATGTGAAAGATGTAAAGTGGGCAGAACGACAAATGTGGGCGCCCGATGCAGCTGAAAAAGATGGCAAATATTATCTATATTTCCCAGCTAAAAATGCGCAAGGTGTTTTTCATATAGGCGCAGCCGTATCGGATTCTCCAGCAGGTCCTTTCAAAGCAGAAGAAACGCATATTGAAGGCACCTTCAGTATTGACCCTGCGGTATACCAAGACAACCAAGATTACTATTTGTACTTCGGTGGTATTTGGGGAGGACAACTACAACGTTGGACTCAAGGTGAATATGGTGAAGACAACTACCCTGCAGATGACCAAGCTTCTCTAATGCCTAAAATGGCAAAGTTAGCCAAAGATATGGTGAGTTTAGAAGAGCAACCAAGAGACGTGCTAATCGTTGATGGAAACGGTGAGCCGCTAAAAGCAGGTGATACAGAACGTCGCTATTTTGAAGGCCCTTGGGTTCATAAGCATAATAATGTTTACTACCTCTCGTACTCCACGGGAGATACGCACAAGATTGTCTACGCGACAAGTGATTCGCCATATGGACCATTTATATATCAAGGCGTGATTCTTGAACCCGTGCTAGGCTGGACAACTCACCACTCGATTGTTCAGTATCAAGGCAAATGGTACTTGTTCTACCATGACAGCACGTTATCAGGCGGTCAGACTCACTTAAGAAGCATCAAAATGACCGAGCTTCATCACAATGCAGACGGCTCAATCCAAACCATTAAACCTTATCTGGATTAGTTCACTATTAGTGATAACCCTTCACCACTTTCCAGAGTGACTGGTTAAGCTGGAAGTAAAAAGCGAGCCACCAAGGCTCGCTTTATTATGGGTTATCGGTTCGGGTTTAGTTCAAAAATACCTAACGATCACTAATAGCCACTTTACTTGCTAACCCAATAAGCAGAACTCCAGAGACTCCCTCAAGTGCTCGTGAATATCGCTGAGAGTTTGGACGACTAAATACCCAACTACCAACGGAAGCGTATAGAATGTTACACAGCGTAGCTAATGCACTGAACAACGAACCAAGCATTAGTAATTGCATTGATGCAACGCCTGCTGATGTATCGATAAATTGAGGCAAGAATGAAAGGAAAAATAGCGCGACCTTCGGGTTCAAGACACTAACAATAACACCCTGCACAAACACATTTTTATTGCGTTCAACATTCTCACTAACCACCAATTTGCTCTCACCGCGCCACATTGAAATTAGCGACTGAACTCCTAAATAGACTAAGTAAGCAGCGCCCAGCCATTTTACCGCACTAAAGGCGACAGCAGAGCTGAGGATTATTGCAGATAAACCTAAACACGCGGCGAGTGTATGAACAAAGTAGCCCACACCCAACCCCATTGCAGCTTTAAAGCCTGAAGCCAACTTACCTTTCATTGTATTGGAAACGATGTAGATTACGTCTGGTCCAGGTATCATATTGATAGCCAGACAAGCGATCACAAATAGTAACAGTGAATTTAATTCCATTTATTTTCTCCATGTTGAATGCTTTAGAATAACGCCACCTTAAGGTGTTGGATACGCCCCACTAAACTCAAGATATCAACCGCAAATACGTAAGCCGATTTGAACACTAGTTGCTAAGCATTTTCAATCAAACCTAAACGTCTTGTTATGTGCGTTTGGGGAGTGGGTATTTAAGGTTAACCTCTTTGGTTTCGATTTCACGAGGACCTTTAGTGGGGTCATGAAAATACCAAATGTTGAACTTCCTTTCATGTGGCTTGGTATCGTGTAATAAAGAGTCCCACCCCAAATAGCTGGCAATGTTCTCAGCAACTTTCAGTTTCGCAGGGGAACTTGCTTTACCTTGGAATGCACTCATTACAGCTCCGAGCAAAAAATCAGCAATTTGTATTTGTTCTGACTCCTTAGAATCTTTAGTTACCACTGAACGTATAGGTACTTCACCACCGAATTGATTCTTAAGCATACTATTTGCAATTTTATGGAATGCTTCATCAGCTTTCTTATAGCGTGACGGTAAAGGGTCTACTTCAATTCGAAACTCGCATTGCCTCTGAGGGTGGGCTTTATAAACTGCGCCAATTTTGGTTTGAATCAGTTTGGTGAAATGCTTACGCATTGCTAGGTCGTAATCGCCATCATGATACTTTTTATCAACCATACCCTTGCGGATAACAATACAGTGAAAAGCTAACCATTGATGCTTGAAGAACATTTCGATTAGATCTTCATAAAAGTCAGCATAGTGCTTTTTATGAGCTTTTTGCCACTTAATCTCGTTGGTATAGTTATGCTTATCTCTCAACTCTCGAACAATTCGAACGAAGTCTCCTCGTCTTTGGTATTTCATCCATAGCGAACCAAAACCATAATATATCTGACCATCCACGCCCGATTCATCACACGCAACATGCCAGATCAACTTACCGTTTTGCATCTCACCTCCCGTTTACTAATTACTCGAAAGCAAATCCCAGCTTCGGTATAGCATCCCATATCAAACTAAGGACATATTCATCCATTAACAAAAGTTGGTCAATTATTGATAAACAGGTGTGGTGTAAAGCGTGGGCTAGCACACAATCGATACCCGCTTTGCTTCAGGAAAACACTCGCATTTGGCTTGCCCTATCAATTTCTGAGTAGCGTATATACTTGAGGTAAGTAAACTCTATTGAGGAGGTCGATAATGGAAATATATCAACACGGTATGCCGGAGCTATTTAAGCAGCTTGGTTTAGGGCATTCTCCTAAAGAAATCAAAGAGTTCGTGAAGAACCACCGGCATACCCGAGATTCAGCTCCAATACATAAAGCGAGTTTTTGGACAAGGTCACAATCGGATTTTTTGAAACAGGCTATCGAACAAGATGCCGACTGGGCAGAGGTAGTGGATCAGCTCGACATTATGCTGCGAGACTAACTGAATCCTTAATAAATCCGCTAATGTATTCAAAAGCTTATTAATATTCAGAGAACTATTCCTACGCTGCGGGCACAGTTATTCTGTCCCGCAGTTTCGTTTATACAAGTCCACCTCGCGTTAATGTTTTAGGATCAAGATAGTGCTCTAATTCTTCGCGGCTCAAATCGGTTTCTTCTTCCGCGACATCAATGACAGCTCTGCCTTCCTTATAGGCTTTTTTCGCTATTTCGGCTGCTTTCAAATAACCCACCACCGGATTTAACGCGGTAATAAGGATTGGATTTTTGGCAAGAGCCTTATCAATATTTTTCTGACGCACTTTGAACGGCTTAATCGCTTTATCTGCCAATGAAATACATGAATTGGTGAGCAAATGAATCGATTCAAGCAGGTTGTAAGCAATGACGGGCAACATAACATTAAGTTGGAAGTTGCCTGACTGGCCGGCAACTGTAATGGTTGTATCGTTACCTATTACCTGTGCCGAAGCCATTGCCACAGCCTCGGGGATCACTGGGTTTACTTTGCCCGGCATGATTGATGAACCCGGTTGTAAAGCTTCCAGCTCAATTTCACCTAGCCCTGCAAGCGGACCTGAATTCATCCAACGTAAATCATTGGATATTTTCATCAAGGCAACAGCCAGCGTCTTTAACTGACCAGATAGAGAAACAATCGAATCCTGACAGCTCAAATTAAAATAGAAGTTGTCACTTGGCTTAAAGGATAAGCCACTGAGCTGACTTAAGTTATGACAAAAATCTGCAGCAAAGCCTGTATGAGCATTGATACCCGTTCCCACTGCGGTTCCTCCCTGCCCAAGTGCTCTTACCGATTCCAAAGCAGAGGTAATTGACTGCGAAGCATGTTGTATTTGAGCTTCCCAGCCACTTAGTTCCTGACTAAACGTAATTGGCATCGCGTCCATTAGATGCGTTCTGCCCGTTTTAACAATCCCGTTCAGTTCCTTCTGTTTGCTTCTGAGTGTTTCAGCTAAATGAGTGAGTGCCGGAATCAACAATTTCTCACATGTCATGACAGCACTCACTTGAATGGAAGTTGGAATCACATCATTACTGCTCTGCCCCATATTAACGTGGTCGTTGGGGCTTACTTTCTCGTTCAATATTTGGCTTGCCAGAGTCGCCAGTACTTCATTGGCATTCATATTTGTACTGGTGCCAGAACCAGTCTGAAAGACATCAATCGGAAACTGGTCATGATACTGACCATCAATAACGCTTTGCGCAGCTTTGATTATTGCATCAGCGACGTGGCTGTTTAATGTACCTAACTTGGCGTTTGTCTTTGCTGCCGCCTGTTTGATATAAGCTAACGCCACAATCAAGTCTTTAGGCATCTTATGTTCACTGATGTTGAAGTTATCGATGGCTCTTTGTGTTTGAGCCTGATAGAGAGCATCAAAAGGAACTTTAACGTCCCCCATACTATCTTTCTCAATTCGATATTTCTTATTCATAATACATCCTTGAATTAACCTGAAATCGGTTTTTGTATACCGTAATTATAACCGTTGAAATCAGGCCGGATGTTTATTCAGGCAACCTCTGGTATTGCTAAGTTTAATTAAAGAGATATGCCGAAAAGGTGCGATAAACAGTAAAGAGACTCTTCTGAGTCATAAACTCAAAACATCGAGCACTTCAGCTAAACTATTAACCGTTAACACATTTTGGGGAAGGTCAATATTTTCATGAAATCCTGCGAGCCATACTGCTGTCATGCCAGCATTAATAGCTCCAAGAGCGTCTTTTACTGGGTGATCTCCAACGTAAACACATTCATTGGTTTCGAAACCCGCTTGCCTTGTTGTATCCGTAAAAATCAAAGGATCTGGTTTACTGACCCCAAATCCATCTGAACTGACCACTTGAGAAAATAGATGACTAAAAGAAGTCGCGTTGATTGTTACTCTTCGACTTAGATCAGCACCATTTGAAATTACACCTAGATGATATTTTCTGTAACTAAGATAATTAAGCAGGTTTGCAGCCCCATTCATTTCTACAGCACATCTTGGGAAATTGTGCTGCCAATATTGACTTAACTCTTGCGCACTTCTCTTGTTTTTCCATGGTAGTTGAACAGAAAGTTCAGCACCGACAGCTTCAAATATATGACTGTATGGTGAGTTGTCCGATAGGTATCCACCATTATCTTGTTTCTTAATAATGTCACCCACCTGAAGTGCGTTGATTCTACTAAGATCTGACGAAAACCGTTGAACAAAACAACTAACAAACCGATCAATACTGGCATCCCTATTTACCAGTGTGTTGTCTAAGTCAAAATATATGGCTTTAATCATTCGAGTTTCCAACTAGTGAAAGCTTTCCGACTTTACGGCTACAACATTAAGCTTTTGTGTAACATCTAGCTTCGTTCACCGCTATACGTGCACTATGCCGTTTTGTTTTGAGTAAATAGTGTCATTGGATTTATGTAACTTCGAATAGAGAAAATGTAAGTCACCAAAGGGGAGCGGCTAATTTAGTGATGCACAGAAAAGCTGACTAGATGAATGCAATGGAAACGTCCCCAAGATACATAGACCGTGGGGACGTTTAGTTTTAACAGCAGCTATTCGGGCAATTTTAGTTCATATCTTCGAACTAAAATTAGAAAGAGCCTTGGGTTGCATTGGCGTTGCTATCAAGTTGGTTATTACCCCCTGATTGCCAAACTACGTTCAACTCAGGATTGGTTTCATCCCTTTTTAGACACTTCCACTCGATGTTTTGCGCTGCTGGTACATCAATGGTTGCGCTCCAAGTTGGATACTGCGCAGGGTCGAGTTTAACCGCGCCTGCCGGAGCCCAACCGCCTAACTGTGCAGCACTGCCAACGGCATAAACACTTTGACCAAGATTGGTGTAGCCGTTGTAGCAAGTGAACGCGACGGTTTTGAATGTTGGGTCGACGCTACCACCACTACCATGCAGCACCACCGCTTGGTTTTGGGCTAACTGGAAAGTCGCCTCGCCACCGCTCACGCTTACAATGTCATCACCAATTAAACTGGTGTGGCTGCCATCACTAAGTGCCAAATTACCTACCGTTACTGATGTTACTGAGCCGCGATTGAGTGCGACAGTCACAACATCTTCTCCTTCTTGGCGCTCATAGACCAACACATCGTCATCAACCCATCGCTGCGTGTAGCTACCGCGTTGAATCGCTAGACTATTTTGGCGTAGATCAGTCAAAGCTTGGATGATCTTAAACGCTTGTGTGTCTTGGCTAAAGCTTGGCATTTTCTCACGGTTGTACGGGTCACTGCCTACTTGACCAAAAGCGTTCTGGGTAAAGTCTGCCGAATAGTGTTCGGTACCGTAGTAAATGGCTGGGATACCACGTACTGTCATAGTCGCCACTAGCCCTAAATTAACACGCTGCTGGGCAAACGCTTCACTCTGGTTGCCGCCCGCCTCGTTGTTACCGGGGCCAAACGTAGAAGCGCTAGAACGCAACGCAGTTGAGATACGCGCCATATCGTGGTTATCCATAAACACCACTTGCCAATCGTCAGTGGTGAAAACTGATTTTCGCGTTTCCAAGTAGCTATTTAGCGTTTTCATACTATTGCCAGCACGGTTGGCCAACACTCGCTCTAAAGTGTCGCGAAAACCGAAGTCAAGCAGCGCTGAACCGGAAGTGTTAGCGTAATCTATCGCGTAACCGTCGATACCCGTGGTGGTATTGGCGCTGGCACCAAACCATTCTCCAAAAAAGTAAAAGCCATCACGACCAAGGCTCTTACTGTAGTCATAGATGTCCGTCGTCCATTGCTGAATAAAAGACTTATCCATATGCTTGATCGCATCAATTCTTATCGCATCTACCCCTGCATCGATCCAAAACTTAGAGCCATCGAGCAAGTATTGATACACATTGGTATTCGATTGGTTAAAGTCAGAAAGGTTGAACAAATTAAAATTGCGTACTTGATACCAATCGTTCCAGTTGGTCACACCACCATTGTGGTGATACCAGTCAGTGCCTGCCGCGACATCGCTGTTGTAGTCAGTGATAAACTGCCCATCACGATATAAAGCGCCGTATTCGTTTTCATCGTTCCCATTGGAATGGTTAGGAGCATAGTCGAGAACCAGCTTCATGTTGTATTCTGCGCTGTGCATTTTGCTGGTCAGTTCTTTGAAATCATCCAAGGTGCCGAAGTGCTCATCCACACGGAAGAAATCACGTCCCCAGTAACCGTGATAACCAGCCCCGCCATTGGCATCGATATTGTCGGCGTTATCCACTGGCGGAGTAATCCAAATCGCGGTTACACCAAGTGATTTTAAATACGGCAGTTTGTCAATTAGGCCACGAAGGTCTCCCCCAACATACTTTTTCAAGTTGTTCGGATCGTAAGTTGCTGGATTGTGGCCCGTGTTGTTGCTTACATCTCCATCGCTGAAACGATCAAGAAAAACAAAGTAAATCGTTTCTTTGCGAAAATCGAGATAAGTGCCAGTTTCCGTATCAGCACTGGTCGCAGCGAAAGTTGTTGGGCTAAACATCAGTCCATTTGCGGCAATAGCAGCCAGCAGCGCACTGCAAAGCAAAGTGCGTTTTTTCATTGGAGACTCCCCCGTGGTTTGTGAAAATTAACCGGGATTCATTCCCGGTTGTTGGTTAAGTTCTTTTCACTGTAGAAATCGAAGATATGACAGAAGGCAGTGTTGAGATTGAAGCGCATCGGCTTGCCAATATCTGCGGTTGTGATGGTTTGATCATTAACGCGCGCTATCACTTCTTTCCCGCCTACTTTGAAGTAGAGGTACTTCTCATTCCCCATATTTTCCACCACCGTCAAAACACCTTCAAAGGCGTTAATGGTGTCGCCAGCGTCAGCAACACCAATGTGTTCTGGGCGAATGCCGAAGCACACTGGTTTATCCACGTATTCTCTCAATGCTTCCTGTTTTTCCACTGGAATAAACATGCGAATACCCGAGCCAATTTCGATGTAAAGCTGTCCGTTTTCTTCTCGGATCACGGTATCAATCAAATTCATCGCGGGTGAGCCGATAAAACTCGCCACAAACTTGTTGGCTGGGTAGTTGTAGAGGTTAGTAGGCGTATCCACCTGCATGATTTTGCCTTGATTAAGTACGCAGATGCGATCGCCAAGCGTCAAAGCCTCGGTTTGATCGTGCGTGACGTAAATCATGGTGGCGGGAGTACCTTCTTCTTTCAATGATTGGTGTAACTGAGCAATTTTAACTCGCATCGACACACGCAATTTGGCATCAAGGTTCGATAACGGCTCATCAAACAGGAACACTTCAGGCTTACGCACAATGGCACGTCCAACAGCCACACGCTGACGCTGACCTCCGGACATTTCCTTCGGCTTACGATGCAGCAGTTCCTTGATCTCCAGTTTTTCCGCTGCCTCTTCGACACGACGCTTAATCTCATCTTTCGGCCGCTTTTGCATTTTCAGGCCAAACGCCATGTTGTCGAACACGGTTTTGTGTGGGTAGAGCGCATAGTTCTGAAATACCATCGCAATGCCGCGATCTTTCGGCGGTAAGTCATTCACCACTCTGTTGCCAATGAGAATCTCGCCACCAGTGATACTTTCCAGACCAGCAATCATGCGCAAGGTGGTTGATTTCGCGCAACCCGACGGTCCGACAAACACCATAAATTCGCCTTCGCGAATATCCAAATCGATGCCATGGACAGCTTTAAAACCGTTGTCATATTTTTTTTCTACTTTACGCAAACTAACCGTCGCCATGAATCTCTCCACTTACCAAAAGGGTATAAAAATGATCCTCAATTTACCGAGGCAGACTGGTTGGCAATCTGTCTGGGTAAATCAGGCAGCCGAATACCGTTGCGGCTGCCAACTGTATGTGTTCTTAACTACTTACATTCACTAACCATGGCAAATAGTGGTGCTTTGTCTGGCGCAAGCTGAATGGTCCACACATACTTGCCATCTTTAGGCAAACTCACTACGGTGTTTTTCGCAAATCCACCACGTTTTAACTCATTCACTTGTCCCACGGTCATCGACATACCTGCTGCTGTAAACTGAGGTGTCCAGCTCATCGTGGCAAATTGCAAACTGACATTGCCCGCTTGTTCGTCCGAGACCACTTGATAAATTCCATCGCCTTTGTAACCCATTTTGTGAGTATCTAGGTGAATCCACTGACCTTCAGGGAAGGTGCCTACCACAAACAGTGACGGCTTGATTGGACCACGGTCGTCTTCTAGCGTCGGTAAGTTACAGTCAGAAAAACGTGCATCGGCATTGGTCGCAGCAGACTGAGATTGTTCAGTGGTGCTGGCACAACCTGCCAGTAAAGCTGTTGCGGTCGCAGCAATCAAAAGTGTATGTTTCATAACAAATCCTTGATTATTTCGTTCTCGTTTCATCCAGCGGAGACCGGCTTGCCTGCTCCGCGTGTCGGTTAATTCGCTTGTTAGGCCGATCTCTTTTCAAACAGTCGCGCAAGCCAGCGCTTTTGCTCTGGTTGCGACGTTTTCAATTGCTCATAGTGCTGAGTCAGTTTGTTCAGCACCGCAAGATTACGGTAATACGCTTTGGACTCTTTAGCTGGGTAACCAAACAGATCGCTACCTGGAGGGCAAGAGTGGCTCACGCCTGACTTGGCCTTAATCACCGAGTGGCTACCGATATTAATGTGTCCAGCAGTGCCAACTTGTCCATGTACCACTACGTGATCGCCCAGCACGGTGTGTCCGGCGAAGCCACATTGAGAGATGATCAAACAATGTTTACCAATGCGGCAGTCGTGACCAATTTGCACTTGATTGTCTATTTTGCTGCCTTTACCAATTACAGTGTCACCTAGAGTGCCGCGGTCAATGGTGTTGTTACAGCCAATCTCGACATCATCCTCAATAATGACTCGACCAATACTTTCCACACGTTGATAGCTGCCATCTTTGCCAGACATATATTCAAAGCTGTAGTTACCAATCGAGTTATTGGAATCGATAATGACGTTATTGCCGATCACAGTTCCTTCTTTGATCACAGTATTGGCATGAATTGCTACATTGTTGCCAATCGTCACGCCATTCATGATGCGTACTCCGGGCATGAAATGGCAGTTCTGCCCGATCTGACAATGTTTGCCAATGTAAACTCCATCAACGGTCGAGGTGTTTCCTTGGTCAAACAGTTGGTATTTATGCACTTTGTAATAGCGCAATAGCTGGTTGATTTTCTCTACATCTAAATGATCAATCACAATGTGTGCTTTGGCGGGGCTTTGCAAAATCGCCGCAGGCCCCACCAGCACTTCCGCTGAGGTTTCAGAAAGCTGTTTAAGATCAGATCGGGCAAACACAACGGCGAGTCCACCCTCTACATCACTGACAACAGGACGTATGGTGTCCACCACTAGTGAGCCATCCCCCTCAATTCGACCTGATAAACTTTGTGCAATTTCTGAAACACTCAGCATGTTGACCTCTTAACTCGGGTTAGAAACGGTATAAAGCTTGAAGATAAACCGTGTGCTGTTTTAGCTCACTCTCATTCTTCGCTTCCCATCCAGCCAGTTTACTTTTTTCTTCTACTTCATTCGCGTACTCATACTCGCCTTTTAGCAACCAGCTATCACCAACTGCTTGTTCATAACCCAAGGTTGCTTTACGAATGTCTTTGAAGTAATCGATGTCAGCATTTCCACCGCCACTGTTAGAAGCATTGCGAGTTTCGTTTTCACCAACACGAATACGCGCATAAAGCACACCGGCATCATCAAAGCTATATTGCACAATAGGTTCGATATATTTCTCAGTGAAATCACTGATTTCATTGATACCACCGTTGGCTTGGTGATCTTCATTGTCTTTGATTTGGTAGTACAACTCGACACCCAACTCCCAGCTGCCAAAGCGCTTATAAGGCTTGAAGAGTAAGCTATAACCTTCTTCAGTACGCTCACCCCATTCGCTTTTGTCTTCTGCACTATAGAGATACTCTAGGTTTGAATAGAAACCCCAGTTGTTCTCGTTGCTATAGTAAGTCAGATAAGGGCGGAAGCTGTGCTCTGCAAGCGATTTACGCAGGCCGCTAACATAAGGTGAAAAGACTTTACTACGCGTATATTCCAGCTCGTATATGGCACCAGTTGCCCAACCATTGCCTAAATCAAAGCCTTTGTTGAGTGAGAAAAGTTGCTTAATGCCGTCTTCATTTTCGAAGTAGCTTGGCTCTTTTTGCTCACGGTTTTCCAGTTTAAGACCATACAGTGCACTAAGATTCCAACGGGCATTGTTGTAGTACACGCCAAACACTTCATGGGTTGTTGTACGCTCCTTTTTCTTGGTGCCGTTGAAACCATCAGTCACTTTGTCTTCGTATTCGAGTGAAGTACCGACATGGCCACCAAACTGCATTGCTTCGTCAAGGAAACCAACATCGGCATCCATGCCACGCTCACTAGCTGCTAGTGTAGGGAAAGATAAAGCAAGCGCCGCCGCTACGGAGACGGAAATTAACGTTCTTTTCACGATAGGTCCTTATCAACCTCTTGGTTGTAAATCGTAGATATAATTAAAATGAATATTTAGTAGTTCACTGTGAACGCCTATCTATTCTTCTGTATGTTGATTTGTTTTTCCTCCTCCCATTTTTTCAAATGAGACCCCCATCACTCTCACCACCTCATTTGAATGACATTCGTCACATTTTTATATTTAACAGATAAGGACGCATTCAGTTTGTGTACACTTTTTGCTCTTGATAAAACCTGTTACTCACACCTCTTAGATAACTACACCAAGCCTAGTCCACACCGATATTTATTGATGAACATCACACTTGAACTCAAAGTTCGATGGATAGTAGTTGACTTAAAATAAGGCGGATTTAACCTAGTAGTATATTATGAACTACTACAGAGCTATCACGATGAAAAAGACATGGATAAAAGCAGCGCTACTCGCTACGTTCGTTAGTCTGCCAACAGTTACATTCGCTGAAGATATTCAGCCGG
This sequence comes from Vibrio sp. A1-b2, assembly GCF_021726015.1. Classification (NCBI taxonomy): domain Bacteria; kingdom Pseudomonadati; phylum Pseudomonadota; class Gammaproteobacteria; order Vibrionales; family Vibrionaceae; genus Vibrio; species Vibrio sp. A1-b2. The sequence goes on from NZ_JAKKCI010000002.1 coordinate 449,017, forward strand.
AGCCCGGCTCAGACCTGCTGATCTGGACGGATACCACTACGCTGGATTACATGAAGTACGCAGCAGAGTCGTTCAACCAAGATTTCGGTTACAAGGTGAAGTTCTCATTTCGTGGTTTAGCTCCAATCGACTCAGCATCACGCATGATTCAAGATGGTGGCTCAGCTCGAGTTGCTGACATCGCTGAAATCGAACACGATTTACTTGGTCGTTTGGTTGTTGCTGGCGGCGCGATGGAAAACCTCGTGTCAGCAGAGCGCATTCAATCGACGTTCTTGCCGAATGCCACCTCGGCGGCCAAATACGCTGAAACCAGCTATGGTTTTCCGGTCAGCTACGCGACTTTAGCGCTGTTCTACAACAAAGATCTGCTGCCAAACGCGCCCAAAACCTTTGAAGAAATCATCGATTTTGGCAAAAGCTTTAATAATGCCAAAGAGAACAAATACGCACTGCTTTGGGATATTCAGAATTACTACGAATCACGCATGTTCTTGACGCTTTATGGCGCGTATGAATTTGGTAAAGGTGGTACTGATGCCAAAGATCTTGGCATTAATTCACCACTTGCTCAGCAAGGCATGTCGGCGATGAAAACGCTGAAAGCGGCGAACAACTCCAATCCGGTCGATATGCGTAACCCTCAGGTGCGCCGTGGCTTGTTTGGTGAAGGTAAAGTTGCCGCTATCATTGATGGTCCTTGGGCTATTCAGGGTTATGACAACAGCGGGGTAAATTTTGGCGTAGTTCCTATTCCGACTTTCGAAGGTAAACAACCGCGAACATTCTCAACCGTACGTCTGGCTGTTGTATCAGCATATAGCGAGTACCCAAAGGCGGCGCAGCTGTTTGCTGACTACCTCTCTTCAGAAAAGATGTTGATGAAACGCTATGAGATGACCAAATCCATTCCACCAGTACAGGACTTGATGGAAAAAATCATTGTCGATGCGGATGAAGCAACCTACGCAATTATCGCTCAAGGCTTCCATTCAGACGCAATGCCATCAATTCCAGAGATGGGTTACTTATGGTCTCCAATGGCCAGCGCCATCACCGCAATGTGGGTCAATGATCAATCGCCAAAACAGGTACTTGATCACGCCAAAGCGATCATTGAAGAGCAGATCGCGTTTCAGGAGTAGTTATGTTGTTGTCGCAAACTGTCAAAGCGCCGAAAGTGCCAGCCTCCTTGTTTATCATGGGGGCAACACAACTGGCGCATAAACATTGGGTAACAGGCGGGGTTTTCCTCGCCATCCAATGCCTTTTTATTATCTTCTTGCCTGATTTGGCTACCGCGATCAAAGGGCTAGTGTCACTTGGCGACGTGGCACAAACTCGCCAAGGCTTTAAAGTAATTCAAGGGGACAACTCTATCTTTTTGCTGGTGGAAGGGGTAATAGCCGTTTTGTTCCTTTTCCTGGCAATTATCGCGTACGTAACGAATGTTCGACAGTCGCAACATTGCGAGCTTTGCAGATTGAACCTGCGTCAGCAATTCAAAGCAATCTACGACGAGAAATTTGCCTTTATCGTTTTGTCGCCTGCGTTTATTGCCAGTATCGCTTTCATTATCATGCCTATTGCGATCACTGTGTTGGTCTCTTTCACCAACTACTCGGCACCGCACCATATTCCACCGAAAAATCTGGTCGACTGGGTAGGATTTAAAAACTTCCTGACTCTGTTTGAGCTGAAAATATGGTCGAGCACCTTTATTGGCGTGGCGACTTGGACCGTCACTTGGGCAATTGCAGCAACTGTTTGTACCTGCGGCTTTGGTTTTGTTCTCGCTTTGGCACTGGAAAATCGCAATATCAAAGCGAAGAAGTTGTGGCGTTTTGTCTTTATCTTGCCTTATGCCATTCCGGCGTTTGTTACCTTGCTGATGTTTCGCTTGCTACTCAACGGCATAGGTCCGGTCAACGCCACACTTAATGCTTGGGGGTTCGAATCGGTCGCTTTTCTATCTGATCCGCATATCGCAAAACTGGCAGTCATTGCCGTGAGTGTTTGGGTCGGCGCACCTTACTTTATGTTGCTGATTTCCGGTGCATTAACCAATATTCCTCGTGATCTATACGAAGCAAGTGAAGTGGATGGCGCGAGTAAATTCCAGCAGTTTCGAGAGATCACGCTACCGATGGTTTTGCATCAAGTCGCACCTTCTCTGGTGATGACGTTTGCCCACAACTTTAACAACTTCGGTGCAATTTTCTTACTCACTGGTGGCGGGCCAATCAATCCGGAATATCGTTTCGCAGGTCATACCGACATTCTAATCACTTGGATTTACAAACTGACGCTGGACTTCCAGCAATACCAAATCGCTTCGGTGATTTCGATTGTTATTTTCTTGTTCTTGTCTGGCATTGCTATCTGGCAGTTCCGCCGTATGAAATCCTTTAAAGACGATGTAGGAATGTAATCATGGATAAACTACTCAGCAAACTGGCAACCGTCATCGTCTATCTGTTCCTCGCAGCCAACGCAATTATAGTGCTTGGGCCTGTAATCTGGACGGTGCTCGCCTCTTTTAAGCCCGGCAACAACCTGTTTAGCTCCTCATTTGGCGAGTTCGCATTTACGCTGGATCACTACAAAGCACTGTTTAACGACACGCCTTATTTGCAGTGGTACAAAAACACTTTTCTACTCGCCACTGCGAATATGTTGATCTCACTTGTGGTGGTCACCATGACGGCATTTGTCTTTTCCCGTTACCGTTTTCAGGGGAAACGCAATGTATTGATGAGCATCTTGGTACTTCAGATGTTTCCAGCCTTTTTGTCGATGACAGCTATTTATATCTTGCTGTCGAAAATGGGCTTAATTGATACCTATATCGGCTTGTTGTTTGTCTATATTACTGGCTCGCTACCGTTTATGACTTGGCTGGTGAAAGGCTACTTTGACGCCATTCCTACATCGCTGGATGAAGCGGCGAAAATTGATGGCGCAGGCCATATGACCATCTTCCTAGAGATCATCTTGCCACTGGCCAGACCCATTTTAGTGTTTGTTGCCTTGGTCTCATTTACTGGGCCATGGATGGATTTCATCCTTCCGACGCTGATTTTACGCAGTGAAGAGAAAATGACCTTAGCGATCGGTATCTTCAGTTGGATCACATCTAACTCAGCGGAGAACTTCACCCTATTTGCCGCTGGCTCTCTGTTAGTCGCCATACCGATTACCTTGCTGTTTGTCGCCACACAAAAACACATTACAACTGGCTTAGTCAGTGGCGCAGTAAAAGAATAATTATTAGGAACCGTTATGATTACAAGAAGCTCATTAACTCACTTGGCGAAGAGTGCGGACAGTTACGCTTACGACAACGACACCCTCCACATTCGTTTTCGTAGTGCAAAAGGCGAAGTTGACCATGTAACTCTGTGGATAGGTGACCCTTATACTTGGGCAGAAGGCGGCTTGGACGGAGGAAACTTGGGCGGAAGCGATGCCCACGGCTGGACTGGAGGAACAGAAGTTCCAATGCAATTGGAAGGACAAAGCGAACACCATGACCATTGGTTTGCTACTTTCGTACCACCGAAAAAGCGCACCCGCTATGGCTTTATTCTGTATGGAAAAGATGGTGAGAAATTGCTGTTTGGCGAAAGGCGTTGTGTTGATATTCAAGACGAGCAACGCGCAGAAGTTGAGTTGAGCAACTTGAGCAACTTTTTCTGCTTCCCTTACATCAACCCGAAGGATGTGCTGAAAACACCTGAATGGGTTCGCAACACCATCTGGTATCAAATCTTTCCAGAGCGTTTCTATAATGGTCGTCCGTACATTTCCCCAGCCAATGTACAACCTTGGGGAAGTACGCCCACCAGTGACAATTTTATGGGTGGCGACTTGTGGGGCGTAATTGAGAAATTGGATTATTTGCAGGAGCTCGGTATCAACGGGCTATATTTCTGTCCAATTTTCACCGCTAATGCCAACCACAAATACGACACCGTCGATTACTACAATGTTGACCCACATTTTGGTGGTAACGAGGCTTTTCGTGCCTTAGTACAAGAAGCCCATCGCCGTGGGATGAGAGTGATGTTGGATGCGGTATTCAATCACATCGGTCATCAATCTCCACTGTGGCTGGACGTGATTGAAAAAGGCCAACAATCTCGCTACGCCGATTGGTTCTGGATAAAGCAGTTCCCCGTGTATCCGGATAAGCCCAAATCTGAGTGGGATTTTGACAACCTTAACTACGAAACATTCGCCAACGTATCAGAGATGCCCAAGCTCAACACCGAGAATCCAGAATGCCGTGCATATCTATTGGACGTTGCGCGACACTGGGTACAGGAGTTCGATATTGATGGCTGGCGCTTGGATGTCGCCAACGAAGTCGATCACGAATTCTGGCGCGATTTTCGACGTTTAGTAAAAGGCATCAAGCCAGATTGCTATATCCTTGGCGAAATCTGGCATGAGGGAATGCCGTGGCTACGGGGTGATCAATATGACTCGCTGATGAATTACCCATTAACTCAAGCCATTACCGACTTTTTCGCTCTTGGTCTCGATGATAAAACAAGCTTTATCAATGCAGTAACTCGCTCTTATCTTTCCTACCCGAGGAATGTCAACGAGGCGATGTTTAACCTGTTGGAAAGCCACGATACTACCCGCTTAATGAGCCTGTGTGACAACGATAAGCGCAAAGCGAAACTTGCGTATTTGTTCATGTTTACCCAAGTCGGTTCACCGTGTATCTACTATGGCGGTGAAATTGGCATGGATGGACAAAAAGGGATGGGACTTGAGCTTAATCGCAAATGCATGATTTGGGATGAAGATAAGCAAGATCTCGATTTCAGAACCTTTATACAAAAGCTGATTAAGCTTCGCCAGACTTACCCAGAGTGCAACCAACCTTATCTTGAATGGTTAGATATCGATCACCCACATGTGGTCGCTTTCCGAAAGGGGGCTTTGCAAGTTGTACTCAATAACAGAGATGTAGAAGTGCAATGTTTTGCCAACGATATTGAACTGACTTTGCCTCCGTTTGGCTATGAGATACGCGATATTGCCACTCAGGAACAGCTATGAAGCTTGGCCTTTCTGTTGACTCAAAATGGATATGGGGCGTTGTCATTGATGATAATGATAAGTCCCACTATCGTAATCAACTAAAGACTCCCGTCAGTGCGCAGCAAACTGCTGCGCTCATATCTAGCATGGCGCTGAGCATGCAACGTATGTTCGGCCCACTAACGCTAGTTGGTATTAATCTGATGCCAGACTGTTGGCATGGACAAGAGCAAACATCCAATGCTAAAGAAGCTCTGTCTGATTGGTTAGCGATACAGCTTTCCATTCCTTACCAGTTGTTCGATCCAGCGGTGATTGCGCTGTCACTCATGCCTTCTCTGCCGAAAGGGAACGTGCTAAGTGCGATACTGGATGACGGTTGTGAGCTGTGCGTCACTGATCAAATTTGCCCAACTAAGCCATACCTAAATGTACTCGACTTGGGCTGGGCGCATAAGCCACTGAAAGGCTATCAAAGCTTAGTCGATGGTTTGACGCCATTGTGCAGTTGTGGAAGTGATGAATGCGTTCGTCAATATCTTTCACGGGAAGGGATAGAGCGCCAATATCATCAGCTCTCATTGCAGAATCGAGATGCCAACGACATCATCCACGGTATTGAAGAGAACCACAATTGGTCAACTCGGGTCTATCGCATCTGGATTGATCAACTCGCGAGAGCGCTCTCTGACGCTATCATTCGCTTCAAACCCAAACTTCTGGTACTGAGCGGCAGCCTAACTTCTCATCCAGACTTAGCCCTGACACTAAAAAGCACCCTAAGCCGCTACTGCCAGTATGACTCTCTGCCGGAGATTATTTGTCTGCATAACAACGAGTATGGTTTTGCTCAGGGCGCTATCTCAATGTGTACCGTAAATTGTGCACAATCATCTACATTCATTGCATAAGGAATGGTAACCTTGACAGGAAATTTTGCGTGAACAATTACCGAGGAACTCCCGTGACCGAGCTGGTAACAAAACTGATGGACTTTGGCTTTACGAAAACTGATGCTTTGGTTTATATCAACTTGCTTAAAAATGGCCGATCCAGCGGTTATAAAATAGCCAAAGAGATTTCCCTCTCTCGTTCATCTGTTTATTCGTCGATTGACAACCTGTACAAGAACGGTTGTATCTTTATGTCCGACGGAGATACCAAAGAATATGAAGCCAAATCTCCGGATCTGATATTCAGTCAGATTGAGAAAAAAACGATAGAGAACATTCACATCCTGAAGAAAGAGCTTTCACGCATGATGCTTCAGGAAGAAAAAGAATTTATCTATAACGTTACAGGGTTTGAAAATTTGATTCAGAAAGCTCGGGAAATGCTCAATCTGGCGCAAATGGAAGTTTATCTTAATACGGATTTTCATCTCGAACTGATTGCAGACGAGATCTGCCAGGCCATAGAACGCGGAGTACGGGTGATTGTGTTCTCTTTTAATCGCTTAGATTTACCACACCCAAAAGTTGAACACTATTCTCGCTCAGAAAATCCTGAACAGCGCTATCCTTCTCACCGTTTTATGCTTGTGGTAGACATGAAACAAGCGATGATGTTCTCCCACCGTGAGGAAACTCAAGGCTTGTTCTCAAACAACCGCTTAATCATCAAGATGATGGCTGAGCACATTCACAGTGACATTTACCTGACTGAATATGAAAAATTGGCTTTAGAGAAGCGTTTTCGAATCGCCACCATCCATGAATTGGAAAACAACATGGTGACGGATGACCGCTTAAATGTACATTTGCAGTCAGAACATCAAAGTAGTGATCTTTAGTGATTGAGATATAACTATAGAAGAATAGGGGCAGCTTTAATTTACGCTGCCCTATCGACCTAAATTGCTAATTGTTTCGTTCAGATAGCACTTCTTTAAAAGCAAACATTCCATTTAATGCTGCTGGGAACCCAGCATAGACTGACATTTGTATTATTACTTCTTTCAGCTCTTCCTCTGTACAACCAATGTTAAGGGCAGCGTGCAAATGTACTTTTAGCTGTGGCGTACAATTCCCCATAGCTGTCAATGCAGAAACAGTCGCGATCTCTCTTGATTTTAGGTCTAAGCCCTGACGGGTATAAATATCACCAAACGGGTATTCAATGGTGAATTTGGCTAAATCAGGGCATATGTCACGCAGGCTTTCTATAACTTTTTGACCAGCCTCACCATCAATTTTTGATAACTGTTCTAACCCAGAATTAAATCGCTGATTTTCCATTTTGTGTGCTCCTATAAATGACTACCAGCACACCTTACTAGTTAGAGTTCACTCTAAGTCAACTCACTTTCCCACTTTTATATAAATCAATTTTTACTTCTAATGCGTCCAGATGCTCGACCTGTTGCTGGATATGTTGTTTCAGTTTTTCTCGGTGTTTCTCTAACAGTGCTTGGCGATCTACTCTGGTTTGAGCACCTATATCTCTCAATGACGCATATTTTTGAATTTCTTCTAATGGCATTCCCGTGTCTTTCAGTCGTTTAATAAAGTTGATCCAATCAATATCCCGATTTGAGTAGACACGGTGACCACTGCTATTTCTTTGCACATGTTTGAGTAAACCAATTTTTTCATAGTATCGAAGCGTGTAAGACGAAAGCCCAACGAGGTCCGAAAACTTTTTCATATTCATCTTTGTTACCTTTCTACTTTAATTGGCTAGACCAACGTCAACGCCCAACTGCTGACAATAATTACTGCCGAGAAAACACCCAAGTTCTCGTAACTCTATGCTAGGACGCAATAATTTAACCAAACCCAAAGAAAAAAAAGCGAGCACTAAGCTCGCTTTTAGCAATATTGCTTTAATTGTTCTTACAGCAATTCAACCGACTGTTGAGCAATAACAAATTCTTCGTTGGTTGGGTTTCTATTAGTATCGCACCTACCAACGAGGATTTGGACATTTGTGACTTACAAGCCATAGGAGATTCTTAATTTCCTAATATTACACCTAGATTGCTTGATCACATCTGAGTGGCCAAATTTTTTCAGGCGCTACATATTAGAAAAAGCATCTTGAAACCTTATAGCTCTCCGAATCTATCATCAGTTTTTCTTAACTGTTGCGGTGTATAAGCCAGCAAATATCAAGCATAAACCACCTGTAAAATTAAAAGCTTTAGTGAATTTCTCAGATCTAAATAGTTTGCTGGCTTTAGATGCTAATAATGAGTAAAAAGTAACATTTATCAAAGCGAGACATAAAAAAGTTATTGCTAAAATGGAAAACTGATAGGCAATATTATTTGGTGTGATTACAAATTGAGGCATAAATGCAGAATAAAATATAATTCCTTTCGGATTTAACGCATTTACCAAAAAGACATCTTTGAACAATTTTTTTGAATTATAGGCAGAAGAATCAACTGTCTGAACACTCATATTTGAACTTGCCATAAACATTTTTATTCCAAGATATATCAAATATGTAGCACCTAAGTACTTTATTACAATAAATGCTGTAGAAAAAATGGATAAAAATGTACTCAATCCAAGTAATGACAAGATTATGCACATAGCATCACCTAATATAACGCCAATAGATAAAGGTACACTAGCTTTATGACCATATTTCAACGACTGTCCTACAACATAAATAATTGTAGGTCCTGGAATAATAAGAATAAGGCTTGCTGTAAGTACAAATGTTAACCAGATATGTATTGACATATTCTCTTCTCTCCATGATGAGAAAATAACTCTATTCGAACAAGTTTTGATTGTTTTTTATACCCTAATAATGTTCTCTTTCCATCGTAATTTCAACGGATAAGCAATTTGTTGGTGAAACTAATGGTCAGTTAGATTGAATATCTGAACAGCTACCAACAATAAGATAGAGAAAGTGAAACATTACTAAAATTTGGTCAATTTGACGCTATGAGACCTCGCGATCTGGAACGCTGACAGCTTGAATTTAGGCACAGGCTTTTCAACAATAAGAAAATTTTGTATCAATGTTTTAGCAGTCAGTTTGCTCGGAAAGCCTTAAAGCATCTTCTAGTTCAACGCCAAACTTTACGAATCCGCCTTAAAGCGTTGTTATGTTTTGGATGTCAGTTTAGCAACGACACTAGCAACGCGTTTACCTAAATACTGTGCTGAGAGATCATCAATGCTGTGCACGTTACCATCCGAAGACTGAGAGACAACCCCAAGTTGGCAACCAAGCCGATTTAATCCGAGATCTTTGTAGCCATGTGCGAGATCCAAGCCAACCCAATACATCCCGTGTTGGTTAGCTAGGGTGATTAAGTAGTTTAGAGTACTAGACTGGTCGCCATTTAAAGCACTACCACTAGTAAAGCCTGCTGCTACTTTATTTGCCCACAATTGCTCGCTCCAATACTCACTACTTGCATCTGCGAATGCCTTGAACTGGGCAGCAACACCGCCCATATAAGTCGGTGAACCCATTATAATGGCATCACATGTAAGAAGACTGTCAAACAGCAAAGGATTTACAAACCTCCCTTCTACTATTTCCTTACCACTGATTTTATGCTCAAGTATTTCTATGTCTTCGGCTTCTTCTTTTATACCCTTAATTATTGATTTTGCTAACTTTCCAGTGACATCTGTATGAGTAAAGTAAACTAATGCAATCTTCAACGGATTTCCCTTTTCATCTTAAAAACATAACGCTTCAATCACGCGTGTGTCGCGCGCGTTGGTTTGTTATCTTCTAGTAACTTCTCAATTTGAGGTTGATTTAACCGAAATACTGAGATTTCATCTAATTTTTGAGCTCCTACATTCAAATAAAACTTAATTGCAGAGTCATTTGTTTTAAGTGCCCACCACTCAAACCGGGCACAATCTTGTTCTCTAGCTATTTGAGCCAGATACGCGAGTGCTTTCTTGCCAATTCCCCTTCCTTGACACTTCGGTTCAACATATAAATCATCCAGATGCAGGCCTCGCTTTCCGGTTGTAGTTGAAAATGTAAAGTAATAAACAGCAAATCCACATGGCTTCTCATCTAGATAAAAAATAACGGCTTTTGCTGCAGCATCTTTACCTAGTAAGTTAGTCTTAATATCCGATAGTGAAACAGAAATTGGAAAAGGAAAGTTTTCGCTAGTAGCCAAATCTCTAATGTATTTCAAGATCAGTTTCGAATCAGTATTGTGGGCCGGTACAAATTTCAACATTGCTATTTTTCCTCCAAGCACATAACGCTGAGCTAAGTTGCACAATGCGGGACAATTATTTTGTCAACTGAAGCGACTTGTTAGCTATCTTTTAATCTCTTGACCATAACAAACATTCCTATCTCGTACCTGTCAGTTTTATAAGGTATTTCATCAACTATTCTAAATTGATGTCGTTGATAGAATTTTTGGGCTTGCACGTTGTTTTTTAACACATCCAGCCACACGTATTTGCTATCGAGTTCTGATGCAAGTTCCATTACACGCTCGATTAGCCCTGAACCTAGATTATTGCCAACACTATCCTTTTTTAGATAGATTTTTTGCAATTCAATGCATGGTTTGCCCATACCATTCAGCTCGGAATTTATATTTAATTTGGCAAAACCGATCAGTGTATTGTTTCTAAGGGCTAGCAGATAGCGGTGACTTAATGGTGAATTGATACACGATTTAATTGCATCATTTGAAAAATCAGCATTTAAAAAACTATCAATGTCATGCCAAATATCGGCAAAGTGTTCTCTATATGTGTTACGACCTAAAACCGATATTGCTGAAACATCTTTTAATGTTGCTTCTCTTATATTGAATTCCGTTTCCAAACTCACTTATACCTCATGATTTAGATAGCTAACGCCGTGTTGTGGGGTGAACGCCGCATAAACCAAGCTTCCGCAAATCACTTTCACCACCAAAATCACCGCATACCAAAAATGCCACGCGGCATAAATCCCACTTGAACGCCTTGTTATATTTTTGGTTACTCCAGTATTGTTGATATCGAGCCACTGCCATTTATTTTTTTATCAATGGTTTGTGGAATCCCTAAATACTCAATACGACCTGAACCATTTACTTTCCCCATTAGTTCGGAAGAAACATTTAGTCGAACTAAGCCTGAACCATTAACTTTGATTTTGCCCGTTTGAGACTCTAGCAATGTAGCTTCCACTTGAGCTGCACCATTTAGGGCAACATCGAAATCGTCAACTCTTCCAAACAAATTTGCTGTACCAGCTCCATTTACTACAAGAGTAAAACTTTTAGCCGCCAAATTTGTAATGTCGACCGTTTGCGCACCATTTAAAGTTAGACTAGACACTGAACCGTTGGCTAACTCAAAGATTAAGCCTTCTTCTATTACAACAGCATCTTTAGTGTTAATTTCAAACTTGCCGTTAAAACAGGTGTATTTCAATGCATCCAGTTCTTTATTGATACCTTTCACGCGGCCAGACGAGTCACCACTAGCAACCAGTTTAACTGTTGAAGGGACGTTAATGGTCAAACTAGTGTAATCGCATGCAGGAACTAAAGTTTCAACTATGTTCTCATTAGCAAAAGCCAAAGAACCATTTATCAAACATACAGATAAGAAACTGATATTTTTTATGTTCATCCATTTTTCCCTAAAAATATAACGACTAGCCAAGTTGAACCAAAACCGCCACAGGTTTACTGTCTGACTTGAACGCCTTGTTGTGAGCGTGGCTAAGAATGAGCTCTAATGTATTTCTTGACCTTTTTCATCGCTATCTGACGCTTAAGTGGCGAAAGATAGTCAATAAACAAGTTACCCGACAAATGATCAATTTCGTGCTGCATTACGATAGCTAAAAAATCATCACTTTCAATTGTAAAGGGCTTACCCTCACGATCTAACGCAGATACCACAACTGATGTAAAACGCTCCACATCTGCATAATAATCGGGCACTGACAGGCATCCTTCTTGACCTAGGGCTTTGTCTAAACCAGAGACCACCTCAGGATTAACCAAAATTAATGGTTCGTCTCGACTTTCTGACAGGTCGATAATAACAACGGCTTCCTTACGGCCAACCTGAGTTGCAGCCAAACCGATACCATTGTCCGTTGCATACAATGTTTCCAACATATCGTCGATCAACGTTTGTACCGATGAAGTATCCTGCACCTTTTCCGCTTTCACCTTCAGCCTCGGATCTGGAACTGTGATAATTTCTAAAACTGCCATATTTACCTTTTAATTCTCTGAAGCTCAAAGGCCTAGCACAGCAGCAGCTAGCCATTGCACCAGCGAGTATTTGACTCTAAACAGCGCTCGCCCAACTAAACTGTGTCTGCTGCTGCGCATTGTTAAACAGTAATTACACTCGAATGGGCCGCTATTACTTCCCAGTGATTACCTTCAATATTTTGCCAAACTCGAGTGAACCGAAATGTCCCGTTTGCAGGATTACCATCATAATTGCCGCAGATTGTTACCTTAGCAAACACAACTGCCGTATCCGTTTGTAATTTGATCTGCTGCTCATCGACCGAAATATCAGATATGTGCAGTAAACCTGATTTATGCGCATCTAAATCGTCTTTTTTGCCGAGAACCTGACCTAAATGATTAGTAAAAATTAAATTAGATGACAACAACTTGTCCAAGGCAACTGTGTCGGATTCAAGCATTGCTTTACACAATAATTCTTCAGCTTCGAGAATTTGGATTTCCCTGCTATTTTCCACCGTAGCTCCTTTTTACTGTTTAACAGTGTCTATTCTGCAGACGTTGTCTTTATAATATTTTCTGAAAATACAGACGCCTGCCATGTAACACACTGCCCTCACAGATTTCTTTCATTCTGAATCCGAAAAATTGCAGTTCATGTCTGTATAACTCCAAATGTACAACTAGATTCATAATCTGCTATTAAAAAAAGTAGGTCAAGAACTAGCGATAGAAAGTCGTCAATGCTCTCTGTCTAGCTTGGGATGGAGAAAACGTGTGTTTGCCATGATCGGTCTGATACATCTGGACAGAAGCGCCTTAGACCTCAGGCTCTAAGGCGCTTCTGTCGGACTAGGAAAGTATGTTGAAGGCTTAGACTTTTGTTAGGCTATTACTATTTCTAAATTTGGGATTAAGTCAGAGATAATGGTACGTTCGCTAGTTGTTGATTCAAAGAATATTTGGTTCTTATTGCCTACAGCTATACCAAACATGTCTTTCAAGTTAGCGCCTATACTGTTGGCAATTGATATAGATTTGAACTTTCCGATATTGAACTTGCCGCCCAAGCACTTTGCAAACTCTTCGCTTAAACGCTGTTCCCAACCGCAGGTGTCAAAGTGATACTTGACTATAAATACAGTGGGGAAAACCTGCTTTTCTTCAACAGTAATAGTAGTATGCGCACCGCATTGTTCCCCTATCCTGTAGCAGAGCTTTCCAGAAGTTAGTATATCTATGGATTCATCTAAAGACTTGGTAGTTTTAAACGCGATACCGCTAAAACCTTTGAAGGTCGTATCATCAATACCAAATCTAACTCTAAAATTGATAAACTCAATATTTATGGAGCCAAAGTTTACGCCAACACTTGTGTATTCTTCTTTCTCAGTCAAAGGCCACGCAAATGGCAAGCCTAATTTCTCAGATACGTCATTAGCAACCTCAAACGGGTCATCCACTTCAACCATAAGATGATCTATTCTGAACATCATCTGCTCTGAATGGAATAAGTCTCGTTGCTCTGCGATTTTGCGATGTGTTTTCATATTTTACTCCAGTTTATTCTGAGTGAAATACAAAGCCTAGATACAAAAAAACCTCTGGCGATGACTCACTCAGAGGTTTTTTATCGACGCAAATAACTACCCCCTGAGAAACCTCATGGTCGTAGTGGTGGTTTTTGAGTTTAGGTAAAATCTGTTCATAGAGAAAATTTCTAACACTCTCTAGGCCTCCTTGCAAGATAAATTAAGATTAGGAAAAATTTGATGGTCTATGGATTTGAGCAATTTAAAAATCTATCGATAAATTCTAGTAGGAGGAAGCTCGCTCTTTTAGCGTCAATAAGTTTAACTCTAAAACATTTAACATTGCTAACTTAGGGGCATTGCAGAAGTCAGTGAAGTTGGTAATTGGTGTGTCGCCATACGCGGCTTAGCGAGGGTCTATCCAACATAAAGAACAAAAAAGCGAGCACTGAGCTCGCTTTTAACAATATGGTTTGATTGTTACTACAGCAATTCAACCGACTGTTGAGCAATAACAAATTCTTCGTTGGTCGGAACCACCATCGCTACTGCATTTAGCAGTTCAGACTTACCGATGACACCTGCGTTACCAAAACGAGCCGCTTCATTGCCCTTCGCGTCTTCAACAAAGCCTAGTAGTTTAAGATTGCTTAAGATCTCGCGACGAATATCCAGTGAGTTCTCACCGATACCACCTGTGAAGATGATTGCATCTAAGCTGTCTAATGGGATCAGGTATGAACCGATGTACTTAGCTACGCGGTAAGTGAACACTTCAAATGCGAGTTTCGCACCTTCATGGCCCTTCGCCATTGCTTCTAAAATGCCACGAGCGTCAGAAGTTAAACCAGACACACCTAAGAAACCTGATTTCTTGTTCAGCGTGTTGAAGACTTCTTCTTGAGTCCAGCCTTTCTTCAACAGGAACTCGATAATGCCTGGGTCAAGGTCGCCTGAGCGCGTACCCATCATTAGGCCAGCTAGTGGGGTGAAGCCCATTGATGTATCGACTGATTTACCATTACGAATCGCACACACAGATGCACCGTTACCAAGGTGAACCGTGATGAAGTTTGATTCATCAATCGATTTATCCAGCATTTTTGCTGCTTCACGGCTTACAAAGTAATGGCTAGTGCCGTGGAAGCCGTATCGACGAATACCGTATTTCTCATACAGTTCATGAGAAATTGCACCAGTGAATGCTTTTTGCGGCATTGTTTGGTGGAAAGCGGTGTCGAATACAGCAAATTGAGGAAGGCTTGGGAAAGCTTGAATTGCAGCACGAATGCCTTTTGCGCCTGCCGGGTTGTGGAGCGGTGCTAGATCCGACAAGTTTTCAATTTCAGTCAGTACTTCATCATCGATGCGAACCGTTGAAGTGAATTTCTCACCTCCATGAACGATACGATGACCTACTGCAACCAAGTCTTTCGTAAATCCCAAGCTTTCCATCAAACCTACAATACGATTAATGGCGTGTTGGTGATGATTGTCCGGAGCAGTAATCGCCTCTTCAGTTTTCTCTCCCTGATATTTCCAACCAAGAACTGCTTCAGGAAGGCCAAAGCATTCCCCTAAACCTGTAACTAACGCTTCACCGCTACTTGAATCAATGACTGCAAATTTTAGTGAGGAGCTACCAGAGTTGATAACCAACACATACGAGTTCGACATGGGGCTCTTTCCTGTATCCGACAATGAGTATGAAGCTAATGCTTCGTGTGTTTGCTTACACCCATTATTCAATAATTTTTGAATCTTTCAACTTTGTTTTAATTTTTTAATGCAACTCTCGCGTTTTTTATTGATCTCTAGCAAAAATTCATTTCTTTCGAGTTATGAAATATTTATTCTGCGCTTTACACCAGCTATCAACTACAAAACGGAAAAACCGCCTACAATTACTTGTAAGCGGTTGAATTACCTAGCCTATTGTTTTGTTAGTGCACTTAAGTCGATATGCTATTAGTTACATTTAGTACTTAAGTGGTAGGACGTCGTTAGAACTGATAAGCCGCCGAAATCTTATAGCTTCTTCCAGGTTCATAATCATCCGTGGTCGCGCCACGCGCTGTTCCCAGACGTGATGCGTGAGAGACGTAAAGCTCATCAAAGATGTTTTCGATACCCACAGTTACGATTAAATCGGGGATTTGATGAGGGATCCACTGTGCGTGCATGTTGTGTACGTCGTAGCCTTGTTTGATGTCCGCGCCAGCCATCACGTTATCTTCATCAAGAACAACAATCGACGTCCAACCGAACATAGTGTCAATCGAATCTGCTTGATAACCTAAAGTAAGAGCAAAGCTATCGCCCATGTCAGCGCTTGAACCATATGAATCAGGCATTGGGCCACCATTCGTGACATCATTCGCTTCAGAGCGCGCATAAGATAGCTTGGAGCTAAACATGTCGTAAGCGTATGTCGCGCTTACCTCCAGACCTTTGATTTCCATATCACCTGCATTGCGGATGCTATAAGTACTGGTAGCGTTGTCCCAATCTGTTGAGATGTAGTCATCAATTTGCGTCTTAAATAACGTAATGTTCATGCCCAAGAAGTGATCGTTCAATTTCTTGTCGAACCTTACACCTGCTTGAGTATTCAAGCCCGTTTCCGCTTTAATATCATCCGCTAAGTACGCCACATCCTGATATCTCACAAAGGTTTCCAATAACTCAGGTCCTTTGAACAAAGAACGAGCATTGACAAATAAAGTCCAGTCTTTGGTTACATCCCACTCGGTTCCTAAAGACCAAGTCACATCATCAAAGCTGTTGTCAGAAGTTACTGCTTTGCGCTCAAAATCGTCAAAACGCAACCCTGCAGTAACAGACCAAGCATCTGTCACATAGAGTTTATTTTCCGCAAACAAGGCTGTTGATATTGCCGACTCTTCCATAAATTTGGAGCCACCGTAGGCACTCTCACTCGTTTGGTCAATATAGTCTGCGCCATAGGTCACTTGGTTATTTAGGCTTGCGACTTGGTAATCAGATTGGAACTTTATGTTTGCACCAATATTTCTGTTGGTTGCGGTGTTTCTTGAATGACGTACCGTAGCCCAGCGGCTGGTAATCACAGATTCATCACGATCAATTTCTGTTTCACTGCTATACAGCGTGATTTTTCCTTTGTGATGTTCGGTGTCCAGTTCATAAGAGCCAGTGATAGTGTCGCGATCGTACTTCGTCGGTACGAGCTCATCACCCGTTAATGTAAGGTTGGCGCTACCAGCCATATCTGGACGAGGGCTGTAATCACCTTTGTCGCGGTACACATCATAGGAAAGCTGGAATCGATGCCCCAACGCAGGTTCAAAACCTATTTTACCCAGCACGTTGTAAATATCTCCATCCGCTCCGATGGTTTCATCACCTTTGCCATCTTCAAAGTTGTCACGCGATATTTGCTGCCCATAGATCATGGCATCAACCTTATCGCTTAATTGACCATAAACGGTCACAGACCCCTGCTGGTTTGCGTTGGACGCATAACCTGCAAATACTCGTGCACCAAATGACTCGTCATAGCGAAGCAGATCTTTGGCGTTTTTGGTTTCGAAATAAACAGCACCACCTAGACCGCCAGAGACCACTGAGTTGTTACCCACATGGATATCTGCTGATTTGAGAATATCAGGGTTTAAAGTCAGGCTGCCAATATGGTGGAACATGTTCGCATGTTGAGAAGCGCCGTCTAAACGGATATCTAGGTCACTTTCACCCAAACCACGAATATTGATACGTTGGTTTACCGAATGAGTTCCGCCAACATCGACACCGGGAATATCGCGCAACAAGTCGGACATATGATCCGCTTGTTTAACCGACAGATCATCGGTCGTTAGAGATTCCGAATTACTCGAGACTTTTGTGCCCCAGACAACAACCTGTTCTTGCTGAGTCTCTTCCTGCTGGGCGAATACTCCTCCGCTCAACACAGAAGTAATCGCCAAACATACCACTGACTTCTTATTCGGATACATATCCTTTAGTTCCTTTCACTTATGCATAAAATACAAATGATAATCGTTATCAATAATGTTAATATGTATACCGTAAAGTAGGAACCTGAATAGCTTATGCAAAATCGCATAACAGTTATGAGATTTGATGATGGAAACGAATGTAACCGCAAAAAGCCAGCCCGGAACAAAAGTCGTTCTGACTCAGAAGATTAGAGATAGCGAACAACAAACCATAGTGACACAACGTAAGAATTCTCCGCTCTCGCTAGCGCGAGGAGAATTTATCAGCCATACCTGTGAAGGCATATTTTCCCTTCACGGCGGAGCCAGCTATGAGTTACAAGACTCGCAGGTTGTTTGTACCAGTGAAGCTTCGACTATCATGACCTTGCTCATAGAAGGAAACCTGCAATTTGGTTACGACGATTTAGAGTTCACCTTAGATGCCAGTGCTGAGCCTCAAGCTCTTATCGTCAATTTGGCGCAACCTTGTAACTTCCATCGACGCTTAGTCAAAGGAAGCCACATCGTAAAACTCAACTTAGTCATATCACCGCAATGGATAGCAAACCGAATCAAAGAGGCATGCCCTGCAAGCCAGTTTGTCTCCACCCATAAAGCAGCAGCAATGGTGAACTTTACCGGAGAGATGCTTGAGGCAACAAAGAAGGTGCTTTCCCTGTCTGCACCCAAAACACTCAACGACTATATTCAGCTTGAAGCCAGAAGTTTTTCATTGATTCAGATGTGTATTGAACAGCTCGCTGATAAACCCACTGCGGAATCCCCTGCTTGCTGTTCCACCTATAATGATTCTATCGGCAAAGCGATACATTACATTGAACAACACCTATCAGAAGATATCCGGCTAGAAAAGCTGGCTCAACACATGGCGATGAGTGTTTCGAGCTTACAAAGCAAGTTTAAACAGCAACTTGGTATGACAGTAGCAAACTATACTCGTGACCGCCGTTTGCATATCGCTCGAAAGCACTTGGGAAAAGGGTATTGCAGCATTACCGAGGCCGCGTATGAGGCGGGTTATCATCATCCGTCAAACTTTTCAGCGGCATTTAAGAAAGCCTTTGGTGAATCACCGCAGGCTTTTATGCAAAATAAGACAGAATAGAAGAGTGACGTTGTTAAGTGTGATACAGGCACATCAGTTTGCCTTCCATTTCTACCACCCTAAATGGTGTTTCGTAGATATTACTCAACACCTGCGCTTGGATGACTTCTTCAACACTGCCTGATGCCACCATCTCACCTTTTTTCATCGCGATAATCCGGTCGGAATAGCAGGAAGCAAAGTTGATGTCATGTATAACCACAACAACCGCTTTGTCCAACTCATGCGCGAGACGCTGAATAGTCGACATGATTTGCAGTGAGTGTTTGATATCGAGGTTGTTGAGCGGCTCATCCAAGAAGACATAGTCTGTATCCTGAGCAATTACCATGGCAATAAACGCAAGTTGACGCTGACCACCACTGAGTTCATCAAGATATTTGTGTTCAATATCAGACAAGTCCAGATACTCAATAGACTGATCAATCACTTGCTGGTCGTCTTGGGTCAGTTTGCCTTTTGAATAAGGAAAACGCCCAAACGAAACCAATTCCCGAACAGTGAAACGCATGGTTAAGCTGTTCGCTTGACGCAATACAGAAAGCTTTTTAGCCAATGCTTTGGTATCCCAATCCACCAGCTCTCGATTATCTATCCAGACTTCACCAGCATCACGATTGATTAACCGGCTTGCCATCGATAGCAGCGTACTTTTTCCTGCGCCATTAGGGCCAATGATTGAGGTAACTTTCCCTTTCTCAAATTGAGTACTCGCAGCGTTGACTACCGTTTGTTGACCAAACATTTTGGTCAGATTTTTCAATTTGATCATTGCTAAACCACTTTGTTACGAATTAAGAGTGAAAGGAAATAGATACCGCCAATAAAGTTAATGATGACACTTAAGGTGGTACTGAAATGGAACACTTTCTCGACCATCCATTGCCCCACTAACAGCGCAGCAACCGACATTGCAGAACAGGCCAGAAGCAGCACTCGGTGCTGATAAGCTTTGAACCACTCACGAGTCAGGTTGGTTACCAGTAAACCAAAAAACATGATGGGGCCAACCAGAGCTGTCGAGATCGAAATCAAGAAAGCACTTAACAAGAGAACATTGCGCGTCATTTTACGCACATCTACACCAAGGCTGATGGCGTTGTCCTTATCGAGCCAGAACACATCCAAAATCCGGTTCATACTAAACAGCGCAACCGAAGCCAGAATGAGCAAAGGTGTGGCAAAATACACCAGATCAACATTCACATTGTTGAAACTGGCGAACATAGTGACTTGCAAAGAGGCAAAATCGTTCGGGTCCATCAACATAATGAAAAATGAAGCGATATTGGAAAAAAGCTGTCCAAAAATGACGCCCAATAGCAGCAACATCATCAGGCTCTGATTCTCTTTACGGAAATAGAAAGCAAACAGCAAACTGGAAAAAAGCAGCATCACTGACACAGACAATGAAAAATTCAAATACGCATTCAAGATAAAGCTACTTAAGCCGCCAAATGCAACCACAATGCAGGTTTGAGTCAGCAAATAGAGGGAATCAAAACCCATAATGCTTGGCGTTAATATCCGGTTGTGGGTAATGGTCTGGAAAGCCAGTGAGGACTGGGCAATTGCAATACCAGCTATCACTATCGCCAACACTTTGGGTACTCGGCGCGAAAGAAAATACTGGTAATTGTCAGCGGTTAAACCCAAACCAATAAACAATCCAATAAATACCATCGACACTAAAATCAATAAGGCTAATTTAATTCTATCCTGCATGACGCATACCTTTTGTAATCAGCAGAATAAACGCGATGCCACCTAACATACTGATGATCATAGAAATCGGAACTTCATAGGGGAAAATAATCACTCGGCCAGCTAAATCGCACAGCAACACCAGAAGCGCGCCGAAAGCGGCGGTACGCGGAATGTTTGCCCGAAGATTATCGCCATAGAAATGGCTCACCACGTTCGGCACAATTAGCCCAAGAAACGGAAGCTCTCCCACAATCATGACAACACTGGCAGACAACACAGACACCAGACAAACCCCGATCACCAGCACTTGGTTGTAATTCAAACCAAGGTTTACAGCGAAGTCTTTGCCCATACCGACCGCCGAAATACGCGCCGCATATAAATAGCTAAACACCGCAATCGGAATAGCAATGTAAAGCAGTTCAAAGTCTCCTTGCAGAATGTTGGCAAAGTTCGCCACTTTCCATGCAGAGAGGTTTTGGATTGCATCGTATTTGTAAGCGACAAAGGTGGCAGTTGAATCCACGACATTGCCAAATACGATACCGATTAAGGGAACAAAAATGGCGTTCTTGAACTGAATGCTCTGGATAAACCAGACGAAAACTAACGTACCGAACATAGCCACAGAGAAAATGAGCCACAGTTGTGAACCATCGCCAAAAAAGACCAAGCTCAACACATACCCCAGCATGGCGCACTCGATAGTTCCCGAAGTGGAAGGCGCAGCAAAACGGTTTTGACTCACCTGTTGCATGATCAAACCAGCGATACTCAGACCCGCGCCCGCCAATAGAATAGCGAGTAAACGAGGTAAGCGGCTCGTCCATAGTAACTGCCATGACATAGGATCATGATTGAGAAGAGAAGTGAGAGAGAGGTTACCGACGCCCACAAACAGTGATGCAACGCTAACCAACATTAAAGCAAGCAATAACCTTTTCAAAGTTAACCTCAGCTATGAGGCATGCTCCCATAACCATATTAAGGTAAAGAAGCCGCCTCTCTTATAGTTTAAAAATGACGCTGAGTCAGACTAAAGACCAACAGATTTTTCCATATCAGAGATCATCTGCTCCGTGGCTTTCACACCAGCAATAGACAGATACCATGCATTCAAATCAAGAAATGCAATGCTGTTGTTTTTGTACGCTTGAGTCGTTTTGATTAGGTCGTTGTAAAACTCTTTACTGCCCGTATCATCATTTGGATTGGTCAGCTTGTTACGGTCGATAACCAGCAACACTTTCGGGTCATTTTCACGGATAAACTCGAATGAAACCAAGTCGCCGTGGCTGCTATTCTTTTTGGTCGGTACCGTCTCAGCAAAGCCAAAATCCTGATAAATAGAAGAAAAACGCGAATCAACGCCAAACGCCGTAATGTTGCCACCGTTAGTCATTACCGTCATCGCATCCAAATTGTGGTTTTGGTTGTAGGCACGTACCGCTTGGAACTTCTTATCAAGTTGGTCAATTTTTTCATCGACTTTGTTTTCGATGTTGAACACTTTACCTAGGTTTTTCCATTGCTCCTGAGTGCTTTGCCAGTAACCTTTGTTAGCATCCACGGCAAACACAATCGTTGGTGCAATTTTAGTTAGCTCGCCATAACTCTTTGCTGCGCGAGGACCAATCAGAATCAGATCTGGTTTAAGTGTGTAGATTTTTTCAAAATCCGGTTCGAATAGTGAACCTGCTGCGCCATATTTTTCAGCTTTGTATTTTTCCAAGTAGTTGGGAATTTGCGGCACTTTAGAGATCGCAATCGGCTCAATACCAAACGTGTCTACGGCATCCAATACGCCTAGTCCAATGACGACCACACGTTGAGGGTTCTGCTCTAGCGTGGTTTTACCCATGCTGTGTTCAACAGTTACGGATTCGGCGTGTGCCGTCATAGATAGGAGAATGCCAACAGTAGCCAAACTGATACGCTTTTTCATTCGAATTCCTTTTTAATTGCGAAGATTATTGATAATCATTTTTGTTTGCATTGAACTATAACGTCCAAAAGATTGATTGGCAACTGTAATCACAAGGGCAAAAAGGGCGTGAATTGAGCTTTAGAAAAGCTTCAAGTAAGTAGCTATGGATAGGGTTCCGTGAAGGCTTGCCTTATCAGAACCCTTTGAAAATTAGGAATTAAATTTGGTAGGTTTGACAATGATTACCCAAAACATGGGTAATGGTTTGAGGTGCTACGCTCTCCCAACCAGGTTCATTTGCCAGAGGCTCTGACGCTAGAATGATGTCTTCACCTTGTTTCTTTACAAATACCGTTGGTGATTGCTGATCCGAGCTATAGCGAACCAACCAGAATTGCTCGCCATCTGAAACACAAATAGAAGCTTTAAAAGGTTCAGTTACCCCTTTTTTGGCCATCGTTTGCTCAATGTCGTAGATCGTTTTACGAATGGCTGCCACAGGCTGTTCAAACAAGCCATTCATAATCATCAGCAAAAAGATTAACTCACTGTCGGTGCTGCCGTGCTGCTTGATATAGATTTCTTCCGGCAACATGTGCTCTAACGAGTATTTCACTTTGGCAAATTCGCCAATCTGTCCGTTATGCAAAAACATCCAATTATCGATAATAAATGGGTGACAGTTGCTACGTGAAACGCGACTCCCTGTAGACGAACGCACATGTGCCATAAATCGGTGTGAACGAATATGATGCGCTAAAGAGCGCAAGTTCTCATCGCCCCATGCAGGCAACACTTCATGAAACTGCCCCGGTGTAGAACGCTCGGTATACCAGCCTAATCCAAACCCGTCAGCATTGACTCGGGTAACCGTTTTTCGAGCTTCGATACTTTGATGAACAAGAGAGTGTTCAGGGTGGAAAATAAGCTCATCTAAATAGATAGGGCTTCCCTGATACGCGAGCCAACGGCACATAAAACACGCAATCCTATAACGACAAAAACGCTAATTAACCACGAATTTTGTAAGGCTGCAATGATCACATATAGGACAAAAGTGCTTGCTGTATATAGCTTGTGAGAGGATTTGAGTTTGCATTCTGCGCTCTACAGAAGTTTTGAGCGCAGAAAATAAAAACCACAATATTAGTGCAGTTTAAATTGAGCCATTTCGCTATTTAATTCGGTTACACGGTCCCGAATTTGCAGCGATGTTTTATTCGCATTCTGGCTGATGGAATCCACATCTTTCATCGAAGTCGACACGTTCTGCATATGTTCGGTAATCAAACGCGTTGCTTCAGATTGCTGATTAGCCGCAGCCGCTAGCTGTAACATCTGTTCGTTCAGAGCAGAAATTTGATCGGTAGAGTTAACCAACTTGATCACCGCTTCTTCAATGTGTTCTGAGCCTTGTTCTGCCATCTCCTGACTGCGTTGAATTTCTTTCACCACAGACCCAGTCGCACTCTGAATTGCATTAACAATGCTATTGATTTCGGTGGTTGACTTAGTCGTGCGAGATGCCAGCATGCGAACCTCATCAGCAACCACAGCAAAACCTCTGCCCGCATCACCAGCTCTCGCCGCTTCAATCGCTGCATTGAGCGCCAGTAAGTTGGTCTGCTCTGCTAATCCTTCAATCACTTCGGTGACTTTACCAATCGCTTGGCTTTCCAGATTCAACTTCGCGACTAGCTCGCTGGTGACTTCAATCGTTTTGTGCAAAGAAGCCATGGTTGCTTTGTTTTGCTCAAGGGACTCACGACCTAAAGTTAACTCGTGTTGACTGTCCGACAGGGTTTCTACTGAACGCTGCGCCTGATCAAGCGTATGTTGCGTTGACTGAGCGACATCTTCCAGCTCCGTCTCCATTTGCTCGATACTCTGTTCCTGATTTTTCACTTGGCTAAGCGTTTGCTGGCTGGATGTAAGTAACGCCTGCATACTGTCATTCACCTGCCCCGCTTTATCTGTCACACCTTTAACGATATCCGATAAAGCGCTATTCATGCTGTTGATTGAAACGGTTAATGCTGACAACTCATCGCTTCCTTTCACTTCCAATGGTTGTTGAGAAACGTCGCCAGAAGCAATCAACTGTGCTCGTTTTGAAATTTGCGCCACACGGCGGCCAATGCTGCGTCCCATATAGGTTGAAACCACCAGCGAAGCAATCACCACTAAGATCAGCGCCACCACCAGAATCGTCAGAACTTGGTGAACCGATTGATTAATACCTTCACCGCTTTTATCTGCTTTGCTTTGTTGAGCCGCGACCACCGCTTCCAAACTGATATCCAACTGTTCAGCGGCAGGCACCAGAACATTCGCCATCTCTTGATTAACTAGGTTCCAATCTGGCGACTGACGAAGCGCAATGGTTTGGTCGGCAAGCGGAAAATACAACTGCTGCATCTCTTTGAACAGTTCCCAAAGTGACTTGTCATCTTCGTTCAACAAATCGATCTTGCTTTCTATCTCACTCACAGACTGCTTATGGGCTTTGATAAAATCTTGATACTTTGTCAGATAGTCAGGGTCGCCGTACAAAAGAAAATCACGCATGGCAGAGAGCGCATTTGCCAGCGAGTTATAGCTGTCGGCATAGACTTTAAACAGACGCTTGCGCTCTTCACCCTCTTTGTTTGAAGATTCCGCATTCAGCAGCCCTTGAATCTGATCCAATGCCACTTCAGCAATTGGCGCCGCTTCACTGATGAACAGATTATGCGCAGGCAAATTCTCAGGTGTATGAGTCATCTCGACGATTTTGTTTACCGAAGCTTTCACTTCATTCCAATGCGCAACTACATTCTGGTAGTCCTGCTGTTGAATGAGCGTTTCTAAAACTGGCAGGGATTCATCTGTCTGAGTGATTATCGTATTGATTTTAGTCTTGAGGTTTTCACCCGTCAGCTCGTCACTGCCTAATAACATATAGGCGCGAACAGTAGAAAGTGTTGCCTGAATAGATTGCTGAATCGCTCGCGAGGTATCGACGGTTGGCAAATCAGACTGAAGAAGTGAATTGGTATGAGTCTCTAATACTGAGACATTTCGGTAAGTAACGACCGCAGAAACCGTAAATAATACGGCTAAAAGTAAAAAACTTAACTGCAACTTCCCTGAAATCGTCAGCTTCATCCTTGAGCTCCTGTACAACTTTTTTGAGACTATAACGTTAATTAAAGGTTAACGGTATTCACAAATAAAACTTGAGGAGCGTTTGGTTAGTGTTTGTACAATTTACGTATGATATCCGGTATTTTGACTGAAAATGGCCTCATCGCTGAGTTTATGCCCCCAACGAATACGTCAAAAGTGACGGCGCAAGCACGCAAACCACAAAAGCGGGATGGGTTAAAGCAGAATAACGAAAACGAATCAGCAATGGGGCTGCAACAAACAGAGTGATCAACACTGGAATGGTATCAACATCAATTGCAAAGTGGATTACCACCAAAAGCAGCGCAAGACTCAGTATGGATAGGTAAGGCACAAGTACTTTTTTACCTAAAAGAAGCATAAAGAAAAACGTCGCCAAAAAAGAGAACATCATGAAAACCTCAATTAATAATAATTATCATTTAGATTTAAATAATATGTTGAGTCTTGAGGTAAATCAAGCAGCAAAATGGGTTTTACTTGTTTGGTTTGAGTGACTGAAAAGAGCGGTAAAAAAATCGATAGCAAGTTCATTCAAAAAGAAAGCACGATCAAAAAGAGCAGCGGTTTGTCGCTGCTCTAAGTATTTAAACTCATATTGAAAACTTTGCTTTTGCTAAAGCTTCAATGGACGTATCGATTATTTCGCTGACAATGCCTGACCAGAAAATTTCACACCTGCCCAGCCAAAACGAATGAAATTACGGATATTTTGATGGTCATCGTTATCTGGATTTTCTAGTACATCTTTACGATAGAAATCACCAAAGCACGCCAGTGTCTGTTCCACTGACAGCTGTTGCAACTGCGCAAAAGCAAAAATTTTGCACGAACCGTTATTTTGATTCTCAGCATTGACTGTTTCGCCATTAACGAATGCGGTTGGCGTGAATTCAAAATTCTCATCGATGGTCGCGATGACTTCCTGAAACTCGACTTGCTCTGGCTGTAGGGTTAACTTTTCAATTAGGGCTGCAATTTCCATATGTATCGTTCTATCCAGTTAAAAGTGGTATCTAGTAAAAAACAAAAAGGCAGTCTAATGAAAAACTGCCTTGATGCAAACCCGCTTAATCCATAACGGCTGTTTAAACACTACCAGTCTACCGCTTCCCACCCATTAGGAGGCGCAAGCCCCCAGCGCTTAAATTCTTCTGCGCTGTAAATTTCCATCCCTTGATGACCAGCTTGAATTGGGAAAGTGCTGGCGTCTAAACCTTTCTCTAAGATCTCACGCGCTATATTGCCCGCTTGTATGCCTTGAGATCGACCATCCAATATCACACCACCCGCTGCTTTGCCTTTACCTATCGAGAAATCCCAGAAACCGAATAAAGGCACTTCGCTGTTTTTGGATGTCCAATCTAGCAGTGCTTCGGACGGGACACTCTCGCCATTACTATCAACAAGAGTTTGAAATAGCCCAACCACAATCGCGCTTACTTCATTGCGTTTAGCGTTCAATACTGCATCACGCCACTCGCTTTCTGTCGAAAAGGTTTGTACCTGTGTATCAATGCTCAAATTCTGCTTAATTAGCGCCGTTTGATTCTCTATGGTTCGTACAGCAATTTTTGAAGTATTCCCTGAATCAAACATCACCAGCACCTTAGGATTCGTCTTAGGGCTGTCTAATACTTCGCCGACACCGGCCATGGTTTTCGTATAAAAAGGACGCTCCAGAATACCCGTAACGCCAGCTTTCCCCGAATACTTGGTCAGTAGTTCTCTGGGATTGGAGTTAATGCCTAAAAACACAATAGGAATGGGTTCCTGATACAACTTCGGCAACATATAACTCAATGCATTATCATCACCTATAACCACCAAGTCCGGTTTCAATTCTAGATAAGCTTGATGAGCCAACTCCGCTCTCTGTTCATATTCCCGACTTGGAATACGTTTGGTATCCATTTCAAAAAAAGTCAGTTGATGATCGGAAGCTAAGCTTTCATTCAGCCCTTGCCTGTATCCAGCATCCCAGCCAAATCCCGCATGATAGCTTTCTATCACCAAAATGTTGGCAGCCATTACTGGTGACGATAACAAGCAGATAAACAGTGCAATTCGAAACATAGTTAACGCCTTCATATCTTATTATTTTTTAAGTTTAGACGAACTTCGCCAATTACCAGAGTCAGACCTTCTATACTGGGATCATCCTTTAGTTAAAAACTCAAAATAAAACTACTGCAACTTTAGGTAGATCGGACTTCAAGTAGAAAGGGAATGCTTAATGAATAAGAGTCGGCAGTTCATCGAAAGTGACAACAACCCGTTTTATAGCCGTATTGGCCGAAGAATTATCATTATTTTAGTTTTGCTCAGCGGCGCCGTAACACTGGTTGCGACTTTGGCGCAAACCTACTTTGACTACAAAAGCGAATTTAATGATGTCGACCAACGCCATCATGAGATTGAAGTTATCCACTCCGAACTGCTTTCCGCTTCCTTATGGGATTACGATTTGGTGCTGCTGCAACATCGACTGGATAGCCTAGTTGAGCTGCCTAAATTGAAT
Source organism: Vibrio sp. A1-b2 (assembly GCF_021726015.1). Taxonomy (NCBI): domain Bacteria; kingdom Pseudomonadati; phylum Pseudomonadota; class Gammaproteobacteria; order Vibrionales; family Vibrionaceae; genus Vibrio; species Vibrio sp. A1-b2. Next base: position 477,195 of record NZ_JAKKCI010000002.1, read on the forward strand.
TACCTGAGAATAGAATCAGGCAAATACAAATTTGAAGCGGGAACACCCGTTGTCGATAGTGTGGTAACCAGCACCTACCCTTTGAAGCACATCAATCCTGATAGTGGTCAAATGCAGCAACTGGGCACAGTTTACATCGAGTCTAGTGCGCAAGAAATTTATAACGACCTCATCAAGCAGTTCATCATCACGCTGCTAGTGAATGCGGCTAAAACCTTGTTTGTCTGTGCTGTGATACTTATGGTCTTCCATGAAAGCATCAACCGCCGAATTTTTGCTGTTGCCCATTATTTGCGTAAATATAACCCTCGTCATCCAGCAGAAAAGCTCTCACTGGAACACAAAAAATGGATCATGGAAAAAGACGATGAGCTGGATTGGCTGGCCGAAGAGACCAACGCCATCACCAGTAATGTCACAACCCTTTATCGCAATATTAAGTTCGAGCAAGAACGCTTTGCTGATTTTACCCAGGTGTCTTCAGACTGGTTGTGGGAAACCAATATGGAAGGGTATCTGACTTATATCTCTGAACCTATGCGTGAGATGCTCGAAATTGATGAGTTTACTCGCCCAACCTTCGCTCAAATTCCTTGGTTTGTTGATGTCACAGAGCTGCTTCGCGCTTTAGAAACCAAACAAGATTTTTCCAAGTGTGAACAACACCTTAAGATTGATGGCTATGACATCTACATGATGTTTCAGGGAATTGCCCGTTACGAGAATGACAAGTTTATCGGTTATCGTGGTACCACCATCAACATTACTCAGCTCAAATCAACTCAGTTAGAGTTACAGACGCTGAACTTTAACTTGGAGAAAACCGTAGACGAACGAACTAGCGACTTGAAACAAAGCATGGAACACCTTCAACGCACACAAGATCAATTGATCGAGTCTGAAAAACTGGCGGCTTTGGGTGGTCTTGTCGCAGGCGTAGCACATGAGGTTAATACTCCGCTAGGGATTGCAGTGACTGCCACCTCTGTGATTCAGGAAGTGAAAAATGAATTAAACTCGGCATTCGCCTCGCAAACCCTTACCAGCACTCAATTTAGTGAATTGATGCAGCGCCTCGCAGACAGCAGTACCCTGTTAGAGAGTAACCTGAATCGAGCAGCCAAATTGGTCAGAGACTTCAAACAAACCGCCGTGGATCAAGTATCTGAGCAACGCAGCCAGTTCCGAATCCATCAGGTTATTGAAGCTTTGATAGCTAGCCTGCATTCCGAAACGAGGAAAATACCTGTTGAGCCTCAAATTCAAGGCGATGAACAATTGATGATGACCAGCCTACCCGGCGTGATGACGCAGATTCTGACTAATTTGATTATGAATAGCCTGAACCACGCTTTTAAAGACGTTTCGCAACCAAGCATTGTTATTCATTTCTACGAACAAGATGACAATATCGTTTTGGAGTATCGGGACAACGGTTGTGGCGTTGCTCCTGCACTGCATCAGAAGATTTTCGAACCTTTCTTCACAACTAAACGGGGTGTGGGCGGCTCGGGACTGGGGTTAAACTTGGTCTTTAACCTGTTGAAGAAGAAACTTAAGGGCGATCTTCAGTTTGAATCTGACATTGGGCAAGGTGTGCACTATACCTTTACCATGCCCAAAGTCCTGATTCAGGAAGCGAAAGATTAATCTGGCCAGGTCGATCTTATTTCTACGAATGCATCCCAGTTATCAAGGAGAAGATCGACCAACTTAGGTTCAAAATGCTGGCCTCTTTGCGCCAGCAATTCACGCTTAATCTCTTCATCTGACCACGCTTCTTTGTAAACACGCTTAGCACCTAGCGCGTCAAACACATCCGCCAACGCGGTAATGCGGCCACAAATCGGAATGTTTTCGCCTTTAAGCTTGTTAGGGTACCCTTCACCATTCCATTTCTCATGGTGAGTTGCGGCAATTTCCTTCGCCACAACCATCAATGGCCGTTTCGATTTACTCAGAATATCAACACCGTATTCGACATGCTTTTGCATTTCAGCCCATTCTTCAGCATTCAGTTTTCCGGGCTTATGCAAGATGCTATCAGGAATAGCCACTTTGCCGACATCATGTAAAGGAGAAGCACTGCGAATAAGCGTAGATTCTGACTCGGATAAACCATACAAAAGCGCGAGTTTTTCACAGAACAGAGAGACCCTTTGTACATGTGCTCCTGTTTCTTTGCTGCGTGCTTCTACTGCGTTTGCCAAGTTGTATACCAACTCTTTAGATGTCTCTTTGAGATCTTCCATAAGGTTAATTTTTTCGAAGGTTAACCCTATGTTGTACATATAAATTTGCAGCAGCTGTTTATCCAGTTCTGACAGTTCTTCATTCAGGTTCACATAGAGGAGGTTATCGGCGCCCCGCTCATCGTGAAGATAACAAATATAAGCTTTACCGAAATCTTCAGACTGCTTGGTTTCAAGCACTTTTCGACAACGTTTAACGACATCTTCAGGTAACACTTCAAACGCACAATCCTGATAGCAGTCAACATACTCACCTGTCGCCGCTAGCGTAAACGGACGGGCTTCTTCCCCTTCGCTACGAGGTTTGACAATGCAGTAGAAAGCCGAGGCATTAAGTTTCAGCAAAGAGGTCATTTGACTCAAAACAGAGGATGCGTAGGTTTTAAGGGTTGTGGTGTTTTGTACCTTGGCCGATGCTTCAATCACGCGGCTAAGCCCTTGCTTTTGTTCTTCAATCAGACACAAGTCTCGATAAGATCTGAGCATAGAGTAAAGCAGCGTACGTAGCTTCTGCGTAGTCAGTTCGGTTTTCTCTTTGTAGTCATCAATCTCATATTCTTGAATGACTTTATCTTCCGGTGCCTGACCAGCCTGCCCCGTCCTTAATACCAGACGAGTCATTTTATTGTTGAGATGTTCGCGGATGTAACGAACTAATTCGAGGCCTGCGTGTTCACTTTCCATGACCACGTCAATCAAAGCTAAAGCCACATCGTCACGGTCTTCCATGACTTTACGTGCTTCGTCGCCAGATAAGGCTGAAATCAATTCAAGTGGGCGATCCTGAAATAAGAAACCGCTAAGTGCCAACTTGGTGACTTGATGCATTTCTTGGTCATCATCCACCAATAAAACTTTCCACGTTTTAACAACCAGTTGGGGTTCTTTTATCTCAGACACCGAGCTGCCACGCATGTCAGCAAATAAATCCATTTACAGCCTCATTATAGTTATCTCTAAGTGCAACTTTAGCGTAGCACATTCCATATAGTCGCAATGTTACCTATGGCACTTTTTTTGCTGATTCAGCCTCTACTTTTTACCGTACAACTGTAGAAATGCATGTGAATGCACAGCAAATATTTTACTCTCATCTAAAATAATAAATTCAGTCAGTTGAACCACTCCATTTGTAAGGGAATACAATGAAGAAACTGTTAAAACTCTTTCCTTTGTACTTAGTTGTAACCGTCATAGCCGGTGTCCCAATACTCATAGCGTTGACATTAGCCGTGTCAAATATTCTCGATTTAAATAAACGCGTAAATATTGCTGAGCATGATCAAGAGACTGTCCAACTCATACTCTTATACGATAATCTCGCTCACAATTTGGCAGTCGAACGTGGATTAACCGCGGGAGTTTTAGGCTCAAAAGGCCAAGGAGCTCAAGTTGAAGCGTTGAACAAACAGCGCATTCAGTCTGATACTCACGTTAAAGCCCTGCAAAGCTTCACCCCGACTTACATTGCAAAAGCCTTCGCTGACAAAATTAAATCCGACATAAACACCCAGCTTCAATCTTTGGCCGAAGTTCGAAAGCAGGTGGATGCGCTTCAGCCTAAAATCTCTCCTTTTGCTTATTATTCGAATCTTAACCAGCTCGCAATTGATAATGCACGAGTGCTACTGGGAACGATTGATGATGCCAACGTATCAGAGCTCGGTAGCTCACTGATTTCGGTAGTCATAATGAAAGAGCGTGCAGGACAAGTGCGCGGAGCGCTGAATGGAGCGTTTGCCAGCCAAAAATCAAATGCGGCTCAATACACTGCAATTAGTGACTACATCTCTTCGGGTAAATACGCTGAACGCTCAGCTTTACTGACAATGCCTGCTGAGTTTATTCAACAACTCAGCGATGCCAAGAACTCGCCCATTTGGAAAAATGTAGAGCAAATTCAAAAAAGCTATCTGAATCAGGCTAGTCAACTGGATAGCTTACAAGGACCTAAACCAACGGAGTGGTTTGGTGCTGCGACAGAGCGAATTGGTTTGATAAACCAATTAAGAAACACCATCCAAGGTCAGATGATGACAATATCAAGTCAGCAATCAACACAGGCCAAAACCAACGAAACCATTATTATTGCCTTGAGTATTATCATTGGGTTTATTTTAGTATTCGGACTCTATACTTCGGTACACACTCTAAGAAGTCGTGTGGGAAGCTTGACTAAGAAACTGGCGCTTATGTCTAGCAACAGAGACTTGAGTGTATCGCTGGCATCAGACGGACAAGATGAAATTTCGCATATATCTCAAAGTGTGAATGGCTTAACCACCAGCATTCGTAATCTATTAAGCGACGTTACCGATGCCAACGATCATAGTGCTGAACGCCTGAAACTTATCATTCAGAGCTCTCAAGATCTTTCTCAAAGCAGTCAGGCAACCACAGCCAAATGTGACAACATTGCAGCGGCTATGACTGAGTTGTCTCAATCGAGCGTTGAAATTGCACAATCGTCAGAGCGTGCACTTGATGAAACCAATACGATGACTCAGAAAGTCATCACTTGCCAAAACCAAAGCCAATCTTCGTTTAAGGCGGTAGAAGCTTTGGTTGAGCAAATTGAACAAACTCAGATCTGTATGCAAAGCCTAGAAAAAGACGCGATGAGCGTGAGTAAGATCGTCGACACCATCAGCAGTATTTCTGAGCAAACAAACCTGCTCGCGCTTAACGCCGCTATCGAAGCAGCAAGAGCTGGAGAACATGGCCGAGGTTTTGCAGTTGTTTCTTCAGAAGTTCGAGATTTGGCGCAACGCAGCAAAGAAGCCACCGAACACATTAGTCAATTGTTGAGTAACATGTCGAGCAACACCAACACAGCAGTGAGCTTTATGGAGAAGAGCCGTCAGGCGACTCATTCGACTTTCGAATCAGTGTCGACAGTGAACACCAGTGTTGCTGAATTAGAAAGCGTAATTGAGGAAGTGAACACTCACATCACGAGTATTGCCAATTCGACAGTTGAGCAGTCGAAGGCAAGTGAAGATGTTGACCGAGATGTCGATGTGTTGGCAGAAATTGCGCAAAACACGGGTGCACTTGCGACGCAGTTAAACGACATAGTAAGCAGCTACAACAAAGAAGCAGACTCCGTGAAACAGCAACTCGCCGAGTTCAAACTCACATAGCAACATTTGGTTTAAACGGATTTTGTTTAAACTGATTTAGCTTAACCGGATATAAAAAAGAGTCATCCTAGGATGACTCTTTTTCGTAAACTTCAAATTAAAATGGCACTTCTATATGCATCATTAGGTCGACTTCGTAGTCTTCATGCCAACGATAATCCATTCGCATACGCGGTTCGCCTTTTTTCTTACTGCCGAAACCTAAGCTCAACAATAAACCATGGCTTTTTAACCACTCTTCCGTAGACATCTCGGCCTGCTCTTCTAAGAGCTTTGGAGGCATCCATACACCGACACCGATGTAACTGTGGGCAATCTTATGGGTAAACAACGGTTCATCTTCTCGCTCGAATCCCCACTGTCCCCAGTAGTCACTAATGATTTCTTTATCGTTAAAGAAATCTAATTCAAAGAGTTTGTCAGAAGCATACTCCAACCCGTTCATAAACGAGATACAAAGTACACGACTGTCTGATAGCTCTATCGTTTCAAAAGGCTCGTGCGATGGATCTTTATACACAAAGGATTCGCATGCACTTGCCAAATTTGAAACCAATAGCAACAAAATACATGTAGCAAAGGATTTCATTAAACAGCTGCTCCGACCTCTTGGAGCGCTGATTTTCTAATAGACTTTTAAGCGCTTCAATAACCCTTCAACACTTGGGGTCGTTAAACCGCTAATTTCAGCGTTATCTGACAGCCGACGTCTTATCTCAGTACTACGAACAGGTATTCTTTCCGGACAAACCATGATCGACCAACGCTGCAAAATCTCGGAGGATTTATAGAATTTGTCGAAGTTGAGCAAATTATCAGGACCAATCACAAACGTGATGTCAGCTTGCGGAAAAATTTCTTCAACTTTTGTTAAAACTGCATAAGTTGTTACGCTGTTACCCGGCGTAAGCAACTCCTGTTCAATGTTACACAGCGTCACTTTGCTTGAACCAATATCCTTGATGAAGGCTTCTATCAGTTGACAACGGATATCGTAATCCAACATTTCCTTGCCCCAGGCATGGGAAATACTTGGTACCAGTAAAATGCGGTCAAAGTGATCCAAAGAATCAATGACACTCTTGTGTCCCAAACTCGGTGGATTAAATGCACTGCCAAACACAGCAATTTTTTCCATCTTCACCTCTACTAAGAATGAAATCTCTATTCTCGGTTTTCTAATTGCATGATTGAGGTATGATACTACTAAAGTTTGTTAATGCTTGCAGGAAAAGGAAACCCAATGGAACAAATGATTCGAGATGAGATGCGAGTACTTCCTAGCATCGATCCAGAGTTCGAAATCGAACGTCGTGTCGCTTTTCTAAAACGTAAACTACTAGAGTCTGGCTGCAAATCTCTGGTACTTGGTATCAGTGGTGGTATCGACTCTACAACATGCGGACGTTTGGCTCAGCTTGCTGTTGAAGCGCTGAATAAAGAAAGCAACTCGAATGATTACCAGTTTATCGCTGTGCGTTTGCCATACGGCGTACAAAAAGACGAAGACGAAGCACAATTGGCTTTATCTTTTATCAAACCAACGCACTCTGTTTCAGTAAACATTAAAGCTGGCGTAGACGGCTTGCATGCGGCTTCTCATGAAGCTTTAGCACATACTGGTCTTCTTCCGGCTAACGCAGAGAAGCTTGATTTTGTAAAAGGTAACGTAAAAGCACGTGCTCGCATGGTAGCTCAATACGAAATCGCAGGCTATGTCGGCGCTTTAGTTTTGGGGACGGATCATTCCGCAGAAAACATCACTGGTTTCTACACCAAGTTTGGTGACGGTGCATGCGACCTAGCACCTCTGTTTGGTTTGAGTAAACGCCAAGTTCGTCAAGTGGCAGCGGCTCTTGGTGCACCTGATTTACTGGTTCACAAAACACCTACCGCGGATCTGGAAGAGCTTGCGCCACAAAAAGCGGATGAAGATGCACTGAATCTGACTTACGACCAAATCGATGATTTCTTGGAAGGCAAACCCGTTTCTAAAGAAGCTTCTGACCGTTTGGTGGCCATTTATAAAGCGACTCAACATAAGCGTCAGCCTATTCCAACGATTTACGACTAACAGCTTGCTCAATAATTGTGCAAAAAGCCAAGCAGACCGCTTGGCTTTTTTACATCCGCAGAGAGATTACAATACATTCCAATAACACTTCATTTATCTATTCATCACTTCTATGGCTAATAATGTGCTCCAAATCAGATTCATATAATTCAAATACTTGAGCACACTTTTCTGTGAACGGCACTCCATACTTTAATTACATTTAGTTACACAATGTAGGCATTCATAAGTCAAATTTAGAGAGCGCCGATATGTTATATGTCGAATTTATGTTCCTGTTGCTGATGTTATACATCGGTTCACGTTATGGCGGTATAGGATTAGGGGTTGTATCCGGTATCGGTCTGGTTATTGAAGTCTTCGTCTTCAAAATGCCACCGACTTCACCACCCATCACCGTTATGCTTATCATTTTGGCTGTGGTTACCTGTGCTTCGATTCTTGAAGCAGCAGGCGGTCTCAAATACATGCTCCAAGTGGCCGAACGTCTACTGCGTAAAAACCCTAAACGTGTCACCTTGATTGCACCGTTTGTGACTTACACAATGACCTTCATGTTAGGTACGGGTCATGCGGTGTATTCCATCATGCCAATCATCGGCGATGTGGCACTAAAAAATGGTATCCGTCCTGAACGCCCTATGGCAGCCGCATCTGTTGCTTCTCAAATTGCGATTACGGCATCGCCAATTTCAGCGGCAGTGGTGTATTACCTTGCACAACTTTCGGACATTAACCACAGCATCACTCTCGTTTCGGTTCTGATGGTCACTGTGCCAGCTACATTATTCGGCACGCTTCTGATGTCTCTGTACAGCCTAAAACGTGGTAAAGAGCTTGAGAACGACCCTGATTATCAAGAACGCTTAGCAGATCCGGTATGGCGCGACAAGATTCTCAACACAACCGCAACCTCTCTAGATGAAACGCTACCAACCGCTGCTCGTAATTCTGTATTGCTGTTTATCCTTTCACTGTTGGTGATTGTGTTGATTGCGATGGTTCCAGAAATCAGAACCATTACCGAAGGTGCAAAACCGATCAGCATGGCGGTTGTGATTCAAATGATGATGCTCTGCTTCGGCGGTATCATTTTACTGGCAACCAAAACGGACCCTCGTGGCGTGCCTAATGGCGTGGTGTTTAAATCCGGTATGGTTGCGGCAATCGCAATCTTTGGTATTGCATGGATGTCTGACACTTATTTCCAATACGCAATGCCTCAATTTAAGTCCGGTATTGTGGAGATGGTAACCAACTATCCATGGACATTTGCGCTAGCGCTATTCATCGTGTCCGTAGTGGTGAACTCTCAGGCAGCGGTTGCACGTATGATGCTACCTGTAGGTTTAGGTCTGGGATTAGAGCCAGCATTACTGATTGGTTTGATGCCAGCATTGTACGGTTACTTCTTTATTCCAAACTATCCATCAGACATCGCAACAGTGAACTTCGATAGTACTGGTACAACGAAAATCGGTAAGTGGTATTTCAACCACTCATTCATGTCAGTTGGTTTAATAGGTGTTATCAGTGCAAGCTGTTTGGGCTATGTACTGGGCAAAATGATTATCGGTTAAACGATATAAAATGCGTAATCAAAGGCATGGGGTCAAACTCATGCCTTTTTATTTACACGCTTCAAGCCCTTATTGATTAAGCCTTTGCCGCTTTTAGCTACAGCTTTTCATTTGTCTCATCTTTGAAACAACTTTATTCCAAAAGACCGTTAACTCCTCGCCTTTATTCACATATAGTGATAACTCAATCAATATCGAATCTAGCTAGCAGTTACCTAATTTCGTCATGGACAATACCGCTCTGAGTGAAACGTCACCAATACCTTCTCGGCAAAATCTATTAGACCGGTTAAGTGTCTTTACACCTGTACTTATTATTTTCGCGATCGTTTTTACTTTGTCTGCGATCAAAAACATCTATGACACCAGCGCGCATGCGATGTCGTTAGGCTCTAACGCGATTGCTACTTTGGAAAACTATATAGATAACACCACCAGCGAACTGGCTGAATTGAATCGCCATGTCAGTAACACTTGCAGCGTCGAGGATACGCAGCGATTACGTCAGTATGTTTTTCAGTCTCCCAAGGCAAAAGAAGTGTCTTTATTTGATGCAGAAGGTCAGGTGTATTGTTCAAGTAATGAGGGAAAAACTCACTTTGACGTTGGCGAAGCCGCAATAAAACAGATCAACCAAACGCCAACCCTTACGACTATCGTACTGTCTGAATCTCGCAGTCATGATAAAGCGATTTTCATTTATTCAGCGAATGAAGATCTAAGCGGGATCAACGCGTTATTGCCGCCGAACCTTTTTTTAGAACTCATTACACCGAAATTTGAACAGCAATATTACGACTATCAGGTCAACATCCTGCAACATTCGCTTGAGCACAAAACCGGCTCAGAGAATCAAGCATACCGCTCTTACAACTTTAAATCTGAACGCTACCCTATTTCACTGACTCTCCATCTCACGCCACACTCTTACTTCACGAATTTCGGGCAACACATATGGCGAGTCATATTGCTTGCGAGCGCCATTGCGGTTCTGTATCAGGCTATTCGTAACTATAAACTGACGCGAAACAGCCTCGCCTTCTCGCTTAAAGAGGCGATTAACAACCACGAGTTAGAGCTGAATTTTCAGCCCATCTTCGATATCCACGAACCGAAAATTGTCGGTAGTGAAGCGCTGATCCGTTGGAACAATCCCGATCATGGCGCTATTTCACCAACCATTTTCATACCGCTGGCAGAACGGATTCAGGTCATCGAGCAGATCACCCATCAGGTGTTCAAACTTGTCACGGAATTCGTCAACTTGAACCCTCATCTGGTTCAGAACCAATACATCAGTATCAATGTCAGTCGCACACTGATCATCAAAGCCAAATTTGTTGATTACCTCGAAAGATACGCCAAGAGAAATCCAGATATTCTTCCTTTGTTGCTACTCGAAATCACCGAGGATAACGATTTTTCACCTGAAGAATTAGAAGTCGTGAGAAAGAATCTTGGTCGTCTCAAACAGCTTGGATTCAAGATCGCCATGGACGATTTTGGCACAGGTTACTCAGGCTTAAACTTCATTCATCAACACGCCTTCGATATCATCAAAATTGATCAGGTGTTCATTAAGGGTCTTTCTCAAAACTCTGCCATCGATTCAGTCATCACTTCGATGATCAAGCTGGCAAAGCAGCTCAAAATGAGAGTTATCGCGGAAGGCGTAGAGACTCATGAACAAGTCGAACACTTACGAGGGCTTGGGGTACGCTATATCCAAGGCTTCTATTATTCAAAGCCACTCCCTGCAGAAGATTATTTGCTGAAGCTGACAGCACAAATGGACAGCTACTGACATTATTCTCCCTCGCTTCCTCCTTATTTGGCAGTCTACTGATATTTTTTAACGACTTGTCGTGGAAGAAAATGCCAACTCGTTCGGTCTATATCAACTCACCACACATTTAGGTGCGACAAATTTCTGTTGGCACCTATAATTGTTTACACGGATAACATTTAATACTCTGAAATTATTATAGATTTCAAAGTAAATGAGCTTTTGGGATAAACACTCTAAAGGAAAGACGTCGCAGTGAAGGTTGCGCCGACTCGTTTCAATAAACACGGATCATTTATGAAAAAGCTACTCACTACTTTAGGTATTTTCGCATCTCTCTTTACCGCATCTGCACTCGCAGAAGACTGGAAAGCAGTAGAGCAAGAAGCGAATGGCGAAACGGTTTACTTCCATGCTTGGGGCGGAAGCCAAGAGATCAACCGTTACATTCAATGGGCAGCCAATGAACTCAAAACCCGCTACAACGTCACGCTTAAACACGTAAAAGTGACCGACATTTCAGAAACAACGACTCGCCTGCTGGCGGAAAAAGCCGCCAACAAAAACACGGGTGGCAGTGTCGATATGGTTTGGATCAACGGCGAAAACTTCAAATCGATGAAAGATGGCGGATTGCTGTATGGTCCATTTGTGCAAGATTTACCGAGCTGGCAGTATGTCGATAAGTCACTCCCTGTCGATAAAGATTTTTCGGTACCGACTGACGGATTGGAAGCGCCTTGGGGTGTGGGTCAACTGGTCTATATTTACGATAAAGCTAAGCTCAACAATCCTCCAAAATCTTTTCAGGAGATGCTGAGCTATGCGAAAGCGTTCCCAAATCGTTTAAGCTACCCTCGCCCACCAGAGTTTCACGGTACCAGCTTTTTAAAAGCACTCTTGATTGAACTGACCAATAACGATCCTTCTTTGATGAAACCCGTTGATGAAGCCAGCTTTGCTATGGTGACTCAGCCTTTATGGAACTATTTGGATGAATTTCATCCGGTGGCGTGGCGTGGGGGTCAACAGTTCCCTTCTGGCAGCAGCGAAATGCTTCAATTGCTGGATGACGGACAGATTGACCTAGCGATCACTTTCAACCCAAATGCCGTCTATTCCGCTCAAGCCAGCGGAAAATTAGCTGAAAGCACCAATGTGTATGCCTTAGATTCAGGTGCACTGTCTAATATTCACTTCCTAGCCATCCCTTGGAATGCGAATGCAAATGCTGGCGCAAAAGTGGCAATTAACTTTCTGTTAAGTCCTGAAGCACAGTCTCGTAAAGGAGAATTAACCATATGGGGCGATCCATCTGTATTAAGTAGCCAATACTTAACAGGTAGTGCAAAAAATACTAAGCAGTTCAAATCGATCGCCGAGCCTCACCCAAGCTGGCAAGTGGCACTTGAGAAAGAGTGGCTTAAACGTTACGGAAACTAAAACTCACCCATGTTACGCGTTTTATATTTAGTCATTATCGCTGTCTGTGTCTTACCGACCATTCCGGGGTTACTCGGCGTGGTCGTGTCGGCGTTTGGCTATATTCCAGCGATTGGTTTGTCTGCCTTTTCTTTCGCTGGCTTTGCTGAGGTGTTTGACTGGCACGGCGTCTGGCTATCGCTAGGTTTAACTCTTGGTTCGGCCGTGGTGAGTAGTTACTTAGCCTGCCTGATAACCTTTGCCATTCTTCAATCGTGCTGGAATACGAAACTTTGGCGCAAAATTGAAGTTTCGCTCTCACCTCTATTGGCAATGCCCCATGTGGCATTTGCCATTGGTTTTGCTTTCCTTTTTGCTCCCACAGGCATGGGAGCTCGCGTTGTGTATGAGATGTTCGGTTACGACCTCAATAATACGGATGTCGATAGCTTAGCTCTGCTAGTCAAAGACCCGTATGCGTTAGGTTTAACCTTAATGCTGACATTGAAAGAAGTGCCTTTTTTGCTGCTGATGAGCATTCCTATTCTTCAACAGTTAAAAGTCGATCAAATCGAAAAAATCAGCCATTCGCTCGGTTACAGTTCAACTCAATGTTGGTGGAAAGCAATACTTCCTCAATGGCTAGCAAAGCTTCGCTTCCCAATGTTTGCGGTTATCGCCTACAGCGTATCCGTTGTGGATGTCGCGTTGATTATTGGCCCAACCAACCCACCAACCTTCTCCGTATTAGTATGGCAATGGTTTAGCGACCCTGATCTGACCTTACTTCCCCGAGCAGCCGCTGGCGCGGTGATTTTGTTCCTTGTTGCCAGTTTGCTGCTTGGATTTACACGCTTAGTGGAATGGGTAGCAACCAAAGGATATAAACATTGGCAATTTTCGGGAAGAACAGGATTACCCTTACCCGGCAAAGCGCTGTTTTATGTCACCACAACACTGGCGATTGTGATGATTCCTTTGATGATCATCTGGAGCTTCGCGCAACGCTGGCGTTTTCCTGATCTCCTGCCAAGCCAGTACACGGCTCGTTTCTGGCAATATGAATCACAAGGTATTGCGGATACATTGACTCAAAGCATCTTCATCGCAATCGTAAGCGCCACCATTGCGCTTATTCTTGCGCTCATCGCCCATGAGTACCGTTTGCGTTATCGAATTCAGCTACCCAGCTACATCATCGCCATTCCGATGTTGATTCCTCAGTTATCTATTCTGTTTGGCATTCAAATCGCCACGTTGTACATCAATAGCGAGCTATATCTGTTTTGGGTTTGCTGGGCGCATATTTTCTTTGCTTTTCCCTATGTTTATTTATCGCTTGATGGGCCATGGCGCAGCTTTGATAATGGCTTAACGAGAATTGCACTGAGCCTAGGGAAAACACCCGTTCAGGCTTGGCTTGGCGTTAAACTGCCACTTCTGCTACCTGCAGTAACCTTCGCTTGGGCTGTTGGTGTAAGTGTCAGCTTGGCTCAGTATCTACCGACTTTAATCCTCGGAGCTGGGCGAATCAGTACGGTAACCACAGAAGCGGTTGCGCTTTCTAGTGGGTTGGACCGCCGCGTTTCAGCCATCTATGCCATTTGCCAAGCATTGCTGCCGTTATTGTTTTTCTCATTTTCCATTTTACTTAGCCGCACGCACGGCAAGTATCGTAGGTTGTCTATTAAAGGTTTACTGACCAATGAGTCTTTGTCTCGAAAACCTCGCCATCCGTAAAAAAGATGGTGACGCTTTGTTTACTGCATTTAACCTGACCGTTGAGAAAGGTGAAATCGTTACCCTTATGGGTCCAAGCGGATGCGGTAAATCCACTCTGCTTGATGCTATTGCCGGTCATTTATCACAAGAGTTCCAGTACACAGGCAGCATAAAGCTTGATGGTACACTGTTGGATGGACAACCTGCACATAAGCGTCAGGTTGGCATCTTGTTTCAAGACGACCTGCTTTTTCCTCATTTAACCGTTTGGGAGAATTTAGCCTTTGCTCTACCGGATTCCATCAAAGGAACACAACGAAAAGAGCAAGCGATAACAGCATTAAAAGAGATATCTCTGATGTCACTGGCAGACTCTTTTCCAGACCAAATATCCGGAGGTCAGCGTGCACGGATAGCACTCACACGCATGTTGCTTGCCAAACCAAAAGTTGCTCTGCTTGATGAACCCTACAGCAAGCTGGATAAAGACCTGCGCCAGCAATTTAGAACGCAGGTAGAAGACCAACTCAAGGAAGCGAATATTCCGGCACTCATGGTGACTCATGATGAAGAAGATGTTCCGCAGGGTAGTCGCTGCATCACATGGCCTTGGGAGGACAGTTATGCTCGATAGATTCAGTATCAAAGCCATTCGCTGGCCATTAGCGCAAAGCGCAAAACTGTTAGACAGCATAGGGATTACGGCGAACCAAACGACTCTGTTTGGTTTTGCTCTTGGCTTTCTTGCTCTGCCTGCACTGGCGTTAGAGCAGTATTACTTAGCACTGGTGCTTATCTGTTTAAATCGCCTATGCGACGGACTAGACGGCGCGTTAGCGCGTATTCAAGGCATTAGCGATGCTGGCGGTTTTCTCGACATCTGCTTAGACTTTCTGTTCTACTCTCTGATTCCGTTTGGTTTCGTACTTGCTAACCCAGAACAAAATGCCATTGCTGGTGCATTTTTGATCTTCTCTTTTGTCGGAACTGGCTCTAGCTTTCTAGCGTTTGCCATCATGGCAAGCAAACAGGGAATCGACAATCCGGTATATAAGAATAAGTCACTTTACTACATGAGCGGGCTAACTGAAGGCACAGAAACCATCTTCTGCTTTATCGCTTTTTGCCTTTTCCCTCAACACTTCTCCATCATCGCCTACGCGTTTGGTGCGGCATGCTGGTTTACTACGTTCACCCGCATTTATTCAGGGTTTCATACGCTGTTAAATAAGTCGTGAACTGAGTAGCATTCTAGAAAGTGGAAGCCAAAAAAAAACCCTAGCGTCCAAATTGGCCTAGGGTTAGATAAAGACATCTAAACTCAACACAAACTGTTTAAGATTTAAATCCCGCCATTGTCATCAGGAAGCGGAACCCCATAGAAACAATTCCAAGTGCAATAACACTCGCTGTCCAGATACCGATCATCCAGACCCATTGTTCTATTCCTCGTTTAATATTCATAAGTTGCCCTCAAATATTCACTTAGTGGTAGAATTCACCTTCTTTTACCTTTCCAGAAAATACGTAGTAGCTCCAGAATGTGTAGGCAAGAATCACAGGCAAAATCAGCACGGCACCAAACAACATAAAGCTCTGGCTAATTTCAGGAGATGCCGCATCCCAAATAGAAATGCTAGGAGGAACAATATTTGGCCAGATACTGATCCCCAGCCCTGCAAACCCAAGAATCACGATGATTAACGCCATAATAAACGGGCTGCGCTCTCTGCGTTTTTTCAACGAATTAGTAATTTTCAAACACGCCAGAGTGGTAATCACAGGCACAGGAAGTAAGTAGTACAAGTTAGGAATCGAAAACCAACGTTCAGCTACAAATGGGAATGCAAGTGGCGTCCATGCGCTAATAATGATCAGCGCAGCGACCATGATAAGCAGTGTCTTATTGGCAAAGCGAAACATGCTTTGTTGCAGCTCACCCTCGGTTTTCATAATCAACCAAGTGCTACCCAACAAGGCGTATGTCGCGATGAGTGCGAAGCCACAAAACAGTGGGAACGGTGCTATCCAATCTAATTGCCCGCCAACAAACGTTCGGTTTTCGACGTTAAAACCTTGAATGACAGCTCCCACAACAATCCCTTGGAAAAACGTTGTAAAGATAGAGCCGAGCATAAATGAACGGTCCCAAAACTTAAGATGGTTCTCCAAAGCTTTAAAACGAAACTCAAATGCAACGCCACGGAAGATCAAAGCAACGAGCATGAGTGTCAGTGGAACGGTTAACGCTTCGATGATCACCGAGTAAGCCAATGGAAATGCGCCAAAAAGCGCAGCGCCACCAAGAACAATCCACGTTTCGTTACCATCCCACACAGGCGCGACGGTATTGACCATTACATCTTTATGTTTTTCATTTTTGATGAACGGCATCAGGATACCAATGCCTAAATCAAAGCCATCCATCACAATGTACATCAGCGTGGCAAACACGATGATCGCAAACCAAATCACGGATAAGTCAAAATGCATATCTATTACCTTCGTTGTAATCTTGTGACGTTAAATACGGCCAGAAATAGTGTTCATTTCGTGTGCTTCATGATCGACGGCATCAGGGCCTTGCTTGATTTGTCTGATCATGTAGTAGTAACCGAAACCAAACACCGAGCTGTAAACCACAAAGAAACAAATTAAGCTGATGCTCATTTGCAGATCTCCATGTGCAGAGACGGCATCGCGAGTTCTCTGTAATCCGTATACCACCCAAGGCTGACGCCCCACTTCTGTGGTGAACCATCCGGCAAGAATGGCAATAAGTCCGGTAGGTCCCATTAATATTGAAAATTTAAGGTACCAACTTTGGGTATACAGTGAATTTTTACGCCGTAGCCATAGCCCATAGAAACCCTGAAGAATCATAAGTATGCCAAGGGCTACCATAATTCTGAACGACCAGAAAACCACCAAAGAATTTGGGCGTTCATCTTTTGGGAAATCTTTAAGTGCAGGAATCGGCTCTGTCAGACTATGACGAAGAATCAAGCTGCCCAATACTGGGATCTCTAACGCGTAATTGGTTCTCTCTTCTTCCATATTTGGCATGCCAAACAGAATTAGTGGTGTCGGTTCACCATCTTCGTTTGACCAATGCCCTTCAATCGCTGCGATTTTAGCGGGTTGATACTCTAAGGTATTTAAACCGTGCGCATCGCCGACAGCCGCTTGAATAGGCGCAACAATCAACAGCATCCACAGCGCCATGGAGAACATTTTTTTCACTGCAGAACTGCGATTACCTTTCAGTAAGTGCCAAGCTGCTGATGAACCAACGAACAAAGCCGTGCTCAGAAATGCCGCGATTCCCATATGCACAAGTCGGTAAGGGAATGAAGGGTTGAATATGACCGCAAACCAATCGACAGGGACAATGCGTCCGTCCACGATTTCATAGCCTTGAGGTGTTTGCATCCAACTGTTTGAAGCAAGGATCCAGAACGTAGAGATGATTGTCCCCAACGCCACCATGGATGTGGCAAAGAAGTGCAGTTTTTCTCCAACACGATTCCAACCAAAAAGCATCACGCCAAGAAAGCCCGCTTCAAGGAAGAAAGCGGTTAAGACTTCATAAGTCAACAACGGCCCAGTGATGCTTCCAGCGAAGTCAGAGAAGCCACTCCAGTTAGTCCCAAACTGGTATGCCATTACCAAGCCAGACACAACACCCATACCAAAGTTGACTGCAAAAATTTTGGACCAAAAATGATAAAGCGTTTTGTAATCAGGATTGCGAGTTTTGAGCCATAATCCTTCAAGTACAGCCAGATAGGTTGCTAAACCTATAGTGATGGCAGGGAAAATAATGTGGAAGGATACAGTAAAGGCAAACTGTATCCTTGCCAGCATAAAGGCGTCGAGACCAAACATAAACTTCCTTTGAGCTTAATAAGTATTTATGGAAGTGATAATAAAGGCTCAAGCCAAGAGGCAGTAGATACAAAAAAGAACGACTATTGTATAACAGATTTATTTAATAAGTGTTATTGTTTAGCCGTTGTTAATCGTTAAATCGGGGGCTAATTTGGCTAAGTATCAGAATTTAGTAGATCAACTCAAACGACAGATTCAGTCTGGGATCTGGAACCCCGGCGATAAACTGCCTTCACTAAGAAAACAGTCTGAACACTCAGGAATGAGTTTAATGACCGTTTTACACGCATACCAACTGTTGGAGTCACAAGGCTGGATTACGTCTCAAGCTCGCTCTGGGTATAAAGTCGCGCCTCGTTTTAAAAAGCAACAACAGGTTCAGGTGGCAGTCTCCAGAACTGAGAATGTCGATGTGAACGAGTTTATATTCGAGATTCTTCAGGCCGGAAAAAACCCATTGATGGTTAATTTCGGTTTTGCTTACCCTAGTCCAGATTTATATCCACGCTATCACATCAATCGGGCGCTAGCTGCGGCCGCTCGCAACATGCCTATTTCGAGTGCATTTAACAACCTCCCGCCCGGTAATGAGCAATTGCGCTCAATCATTGCCAAGCGTTACACCACTAGGGGAATTGAAATATCACCGGATGAAATCGTCATTACGGCTGGTGCATTGGAAGCCTTAAACTTGAGTTTACAGGCTTGTACCAAACCGGGCGATTGCGTAGTGGTAGAGTCGCCGACATTTTATGGCGCCTTACAATCATTACAACGTCTTGGCCTAAAAGCACTTTCCGTGCGCACAGACCCCACAACTGGTATTGATATCGATTCGTTGGAACGAGCCTTACAAACTCATGATGTTAAAGCGTGCTGGCTGATGTCCAATCATCAGAATCCACTCGGCTTTACATTGTCAGATGAAAAGAAAAAGCAAATTGTAGAGCTGTTGCAACGCTACAACGTCGCGTTAATTGAAGATGATGTGTATAGCGAATTATATGAAGGAAATGAGCCTGTTAGCTCAATGAAAATGTATGACCAATCTGGAAACATTATGTTGTGTTCTTCGTTCTCCAAATCTCTGGTAGCTGGTCTGCGTATTGGCTGGGTGGTTGCAGGAAAGAGATCTTTCGACATTCAGAAATTACAACTCATGAGTACCTTAGCAACCAGTGCCCCAATACAAATGGCTCTGGTTCACTATTTAACCAGCCGTAATTATGAATCGCATCTCAAGCAATTACGTAAAAAACTCCATGAACGTAAAAGCAAAATGGCGGATTTTCTTAGCACACTGCTACCCAAGAGTGTGACAGTATTAAACCAAAAAGGCGGATATTTTCTCTGGTTAGAACTGCCTAAAAATATTGATGCCATGCTGATATATCAAGACATGTTAAAAGCAAATGTCAGCATAGCTCCTGGTAAAATGTTTGATGTAACAGAGCAGTACAATCATTGTATTCGACTAAATGCATCGTTTGAGCTTGACCAGCAAAGAGCAGAGGCATTGACAACGTTATCTAACAGTATCATTCATCATATGAACGAATAATTTAACGAAATAAGAAAAATATTTTCAATTATGCATATACTCCATTTGGTGTATATGCTTTTTATTTTTTATTATTAAAAATTTTAAAAAAATCATTTATTTTCAAAAATAAAAACACTAATAAATAATATATAAAATCTGTTATATATAAAAATTCAAATCTGTATATTGATTTTTAATATAATCATTAGAATTAAACACCCTTCACAATTTTAATAATGCAAATTAATTATTTCTATTCTCCAATTAATTTCATATATACATTTATTAGCGAGTTAATAACCCCGAGATATGCAGCATGGATATTATTAAGCATAAGATTCTACTTAGAACTTCTATAGCGTTAGCTATGTTTCCAATGATTTCATTCGCTAATATGGATGTAGATTTGGCAAGCGACACTGTAAAAATTCTAAACGTCGATGGTAAGTCTTTTAAAGATTTAAATAAAAATGGAAAACTGGATTTATATGAAGACTGGCGTCTCACTCCAGAAGAGCGAGCTAGAAATCTAGTATCTTTAATGACTGTAGAGGAAAAAGCTGGGCTGATGATGCACGGTTCTGCTCCAAGCTCAGGAATTTTAGGACGCGGTTCGAGCTACGATCAAGAGAAGGCCAAGGCACTGATTGAAAACAATCATGTTTCCTATTTCATCACTCGACTTAAAGGGGATGTCCCTAGCCATTTGGCGGAACAAAACAACATACTACAGAAGATCGCAGAAGCGACTCGCTTAGGGATTCCAATTACGATTAGTTCAGACCCGCGAAACTCATTCCAGTATCTTGAGGGAGCCTCTATCGCTTCTGGGAAATTCAGTAAGTGGCCTGAAACGCTTGGTATCGCAGCAATTAACGATGAAGCGCTAACAGAAAAATACGCGAATGTAGTACGTCAAGAATACCGTGCAGTAGGTATAACAGAAGCTTTATCTCCTCAAGCAGATCTCGCTAGTGAACCTCGCTGGCCTCGTATTAGCGGTACTTTTGGCGAAGACCCTAAAGTGGTTGGCAACATGACGCGAAGCTATATCGCAGGCATGCAGTCTGGCTCGGAAGGTATCAATAAAGACAGTGTTATCACGATACTGAAACATTGGGTTGGATATGGCGCAGCAAAGGACGGATGGGATAGCCACAACTCATACGGAAAATTTGCAGATTTTACTTCAACGTCATTAGATACCCATATCGCGCCATTTGTAGAAGCATTTAAAGCTAGCCCGGGGGGCATCATGCCAACATATTCAATATTGCAGGGAGCCACACACAATGGCAAAGAAATCCCGCAAGTTGGCGGAGGCTATAGTCGCTACCTACTGCAAGACCTATTGCGAGATACCTATGGTTTCAAAGGCGTTATCTTGAGCGATTGGCTAATCACTAGAGACTGTGAAGAAGACTGTATCAACGGTTTTAAAGAAGGAGAGAAAGTACTTCCTAGGGGTATGCCTTGGGGTGTGGAAGATCTCTCAGTTGAAGATCGTTTTGTGAAAGCAATAGAAGCCGGCGTAGACCAGTTTGGCGGTGTTGTTGACTCAGACATAATCGTAAATGCTTTCAACAATAAAAAAATAACCGAAAGTCGTTTGGATGATTCAGTTCAACGTTTGTTGGAACAAAAATTCAAAGTCGGCTTGTTCGAAAACCCTTACGTCAATGCGAAAAAGGCAGATGATATCGTTGGTAACGAAGAGTTTTCTGCTTTAGCCAATGTTGCTCAATTTAAGTCACTGGTACTACTGAAAAACGACAAGATTCTACCAATCAAAACTGGCCTGAAAGTTTGGTTGCATGGTGTGAACAAAGAAGTTGCAGAGAAATCTGGTTTTAACGTTGTTGAGCAATTAGCAGAAGCAGATATTGCCCTTATAAGAGCAACGACACCTTTTGAAAGGCCTCACAATAATTATTACTTTGGTAAAAAACATAATGAAGGTGCACTAGATTTCAAACCTGATAACAAGGATTACTTAGCGATTAAAGAAGCGACGAAACATGTGCCAACTATTGTCACTATTTACCTCGATCGCCCTGCCATTATGACCAATGTGCTAGAAGATGCAGATGCGTTAATTGCCAACTTTGGTGTTAGTGACGAAGTATTATTTGAACGATTAACCTCGAATGAAAATTATACTGCCAAGACACCATTCGAACTTCCAAGAACTATGCAGTCTGTTTTATCACAAGACCCTGCTAAACCGCATGATTCTAATAACCCATTATTTAAAATAAATTATGGGCTGAGTCATTAACCCTTATATTTATTGAATATGTACACCTGAACATTTAAAAAAATGTTCTCTAAAAATAATAATCTCTAAACTAAATCCATCATTGTTCCCCCCGACAATGGTGGATTTACCTTTTTACAAAAAATAGCATCTAATTCCCTCTATTGTTTCACCGAACAATATAATACTTTCTATTTAATAACCCCGTTCTCCAGCGCTTTAAGCTAAGTCTCAGACCTCACTAGATTTCATTGTCTTCATAATAACTTCGTTGAATGGATGACGATTCGCACTTATCTGTATTCCGCATTTCTTCTTTAGCTTGCCACCTCTCTATGTTCAACCCCTTTCGAGAAACCATAAAATCATATGCTATTCGTCACATTGTTAGTCGAACGGTACCGAGTCAGGGCGCACAAAAACGCATAAAAACCACAACAAGAACAACTAATAGTTAGACACACTCAACATATATCTTTCACGCAGTTGTTATAGTGTAAACAATCATTAGAACAAATGATTATTAGACAAAGCATTGGAAGGGATGAAACCTATGAGTCTGACGTTAAAAACAAAGGTTTTGGTATCAACACTGATTGCTATAGCCATTACTGCTATCGCTTTGGTTATCGTGAGTTATCAATCCAGCAAAGAAGAAAGTTGGAAAAACATTTACAGTGAAAGTCACAACACACTAAAGGCATACAGCAGTGGCATTGGTGTTTGGTTTCATGACAAACAACTCGCTGTTGAAGGCATGAAAAAAGAAATTGAAGCTAACCCAGACGTAGATTTGGTTCCTCATCTGCGACAATTGATGACTTCCGGTGGATTTGGCCTCAGCTATTACGGCAACGAGCAAGGCGAAATGTTCAGGCAAGATCCTTCGCTCAATAAAGCGGGTTACGATCCTCGAGTTAGAGGTTGGTACAAATTGGCCATGCAGGAGAAAAAACCTGTTACCACAGACCCATACGTCAGCGTCACAATGAAAGCTTTAGTGGTAACACTCGCCTCCCCTGTTACTGTGAATGGCAAAATTATTGGTGTAGTGGGTTCTAACTTAGCGTTAGACAAGCTAGCGGAAGATGTTTTATCTATTTCGGTTCCAGGAAATGGCTATGCTTTCTTAGTGAACTCGAAAGGAAACATTGTTGCACACAACAACGCTGATCTGGTTTTAAAACCGATTGCAGATATTCACCCTGAACTGACATGGCAACAACTAAAGAGCTCTTCAGATAACCGCTCGCAATTCGAAATTCAATTAGACGACCGCGCAAAAGTCATTGCCAGCAAGGCAATAGAGAATACCGATTGGATGTTGGTTATGGTTTTAGACAAGAAAACCCTAGAAGAACCCATTCTTGCTACCTTGCTCAATCAGCTAATGATTGCCGCAGGTATTCTTATTGTTCTAGGTATAGTGGCTTCTACGGTTGTGTCCAAACAGCTTCAAGGACTCTCTCATATCACTTTAGCGCTAACTGACATCGCAGAAGGTAATGGCGACCTCACTCAAAGACTTGAAGTGAAGAGCAATGATGAAGTCGGAACCTTAGCAGAGAAATTTAACCAGTTTGTCGGCAGCTTACATACCATCATGGTAAATGTTCGCGATATCACCTTATCCATCAACCAAAATGCTGATCTATCTGCGAAATCTGCATCAACTCGTAGTTCACGAGTCAGTATGCAGCAAGACGAAATCACTATGGTTGCAACGGCAGTAACAGAGATGGCTGCGGCAACCGCTGAAATTGCCAATAACGCAGAGAATACCGCGAAAAGCGCCAATGAGTCGGTAACACTTGGGCAAGCGGGTTATGAACAGATGCAAAAAAGCATTGATTCAATTAACCAGTTGGCGTCAGAGCTCAACAGTTCCACCAAAATCATTGGTGAACTAGAGAATCACACTCAAGAAATCTCAACGATTCTCTCCACCATCCGCTCGATCGCAGAACAAACTAACCTGCTTGCTCTTAATGCGGCGATAGAAGCGGCACGAGCAGGAGAACATGGACGAGGCTTTGCTGTGGTTGCTGATGAAGTACGCGTGTTGTCGCAAAGAACGCATCAGTCAACAGAAGAAATCCAATCAAAAATTGAAGGATTACAGAAAGTGACAGGAGAAGCGGTATCAGCAATGACTCATAGCCACTCGTTAGTGACAACCAGCGTTGATGATGTTCAGCATATGGGTGATCAGCTCCAACAAATTAGCCAAGCAATAAGCATAATCAGCGATATGGCGACACAAATAGCTTCTGCCGCAGAAGAGCAATCGCTCGTTACCTCTGAAATCAACACAAATACAGAGTCTGTTCGTGAGCTCAGTAACGGACTAGCACAAGACGCAGCAGAAGGTGAAAACGAAGCCCATACGCTTCGTGACTTGGTTGTTCAGCTAGAAAAACAAATAGGACGCTTTAAGATCTAACCCCGAAAGCCAAAGCGCACAATAGGATATTGGTTTCTTTTGTGCGCTTTATTCATGACTAGAATCGTTCCAACAGCGAATGAAGTTGAGTGCCTCTTTACTCACAGGAGGATGTATTTTACTCAGTCAAACGTAATATCAGTTTTCCATCTTCAACAGAAACGTTAGATGTTCTAAAAGTCGAAGCATTTTGTTCAAAAGTCCAGTTCGCCGTTCCCCAGCGGTTTGTATCTAGAAAATTACTATCAAAATCATCACGCCACGACAACGCGAAGTTCTGAGTCGATTGGTCATATTGATGATATTCAATCCAGTCGACCTCTTGCTGTAGTGGTAGGCTGTTTAAGTTAAATTCTCCAGCCCAAGCGACCGACTTAGAAACCCAAATATTCATTCTATAAGTCTGAGGGGTATTGATGAGGTCCCTAACTTGCTGAGAATTAGCGGCGAGTTCCTGATGAATTTGAACGCCATCCACTAGCCAGGTCACCTCATTTGGCGTCCAAATTAAGGTGTATTCATGAAAGCTTTCTATATCATTAATTTTAAAGGTATTTTCAGATTGAATTTGCGAATCAGAAGTACCTGTAATAATGTTGGTTTGTAAAAAGTCTTTCGACTTTCCGATAGATTCAATATCGATTTCGCGCCAAGGTATACCACCAGCCCAAGAATCATTATCGTATAGAAAAAAAGAAGAAATCACCCCAGGTTTCGAGACCATTTTCATCCGAATAATAAACTTTCCGTATAGTACTTTATCACTGTCGAACCCATAGACCTCAGCACCGAATACAGAGCGCGCGGGTGTATTTACTGAGGTTTTAGCATCACTAGTATAAGTATTTTCGGTATTTCCACTATCGCCGCCATTACATGCGGTTACAACAACAGAGATACCAACAGCTATTATGAGTCTTAATATAAAAATCATATATATCCCAAGATTGCGAATAAAAGGGTAAAAAATAAAAATCAATAACTAACATTTAAATGAAAAGAGCCAATTCAATATTGGCTCTATTATGATTTAAAGCTTAATGCAGTCTGAAGCACCCGATATATTCTTCGTGTTAATGAAGGCTATATTAGTAAATGAAAACTCTAGCCCTACCATCGAATCCCACTGTCCAGATAAATAAACAGCTTTTTTAGTTGAATTTAAATAAGTATCACTTGGCGCTAGGCTGCTTACAGGCAGATTACAGCGATACCAACTACTATCTGCTGGAACAAGAGAATTATCTACAGCGTAGAAATTGGCATCGTTAGAAGTAGCTCCTTCCATTTTTACCTGTAGATTTGGCGAACTCCCATAATTATCGACTTTAAGATCAATGGTCATATAACTAGCCGCATAGAAACTAGAAAAATCCCTTTCATTTCCAGTACCCGCTTCGAAGAATATGCCTCCATTAACCGGTAAGGATAAATGGACGACTTGCCCACTTTCGGTTTTCGTACTTGAACCTGATACTACAAAATCTCCCAATGTGTATTTATCACTAATATCAGTTGCTAAAGATTTATCACCCGTGTAGTAAACACTAAGATCCCCAGCAGCTAACGCAGCAGGGTTATTGACACTAGCGCTACTGGTACACGAAGTTGCATCAACAACTGGCGTGAATTCTGATTTTTCTTTGTAAGCAATATCGGTAATTTCATAACTGTAAGCTTTGCTTGATTCCATAAAGAACGGTGTAGCGACACTATCTAATGAAAAGTCATTCATACCGGAGCCAGGCTTCATACATTTGATAGGTATCGAGATACCTTCCCAATCATTGGTAAAGTTGACATATCCATTCAGTGAGAACACCTTACGATTAGGCCAACCATTATCAATAGCAACGGTTAGATCATCCGGAACCGCACTTTTAGAACGAATGTTAAATTCCAAGTAACCAGACTCAAAACTAGAAAAGTCTTCTTTTTGCTCTCCTGCTTGCAACATCAAAGAACCCGATGCAACGCCTTTAATCTCTACATCTATCGTATCGTTGGTGCCATTATTATTAATCAGACCTGCATTGATATCCGATGAACTCACGTATGCATCGGTAACAACCGTACTGGCATAACCGTCGGTTGCAGATAAAATCAATGCCTTATAGACACTATCAACAGCCTTAACACCAAATAAGTTAAACACTCTTCCGGTCGAATCGGAAGAACCGACACCAGAATCAGAAGAGGAAGGCTTTTGCTCTTCACCACATCCGGCGAGTAAAAATGGAAGCATTGCGATAGCAATCAGTTTTTTATTTAGGTTACTCATCTTCACGCTCATATTGTTATCAAATGAAACAGTGAGTAATCAATACTTTCATAAGCATTGTCATTACTCGTTAATTTTTTATAAAAATTTACTAACTAAAAACACGGTCGATGATTATTTATGGATTAATAAAAAACACTTCCACAATAAAACACGCTTTAACCATTAATAGGTAAAAGAACTTCCTTTTGTGAAATTTTATAGCGATATACTTGCATTAGTAATAAAAACTAAAAATGCAATTATTTAAACTAGCCAATCCATGCCTAATCATTAAATCCTAATATCAAAACATCAGTATTACTTCTAATGCTGGACTCATTAGTCTTTTATATAAACTGAAAAATACAGAAGTGGAATTAATACTCCCTGCCCGATAGAAATCTCGTTGTCTCTATTCTTGATCTTTGGCTGATTTGTTGATAGAGACAAAACTCACACAGGCCATCTAACACGTGCAACAAATCTGAATCTTAAGCAGAATTAAACAAATAACTCATTGTTATAAAAATACATTAAATCTTCTTACTCAAGAAAAACCTCGTCTTGAACGTAAGAGAACTTCAGTATTAAACATCGAATTAGTGATCAACCTCTATTTTAAAACTGATGTTTTTTTGTAAAGATCAGTTTTAAAACCATCCAATATTTAAATTTTCTCTGGCGTAAGTGAACTATGCAATTCGTTAAATTTGAGTTTTTATTTTTTGAAATCATAATTACCCTTCCTCATTTAGGGAAAACAAAAAACGACATACTCATCATGGCTATTTTGACTAAGTGAACATTAATGAAGAAACCAACAATATATGACATTGCTCAACTAGCAGGGGTTTCAGTGAGTACTGTTTCTCGCTATAGCAATCGCAAAACATATATTTGTAAAGACAAGGTACGAGCCATCGAACAAGCTATGTTCGAGCTCAACTTTAAACCTAAAAACACAAAAATCAGCACAGAAAAAATTAGGAGCATGAAAATAGGCGTAGTTATTCCAACATTCGATAACTCGTATTTTTCGTGCATCTTAAACGGCATGAATCACTGGGCACAAAATAGCGCTTATAGTTTGAGAGTTGAAAGCTCCAACTTTTCTAAAGTCCGCGAGCAAAAAATAATTAAACAGATGATGGACATAGGCGTTGATGCTTTGGTTCTCATCGTCAACTTATCTTCAGAAGAGGAAATCAAACAGCAAGTTAGAGACGTGCCAGTCCTCGTTGTTGCCGGTAATAACTTAGGTTCTCTTCCAAGCCTAAAATTCGATAATGTTATTGCGGGTAGTATTGCCACCAACCATTTGATTCAACTTGGGCATACAAAAATTGTTCATGCTCATGGTCGTTTGGATGAAGGGCCTGATGCCGGTGACCGCTTAAAAGGTTACAAGAGAAGCTTACTTGAGGCAGGATTAAACATTAACGAGAATCTCATCATTGACGGTGGGTATTACTTCGAATACTCCTATAAAGCGATAGATGATCTAATAAGCAAAGGGATCGAGTTCACTGCGGTTTTTGCTGCAAATGACCTAAGTGCATATGGTGTTATTCAGGCTTTGAAAGAACATAAATTGGATGTACCAAACGATGTGTCTGTGATTGGGTTCGATGACTTATATACCTCCGCGATATCTATCCCATCACTTACAACCATTAAACAGCCTTTATATGAGATGGGAGAACTAGCGATGCAATATATTGTTGATTTGACCAGTATGAATGCTTCTATTCCTCACGTTCCTCCTGTTGAACTCATAAAAAGGGAGAGTACAGGACCAGTTAAGAGCTAAGATTCACCACAACAATCCCACATGTCTTCCATCGAGTGAAACGAAATAACGGCACCATCAAAAGTAAGACCTCACTTACCCGTGAGTTAACAACAAAC
Organism: Vibrio sp. A1-b2; assembly: GCF_021726015.1. Classification (NCBI taxonomy): domain Bacteria; kingdom Pseudomonadati; phylum Pseudomonadota; class Gammaproteobacteria; order Vibrionales; family Vibrionaceae; genus Vibrio; species Vibrio sp. A1-b2. Next base: position 505,479 of record NZ_JAKKCI010000002.1, read on the forward strand.
TTCACACCCAAGGGTGAGGCGGAGCTTTAGATGTGCTGTCTCTGGTGACGAGTTTTAATTCCAACTCCCCAAAGTCAATGTCACGGCCAGCAATCAGGTCTAACATCGAAGTAATGGCCGATTTTCCCATATCGTGTAAAGGCTGACTTACCGTTGTGAGCTTGGGATAGAATGTTGAGGAGATTGGACAATCATCAAACCCTATTACTGATACTTGTTCCGGAACTTTTATTCCGTTTCTGAGCAGTGTTTGAATTGCACCTAAGGCGCTAAGGTCATTAGCAGCAAATACCGCCGTAAACGGCACCTTTCGATTAATTAAGCTTTGTATGGCTTGAGAAGAGAGAGACGCTCTATACCCTCCATTCAAAATCAGATTGTCATCAACATCGATATCCGCTGACTTCAAACTCGCTTTATAACCTTCCATCCGTCCTAGCGAGTCTCTGTTACCAATCTCGTTGCTATAAAGGTGTACTATTTTATGATGTCCAAGATGAATAAGGTAATCAGTCGCCATTCTTCCGCCCGAGACGTTATCCACCTTCAGACAAGGATAACTGCTATCCTCTGCACCAGCTAAAATCAAAACAGGTAGATCGCCGACTAAGCTACGAACCTCTTCTTCCATTAAGCTGCTCACCATCATGATAAGGCCATCTACACCTTGGCTAAGTACTTTTTGGATGACTCGCTTTTCCTGTTCCTTTTGCCAATGAGTCGTCTCTATCAAAAGCCGATATGCGCTGTTCTGTATTGCTGAATCCATACCCGCTAGAACCATACTGATGAAAGAACTATCGAAAGTGGGAATCACTAATCCAATCAATTTTTCTTTATGCTTTTGAACGTTCTTAGAAGCTTTTGAGATAAAGCCTAAGCTATCAATTGCTTCTTCAATAGCAATAATTTTATCTTCAGCAAGATAAGCACTTCTGTTGAAATATCTCGACACTGTACTTACTGAGACGTTAGCTAGTTTCGCAACATCGGTTGCTGTTGGCTTTTTCATAGCAGAGATTTACACCGTAAATTTTTAGATGGCCGGATTCACTATAGGCTACTTAGATTAGTGAAATGTAAAACAAAACAATAGTAACTTTGTTCAAGTTTTATACTTTTGGCGTCGGCGTATCACGTATATCAGAAAAGAAGCAACGACTTAAACCTGCAGAATTGTTGAAGACCCACAAACATATCTCGACGACATCACTCGTCTCGGTCTGATGCCCCAAATGACAGTGATACCAGTAAACAGCTGCAATCATTACCACTAATCTGACGACTCAAGGGAACGTCGTTTGTAAGAAGCAATGTCTCATATTTGAATCATCACTATAAGTTATGCACAAAAAATTCAGCAAGAGCTCAAATTTCGACCAAGTAGGTATGTCAATTTCTATCCAGATAAGGGGCGAATCTCGAAAAATGTCTATTGCATCAGTGAAATAGTATCAGCTTGAGTTGACTGCAAGATCACACAATCATGCCAAACCGATTGCTATGATACCGGTTACATTCATCAACTAAAATGGATATATCATGCTAAAGCCTATACTCACTCTAACCATTTCCTTCCTAGCAGTAACTCCGGCACTGGCTGACTGGAATTCGGCTGTCTATAACGACGGAACATTTGACCTTCCGTACCAAATTTATTCTCCAAAACAAACAGGAACAAAGCTACCTTTAATCATCCACTTACACGGTAGTGGGGAAGCAGGAACAGATAACCAAGCACAGATGTATCAAAGCACAAACTTTGGACCTCAATATTTCGCGAGCGAGACCAATCAGGCAATTCAAGCCGCTTTCGTTCTTGCTCCACAGACACCGAAACCTATGCGCTGGGCTAGCACAACGTTAGATCATTATGACTATACGCAGACGCCATCAACTCCATCTATGACTGCGCTACTGCATCTTATTGATGAGATGATAAAGAACAATCCAGATATTGATGCAAACCGAATTTACATGACAGGGTTATCTCGTGGCGGGCAAGGTGTATGGAATGCAATGATTCAAAGACCAGAACTGTTTGCGGCAGCTCTACCTATCGCAGGGAGCGCAGATCCAAAACAAGCTGATAAAATCAAACATATACCAACATGGGTATTCCACGGCAGTAATGATGAAGTGACTAGTGTTGAATACTCACGAGAGATGGTTGATGCCATCATCAGAGCAGGAGGTTCGACCGCCAAAATTCGTTATACAGAAATTGAAAACGGTGGTCATGATTCATCGTGGCAGACTGCGTTTAGCAACTCTGACGTGTATAAGTGGATGGTTAAAAATCACAAATAACAACAGGTTTGGTTTGTCTCTTCCTAATTAATCAAGATCTTAACTAATTAGCCACCTTCTCCGGTGGCAAATTAGTTACACAACGAACAACACCTCATGAACTGCTCGCAGCCATAAAGTAAATCGTAGCGTTAGTACAAATGCAGCCTCGGCTTTCTCAAGTATCTCAAGCTCCTATACGGCAATGCGCATAATTCCTATCTCCCGTCTCTAGCTGCTGTTTATGAATTTTCATCAAGCCTTTGAGGTTAATTAATAGCATCGGCAACACAATCAAAGCGAATATGACATTTGACAACGGAACAGCTAACCATATGCCGTTGATGCCTAAATACTTAGGCAAGATATATAGGAATGGAAGCTGAACCAACATATTGCCTACAGAAACAAAAAGCGCTTGCCCACTCTTACCAACAGCAATGAAGTAAATAGAAGCCATGAATAGGAAACCATCTATAAATAGTGCCATTAAATGAAGACGGATTCCGTTTTTACTTGCTTCCAGCAAGGTTTCATTACCTGAGATAAAAATGCCAATAAATACTTCTGGTACAAGATTCAGTAATAGCACTAAAGCTATACCCGCTCCCACCGTAACAGAAAATGCCAGTTTTACGGTGTCGATAATACGTTTATATTGCTTGGCTCCTAAGTAGTAACTCACTGGTGGCTGTAAGCCACTCACCAGCCCTTCAGCAACAAAGTAATAACAGCTCGCTATATAGCCGACAATCGCAAATGCGGCTAACTGCGTGGTATCCCCATAAGCTAAAAACTGCATATTATGGAACGCCATAATGAAGCCGAAATAGATAAACATCACCAAGTTTGATGTACCTAACTGCAAGATCCGAATAGCGATATCTTTATCAAACTGTTTCACCGTCAGCTTGGTTTTAGCTTTTGACGACATAAAATAACGTAAGCACAAAACACACGTGGTTAGTTGAGCTATCAAGGTTGCAATCGCTGCTCCTTTTAATCCCATTTCCAGAGGTCCTAAGAACACGTAGTCCAAGACTATATTCGTCAAAGCACCAACGATAATGAACAACGTAGCAAAGTTTGGGCTGTCGTCATTTCTCACCAGCATTGGCATAGCACTAGCACCAATCGAAATTAGCGCACCAAATGACATTGTCTGCACATAGCTCCAGCTCATTTCCATGGTGACACCACTAGCGCCTTGCATACGCAGTAAGCTCTGACCAAAAGTAATAAACGCTGCTGTGGCAAATAGGCCGATTAAGATGATCAGAAAAAGTGCCGTTATAAGCGTTGATTGAGTCGCAGGTAGATCATTCTCACCACGATATCTAGACAATTCGCTTCCACCACCCATCCCCACCAGCAGACCAAATCCCATAATCAAACCTAACAATGGGATTGCCATATTTATGCTTGCAAGTCCGTTTGAACCGACATAGTGACCAACAAAGAAGCCATCAATAATCTGATATAACCCACTGACGAGCATCGCTAGTATCGAAGGTATGGCAAAGCGCCAAAATACTCTTGCTACAGACTGTGAATAGGACGTTGGTGTTGTTGCTTGCATGATCTAATACCCTTAGCGTATGAACACAGGCATAATATACAAATTAAAGATACTAAAAAGTTAATTACCATCCGGTAAACGGATGGGTTGATATGATTAACTTGCGACTAGAACTACCGTGTCAGGAGATTGAAATGAACTGGACACTAGACCAACTACTGGCTTTTGTTACAGCTGCCGAACTCGGTTCTTTTTCTGCGGCCGCGAGACAGCTGCACAAAGCACAATCTCGTATCAGTAGTGCTGTTGCAAACTTAGAGCTCGACTTAGGTTTTGAATTATTCGATCGCAGCTCAAAATATCCTGTGCTGACACCTTTGGGTAAAGAAATGCTTCCTGAAGCACGAGCCGTACTTAACCAATGTCTTCGTTTAAATTCTAGAGCACTGGCGGCTGCAAATAGCGACCCCATATCACTACGCATCGCAATCGACGAAGCATTGCCATTGGAAACTATTCACTCAATTTTTTCTCAAGTTGGTGACTTATTTCCTAGTACGCATTTGGTTATTACCAATGGCTCGCAAGATGACATTGCCATGGCTATTGCAAATCAAAAAGCTGACATAGGTTTTATGATTAGCAATAACATGTTGCCACCCAAGTTAACCTTACAGTCTTTAGGACATTTTAAAAAAATATTGATTGTCGGTAATCAGCATCCACTTGCCCAAAAAGAGGTATTGAGCCTCGCACAACTCCAGCAATACCGGCAATTGGTGCTTTGTAACCGTTCCGGCGAAAGTCGAGAAAATGCACTTAGCCCCAATCATTGGGTTATCGATAGTTATTACTTAATTTGCGAGCTGGTAACACAAAATCAGGGGTGGGCAATCGTGCCGGAACATATAGCTAGCGCACAGTGGTTCACTGAACAATTAAAAGCTGTAAAAACGGACTTTTTAAGCGACATCTTAGTTGAAATAGGCATAGTCAAACGGCTAGACAGCCCAAGCAGTGAAATCACTGAATGGATAACAGAACAAATGCGCCACTTAATCAACAGTCATTCGGTTTAATACTGTTACAAATGTGAGAGTTGCGGTAACTCCAGGTGATTCACTACCGAGTACAATCACTCACTATCGAATGGTGAAAAACCACCTTACAAAAAGGTGGTTTTAGATGAGAATTTAAAACGCGTTTATAAGAGTTTTAGAACCACCAGATTTCAGCTTGTACGCCAAAGCTAAGCTGGTCATCCTTCTTGCCGTCGAACGAAAATTTGGTGATTTCGTTATCCATAGCCTTCAAATAAGTCGTGTAGAAACGAATTTCCGGACGTGACCCCAACATGCTAGTTGCTACTTTGAAGGTGTGATAAGCCGTCAGTTTGTAACCGCTCTCATCATAGCTTTTACCATCAACACGGTTTGTCTGACTAAAGTAACCCAATTCAACACCTGTCTGGTTAAACTGATCCCAGATGTACCCAGGTCTTACAACAGCGCGTACGCTGTCAAAATCCGTGTGATCTGTCGATAAATCATAGCTATAAATGTCTTCACCATGAGAAGCAACAAACGCGTGAGCGACAATCACATTATTGTCAAATAGGTACTTTTCACCTTGAGAAACAAAACGTACCGCATAACCATCAGTGTGGTGTCCCTGATAATTATTCAGACCATTCGAAAAATCCGGGTTTGCCCAACTCGTAGAAGCAAAGCTACTTGCAATAGAGTTCGTAGAATACTGAAGGGTATATTCGTTGGACCCGTTATTGCTTAGTTTTTGATTAAGGATTGTTGCAATACTCAACCCATCCTTAACTTCTGAGTAGCTACCTGAACGTTCAGCGTCTTTTGCGCTCGAACCTAAATTAGCCATCTGATATTTTGCCGCCAAACCAAGTTGTAAGGAATCACTCAGTTGGTAACCGTTGTAACGCACGTCCAGTACATTACTATTAATTTCAACACCGTTATCCTTACCATTGTTGTCAAGATAGTTAAAATCTTCGCGCATTAAAACTACGTTGAGGCTTCCTTCGGTAAGAGCAATATTTTCGAAGCCAATGCCTGCACCGGAGTTAGTTCGCGAGCTTTTCCAGTCAAGCAGTTGAATTTCTGAGCCAGTAATCGCATGGCGACCAACCCATAGCTCAGATTCAGGCAATGCAGGAATAAAACCTTTAGTGCGGATATAAAGATCAAGGAAATGGGAGAGGTTCTGATCATTACCTTCCTTCTCAAAACCTTTGTTTAAGCAGTATTACCATCCAGTGTTATCACCGCTTCAACTTTTTTGTTCATCTGTTCATAAACACGTTGTTTGAATGTTAAGTCATACCAACCTGTCATTTCGTTACCAAAGCGGCCTAAAGAACCCACCGCATACTCTTTAGGCGCACCTTCGTCGGAGGTGTACCAGCCAGCTCGGAAATAGCCGTTGAAGTTAAAGCCACTTGTAACCGGCACTTGGTCTGTGAAAGTAGGTAGAGAAGAATCAGATTTCACTGTCGGTTCACTTGTTGAAGAAGTTGAGATGACTTCATCTTCTTTCCCTGTGGACTGTTGCGAAGTCTGAAGCTCTTGCAAAGTTTTCTGTGCAACTTCAATTTGAGCCTGCAACGTGTCTATTTGGCTCTGCACTGTTTCTGTAGCCAAACCTACAGAGGCATAACCACAACTCATTAATGCAAGACATACTGGAGTCAGTTTTTGTTTCCAATCTTTATTTAAAGAGGCCTTTTTGCTATTCATCTTAATACCTACAGCTGCTAGATGAGGCTCACCAGAGCAGGAGCTTTTGGTGAGCCAATGGGGGGAATGACTATATTTGTTATTGTTTTGGACCTTGCAGAGCTTGTCCTCGAGAGGAAATCACCGACTTGTACCAGTGGAAACTTTTCTTGCGTTTACGTTCTAGTGAACCATTGCCTTTGTCGTCTCGATCTACATAGATAAAGCCGTAACGTTTGGACATTTGTGCTGTTGAAGCACTAACAAGATCAATCGGTCCCCATGAGGTGTAACCCATGACAGGAACACCATCCTGAATCGCTTCACCAACTTGATAAAGATGATCATTCAAATACTGAATACGGTAGTCATCGATCACTTCACCGTTCTCATCCAACTGATCTTTGGCACCTAAGCCGTTCTCCACGATGAACAGAGGTAGTTGGTAACGGTCATAGAGGAAGTTGAGTAAGTAACGCAGACCTACTGGGTCGATCTGCCAGCCCCACTCCGAAGCCTCTAGGTACGGGTTAGCAATAATATTCAGCATGTTGCCACTTGCTTTCTCGGCTTCACCTGGATCGGTACTCGCGCATCCAGACATGTAGTAACTGAAAGAGATAAAATCGATGGTTTCTTTTAGAGATTCAGTGTCGTCTTCAGTAATGTTAAGTTCGACACCCAACTCTTTAAATTTACGTGTCATGTAACTTGGGTAGTAACCGCGCGCCTGAATGTCACCAAACATCAGCCATTCACGGTTTTGAGTCAGCGTATGCATCACATCTTCGGGCTTACAGGTCAGCGGATACTGAATCGCGCCCAAAATCATGTTACCGATCTTGGCATCTGGAATAATGTCGTGACATGCTTTCACCGCTTTTGCACTACCCACCAACTGGTGATGAATCGCTTGGAATCGAGTTTGTTCACTACAATCACGAGGAAGACCAGAACCCGTAAACGGTTCATGCAGCGTAACGTTGATTTCATTAAAGGTTAGCCACAGTTTGACTTTATCTTTGTAGCGTTTGAACAACACCTTGGCATAGTTTTCAAAGAAGCCAATCACTTCTCTGCTAGCCCAACCTTGATATTTATCCGCTAGGTTCAGTGGCATTTCGTAATGAGAAATGGTGACCACCGGAGTAATGTTGTGCTTAGCCATCTCATCGAATACGCGATCATAGTAAGCCAAGCCCATTTCATTCGGCTCAGAATCGTTACCATTTGGGAAGATTCGGCTCCAAGCAATCGACACGCGCAAACAGGTAAAACCCATTTCAGCAAACAGAGCGATGTCTTCTTCGTAGCGATTATAGAAATCGATCGCTACGTCCTTGATATTAAAATCGCCTTCTTCGCGGTATACGAGCTCACCAAAGGCACCGAATGGCTGAACATCTGATGTTGACAGACCTTTGCCATCTTTCTTATGTGAACCTTCAATTTGGTTTGCGGCAGTTGCACCACCCCATAAGAATGATTCTGGAAAACTAAAACTCATGAATATATCTCCTTTAAAATTTGGCTTGGGTTGTAATTAGGCTCTGGTCGCAACAACCGCTTGTGCGATCTCTTTATTGGCATCGTTGACTTTGCCAAACAGGACAGTCAAAACAGTGGCTAGAACAATTGAGAGCATGGAAGCGAATACCGTTACCCAAAGCGTCAAATCGACACCAGTTGGCGGAATGATTTGTGGGAAAACTAAGATACTTGGTAGCGCGAATGAATAGATGCGTACACTGAAGTAGGCGATGATTGCGGCACCGATGGCTCCCGAAATACAACCAATAACAAACGGGCGCTTTTTCGGCAGGTTAACGCCATAGATAGCAGGTTCAGTGATACCGAACAGGCCAGCAGTGGTTGCAGAACCCGCAATGGCTTTCAGCTTCACATCTTTAGTCATCAAGAAAACACCAAATGCAGCACCAGCTTGTGCAAGTACAGCAGGAACCAGCAATGGCATCATGCTGTCAGAACCCAAAACAGCAAGGTTGTTAAGCAGAACAGGAACAAAGCCCCAATGAAGACCGAAGATAACGAAAACCTGCCAGAACGCGCCCATTACTAAGCCCGCAACAACTGGACTTGCAGCGTAGACAAGCTCATAACCATGCGCTAAAAGTTGGCTCGCATGTGTTGCCGCAGGTCCAATTACTAGGAAAGTCAGAGGAACGGTAACGACAATACATAAAAGAGGCGTGAAGAAGTTCTTTATTGCACCCGGCAGCAATTTATTGAAAACCGTTTCTAACTTGCACGATACCCAAGCGGCAAAAATGATAGGCATAACCGAAGAGGCATAGTTCATAAAGGTGATCGGCATACCTAAAAACGTCAATGCTTCATAGCTAGGAGACTGGGATGCATTAAACGCTGCGATCATACTTGGGTGTACTAGAGCACCGCCAATCGCCATAGTGACAAAAGGACTGCCGCCAAATTTTGCACCAGCGGTATAACCCAGCACGACAGGGAAAAAGAAAAACAAAGCATCACTGCCAGCAAACAAAAGCTGATAAATGCCGCTGTCTGTTGTCGTCCAGCCCGCCGCAATCGCCAAAGCTAATCCCCCTTTGAGGATACCTGACGCAGCCATAATGCCCAGCAACGGGGTAAATATTCCGGAAATCAAATCGATAAAGGTACTCAATAGTCCCTCTTTACCTTTGTTCTCCGTCTTATCTTCTTGTTCATTACCTGTGTCGCCACCCATCTCGGCCTGTATCGCTTTAAAGACCTCATTGACGTGATTACCTATCACAACCTGATACTGTCCACCGCTTTCAACTGCTGTGATAACACCATCAAGTAGTTTTGTTTGTTCCTTGTCCGCTTTCGCGCTGTCATTGAGCTTGAAACGTAACCGAGTCGCACAATGCATTACACTCGCTACATTACTGGTGCCGCCGACAGTTTTAATGATGTCGGTCGCAAGTTGTTGATATGCCATAACTATGCCCTTTTGTTAGATGGGTGATTGCTCACTGACAGGCATAAAAAAACCCGAGGAACCCAAATGCATTACATCTGGGTATCCTCGGGTTTTGCCCTATAGTGGTAACAATCCCGAAAAAACGATAATTAGCCTGAATTTTATGTATAAAAAAACCTGACCACTTACCAAGTAAACTTTGGATAAGCTAAGTCAGGTTTTGCTCGCATTTGCGATAACAATCCGTTTTGGAGTAACAAGGAGCCGATTTAACAACCTTGCCTGCTCTGTTCCGATGGACATTAAATCTACTGTTCATTCAGATCAACTCACTCAACAACCAAATGTGAATCAGATCTGATTCATACCATGAATAAGCACCAAAAGAGCGATAGATATCACAATTGTAACCGGTACCAATAAGGAGTTTGTACCCATTTCAATTCTCTAAGCTTATGATGTACCCATAACAAATGACCATACTTCGAACTATTTTGGTGGCAGTATGTAGCCATTCACGCATTCACCTGTATCAATAGAGACGCAAAGATGATGACCATATGCTTTGCCCAAATGACAGCATTATTAGAACCGATAAAAGGCAGAACCTAAGCTTGGAACAAAACGTAGATCGTCTGACCAACTTAGGTTTTTTTATATACAAAATAGTCCAGTAACCTAAATATTATGCGTGTATCAAAAGTATTAAATAATAATGTTCTTATCTCTACTGACTCTAACCAGAGAGAGGTTGTAGTCATGGGTCGCGGTATTGGATTTCAGATGAAGCCCAATGACGAGATCCCTGAGGACAAAATTGAAAAAATCTTCATCCTAGCCAAAAGTGACGACGATAACATCGACAATCGCTATCGGGAGCTATTAGAAAATATACCTCTTGAACTGCTCGCAGCCACAGAGCAAATTGTAGAACTAGCACAAAATACGCTAACGGGTGAACTGCACCCCAGCATTCGAATTTCTTTAGCCGATCACATTCATTTTGCTATCGAACGATTGCGCGCTGGCAAGGTGGTTAAAAATGGGATGTTGTGGGAAATTAAACAGCTCTACCCAATGGAGTTCAAGGTTGGCTTAGAAGCATTAACACTCCTTAAAGCAGCGTCGGGCGTGAATTTTTCTGAAGATGAAGCGGGTTATATTGCATTGCATCTAGTTAACGCCCAACTCAATGAAGACATGAACAACACTATCAGTGTCACTAACTTGATTCGCGATATTGTGCAAATGATTAAGTACAATTTAGGCTTGGATCTGAATGAAGACAGCGACGAATTTCGACGACTCGTTACCCATCTCAAGTTTTTCGTTCATAGGCTTATTCATCAAACCACCATTTCTGAAGATGACGACTCGCTTTTCAACACGGTGCGTAACAAATACCCCGCCGCTTTCACCTGTGTTGAGAAAATTAGCCGCTATGTGGATAAAAAATTCAGCCATGCCATGACTTCCGAAGAAATGATGTTTCTGACAATCCATGTTGAACGGGTACGCCGTGCAGCATCTTTAAACGAATAACACATATGGCCCCACAAAATAACTATCACAACCGTCTGGCCGAGCAAATTATTGAACGGGTCGGAGGGGCGTCAAATGTTCAGCAAGTTACTCATTGTACGACGCGTTTACGTTTCCAACTTAGGCATATTCCGGCAGATGCAGTAAAGGAGATTAATAAGCTTCCAGAGGTTATCTCTGTGACACATTCTGGAGGAATGTTTCAGGTTATCGTAGGTTCCCACGTCGAAAAACTGTATCAGTCTCTACTGCCTTTGCTCGAAACATCAGAAAGTACTGGCATTCCCAACCATATGACCAACGTTATTAATACCATTACCAATATTTTCTTCCCTATATTATGGTTGCTCAGTATGGCTGGTATTCTCAAGGGGAGCATTTTTCTAATGGTAAACCTTGGTTGGATGAACGTTGATAGCGGTACTTATCGCATTCTATTTTCTTCTTCAGACGCCGTATTTTTCTTTCTGCCTATACTGTTGAGCTATTCCGCCTCAAAGCATTTCGGTACAAACCCACTGTTTGGTATCGCTATCGCCAGTGCGCTGGTGCACCCGGAGATCAACAACCATGTCAGTTGGCTGTTTTCACAGAAGGTCACTGGTATAGACATCACACCTGAATATTTCCTAGGGTTGCCAGTAGAGTTCATCAACTATTCCAATTCGGTTATCCCTATCTTATTTGCCATCTGGTTTAATGTTTGGCTGGAACGTTCAATTGCTAACAGATTTCCAGACTCTTTCTACAAGTGGCTAACGCCTTTATTGTGCTTGATTATCACGATACCACTTACATTCCTCGTAATTGGTCCACTCAGCACAGCGGTTGCGAAAGCTCTTTCTTCAGGCGTGTTTTTCCTCTATCAGTTCAGCCCTGAAGTAGCAGGTTTCATCATAGGCGCTTTATGGCAGGTTCTGGTTGTTTTTGGCATTCATTGGAGTTTTGTACCGATCATTTTGAACAATATAGCGGTTAGTGGCTACGATGTTCTTCCTCCTTTAATGCTTCCAGCCGCGTTCGGGCAAGCTGGCGCGTGCCTTGGCGTTCTGCTAATAAACCGAAGAAAGAAAAAGACGAGTTATGCAGGAACAGCAGCGCTAACCGCTGTGTTTGGTGTGACAGAACCAGCCATTTACGGCATTAACCTCCCTCTCAAATGGCCATTTATTTTTGGCTGTTTATCCGCGGCAATTGGCTCCAGCATCGTGGCTTATTTTCAGGCCAAAGCGTATTCCCTAGGAATGCCCGGATTATTTCTCATCGTTCAGATTGTTCCACCAACGGGTATCGATGACTCAGTTATCGTCAGCATTCTGGCCGCCATCTTTACCTTGGTTTGTGCAGCCGTTCTTACCTATATTTTTACCCCAATGCTTATAGCCAGCGAGGAGCCAGAAACCGCAGAAAATAAAGACAAGCAATCATCTGCATCTGAGCCTAAAAAAAGTCATTCGAGCAACGATAAAATCAGCCAAGAGCACTTACAAATATTCAGCCCTCTAACAGGAAAAGTGCTTCCTCTTAATGAAGTTGAAGACCCAACCTTTGCCAGCGAAATCATGGGACAAGGAATAGCGATCAAACCTGAAGAGGGTGAGCTGCGTGCCCCCTTTAACGGCAAAGTCGTGTCTGTATTTAAAGCCCTTCATTCTATTGGGTTGCAAAGTGATGATGGGATCAAAATGCTAATACACATAGGTCTGGATACTGTTAAGTTAGAAGGGCAAGGATTTGAATTACTGGTCGCTGTTGGTGAAGAAATCAAACAAGGACAACCGCTTATTCTGTTCGATCTACAGCTACTCCACTCTCTGGGCTACGATAGCACCACGCCAATTTTGATCACCAATAGTGATGAATACTTAGATGTCATCGCCACCAGTTCGCCCAATATCAAAAGTGGTGAAACACTGCTCACGATTATCTAAAGATTGTCACAGCAAGAACACTTAAAGCGGCACTAGTAATAAGCCATATTCTTTAGTGGTCTTGCTCCGTCTCGGATTCATGATGAGACTCATCGTTAGCTAAATAATCGACCAAGTCGTTCAAGTCGACTTCACTCATAACCCAACGAGGCATCCTTGGATCCAATTCTTCGCCAGACGGCTCAATCCCGCTAGTTATGGCTTTTTTCAGACTCTCTCGCGTATAAGCCTGATGGTCATCATGATCGTCATGGTGGTCACCAAACAAGCTTTCACTCGTCAGAGACGGAGCAACAACCCAAAATGTTGGGTACATTCTTAGACCACCTTCGCGCTGCAAACCATGACAATCAGCACAGGCGACTATGTGCATCCGCGCGTGCATATTGCCACCAAGATTGGTTAGTAAGCGGCCATCTTTGTTTCTTCCGGTGAAATAGATTTGTTCACCGTTGGTAGGATAAGTAATAGATTTATCACTCTCAGAATACATATGACTAAATGCCATGTCACAACCAGTAATCATCAGCGTAGCGAGTAACAATCCAAAACGAGTTTGTCTTGGTAGCATGAGTACACTCCTTTTAGCTCCCTATTAAGCTAAACAATGTTTAGTTCAACAAAGGCACTACAAAGTAAACTGTTACTAAAATAATAGGTTCTATTTGGGGCATTCAGTGTGTTGTGTGTCAAAAACTCACCTTCTATTGAGCTTTTATTATATGTAGTTAACTCACTGAAAATTGGTAAAAACACCCCTGTTCGATAGAAGAGTTAAAACAGTCGCCGCTTTAACTTTTGAAACACGGAGCGACCCAACGCATTTTTTAACTCATTAATTAGCTTTTGATTTACTTGATTGGTGTAGCATTCAAATGTTCCGTACTCATATCCATTAGCCACATCAAAGCCAGCGGATTGTGCTTGCTTCAAAAATAGCGATTTACCAAACCATTCATGCTTAATCTCTGAATCATCCACGCCAATATAAGGTCCCCAAGTAACCGTTATATATGGGTCATTTTTGAGCAATAAATAAAGAAATGAGTTAAGCACATAGGAAATGGTGATGCTCTTCAGAAAAAAATTTCCTCTGGGGGCGATTTGTTCATGAAGCTCAGCTTCAGACGGAAGAATGACTTTTACTACTTTATGGCACTGCTCCAGAGTCATTTCTGAGCGTTGTAGTGACAGCGTTATTTGCGCATATCGGTCTGATATAGAGGTGGTAGAGATCAAGTCTTTATACGCTTTTGAACAACATATTTTTTGGCAGGCGCTGGCTTGTGCTTCCACCAGCATTGTAGTTACAAATTTATCAGATTCACGAAGAAGCTTCTTGGACAGCATAGGAAACAATCGTTTCAATCGCTCATGGTTAAAACTTTTACCATCAAACAAACCGGAAAGATCAATACTACTTGAAGTCAGTCTCTCCTCTATCAACTTTCGAATATCATTTTCCATACAACAACCAACATAAAAACAGCGAGATAGTGCATTAAGTCACCCTGTTGTTCAGCGGCTTAACGTTTGAGAAAGAGTGACGGTTTCATGCTCCCTGAAAAGTTAAAAACAAGCTGGTCATATACGTTCACCACCAACTTCTTACAGGATGAGTCAGCCATGTAATCACTTCGGTTGTGTAGGCTTTTTGCAACCAATCACCGAAACATAACCGAGTAACGGTACAAAAAGGTTCATCAAGTTCGGCGATATAGCTTAAAGTATCTATCACTTCATTTTTGGAAAGCGCGGTGTCTAAAAACCAACACTCTTCGTTGAGTTGAACCGCCTTAGAGCCATTTAATACTTCTTCTATCACAGCTTTAGCCTGCTCCGTCGACTTTGTTCCATAACCAATTGAATACACAGACATAGTTAAACCTATTAGTGTTATCGCCCCAATCATTGAACAATAAATCACCAGACGTTCAGACAAAACCACTTCGTGCTTATTTAAGCGGCATCTGACAAGGATGTAGGGCTTTAAGAAAAATAGATGGCGAGAAGCGCTAGCGCTGGAAGGAAGGTTATCTCATCGGTCACTTACACCAGTTCGATGCTCCAAGATAAACCAAGATGAAATGGCCCAACATGCGGGCCATTCGGAAGTAAAGGTGCAGATGTGTGAAGTTACAACATGGAGAAGTACTTTCTATCCTCAATCAGGATGTGCTGAGTCACCATTTCATACATGATGAAGTGAAGAAGTTCACTGTCTCTGACTTGGCCATTAAGAAAATGGTTTGATAGTCTTCTTGCTCTGTCTATCAGCTTTTCATGAAGCTCAATGTGATGCTTGCAGTCTGAATATCCGGCCTTTTGGAAAATCGCTTCTTCGTCCTTGAAATGCTGTTCGATATCAGAAATCAGACAATCCACTAATTGGGATATCTCTGATTTTTCTCTATTGTCCAAAATCGCCTGCAATAGAATATTCGAATGTTCAAGTAACGCTCTGTGCTGAGTATCGATCACTGCATTACCTGATTCGTAAGCGGGTCGCCATACTAACTGCACAATATTGGTTTTGGATGTATCGAACTCAGTTGGAGCATTCTCTACTTCAACACGATTTCGACCGGTCGATTTTGCGCGATATAACGCTTGATCAGCGCGATCTAACCATGAACTCCAAGAATCCGAAGGCTGGCAAATCGCCAGCCCAATACTCGCTGTAACACGCAGACCATAGGGAAACTCATGCTTTTCAACAGCCGCTCTAATTCGTTCTGCCAATGGCGCTGCATTAACAAACCCGCTATTAGGTAACAGGACAACAAACTCTTCCCCACCCCAGCGAGCCAGAATATCCGTTGTTCGAATACAAGACTGAACGACAGCGCAAAACTCTTTCAACACCAAGTCTCCCGTGGCATGCCCATACTGGTCATTGACTTGTTTAAAATGGTCTAAATCTACCATAAGAAGCGACGTAGGATGCCCATAGCGTTCTAGCCTTGCTATCTCCTGTGGAGCCTCTTCTTCTAGCCGAACTCGATTCCATACCCCTGTCAGCCGGTCTTTCATTGCCATCTGCAGGATGTGTTCATCTGCACGTTCCTTAATCATCAAAACAAAGCCGTTAGACATAAGGATTAATGACATGAATGCCCCAAAGAATGTAGCAACCTGAATAGGTGTTTGATGCAACATACTAGAGATATCATTTGGCTTGATCATAACGCTGAGAATACGCGCCGATAACACAACAATGATTACAGTAAGGCCAGCCACCACGAGATATTTGCCTCGTCCGCTGACAATCCTTTTACGGTTCATTAAGAAAGACAAAACCCAAGCACACTGACTACTGAAAACTAGGCCACTAACGATGATCCGAGCGCTAATGTCATCCATGAGAAAGGAAAAAATAATCGCTAAAACTAAAGGGGGGCCAACCAACACAACTTTGAAGATTTGGCGATGCAAAAACTCCCCAATCGCGGCAGTAAAAAAAGAATAGCTGGCTGAGAGAGCAGTGTTAGCAACAAGAACAGAGATAAACTCAGGAGCTTGTCCTCGTAAGAAGAACAGAACATAAACCAGAGTGTGAAGTGCTAAACCTATCGTCCACAATAATAGTTCTTTATGTTCTTTTGCCCGTGTGACTGAGCCTACAGATAACGTCAACGTACCCGCAGTTGCAATGATTATTAGAAAAATAGTAGGTATGTGAATAGTCATCCGTTCGCCATGAGTATCATCTATGTTGCATTCCGTTTTGCAATAGGTAGAAATTAATCAAAATGCTATCTACCAAGATTGATTTAACACCAAAAGCAGACCTGAACCCAGTTAGCCTCAAGTACAACATGACGAAATAATTAAAGTAGATATATCTGGCCGCTAGCTTACTAAAATAGTAAATGCCAATAAACCGAATAGTTCTCAAGCATGAGTTTTTAATATCAATACTGAATCAAAAAGTGTTTGAAAAGATAAACAAAGAGCAATTACAAACGTTAAAGCTAAGCCAGTCATATCTCATATAACAGAGTTATCCGGTTGAATAATATGAGGTAGTAAGCAAATACTCATCAAATAAACCTCTATACTCTTCTTATTCAATGCGCTTTCCTATTTTTTAACCATTTTTAGTCACCACTTCCAAGCGTTGGTCATTCTTTTAAGTGATGAAATTGAAGAATTGAAAGAAGGTATATCATGTCAAAAACGGAACAGTCATCAAGAAAGTTGAGCTTCTATGTAATAGCGATAGTACTTCTAGCTTGGATGTATAGTTTGTGGTCCGACAGGGTCACTCCTATGACCAGTATCGCTCGGGTTCATTCCTATTTGGTTCGCATTGCTCCGGAGGTATCCGGAAATGTCATTGAAGTGAAAATTAAAGATAACCAAGTAGTGAGAGCTGGCGATGTACTGTTTAGAATTGACCCAAGAAACTATGAGTTAGCCGTTCGTTCTGCTCAGGCAAATTTGGAGCTAGCTGGTCAGAATATAGGAGCCAGCACTGCTGCGGTTGAAGTTGCACAAGCAAAAGTAACGGATGCGATTGCCGCGCGAAATAATGCCAGAGAACAAACCGCTCGGATTTCTGAACTTGCATCAAAAGGTGTTCTAAGTAAGTCCGAACTTGATAATGCTATCGAAGCACGTTCACGGGCACAGGCAGCGCTCAATGCTGCTGAAGCTTCCTTAGAACAAGCCAAGCAAAGTCTAGGGCCTAAGGGTAATAACAACCCTCAACTCCTAGCGGCTATGGTTGGGCTAGAGAAGGCACAACTCGACTTACAGAAAACAGCGGTTATCGCTCCTTCAGATGGCATCGTCACTAATGTTCAACTCACGGTTGGTCAGCAAGCCAATATTGGCTCACCGATGTTAACGTTTATCGACCCAAGAGAAATCTGGATCTCAGCTCAGGTAAGAGAGAACTCATTGGAGTTCATAAAACCCGGTCAGCAAGTCAAAATAGTGCTTGATTCAATGCCCGGTCGAGTGCTGGACGGCAAGGTTTATAGCTTAGGATGGGGAACTGGCGACAGTAATAATGTTGATAGTACAACGGGTTTTATTAAAGCAGATGCCAAATCACTCAACGCACAGCGTTACCCAGTTAATATTGTGTTTGACGAAATCCCCGAAAACATTCGCTATGGCTCGCAAGCAACCGTAGCCTTCTATACAGAGCAAAGTGGACTCGGTGAGTTTCTTGCAGGTTTGTGGATGAGAATGGTCAGTGTGTGGACTTATGTTTCATAGCAGCGTTAATCCAGTCGTTAAGATAATCTTTACACCGCTTCTGTTACTTTTCTATTTGAAATACACAGGGCACCCGATGCCGGTTCTAGCCCCTGTTTTCGTGGTCATACTTTTAACGACAATACCTTCAAAGCCCCCTATGAGTCTGGTGTTTCAACTCGTTACGGTTTTAATACTTATTAGTGTCATGGTGGTGTTTTTTGCCCAAATGTTTGCCGGGACACCAACTGGGTACGCGCTTTTCCTTTGGGGAATTCTCACTTGGAGCTATCACCGTAGTCACAATAATCCGCAGGATATTGTCTCCAATCTGGCGCTGATTGTGCTCATCATTGCAACCGTAGTAAGCAAGCAGATGCATTTTCCTATCGATGCTGTACCTGCGGTGTTAATCCAAGCATTTGTTGTCGCGCTCATCGTCACATTCCTTGCCCACTTTCTTTTTCCGGGGGACGCACAAGATATCAAGCCTGATGAGCCAGCGAAGGGAACTGAAAGTCCTCTAAGTGTAGCCATGTTTAAAGCTACCGCCATGTGTTTGATTCTTGCCGCTCTTATTGGTATTGGTGGCTCACAAACCATGCTGATCGCAATAACGATAAGCAGCATGCTTAAACTACCGTTAATCAATCATCACAAAGATTTCGTTTATCAGAGACTGATAACGACAGCTACAGGGATCTTATTTACCTTACCAACAATGTTCTTATGCAGCTTTGGTGCGCCGGAGTGGGTCGTATTGGGAGTATCGTTATTTTTGGGTATTCAACTGGCTTGTTACGCATATCGCCGTGATGCGCATTCAACCATTTATCAGCTATTGGTGATGAACTTTATCGTCATCACTTATCAGGTTGTACAAAATGTTGGCATCGATTCCTTTACATCGGGATTTATGCGACTGGTATCCATCAGTATCGCCATTTTCATTGGAGCGCTGATACTGAGACTCATCAATCCAGCTCGACAAATTGTAGAGTTTAAAAATTAAGCAAACCTATAACTAAGCCAATCGCCTTGATAAGTATGACCTAAGAAAACGAGGATTAATCAGAGTAAGGGAACTCGGAATGAACAGAACTAAAGTCGTTAGCTTTGGATTACTCATGACCTTATTGTTTGGTTGTAGTTCTACGCCAGACTTCCCTGAAGGTGCCATCACTGATCCACGAACACAGCAACATATGGAGGAGCGTCGTTGGCGTCCAGAAGATGAGCTTAAACGTGACTATATCAAACTGGCTTCTGAATCTTCTCTCCCCATTCAGGATGCACTGGTCAAAGTGATAGGAACCGATAGCACAAGCGCAGTACAAAGTATTGCTGACAAAATTTATCTTATCGAAAACGCCAAATATACAGTTGACCTTACCTACTACATTTTTTCTCCCGATATTGTCGGAGAAGCCGTTTTAGGCGCCTTGTGTAATGCGGTTAAAAGAGGTGTAGATATACGGATTATGGTTGATAGCTTAGGCTCCTTTAGCTTTGTCCATAGTGATTTAAAAGGTCTAAAAGAATGCGAACACAAAGCGGGCTACGTAAGAAATGCTAAAGGTGAAATGACAAACAACCGAGCTCGAGTACAAGCGGTTGTTTTCAATGCGCTGACAGAGTTTGCTTCAGACGGTAATCGACGTTCACACGACAAGCTTTTAGTTGTTGATGGTGCGTATCCGGAAGATGCGTTTGTTATCACTGGCGGGCGTAATATCTCAACCCACTATTATGGCTTGGATGAAAGCGGAAGTTTTGACCCTACGACATTTAAAGATATTGAAATTGTTATCCGCCCTTTAGCGGACTCATCATCCGCGACTTCACCCTCACAGCTGGCTGAATATTACTTTTCAGTTCTGTTTTCTAAGCCCGGAAACAAATTTCTAACGGCGGTTTTTGACTACGAAACCGTCGCGGAAAGACATCAAAAGATGTTGTCGAAATTAAAGCAAAGCCCCACTTTCCAAACTGCTTATCAGAGAGCGGAAGACCACACTAAAAAAGGCTTTTCTCAGACACGAACTCGTTTGGCTCATGAACTTGATAACCTAGTTAACAGCGATTTGGTGTCTCAATACAGTACAAATAAATTGAGAAACGCAAACTCTATTAGCGGCATTCTAGGGCGTGTCGGCTATGAGAATTACGATCTGAAAAGGGTTCGTATTGTCTCACCCTATTTATTCCTTCAGTCTGATCTTTTAAAAGATCAAGAGGTTATCGATGAGAACGTCAATGTCACGATGGAGTGGTTAAATAAAGATCCCGAAAGAACCATAGAAATTATCACTAACTCGGTTCTTACAAGCGATAATTTCTTTACTCAGGCCGTGATCGATATGCATACCGCCCCTCTTTTGCTGATGGATCCTGAACAACGAGAACAATGGCTGGATAGTGAGTTAACGAACAACGAAGAAAACATGGAATTTGTAAATTCAGAAGCATGGGAAAAATTGGTCAGCCATCCGCGCATTATGTTTTATCAATTGGGCAAGGATGATGCGGTTTCTTTAGGTGGCAATAAACACTACGGAAAACTGCATGCGAAATTTGTGATTGCTGACGATAACGCTTTCGTCGGCACAACAAATTTGGATTTCCGCTCGCTCATTTATAACAACGAAATGGGATTTTTCCTGTTTAAGGGTGACGTAATTGACGATATGAACAGAGAGTTTGAATTGTTGAAATCTCAGTCTACTCGTTGGGGAAGCCAAGAGTGGTTAACTTTGAGACATAAAGTGCGTGAGATGGGTGGTTTAAAGGGAAGCACTACTGGTCGACAACGTTTTATCTACAAAGCTTTAGAAAATACTGGCCTTATCTATCAGTTTTAGTGCAGTTAACAAAAGTTAAAGAGCCATTATCTACGGCTCAATGAACAAGGGATAAAAAACGTGAACAACTCAAATGAGAACCTAGAAAAGATATTAGTGAAGGCATTCAGTACTTCGTTAATACGATTCGCTGCAATTACGCTTATTGTTATTGTTTGCTGGTGGGCGTTTTTACCATTCTTACCTATTTTGCTTTGGGCTTTGGTATTAGCAATTGCACTTTACCCTCTTAAATTAATTATTGAACGTAAACTGGGTTTAAGATCCAATCGAGCAGCGACTATAGTCGCAATAATAGGAGTGCTCGTGCTTGGCACCCCTACTGCTATGGTTGGTAACTCATTTGCAACTAAAACATTAGCGGCGATCGATTCCTATCAAAACGGTACGCTAGTCATCACTAAGCCAACGGACAGCGTGAAAGAATGGCCTTTAGTCGGGGAGAAATTGTACGCAGCATGGGATGAGGCTGCAGATAATTTTCCTGATTTTATAGAGAAGCGTCAGCCTCAAATAAAAAGCCTCTTTGGTTGGGTTGTTGATAGTGCGGCTAGCGCCGCTAAGAACGTATTTCTATTGATAGGTGCAGTGATCATTGCCGGGATAATGTTAGCTTGGGCAGAACCTGCATCGGCATCAATATCCAAAATTTTTATCAGTTTTACTGATCCAGTCAAAGGCCCGAAACTGCATAAACTGACCACAGCAACACTCAGGCAGGTTGCGATTGGAATTATCGGTATCGCATTTTTAACCGCAATGATATTTGGAGCTGTTGTTGCTTTGGCCGGTGTGCCTGCGGCCTCTTTGTTTACTCTCATAGCCTTAGTATTCGCTATCGTTCAGCTTCCGGTTACGGTCGTTGCATTGGTCGCAGTTGCTGTCTTGTGGTCAGGAGATGGTGGCACAGCACACAATGTTCTCTTCACGATATTACTGATAGCTGCAAGCTTAATAGATAACTTCTTAAAACCAATCATTCTTGGCCGAGGATTGGATGTCCCTATGCCAATCATACTCATTGGCGCTGTGGGTGGGGTTATGTCTGGCGGCATACTGGGTATGTTCGTCGGCGCTGCCTTTTTAGCTGCGGGGTATCAAGTATTCATGCAGTGGGTTGAAGAAGAGAACAAGCAATTATCAGAGAGCGCTGATCATTCGAAGCCTAAATAGGGACTTTGATAAATTCCCCTTTTAACTAGACCAATAATGACAAAAAACCTATCAACAAGGGTCAATAGAACAGACGCTTAAGTAGAATAATCTCAGGTAAATATGCGCCCCTGCTACCAATTACTGAGGCAAAAATAGCGCCTATGCTGACATCTTCAGCCGAGCAATAGAGGTAAAAGCGGTCATTCAAAAATGACCGCTAAACTGAAAACTGTAGACACACAGATTCCTATCAGAAGTGTACTTTTAGCTCAAAGTACCAACCGCTGGGAAATCGATTTCCGTACCAAGGACTTCATTGATGTAGTTGGTTAGAGTATTCAAAGCAACATGACCAACAATTTCGACGATTTCAGCATCGCTGTAACCAGCAGCTCGAACAGCCTCAAAGTCACTATCTGTAACCTTGCCTCGATTGATAGTCACTTTTGTCGCAAACTGAACTACGACAGCTGCTTTTTCGTCTTCGGACGTGCCTCTGCGGTTTGCTTCAATTTCATTTGCACTTAGATTCGCGAAGTTAGAACCAAGGTATTGATGTGCGGCGAGACAATAGCCACAGCCATTAACTTCAGCCACAGCTAGCGCAATACGTTCGCGAGTTTGTGCTGTTAGCGCACCTTTAGCAAGCGAACCATTTAATCCTAAATAACCCTCCAGTGTCGCTGGACTAGTCGCTACGATACGGAAAAGGTTTGGAACACTGCCCAACAAGGTGTTTACTGCATCCAATAATGCGTGTGATTCCTCAGGTGCAGCAGTAATTGATGCAGGGGTAGTAATACGTGACATGTTCAGCTCCTATTTGCTTCCAAATTGTCGAAATAATCTTACTACTTGGGTGCAGGGAAATAATTAGACCAAGAATTAATTGTCTATTACATTATCTGCAACAATAGAGAAAAGGTCTGACCAAATGGATAAACTAGAAGCAATGCGAATATTCGTGGAAGTTGCTAAAGAAAGTAGTTTTGTTGCAGCTAGTCGTACTCTTAACATTTCTCCTCCGGCGGTAACTCGTTCTATTAACCACCTTGAAACTACGTTAGGCGTGCGTTTACTAAACCGTACGACTCGAAATGTTCGCCTTACGGATTCTGGCGTGCGTTTCTTTGAAGATGCTAAACGAATCTTAGAAGATGTAGACTCAGCAATATCATCTGTTGCAGGTAAATATCGTGAACCAAGCGGCGTATTATCTATTACTGCGCCAGTGTTATTCGGACAAATACATATCACTCCAATACTGACTGAGTATTTACAGAAGAACGGGCTAGTGACAGTGCGTGCAGAGTTTTTTGATCGCAATAGTAATCTGCTTGAAGAGGGATTAGACGTTGCCATTAGAATCGGAAAACTCAGCGATTCTAGCTCATATGCAACCCAAGTTGGACTCGTGCAAAAAGTTGTCTGCGCTTCACCCTCATACCTTGAAAAACATGGTGAACCCAAACACCCTTCAGATTTAAAAAACCATGAAATAGTTCAAGCATCAATGGTGGAAGCATCTACAACTTGGATTTTTAACTCAGCGGGAAGGGAAGAAAATACAAAGGTAATGCCACGTTTATACTGTTCGCAAAATGGAACTGCCCTAGCAACAGTAGAAAATGGACTAGGAATTACACGTTTAATGTCCTATCAAGTTGGAGAGCAACTGAAGAAAGGTTCGTTAATTCGAGTACTTCAGGAGTATGAGCCATCCCCTCTCCCAGTCAACATTTTGTATTTAGAAAAGCGTCAATCGAACGCAAAAGTGAGTTCATTTGTTGAACTTGCAAAAATACGATTAAGCGAGTCTTTAAATAACGGTTAGCCTAGAAAAAACATACTTGTAGTGGTCAACTAATAATATCACTCCGTTTAAACGTGCGAAGGTCACCACACCCAATGCCTTCTTCCTGATAGCCAAGTAAACTCTCAAGTACGTTGAAATGAGCAACTATTATTACTTTTTTGAAATCTTGATATCTATCGAGCACACTGATCACGCGAGATTTAAGGTTATGTGCTGTTTCATATTCAGCATTATGGTTCTCTCTCCCACTTTTTAACGAAGAACGGTATTCCTGCCAACGCCGATCCCTTTCTTCTAATTCTATGTAACCACCTGACATGTCTGCGACCCACTCCCGTAAGTCGTGTTCGACAAACAACTCCAGTCTATGCTGTCTGTTGATAATTTCTGCTGTTTGAAGTGCTCGAGTGTAGGGAGATGAAATTATGATATCGGCACCTAAAAATATGGGTAATTCAGATTGAGACTTAATGAATGGGATACACTCGCGTGTAATAGGTGCATAGTCTTTTTCTAGTTG
This sequence comes from Vibrio sp. A1-b2, assembly GCF_021726015.1. Lineage (NCBI taxonomy): Bacteria > Pseudomonadati > Pseudomonadota > Gammaproteobacteria > Vibrionales > Vibrionaceae > Vibrio > Vibrio sp. A1-b2. The sequence goes on from NZ_JAKKCI010000002.1 coordinate 530,008, forward strand.
TGTCATTTTACGTTCATCAGATAGTCTATAGTCTGGCACTCCATGACGAACAAATACTATTTCCATTTAATTTCAATCCATTACATTGCTTTCATATCAAACAAAAAACTACTGATGTATTTAGGATAAGTCAAATCTACTCAACCAATAAAACTGAAAATTATACTTGCGTCAGATCAGGCTAACGTATGATCAAATTGAACAGATATGTAACCGTGAAACTAGACAGGAATTGTTACAAGCTGACCGCTTTTGGGAGTTTTCTGTCACGGCCTCTATGCTGGTAGCCATGAACAAAATTACGATGATTTCAGTAGCACGATTTGCTAATGAGTAATTACGTTAACACCGAATGGGGCAGTGAAAGAGTTTTTTGGGGATTTCACTGAAAGTGATATTTTCGGTTTGGGGCTAAATTGGGCTATTTCTTCCATTTCATGTTGTCTAGCCTCAAACAAAAAGCGCCCCAATCGGAGCGCTTCAGAATCAATATTCGATTATTCCCAATCAAGGATAACTTTGCCGGAAGCCCCGCTACGCATAGCGTCGAAGCCTTTTTGGAAATCATCAACCTTGTAGTGATGAGTGATGATTGGCGACAAATCTAAACCAGATTGGATCAGGCTTGCCATCTTGTACCAAGTTTCGAACATTTCACGGCCGTAGATACCTTTGATAACCAGACCTTTGAAAATTACTTTGGTCCAGTCAATTGCCATATCTGATGGTGGAATACCTAACAGGGCAATGCGACCACCGTGGTTCATCGTGTCTAACATTGAGCTGAATGCACTTGGTACACCAGACATTTCAAGACCTACGTCGAAACCTTCAGTCATGCCCAGTTCAGCCATTACATCTTCTAGCTTTTGCTCAGCAACGTTGACTGCGCGAGTCACACCCATCTTACGTGCGAGATCTAAGCGGTATTCGTTTACGTCAGTAATGACTACGTGGCGTGCGCCTACGTGTTTTGCTACCGCCGCCGCCATAATACCGATTGGGCCAGCACCTGTGATCAGAACATCTTCACCGACTAGGTCGAAAGACAATGCTGTGTGTACTGCATTACCAAACGGGTCGAAGATTGATGCTAAGTCATCAGAAATACCATCAGGGATCTTAAATGCGTTAAACGCAGGGAGCGCAAGGTATTCAGAGAAAGAACCCGTACGGTTTACACCCACACCAATGGTGTTACGACATAAGTGAGTACGGCCGCCACGACAGTTACGACAGTGACCACAAGTAATGTGGCCTTCGCCTGAGACACGGTCTCCAATTTCAAAGCCACGAACTTCCTGACCAATGGCAACGACTTCACCCACGTATTCGTGGCCGACAACCATTGGTACTGGAATGGTTTTTTGTGACCATTCATCCCAATTGTAGATATGGACATCCGTACCACAAATTGCAGTTTTCTTAATTTTGATCAGAATGTCGTTGTGGCCAACCTCAGGTTTTTCCACCTCAGTCATCCAAATGCCTTCTTCAGGCTTAAGCTTAGCTAGTGCTTTAATTTTCATAATGCTCACCAAATGAATCCTCCGGATTGGAGGAAACAATAATCCTTAGATGATATTCATCTCTTTACCGACTTCGATAAACGCGTCGATAGCTTTGTCTAATTGCTCACGAGTATGCGCTGCTGACATCTGTGTACGAATACGCGCTTGGCCTTTTGGTACAACAGGGAATGAGAAGCCAACAACGTAAATGCCTTTTGCCAGAGAACGCTCAGCAAACTCAGCCGCAACTTTCGCATCACCCAACATAATTGGGATGATTGCGTGGTCTGCGCCAGCCATAGTAAAGCCAGCTTCCGTCATACGTGCGCGGAAGTGCGCTGCGTTGTCCCATAGGCGGTCACGCAATTCACCGCTTTCTGCAAGTAGATCAAGAACACGTAGAGACGCAGAAACGATTGCAGGAGCAACAGAGTTCGAGAATAGGTACGGACGAGAACGCTGACGTAACCAGTCAATCACTTCTTTCTTACCAGAGGTGTAACCACCTGAAGCGCCGCCCATTGCTTTGCCCAGCGTACCTGTGATGATGTCGATACGGTCGATAACGTTGTGGTATTCATGTGTACCACGGCCGTTTTTACCCATAAAGCCGACTGCGTGAGAGTCATCAACCATTACAAGTGCATTGTATTTATCTGCAAGGTCACAAATCGCTGGCAAGTTAGCGACTACGCCATCCATTGAGAACACGCCGTCAGTAACGATAAGCTTATGACGAGCGCCCGCTTTATCTGCTTCTATAAGCTGCTCTTCAAGCTCTTGCATGTTGTTGTTCGAGTAACGGAATCGCATTGCTTTACATAGACGAACACCGTCAATGATAGAAGCGTGGTTAAGTGCGTCAGAAATGATCGCATCTTCTTTATCAAGCAGAGTTTCAAACAGACCTGCGTTTGCGTCGAAACATGAGGTGTAAAGAATCGTGTCTTCTTTGCCTAGGAATGTAGATAGTTTCTCTTCCAAAGCTTTGTGTGAATCTTGAGTACCACAGATAAAGCGTACTGAAGCCATACCGAAACCATGAGAATCCATACCCTCTTTCGCCGCTTCAATTAGCGCAGGGTGGTTAGCAAGACCAAGGTAGTTGTTCGCGCAGAAGTTTAAAACATCTTCGCCAGTAGAAATGTGTACAAAAGCGCTTTGCTGAGAGGTAATAATACGTTCTGATTTATAGAGACCTTCAGCTTTTACTTCATCAAGCTGGTCACGAATTTGCTGGTAAAAAGCAGTCGACATTGCATTTTCCTTCTTCGTTTTTCGGAGCATAAATAAGGGGTTATTTACACTGTAAAAATCACTGCCAGTAGCGACAAAAAATGTGCACGTTTTCCCAAACGTTACTCGCTACAATTTATCTCCTAAGTGTAATCCACTCGTTGAAAAGCGATTATCCTACTTTGCGGAAAAGCATTCATGAAAATGAGGCACAAATAGAAACTATTAAACCCACGTTGCCTGATTGCCATAAAAAAAGCGCCCCGAAGGGCGCTTCAACTGACGTTGTTTTATTTTTTTAGAAGAAGCCTAATGGATTGATGTCGTAACTCACCAATAGGTTCTTGGTGTTTTGATAATGGTTAAGCATCATTTTATGTGTCTCACGACCAATGCCTGATTTCTTGTAACCACCGAACGCTGCGTGCGCAGGATAAGCGTGGTAACAGTTAATCCATACGCGACCCGCTTCAATGTTACGTCCCATACGGTACGCAAGGTTAGCATCACGAGTCCACACACCTGCGCCTAGGCCGTATTCGGTGTCGTTTGCGATAGTTAACGCTTCAGCTTCATCTTTGAAGGTTGTGATTGCGATAACTGGCCCGAAGATTTCTTCCTGGAAGACACGCATTTTGTTATTGCCCGCCAGCATGGTTGGCTGAATGTAGTAACCGTTACTGATGTCGCCATTCTGGCTTGCCACATCGCCACCGAAAACCACTTGCGCCCCTTCCTGACGACCGATCTCCAAATAGCTCAAGATCTTGTCGAACTGCTCTTGCGAAGCTTGCGCGCCCACTTGCGTGTCTGTATCTAACGGGTTGCCTTGTTTAATGGTTTTTGCACGCTCACTCAGTTTCGCCACAAAGCGATCATAGATAGATTCATGGACTAGAACACGAGAAGGACAAGTACACACTTCGCCTTGGTTGAAAAAGCCCAATAGCGTCCCTTCAACGCATTTTTCTAAATACGCATCTTCATGATCGAAAATATCAGCAAAGTAGATGTTTGGTGACTTACCGCCAAGCTCAACGGTAGAAGGAATCAAGTTATCTGCGGCACATTTCAGAATATGGTTACCCACTTCGGTTGAACCTGTAAATGCCAGTTTCGCGATACGGTTGCTGGTCGCTAATGCTTGACCCGCTTCATTACCAAAGCCGTTCACCACGTTGACAACGCCCGCTGGAATCAAGTCACCAATGGTTTCCATTAACACGAGAATCGACGTTGGGGTCTGCTCTGCCGGTTTTAGAACCACACAACACCCAGCCGCCATTGCTGGCGCAATTTTCCAAGCAGCCATCAGCATTGGGAAGTTCCAAGGAATAATCTGCCCTACTACACCAATTGGCTCAGGAAAATGGTACGCCGCTGTATTAGCATCAAGTTCAGCAGCACTGCCCTCTTGAGCACGAATACAGCCTGCAAAGTAACGGAAATGATCAACCATCAAAGGAATATCTGCCGCCAAGGTTTCACGAATCGGTTTTCCGTTTTCCCAAGACTCAACGTAAGCCAGTTTTTCGATGTTCTCTTCGATACGATCTGCAATTTTCAGCAAGATGTTGGAACGCTCGGTCACACTGGTTTTTGCCCACGTTGCGCGGACGTTGTGTGCAGCATCCAGTGCGAGGTTGATATCCTCTACGCTAGAACGCGGGACTTGGCAGAACTCTTTACCGTTAACCGGTGATGTGTTTGCAAAATATGCTTCTCGAACCGGTTTTACCCATTCGCCGCCAATAAAGTTATCGTATTGATTTTTAAAATTAAAAATCGCATTTTCAGTTCCTGGTTGCGCATAAATCATAGTTCAGTCCTTGTTACTTTACTTTCACGTTATTGTTAGGGTTTGCAGTGTTGCTATGCACACTTGCTGATAGTGTTAACGCAAATCACAAGCCAAACTTGTCCGGCTTGTTGTTAATAAGTTGTAAAGCTATGATTAACAAAATGATCACAACCATTAAGTGGCGATGGAATCGCGGTTTGGGTACTGTCACCCATTGTTCCAGTGTCCCAAAATGACACACTGCTACTGTCACAACATGGAACAGTTATGCAAATTCAAACAGTTAAAGATTGGCTATCAACATCTTGGCATCGAAGTGAAGAAGCAGGACTCACTCAAAGAAGTCGTCCTGAACACATTCGCTTGCCAAATTACGAGCTCAAAGAGCGTAAATGGTTAGCCACGTCATTAATTTCTGCGGTAGAAAGGCATGCTGTACCACTTTTCAATCAAATGTGTGGGCACAGTGACAGTCACTTAGTGTTAACCGACAAAGAAGGGGTGATTCTTTCCACCTGGGGACATCCCAGATTTAAGGAGCGTTTAACGGAAATTGCGCTGGAATCAGGTGCGTGCTGGCAGGAAAAACTCAAAGGGACAAATGCGATAGGCACTGCAATTGTGGAAGCCCGCCCAGTCACGGTTGTTGGTAATCAACACTACATTCGGCAGCACCATTTTATCAGCTGTTCTTCATGTCCTATTTTCACTCATCAGGGAGAGTTGCTCGGTATTCTTGATATCACCAGTGAACAGCAAAAACACGATTTATCGATGCAGGTTCTGGTGCAGAACATGGTTCAGCTGATTGAAAATCATCTGCTGTGTGAAATCCCTCAAGGCTCAACCCGAATTGATCTCGCCTGTGAACGCTCGCTGCTTAACAGTGGCTGGCAAGGCATTGTTATTGCCGATGAAGGAGGAAAAATTCTGGCACACAACCACATTGCGGCTCAACTGTTGGCGCAAAGCTCTGTGGTTGGACACTTGGTTGATGAAGTGTTTAACCAGCGACCAAAACCGTTTGTGTTTGAAAAACACCCCTTAACCGACAAACCTCGCCAGTCCCACTACTCTTATACGGCTTCTTGTGAACTGCATTTTGGTGACACCACCATAGAGCAAGCATGGCAGCAGGCCAACAAGCTGATTGATAAAGACATTACATTAATGATCCTCGGTGAAACGGGCGTAGGAAAAGGCGAATTTGTAAAAGCACTCCACCAGCGAAATTCACGAAAAAACAAAGCGCTGGTCAGCGTAAACTGCGGGGCTTTACCGAAAGATCTGATTGAATCTGAACTGTTCGGCTATGTGGCCGGCGCTTTTACGGGTGCTAACAGCAAGGGGTACCAAGGAAAGATTCGACAAGCCGATAAAGGCATTCTGTTTTTGGATGAGATTGCAGATATGCCGTTAGAAGCGCAGTCTCGTTTGCTACACGTAATTCAGGATAAGGTAGTGATTCCTGTCGGTTCAAACCAAAGTTATCCGGTCGATATTCAGATCATTGCTGCCACTCATAAAGACTTAGAGAAAGCGGTTGCGGAAGGCTCTTTCCGCCAAGATCTCTATTACCGCCTCAATGGGTTGATTTTGCATTTACCCGCTCTACGCGAGCGACTAGACAAAGCGGCGCTAATTGAGAGCATCCACAAAACCTATCGTATTGGTGCTCAGTCGTTGTCGCCCAACCTGATGGAGCTCCTCACCAGTTACCATTGGCCGGGCAATATTCGTGAGTTAGACAACATGATGAAGGTGGCTTGTCTACTGGCCAGTGATGAGCCTGAACTGGGGCTGGAACATGTTCCGGGTCATATCAGCAAATCTTTGATCAATCGCGTTGTTGATATTGAATCTGAAGGTGACGCCGTGGATTTAAAAACCACTGTCGAAGACAAATTGCTAAAAGCGTATCAGGCGAATCAGGGTAACATCAGCCAAACATCAAAGATGCTTGGCATCAGTCGTAACACCCTTTATCGCAAACTTAAATCCATCGGTATTTTGAAATAAGTTCGAAAGGACTTTATCGATGGCTGATTAGACTATGCCAGATAATCCGCCACGTCGACTTGGTCTATTTGCTCTGGCAGTAAAAACTGTTTGGCGTATTCCATGTAAATACCCGAGTTAAGGAACAAGGCAAACAGATCAGCATCAATGTGATTGTCTTTAACCATAAAACTCATAATTTTGAGCGACTCTGACAAGGTCTTGGCTTTTTTGTATGGTCGATCTGAGCTGGTCAGTGCTTCAAAGATATCGGCAATCGCCATCGCCTTCCCAGCAAGCGGGATTTCACTTTCATCAATACCTTGAGGATAACCTTTACCGTCCAGTTTTTCATGGTGGCTACCAGCAATCAGCGGGATGTTTTTCATGGAACTTGGAAACGGCAATGATTCCAGCATCATCATGGTTTCGATGATATGGTCATTGATGATAAAGCGCTCTTCATCGTTTAATGTGCCACGTTGAATGCAAAGGTTATAAAGCTCACCCTGATCGTTCTTGTATTGCTTGGGCTGCAACTGGAAGCGCGCATCTCGAATTTTGCTCGATTCCCAAGGAATACGATGTGACGGCTTATCCGCCAAAAGTGATTCGGTAACGGGCAGATCATTGTCTTCATCACGATAACGTTTCGCTTCTTCCAGCCCTAATCCCAATCTTGAATCCAAGGTTCGTTGCCAAGTTTTACCCGCGATTGTATGAATGCGTTGTTGGTGCTCTTCGCTGAGAAACTCATTACCCTCATTCATTTGTGCAATAAACGCGAAATCTTCATCCAACTGACGCCATTTCTCATCCAGCTGTGCTTGTTGATCGTTCGGTAAGGTACCAAATGCAGAATGATAAGCGTCAATTTGTTCGTCTCTTTTCAGCACTTCAAAACGGGTTCTGATTTCATGGATGCGGTTGTAGATGGTTTCCAATTTGGTCGATTTATCCACCACATACTCAGGTGTTGTCACTTTGCCGCAGTCATGCAGCCATGAGGCGATGTGCAACGCTTCCTGATCATCCGCTGTGAGCGAAAAATCTTTAAAGGGCTGTAAATCCGATTCAGCCGCAGCCGTGACTAAACGTTCTGTCAGTACCGGCACCCGCTGACAATGGTTTCCTGTATAGGGCGATTTGGTATCAATAGCACCCGCAATGACACGAATGAACGCTTCCAAAAGTTCCTTTTGCTCTCTCAAGTGTTTTTTCGTTTCTATAGCAAGCGAGGTATAGCCAGTTAGCACCAAAGTGAGTGGAAGTGTTTCATCTAATATTGCTTGCTTGTGCTCGTTCAGATAAGCAAGGTTCAAACATCCAATGCATTCCTGCTCACGGTTATAAAGCGGCACCATGAGCCACCAGATCTCTTCTGGCAGACGAAGCTTTCTCGCAAACTCAGGCGAGTTTTCATAGATCAAATACTCTTCACCGTTTACATGTGAGTAAATGCTGAGAACCTTTTCGTTGCTATCCAAATAAGCAAGGGAGACATCATTCTTATCTTTGGTTTTACTGTCCCAATAAATATGAGCCTCTAAGCACCCCTCCTTATCATTCCATATCGATAAAAAAGCACCTTGAGCTTTGGTTACTTTGACCAAACCTTCACTAATCACCGACTGAATTCTCACAGAGTCTTTCTGTTTCGATATGGTTCTGGTCAGTTCAAAGAAGTTGTGAATGGTGATGTTCATCCCTTTTAACGCTTTACTAAGATCAACAATCTCTCGGATTCGGCTGGGTTTATAGTTTGGCGCATCAAACTTGAAGTGACTGATGTCTTGAGCATTTTGAGTGGCTAAACGAATGGGACGGCTAATAAATTGCGCCATGATATAAACAATTGGCAATACGAGCAGAGCAAGAATAAACGCGGTTGCTATCGCATGATGTCTTATGGCGGCGGCTTTATCTAACAGTTCTGTTTCTTTTATGGCAAACAGTAAGTAGAAATCTTTATCGCCAATTTTCGCAACAGGAAACACTTCGCCAAACCACTTCTCATCATCAATCATTTCTGTTTTTAAGCCTTTCGCGACATTGCTTTCATCGAGAATAAACGATCTGATATTTGGAAAAGGTAACTGGTCAATGGTCTCTAACTCACTTAATGACAGACGATGACTGCTGCCTTCACTGAAGGCGTAGATATAGCGTTGATTTTTTTCAAACAACAGTCTGGTCGAAGGGTGATCTTGTGCGCTGCCTGCCAGCACATTTGAAACGCTGGATAGCAATATCTCAGCCGCAATAACCGTTCCTGTTTCAGAGCGCTTTTGCACCGTCACGCCAATTTGCTGTTGAACTTTAAAGAATCTCGGCCTCGCCAGACTCATCTCATTGTTTTGCGCCGCTTGGTACCAAGTTTCCTTACGAGCATCTAAGCTGCTATTGGAGATAATCTGTGAACCAATGACATTACCGTCGGCACTAAAAAAGAACAGTGTCGCATAACCTTTTTCATGAGAAGACATCACACCAAACAACTCTGCATTTTTAGGTACTGGAATGTCTGTCATCCAACTCGACTGAGTGTTTTTGAACGCAGCCAATACATCCCCATTGTTATAGCCTACGAAATAAGCATTGACGCCAGGCTGGGTATGTAACAATTTTTGCAAAATGGCGAGATAGGGAATTCGGTCATCTTCACGAGCTGGATCATTAAGAGGCGTGAGCTCTAAGGTACTGATAGCATCCATCGCTGGCTGGAAAACCTTTTCAAAATCGCCTTTCGTGGTGGTGGCTATTTGTTCAAACAGGGTTTGATTGGCTTCAAAAATAATGTTGTCGATACTTTTGGAAGAAGCCCAGATTTGCAGTAGGCATGAGCCCGCTACCACAGTGACAAACATCACAGATAAATGGATGTGTAGTGGCATTACAAATCTCGAATACCACCGCTTTTCAGTTTTCTTCATTCCAGCTTTCCCTAGCACAACATTTTGTAAAGATAGACGATTTCTACTTCTCATAAGTTAGAATTAGCCGAACAGATCTTGTAATTCTTATGTTACAGTTCGCATCATCACTGCACTTGTACGATCATTGAACGCCTAAACACCATGCTAAACCCAAAGCTTATTACCTTACTTCCTGATTTAGCGACATTTATCTTAATTGTAAATGAAGGCAGTTTTACCGCTGCGGCTCACAAGTTAGGCGTTACTCCGTCCGCGTTAAGTAAACTTATTACTCGTTTAGAACAAGCTTTGTCGGTAAAGCTGTTTGAACGCACCACACGAAAACTGATCATCACTCAGGCAGGGCAGAAAATTTATGACCAATGTTTGGTGATGATGAATGCTGCGCAGCAAGCGGTAGAGCTTTCAAGCTCGGATCATACCGAGGCAGCCGGTACTCTTACCATTGCCGCACCCGAGGCGTTCCTTAACTCCGTGTTGCAACCACTGGTTGTGCCGTTTCTGAAACAGTATCCAGAGATCAAACTCAGACTTCGCGCCGCAGATGGTGAAATCGATCTGTTCAAACACAATGTCGATGTGGCATTCAAACTGACCGATAAGCCGGATGAAAACTTGGTACTCAAAGAATTGGCGAAAACCAATCTGGTGTTGTGTGCCAGCCCTGAATACCTGAAACAAAGAGGTACACCAAAACATCCAACGGATCTTTCAAACCACGATTGTCTCTATCTTGCAGAAACCGAGCATGACCATATCTGGAGCTTTCTTAAAGAGGATGAGTTCCACACTGTAGCGGTAACCGGTCGTTTCGCGGTTAACCAATCACAGATCCGTTTAAACGGGGCAAAAAATGGTTTGGGTATCGGGATTTTCCATGACTTTGTGGTTCAAGATGCGATTGCCAACGGAGAAGTGGTGCAACTGTTACAAGAGTGGACGATTAAGAGTAACTACCATGGCGCGATTGCGATGCAGTATGCGCAAACCAAATACATGCCCGCGCGATTGAGAGTCTTTATTGATTATGCGCTAGAACATTTGCGTCCAAAGCTCAACCGCTAAAACGTTACGAGGACATCATGTTAAAACGAATTCATCACGCTGCGATTATTTGCTCTGACTATCCCCGCTCAAAAGCCTTCTATGTGGATGTTCTCGGACTAGAAGTCATTGCTGAAAATTACCGGGAAGCGCGCGACTCTTACAAGCTAGATTTAGCTCTGCCAGATGGTTCGCAAATTGAGTTGTTCTCATTTCCTGAAGCGCCAAAAAGGCCAAGCTATCCGGAAGCGCAAGGCTTACGCCATCTTGCCTTCTGTGTTGATGATGTATCTGCCGCCAAGAACAAGCTTGAACAGCAAGGCGTTGAAGTTGAACCGATAAGAGTGGATGAGTTTACGGGCAAACAGTATACCTTCTTCGCTGACCCTGACGGCCTGCCACTGGAACTGTACCAGAGCGAATAACGGCCTCAATAACAAGTGTTTAAAAAGGCGTTAAGTGTGACCACTCAACGCCTTTTTTAATTGGCACGTCTTTTTACCTAAACAAGTTAGTTATATAAACACGTTAGGCCGCTTTTACCGAAGGTTTCGACTTTTCTTTTGACTCTTCTTTCTGAGCGATTAACTTCTGGTGCAAGGCACAAATGGCACTGTTGTAGTCGCTATCTTCAACCACGAATTGCACGTTAACGTTACGCATAGATGAATACGCTGCCATAGGTGTCACGTCGGCTTTATCTAATGCCTGCATACCTAAACTCAATGCTGCATTGGTATTGATTGATGCGCCAATTGCAGAGATCAGTGCCACCATTTTTCCAGAAATCGATGCGTTCGGATAACGTTTTTCAGCCTTATAAAGCACCTCATTGAGGTTCTCAGAACTGCCGCTGAGGAAATAAGTCATTGAGTTGGCGTTCATCTCTTTTCCAACCAAATGCACTTTGGCTTCAGCGATGATTTCCATTAGCTCATAACTTACGTTATCCACTTTTCCGACCATGCTTTGATCAAACATGTGCAGGGCAAACACTTTATTTCGACCCGCAATGATCTCAACCTTGTTATCTTCAGGCTGATGAACATTAGATATCAGTGTGCCGCCGTGTTCCGGTTCGAAAGTATTTTTAACTCGCAGCTCAATACCTTGCTTACGAAGACCCGCTGCGGCGTTAGGGTGAATGGCTTCCATTCCCAAGTTAGCCAACTGGTCAGCAACATCGTAGTTGGTCAGCCCCATAGGGCGCACTTTATCCGGACCTACCACACGAGGGTCTGCTGAACTTAAGTGATACTCTTTATGAATGATCGCTTGGTCTGCATTTGTTAATGCAGCAATACGGCTGAAGGTCATTTCGCTGTAACCGCGATCATAAGTTTTCATCAGACCTTCGTCACAGTAGGCATAACCAGTCACAATCGGTAGCTCCGTTTCCACATCGATATCTTCAAACGCTTTCTGAATAACCTCATCAAGCGAACCCTGAGCACCGTTGCTCCAACCCGACAAATCCACAAAACGTGCATTCACACCTAATGTTTTGAGCTTCAACGCCGTGTTATAAGCACTGTGCGCCTCACCAATCGAGGAAAGAAACTCTCTTACCTGTGGCAAATAATGACGCAACGAAAACTGACCATACTGGCAGGTTTCTAAAATATTATTGATGCAGTTTACTGCTTCAGAAATTCGAGAGCGGATAAACTTATCTGCGCGCAATCGACTCATAGGATCGGCGAACAAGTTCTCATTGATCATCAACATACGTTGCTCAAGTTCGTATATTGCCTCGCGCCAAGCGTCGTCTCGTTTGGCGATCATTTTGTAGATACCTGACTTACCTGTGCGTTTGCACTCCAGTAAAGCGTCAGTCATCCCTGAATAAGCCGATACAACAAATACTCGACCGTATGGATTGCTCGGTTTTAGCAGAATATTATCAAGAACTGCGTCAAACGCAGACATAGAAGTACCACCGATTTTCTCTACGGTGTAATACATGATGTCTCCTCTTCTCGTTGGGTTAAAAGTCACTTCTTATTTTGCGAGTTCTCTCCTTCCTGCATTGAGGAAGGAGAATAGGTGCATTGAATTTTGAATTATTCAACAATCGGGTAAACACCGTCTTTGTCATGGGTTTCCGCACCAGTTAACGGCGGATTAAACACACATGCCATCACCATATCTGCGCCTTCATAAGCACGTAAGAAGTGTTCATCATGCTTATCGAGAATGTATAAGGTACCTGGCTTGATCGGATAAGTTTCACCACCAACAACTTCAATTTCACCTTCACCCGACATGCAGTAAACAGACTCAAGGTGATTCTTGTAGTGAATATGGGTTTCTGTGCCCTTGTAAATGTTAGTGATGTGGAACGAAAAGCCCATCTGATCATCTTTCAGCAGCATGCGTACACTTTCCCAAGTTTCCGCAACGACTCGACGTTCACTCTGACGACATTCATCTAGTGTTCTTACAATCATGACTTTTCCTTATGACGCTTTTTTAATGTATTGAGATGCGATGTTTTCAACCGCTTGAGCAAAAATAGTTAAACCTTGCTCAAGCTCAGACTCACTGATGGTCAGAGGACAGAAGAATTTCACCACTTCATCATCAGGACCTGCGGTTTCAATCACCATACCCAAGCGGAAACATTCGCGGGCAATCTTGTCTGAAATCTCACCGCTCTGACACTCAATACCTTGCATCAGACCGCGACCTTTCAAGCGGGTAAACATTGTCGGATACATACGAAGTGCTTTTTGAATAGCTTGCGTTACCTGCTCAGCACGTTGCTGAATGTGCTGTGAAAATTCTTCATCTGCCCAGTAGGTTTCTAACGCTTTTGCAGCGGTGACAAACGCATGGTTATTACCACGGAATGTGCCGTTGTGTTCGCCCGGTTTCCATTGGTCGAGTTCTGGTTTAAACAGCACAACCGCCATAGGTAAACCGTAACCACCGATGGATTTCGATAAAGTAACAATATCTGGCTGGATACCCGCAGGCTCAAAACTAAAGAACGTACCTGTACGACCACAACCCGCCTGAATATCATCGACGATCAACAGTACGTCGTGTGATTTACAAATCTTCGCCAAACGTTGTAACCACTCATTTGACGCAGCGTTCAAGCCACCTTCACCCTGAACCGTTTCAACCAGAACAGCCGCAGGTTTATCTAAGCCAGATGAGTTGTCACACAACATGGTTTCGAACAAGGCCAAGCCATCGATATCCGCGTAACCTTCATAAGGTAAACGAGTCACACCTGACAACCCCATGCCAGCGCCACCACGATGGTGTTGGTTACCTGTTGCGGCAAGTGCGCCATACGAACAACCGTGGAAGCCATTGGTGAACGCAATAATATTGCTACGACCCGTCACTTTACGCGCAAGCTTCATGGCTGCTTCTACGGCATTGGTACCTGTAGGGCCAGTAAACTGTACTTTGTAGTTCAAAGAGCGAGGCTCAAAAATATAAGTTTGCAATGCACTTAAGAATTCAGCTTTCGCTTCTGAGTGCATGTCTAAACCATGGGTAATGCCATCTTTATCGATGTACTCAAGCAGTGCCATCTTAAAAATGGCATTGTTGTGCCCATAGTTCAGTGAACCGGCACCCGCTAAGAAATCTAGGTAAGCGTCACCATCTTTGGTGTAGAGCCAACTACCTTTAGCAGTGGAGAAAACAACGGGGAAATTTTTTGCGTAAGATTGAACGTTTGATTCTTTTTTCTTAAAGATATCCATAACGTAGCGTTTTAACCTTCTTTATTGATTCTTGAATGAATAACAGTGATAGCCTTTGGCTACTGCTGCTTTAGAGGAATTCGATACAAATATTCCGTATCGTGTTTACCTTCAAAATGACGGGTTTCATCGAGAAAAGTGGATACTTCACCACGCTCTCCATGCACTCTGTCTAATTTCTTAAACAGGCTCCATGACCCGAGGTTGTCTTTAGTAATCGTGGTTTCCAACACTTGGATGTCTTGCAGATCATCTCTGGTCAGAATCTCTTTCAGCATATGGAAAGCAAGACCTTTACCGCGCGCACTTTCATGCACAGCGACTTGCCAAATGAATAACTCACTAGGGTTATCCGGCTTGCGATAGGCTGAAACGAAACCAACGATCTCACCGTCACACTCAGCGACAACACAAGTACTTTGAAAGTGCGTTGATTGCAGAAAGTTGCAATAAGCTGAGTTTTCATCAAGCGGCGCACACTGAGAGATAAGCTCATGTATTTTTGCGCCATCACTTGCGGTAGGTACTCTAAAAACCCAATCTTCCTGAAGGTTTTGCATAATTTCTGGGTATGCGACCCAAGGTGCTGCTGTAATCATTGTTCGCCACATAATCATTTAGAACTCTAAACAAATTCCTTATATAAACTAACAAGACTAAAGATTATTTCAACCCTAAATATTGAAAGGAGATGGAAAAACAAGCATATAATATTGTTTTTAAAGGATTTATTGAGATTAATTAAATTTATAAGACATATAAATATTAATTAGTATTCTAACTATAATTAAATTAACAAGGATTTAATGAAATGGCGTTTTAATATTAAGATTATCACTAGCAAATTGACCAAACTTTTGCATTATGCATTTGCATTATGCAAAGTTTTCCCACGAAACGTTCACAAACCGCCAATATAGATTAATTAATAACCAAAAATCACACTAAAAAAGTTGGCATGCAATATGCTTTATATTAGTTGACCCTTATTAAGCCGAGGGTCACCTAGCCAACTGACGTTGTTAGTGAATACATTTTGTTCACATGTTATATCAGCCAATTGTATTACTTACAGTTGGCTATTTTTTTACCTGTCTCCTACTAAAATCCGCCAACAGCTTTATTCCTTAGCCAACTCAATCCAAATCATCACGGTAGTCATTCTCTTTTTTTCTTAAATATCAGTGAGCTGTTGTTTGACTTTGTCTAGATCTGCGTCAAAACTCTATTCAGAGTAAATTGAATGGCTGAGCGAGTTATGTCTAACGAAAACCCATTGTGGATACCCAGCGAAGAGCGAGTTCAAGCATCGAATCTTCAGCAGTTTATTCAACACATTAATATGCAGGGTGAAGCGGTTGAAACCTATCAGCAGCTCCACCAATGGTCAGTAGCGGATAAGAAAAAGTTCTGGCTGGAAATTTGGCAATTCTGTGATGTGATTGGATTCTGCGGTAACTGTATCTACGGTGAAGGCATCGCTCGTTGGCAAAAATTCCTTCCTGCTCGTGATACGATTTGGTTTCCTCAGGCGCAACTCAATTACGCAGAGAACCTACTTTCCTACGCTTTCCAAAAACCTGAAGGCGTTGCTATCTGGTTTAAAAACGAGAGCGGACAAAGCAAAAAACTGACATGGCAGCAGCTCTGTGATCAGGTATCGATTGTTCAGCAATGGCTGATACAGAATGGGGTGATAAAAGGTGATGTGGTTGCGGCTTGCTTGCCCCATATGCCTGAAACCGTTGTAGCGATGCTGGCGACCACAAGCTTGGGAGCTATCTGGGCATCAACTTCCCCTTCAGATGATATTGATGACACCATAGCTCGCTTTGAGCAAATTCAACCCAAAATTTTATTCTGCTGTAATGGTTATAGCTTTAACGGCAGCAATCATCTGATGGAAGAAAGTAATTCTAAAATTGTTCAAGCGATTGAAAGTATAGAAAATACCTGCCAGATAGAATATTTACAGCAACGCGAATACAGCGTGAATTTCAATGATACGTTTTCCGACTGGCAATCACTGCTTTCCAGCTATCTTCCTCGCGGTTTAACTTACGAGCGTATTGGTTTTAACGACCCTCTGTTTGTGCTGTTTTCAGAAATAGATAATGCTCCACCGAGATGCACCGCTCACAGTGTTGGGGGAACCGTACTTAATCACTTAAAAGAGCATCAGCTTCAGTGCGATATACAGCCCGATGATCGCGTCCTGATCAATACAGAATGTGACTCGATGATGTGGAACTGGCATGTTTCTGCAATGGCAAGCGGGGCAACCTTAGTCATTTATGATGGCTATCCGCTCTATCCTCAACCAAGTGCATTATGGGAGTTCATTCAGGAAGCGGAAGTGACTCTGTTTGCGACTCCGGCAGATTATTTACAGGCTCTTGAGCAAAAAGAGTTTTCACCCGGCAATTTTTACGCTTTAACTTCTCTCAAGACACTCTGTTCAACGGGGCAAATGCTCAAAGCCATACAATTTGATTATATATACGACCAAGTCAAACCCGATTTGCACCTGTCAGTCATGTCTGGAGATGCCAACATTCTCGGCAACTTTGTGATTGGCAACCCTATCTCACCTGTCTACAACGGAGAATGCCAAGGTGCGGCTTTGGGCTTAGATATCGATGTCATTGACCAAAGCGGAAAGTCTGTCTCTCTTGCTGAAGGTGAATTGATTTGCAGAAATAGTTTTCCCAATCAACCTATCGGGTTCTGGCATGATGATGGCGAACAGTATCATCTTGCATTTTGGAACAGTGAAGATGGAGCATGGCATCAAGGTAGCCGCGCAGAAGTGACCAGCAATGGCGGTATGCGATGTTACGGCCTTAAATCTTAACGGCCGCAACATCAAAGACAAAGAAACCTATTTATTTAGGTAGCACAACCAAAAACGTGTTACGGCTGTCCGCGCGAGGAAGCAGCTCAACGCTTCCTCGATGCAATCTGGCAATATCGCGGGTAATCGACATACCAAGCCCTGCACCGTCGCCTTTTTCTGTGTTGGCTCGATAGAAGTTATCGAACATTTTCTCTCGAGTTTCAGTAGTGATGTTTTTCCCAGTGTCACTGACATAGATGTTCACAGACTCTTCTTTGTCTTCCAGTCTGATGTTGATCTGAGAACCATCCCCCGAATAGCGCATCGCGTTATCGAGCAGGTTTGTTAGCAGCATTCTCAGTAATGCTTCGTCGCCTAACACTTGAATACCATCACCTTCAAACGAGACTTCTTGCTGACGCTTAAGAGCAAGCGGTACGCGTTCTGCGATAACTGACTGACAAAGCTTAGAAAGATCCGTAACCAAGAACTTCATTTCATGGATGCTTTCCACTTTAGCCAGTGTCAAAAGTTGCTGAATCATTCGGTCTGTTCTGTCGATGCCTTGCAGAATATTGCTTAAATCTGATTTCAGTTGTTGCTCATTTTGGCTCATCAAAGCGTTTTCTGCATTCAGGCGCAGTATGGTCAGCGGTGTTTTCAACTCATGTGCTGCCATACGGGTAAAACGTTTTTCCCTTTGCCAAGCTTGATCCAACTCATTCAACAAAGTATTGAGGGCTGCAACTAGGGGAGATAATTCCTGCGTGGGGTTTGCGACATAAATGCTGTCTAGCTTATTCGCACTGCGCTGAGCAATCGCCCGCTTAAGTTCAGAGATAGGCTTAAAATGTTTATCAATCAAAAGCACCATCAGCAGTGCCAGACTCGGAATTAAAACAAATTGTGGTAAAGCAGCAGACAACGCCAATTCATACATCATTTCATCACGAATCGACTCTTTCTCAGCGACAAAGATGTACTCATGCTTAGTATTCATCGCTTTAGGCAATGGAAGTTGGAAATATCGCCAAGGTTCATTCTCAATATCCATATAACCAAACCCTGCGTACTTAGGGTCATGGTTGAGGTTGTCTATTTCAGGAATAGAGCTCCAAATGAGTTCATTTGCGATATAAAACTGAACTAAAATATGTTGCTCATAAGGGTGGCCAAACGGTGTCGGGTTGTCATCCCCTTTTGCTTGCAGAGCAATGCGTTTCATCCAGTTATCAAATAAATCACGCGTTTGACCTGACTGCATAGGTTGTTCTGAAATCGGCATACTCAATAGCAGCATCTTGGCTGACTGACCAAGGCGAGCGTCGTACACCTCTTCAATTTCATGTTTTGAATAAGAGAAGCTGAAATACAAACAAATCAGAATTAAAACTGATGAAAGCGCGATCACTGATATCGTCAATCGCTTTTTAATAGAAAAAGTTGCTTCTACGTTATTTTTCAATGATGTACCCCACGCCACGGATATTCTTAATCAGGTTATTCGGAACTTTTTTACGCAAATTGTGAATATGCACTTCGATGGCATTGTCACTCGCCCCTTCATCCCAACCGTGCAACGACTGTTGTAGCTGGTCTTTACTGAGCACTCTCCCCGCATGGGTCATTAATGCGGTGAGCAATTTAAATTCGTTATTGGTTAACTTTAGCCTATTTCCATCATAATCAACGGCTTGTTCAGCTAAAGAGAGAGAAAGTTGTCCAACAACGATGCGTTCATCACAGTATCCTGATTGACGACGAATGAGCACCCGAAGCCGCGCCATCAACTCCTCAAGGGCAAATGGCTTCACTAAGTAATCATCGGCTCCGCCATCTAAGCCTTTTACTCTGTCTTCAATATCATCACGTGCGGTAAGGATTAACACAGGTAAGGTATAGCCAGCTCGGCGCAGGTTTCGCAAAACGACCAGCCCGTCGATATCTGGCAAGGTAAGATCCAAAATAACGGCAGCGAATTGCTCAGTTCTCATCGCAACTTCAACACCACCGCCTCTGTCTACCCAATCCACGGTATAACCATGGCGACTGAGTGAAGTCACCATGGATTGTCCGAGTAATGCGTCATCTTCAACTAAAAGTAACCGCATGGTTATTGAAGCTCTCCTAATAATTTTGCTATTTCTTGCTTACGCCCCTGATCGGCTAAAGGTCGATCAGCACGTGGCGGCGCTTTCTGTGCTTTAGTTAAGTACTGGATGGCTTCTTTTTTTCGTCCATCCTGTGCTAAAAAGTCCGCGTAAAAATAGTTTGGATCGATGCCATCAGGGTTTATTTCCAAAGCTTTGCGGAGCATTTTCTCAGCCATATCATCATCACCGAATCCAATTGGCCACCCCGGCACCTTGTAGTATAACGAGCCTAAACTGGTAAACGCTGAACCATTTAACGTTTCTGGCGCTTTATCAATCACTTGTTCTAAAAGTGCTTTTGCTTCTTTCACCAACGAAAGAGCACCTAAACCTCCATCAGCCCCCGCAAGCGACGACTTGTTGATTGCCAACCATACTTTCAACTCTTGGCGGTTTGGTTCTTGTTTCAAAGCTTCTTCGTTGCGCTTGATTAAGTTTTCTAAGCAGTAAACCTGATTATCCGTATCTTTCGAATCATACTGACAGACCGCCCACTTTTTTTGAATCGTGACTAACGGATCCGCTCCCGAAGCAAAAGCTGATGTGGCAGTAGCAAAACAAATAGTAGCAGCTAAAGTTGATAGTAAAAATTTCATATTTCGTCCCTCAGTTACTTGCCATGGACTTGGTTAATAAAGTGATGAATGATGTCTTGTTGTTTGCGAATGGATTTAGAAACAACGCCCGGAAGGATCTGATTAATACGAGCAAACAGTTTTTCCGGCCAGCCAATCCAACGAGCCGCTTGCTCTTTTTCCAAGATGTCGACCACATGCCCTGCGACCACTTCTGGCGAATCACTCTTATTGCCTAGCTGTTGGTTCATTTGATTAACAAAGCGGTCGTTTAACGTCGTATCCGTTGCTCGTGGCGCAAGATAAAGCGCCCGAATGCCTGAACCATCCAACTCTCTGTCCAACGCCTCACTAAAGCGCTGCAACCCTGACTTCGCCGCACAATAAGTGGTATAGCCTGGAAAACCGATGGAACCAAAGGTTGAACCGACATTCAGAATAATGCCCGGACGACTAATCCAAGAGAGCGCAGATTGGCTCAACAACATTGGCACTAATAGGTTCAGACGCATCTCAAGTTCAATCGATGGGCTGCTTCTCTGCGCAAGAAAGCTGAACTGATTGCTGCCAGCATTATTAATCAATACGTCGATACGTTGTCCTTTCTGCGACAGGTTCAAACAGGTTTGTTTCACCTTTTCGAAACCTGCATCTGTGGACAAGTCCGCCGCCACAACTTCATGATGATGGGGAAACTCTAAGCTGTTTTTCAGCGCTTCAAGCTTATTGCCATTACGCGCAACCAAAAGCAGTTTTGCTCCTTTTGCTTCCAGCGCTTTCGCGACCTCTTTGCCAATGCCGCCAGAAGCACCTGTTAGTAATACACGTTTGTCTTGCAATTCCATAACTGTTCCTTAAGCCGCATTTTGCATTGCAGCTGGAGTCAGCTCTTGCAGCATTTGACCGTATAGCTGGAACACCATATTGGATGAATCAATAATCGCTTGTTGATCTTTCTCATCAGTGATTTGGTTCATCAAGTTCTCAAACAATTGGATATGCTCTTGGTCCAGTACGCTGTGTGACGTTAAGTAGCTCATTGCGTTGTCTGGCAGGTTTAGGGTCTGTTTGACTAAAGCTGCGACTTGACCACCGACACCCACACTGGTGCCTTCTAATACCCACACCATGCCGAAGAAAGCGATAGGGTTGCCACGGTCGATTTGGTGATACAGATACGCCACCATCAGCTCAATCGCAGAACCCACTCGACCATTACCCGAGTTCGCTCGCACTGCTTCGGCATCCGCACCACAAGCCTTGATGTCATTTAAGATCCATTCGTGATGGCCTTTTTCTTCCTCGATATATTCACCAATAGCCTGACGTAGCCACTCGTACTTTTCAGGTAAGCGGCCACCACATGCCATCAATAGAGGTACGGTGTGTTTTACATGGTGGAACGCCTGAGTAAGAAAGTTCACGTAAGTATCCAGTTCAATTTCACCACGGGCGCAAGCCGCGAAAATCGGCGCTTGTAACATCTGTTGTTGAGCCACTTGGGTTTCTTTTTTCAGGGTTTCAAAAAATGCAGTCATGGTAGTTACTCCGTAATTCTTCTCTTCAAAAATATTTGGCGACTTTCGTTCATTCGTTAATTGGCGTAATGATTCGCCCATCATCTTCATCGGTTTTACTCAGCATCCACTGTTCAAACTTGGAGCGAATCGGGCGACCATTGCTGGTATAAAATCCCGCCATCGAATTCAGTCCTTGAGCTGTGATTAACGTCCGGATACGAGCGTAATCTGGCAGACGTTGATTGAGCTGTTTTAGCGCCGCTGTCACTTGTTCAACATTTGGATTTTCTAGGATGGCACTCAGTGATTTTTCGCCGTCACCAACCAGAACCATTCCGTACAGCGCCCTAAATGCCTGAGCCTCAGATTCCACCCACTCGGGTGAAATATTGCGACCGAATGCAGTAATGATTTGGTTCTTTTTACGGCCATCGATTACAAGGAAACCGTCTTCATCGAGATGTCCTAAGTCGCCCGTGGCATACCAACCCTGTTCAAAAGGTTGGCCGATATACCCCAACGCAACGCAACCAGAAACGTAAATTTCACCGTCATTGGAAACTTTTACATCGATATGTGGCAGTGGTTTTCCACTGGTGCCAGCTTTATACGCGGATGGAGTATTAAGACTGACGACCGATGCATTTTCAGAAAGACCGTATCCTTCAAAGGCAGGAATACCTAAGCTGTGCGCCATTTCTAAAAGCTGTGGTGAAACGCGAGCACCACCCACTGCAACGAACTCTAGATTTTTCGCTAACACCGGCATTGCTTTTACGACTTCTATCAAAGCCATTAACAGAGCTGGAGTGAGCACTAAGCTGTTAGGCAGATACTTCGCCAGCGCCAAAGCAAACTGAGAAGGATTGAAGTTGCTGGAACCACTCAACCCCACTTCCTCACCGTTCAACACGACAGACGTCGCCCCAATAATGATTGGGACATAGATACCAGTGATATTTTCCAGCAGCGTAGATAGCGGTAAAAGCACCAAGTGTTTTTCACATTTCACTTCGGTAGCAATGGTATCAGCCAGTGCACGACTGACCTTTGACAGTTGATTCTGGCTCAAACAGACACCTTTCGGGTGACCAGTAGAACCAGAGGTAAAAGTGATTTTTCCGGTATGTGATAGCAGCGGTTTTACGTCCTTAACTGAACGTTTCCAGACACTCAGATTTCCAGCGTGACCCACCATTATTGCATCAAGCGAATGTGCATTATCGGCAGTGTTCTCCACCCAGGCATCCCAATCGCCAACCAATAAATCCGCGCCAGACTCAGCCAAGATATGGTCGACTTGTTCAGGCGTAAAAAATAGCGGGACAGGAACATTAGGAATTTCGGCATACAGCGCAGCAAGATCGGCGATAACCCAGTCGAGGCTATTTTCGGCACGCAAAGCGATACACTTGGGTGAATACTCAACCAAATACTCGGCGACATCACGCACTCTGATAAGTAAGTTTTGATAAGAAATCTCTTCATCAGCGCCAATAAATGCGATTTTGCTTGGCGTATCAATCGAGTGTCGGATGAGAGATTCAATAATCATATTCACAGTGCACCTCCACGCGCACGACACACCTTTTCAGCAAACAAAGCCTCAAGATGCGCGAGCCCCTGTTTCAGGTTACCCGCAACAATACGCGGTTGATGTTGGTAGTAGTTGCCCCATGTGTAGGTCGCATCGGGAATTCTTGAAGGGTCAGCCTCAGCTAGCACTGTGGTATCCAAACCGAGTCGCGACATCATGGCGTAAAGAGGATCAGTGGCAGTAAAAATGCACCATTCATAACCACTCTCCACCAGCTTTTGAGTCATCAGAAGAAAATGAAGCGTAGAAAAGCCTTTCGAAAATGAAGCAAGCTGTCCGAATTCGATAAGCTTGCTGCGCTCGATACGCGGTTGAGTACCGTGTTCTTCTGGATGATTTGTGGATTGATCAGATAGAGAGCGATAGAACACTTTGTTCAAAAGCTGATCTGCCGGTTCATCTAGATACTGTTCCAAAAATAGTGATTCGTTGCTGGCGACACGGAAACCGCATAGTGAACGAACCTCCTCGCCTTCCATCAAAGCCATAAATGTGGGCATAAAGGAATTTAAATGAGCATCAAATGCTAAGGAATAACGCTGGGCAATGTAGTTTTCAATCTCACTACGTTGCGGATGAATGCGGTCGATAATCTCAAGCTTAAATGGGTGAGATGGAATGAAATCTGCCATACAAGAAGCCCTCTCTGCTAGCTATAGAGAGAGCTTAAATAAGTAAACTTAAGGAAAGCTTAAGGAAAGCTTAAGGAAAGCTTAAGGAAAATTAAGAATAGGACTTTTTTATCTCACCAGATTTAAACGCAATCTATTAAGTGCAGATTTCGTAGGTATAGAGAGTAGTAACAGCACCATATGACACAGACAAAAATGCCGCTGTTTAAGCGGCATTGTTTTATCTAGCAGATAATCTTTCGGATTATTCTTCGTCTACTTTAGGGGCAACTTTCTTCTTCGGAATGAAGACATTGTCACCCACAGCGACGTTTTTATAGAAGCTCTTATCGCGTTTGACAGGTTTCTTCGCTACCTTCTTCGCTTGCGACTTCACATTCTTGTTTGCTTGGTCGTTTGCTTTACGCACTGGCTGTCTAGGTTTAAGACCCTTAAACTTGCCAGTTAACCCTTCCAACTCTTCAAATTGAATATCTTGCTGCAAAAACGCTTCTACGCGTTTGAAGCTATCCCAGTCTTTAGGACCAACGAAAGAGACCGCATCCCCTTTGTTACCAGCACGACCTGTACGACCCACACGGTGAACGTATTCTTCGGTGTGTTTTGGCATATCAAAGTTGATAACGTGAGTCACATTGGCAATATCCAGACCGCGAGATGCAACATCAGTGGTCACCAGAATCTTAAACACTGCACGCTCAAACTGACTCATAATGGTATTACGTTGCGCTTGGTTCAAACTTCCACTTAGCGCCACCGCTTTCAGCTTCATCTCATTAAGCTTATCGGTTAAACGTTCGGTATCTGCGCGCGTTGCCGTGAAGATAATAACCTGACGATATTCTGCGTCGTGCAGAACTCGGTCTAGTAACGCTTCTTTGTGGTCTAGGTGATCACACAGGTAGAAGCGTTGACGAATGTCTTTGTGCTGCTCGTTTGAGACACCCACTGAAATACGACGCGGGTCATTTAACATCTCAGCTGCGATATCGTTGACTTCAGCGTGATCCAATGTTGCAGAGAACATCAGCGTCTGACGACGACGATGTTTCGCCGCTTTATGAATGTGACGTAGTTGAGGGGCGAAACCCAGATCCAACATGCGGTCTGCTTCATCAAGAATCAGAGTATCCACACCATCTAAAAACAACGAACGGTGTTCAAGGTGATCCGCAAGACGGCCGGGAGTCGCAACGATAAAACGAGGGTAACGGCTCAGCGCTTTCACTTGGTCGTTAAAGTTCTCACCACCAGTGATAAGCGTACCTGTGTAGCTCAAACCACCCAACATAACGCGTAATTCACCATACACTTGCTTCGCCAATTCGCGCGTTGGCAATAAAATCACTGCGCGCGGATCTTTTGCTGAAAAAGCCTTTGTTTTTAAAGCTTTATGCAGAGTAGGAAGTAAGAAGGCTAATGTTTTACCGGAACCAGTTTTCGAAGACGCCAATACATCTTTTCCTGCAATAGCAACAGGAATAGCGATCTTCTGGATTTCGGTCGCTTGTTTGAAATCGTAGTGTGCTAAGTTTTTCAATAAGCGATTGTCTAAGCCTAAATCTTTAAACTGCAAAGGATTCTCCAAATCAGTGGGGTAGCCGAACACGTGTGGCTAAATGGTCAAAATCAAAGCGCAGTATGATACCGCGAATAGTGCGCTAATAGATAGAGATCACAGAAAATATTCTCTTCATAACACTTAAATAGTATATGCACTACAGTCAAATTTGGTGCTAAAGTAATTCTTATCAGTAAGAATTCACACAATCATTTGATTCATTGACATTATTTTGGGTTATTTTGACTTTTACTGATTAGGCGAAGCGTAAAATAGTGTCTACACTATAACTCGTCACTATATGGAAAAGAATGTATAGGACGTTTTGATATTTACATAAAATCAAGGAGTTCATATGAACAAGATGTTAATCGCGGCAGCAGCGTCATCTGTACTATTACTAGCAGGTTGTGCATCAGGTCCTGACGAAGCAACAACAGCAAAATTGGACGAGCTAAACAGCCAAGTTAGCCAGCTTAACGACGAAGTTGCAGCACTTAAGAGCGAGCACTCTGCTCTAGCTTCAAAAGTGAATGCAGCATCTGATTCTGCAATGGCAGCACAAGAAGAAGCTGCACGCGCAAATGAGCGTATCGACAACATCGCTCAGTCTTATACTAAATAAGATTTCAACCCAACTGCACGCAGATTGAGTTTCTTAAGCCTCCAGTTCCTCCTATGGAATTTGGAGGCTTAATTTTTTCGTCATTGCTCGCCGCAAGTGTTAGCGATTGACTAGCAACTCTCGGCAAAAATTCAATGCTCTTTCTATCCTTCCGCTATCGCAACTGATATTCCTCTGCCAACTCTCGTTTCTGCTCATATTGCTCAATGATCGCTTGTTGTGATTTGCCTTTGTTGCCATAAAACAAACCACCGCTTTTATTCAAATAATCAAAGTCGCTCGCCAGAACATCAAGCACCAGAGATATGCGTTTTAAAGTTAATTCGGTACAGGATTGGCCGTCGATGTCATCATCAATATCAAGCACATGGGAACGGAAAGACTCTAGTTGAAACAGATGTAAAAGTTCATCATCACTGGCTAACGCTCTCTGCCAAGATTCAATAAGACTTTCAAAGTGATTGATCACCATAACTTTTGCTTGTTGCGCTTTAAGCCACGTAATTTTTTGCTGATAAACCTCCACAGCAATTTGTTTCAGTGTCCGGTACAGCTCCAGTTGCTCAGCCAAAGAACAAGCATTTTTCAGCAGCCAGCCAAAAAAGAAGCGCGTTTCGAAGCGTTCCACCATATGAAATAAAGGATCGGCGGTTCCGTTGCTGTTGAAGTCTGTTTTGGGATCAAACGAGTACATATAGCCGAAGTCGAACAGCCAAAGCTGTTGATGTTGATCCACCAGCAAGTTACCACTGCATAGATCCCATTCCATCAAACCGTGTTCTTCACATGCCTGCAGTGTGGTGAATAACTGTTGAATCAAATCAGGCGTGAGTTGCTGAATATGGTACCCTTCAATCCACGGCGACAAAATAATTCCTAGACGGTAGTTAGCGTAGATCGTTGGCACTATATGGCTAAATCTTTGAACAGTATCTGATTGCTGCTTGAGTTTTTGTAGGTCATTACGTCGCTGAACTTCGTTGAGAAAAGAGTATTGACCGTCTAAGTTAGCTACTTTTGCCACTGTGCGGCGCTTTTTCAGGTTGTAGTCTTTACCATTGATTCTTAGGTGAAAGACTTCAGCGGTTAGCCCCGATCGAATCACTCTGACAACCAGAGGCGAATCTTCGGTGATCTCAGCAAGGACGGAAGGCTCAATAGGGCAAAGTTGTTCACTACCTACCACTAAGTTTTCTCCACTCTCATCAAACGCTTTTTGCAGTTGTTGTCTCAGGTTCATTGCCTTCTCTTCCCGTTATTGGCTCTGTTATTACTTTGTTGTTATCTGCTCATAACACACGTAACTGATGAAAAAATCATCATACTTTGGCAAATAACAAGGGGAGGATAACCAAAGAAGGAAGTGAAAACGAAGAGGCTGAGAAGCTTCGCTTTCCTTGCAAGGAAAGCGAATAAGGAGTACTAAAACAAAGAGTTAACGGACGATACACATTGGAGTTTGAGTAATCGGACATGGATGAATTTGCGCATCCAGTTCAAATACTTTTGCAAGCAACTCAGACGTAAGTACAACATCCGGAGCCCCTTCGCTCATCACCTGCCCCTCCTGCATAACAATTAAATGATCGCAATAGCGACAAGCCTGATTGATATCATGCAAAACCGTCACGATAGTTTTACCTTGCTGATTCAACTTACGCAGCAGCTTCATCAACTCGACCTGATGGTTCATATCAAGATAGGTGGTTGGCTCATCGAGCAAGATATAGTCTGTATCCTGCGCTAAAGTCATTGCCAACCAAACTCTCTGCCTTTGCCCTCCGGAAAGATCCGTAACAGGTCTGTCCGCAAAACATGCTATGCCCGTCGCCTCCATAGACTGCTCAACAATCGATTTATCCTGAGCAGATAGCTGCCCCCAGAAACCAGTATACGGACTGCGACCATAAGAAACCGCGTCTCGGACAGTGACACCTTCGGGTGGTTCTTGAGATTGAGGTAACAAAGCCAATTGTTGTGCTAGTTGACGAGAAGATATCTGCTCAATCCTTTCTCCCTGCCACAAAACTGCGCCGCTTTGTACTTTCAAAATTCGAGATATCGCCTTCAATAAGGTCGATTTTCCGCAACCATTTGGCCCTAAAAGAGCGGTAATTTTTCCTTCAGGTACAGTTATATTGACACCTTTAACAATGGGTGTGCCGCCATAACCGACAATTAAATTTTCAGTAGTTAAACCCATGAGCTATCTCATTTTGAACAATAGATACAAGAAATAGGGTGCGCCAATAATCGCAGTCATAATACCCGCTGGAAGTTCAATTGGCGGGTCAATGACACGGGCAACCAAGTCAGCAACCAGCAGTAGAAAAGCCCCAACCAACATTGATGTGGGCAATAGTGCCTGATGACGCCCACCCACCAACTGACGTGCTAAATGAGGAGCCACTAAACCGAGGAAACTAATTGGCCCACAAACAGCGACTGAAGCTGAAGTCCAAATGACAGCCACAAACAAAGCGAGCCCCCTCACCCAAGGCACCGAGATACCCAAGTTACAGGCCCTTTCATCGCCCAATGTAAGCAAGTTTAACGCCTGACTAAGCCAAAAAACCGCAGGTATCAAAACTAACCACGGTAATAGCATGGCTAACTGAGTCCAGCTTCTTCCCCATAAACTGCCTGTCAGCCAGAGCAGCGCATTGTTGATTTCTAATGGCTGAGTGAGGATAAGAAAATCGATACCACTGCTGTATAAAGCCGCCAGTGCTACGCCAGTAATGGCTAAACGAACCGGAGCCGTATTTCCGCCGCACACTAAGGCAAGTAAGAGCGCCGAAGTTATTCCGCCAATTAGCGCAGCTAAAGGAAGCCAGTAAACAGAAATAGCTGGAAACAGTGTCATAACTACCACTGCGCCCAATCCTGCCCCATGGCTTACCCCCAAGATGTCCGGTGAAGCAAGTGGGTTACGAATCACCCCTTGAATGAGCACCCCTGAACTTGCCAACATTGCGCCGACCAATACAGCAATTAAAACTCGCGGAAAACGATACTCATGAATGGTGAAGTAGTGTTCACTGCCAGAAAACAAACCTTGCCATACCTGTTGGGAAGTTAAATTTACCGCCCCAAAACTTAAGTTCGACACAATGGCGATGACAACAAACACGAGCAGAATGATTTGTGTACGTAAAACTGAAGTCATCGTTTTTGCCTAACTAAATACAAGAAACACGGCGCACCGATGATTGCTAATACGGCTCCAGCTGGCGTTTCGGTTGGAAATACCACAGCGCGGCTAAGAATGTCTGCGCCAATGGTTAACACGGCACCAAATAACATGGATACAGGTAGCAATATACGGTAATCATATCCCACTAACAGACGGCCAATATGCGGCACAATAAGACCAACAAAAGCTATGGCTCCAACACTGCTCACGCTTACGCCCACTAGTACCAAAACCGCCAACGCAATAGCAGCTCTGAGCAAGTTCAGGTTTACGCCAAGGCTTTTTACCCGTTCATCACCCATTGCCAGCAAATTCACTTTCGGGGCTAGCAGTAAACTCAATATCAGTGCGGCGAATAAGCTAGGCCAGCTCCATGCCCAAGTATCCCAACTAACATGTGCGAATGATCCTGCAAGCCACACCATCACACTAGCTGCTTGTTCCTCAACTAGAATCACACTGGCTTTGGTTAAAGCACCACATAACGCAGAGATCGCGATACCAGCGAGAACAAGTTGCCCTCGCTCCGCACCCATTTTCCAAGCGCCTCCCAAAACCATAACAAGAACCCAAGCGGCAAAGCCGCCAATCATCGCGGCGATCGGGCTTGAAATAATGTTAGAAGAGAAGACCGCCGTCGCTAATACGATTCCTAACGCGGCACCAGCATTGACACCAAATACGCTTGGCGATGCTAACGGATTACGGGTTAAACCTTGCATTAACGCACCAGCGCAGGAAAGACTCGCTCCAACTAGAGCAGCTTCAAGTACACGAGGGAGCCGAATGTCCTGCACGATGACATGAGCAATCACATCAGAACTTGGAGACCAAATACCAACAATCGCATCCAATGCTGACACAGGCACAGCAGAGTAACTAAACAGACCTAACCAAGTGACCAGTAACAGGCTAACAATGAGAGCTGTAACCACGTTCACCGTTTTGATATCCAAACACATTAAGACTTAGCCAGCTTTAACAAGTCTGCTGCCATGTATTCCGCAGCAAGAATGCCTCGACATCGAGCCCACATATTTCCATCAACATGGAAGACTTGTTTGGCTTTTACAGCATTAAGCAGATTCCAAAGCGGTTGCTGTTGCCACTGCTGAACAATGCTGTTTGGGGTGTAATCTCCAACAATCAAATAATTGGGATTGAGCGCCAATAGCTGTTCTAGGCTAATTTGACGTGAAGCATTTTCGTTCTTCAAATCTTTAGGAGAACTGAGACCCAACGCATCAATTACTCCGCCGGCATAGGATTCTGAAGCATGCGCGTAGAAACCATTTTCGCGGGCAACACCAAACTGTACCGTTTGATGCTCAAGTCCGTGTAACTGCTTTGCATAGCCCTGCATCAATTGAACGTGCTGTTGCAAACGTTGCTGCATTTCGACATTTTTGCCAATCACTTTACCGATAATCGCCGCAGATTTTAGGTTGTCTTGATAGGTCTCACGGCGCGAAGGAAGCAGAAGCGTTGGCGCAATTTTTGTCAGGTCGTTATACACCGCTGAGTGTCGGTCTACGTCGGCAATGATCAGATCGGGTTTGAGGGATGCAATCACTTCTAAACTTGGTTGAGAACGCGTGCCAACCGATTTCCATTCACCCAGCTTCTCGCTTACGGCAGGAAGTAATCGGCTTGGATCGTTATCATCAGCAATACCCACTGGGCTTACATCAACAGCCACCAGTGCATCAACAAATGAGAACTCAAGCGCCACAATTCTTTGTGGCGTTGACTGAATTGAAAATTCACCGTGGCTGTCCGTCACGGTGACAGCCGAAGCAAAGAAGCTCAAACAATAACTAACCACTACAGCACTGCGCGTAAGCCAAGAACACCATTTCATCATTAATACCTTTTCAGAAAACAACAAAGAGCCTCGCACTGCGAGACTCTCAAAGATTAAAACTCGTAATTAGCCGTCAGATAAATACGGCGCTGTTCACCCGGGAAATGCCCTGTACGGTCGATAAATCCACTAACTGCATACTCTTTATCAAACAGGTTTTTTACATTCACTTGGAACTGCCACTGCTGCCAGCGTGTTTGCCATGACGCATCAAACACTGTGTAGGCTTTTACAATCTGACCGCTCTGGTTGTACTGCTCACTCACATGATCAGCGCCAAACCCAATAGATGAATTCAGTACAGCAATGTCATAGCGAGTCCATAACCCCAACTGGTGATGCGGGGCATTGGCGAAGCGAGGACCAACACTGTTGGTAATGCCATCGTAAGCTTGTTTCACTCGTGTATCGTTGTAGGCATAGCTCAGGTTTGCCGTCCAGTTTTCGGTTAAATCTGCCAACATATCCACTTCCACACCCTGACTGCGCACTTTACCGTAGGAAACCAAGCGAGTGTCGTCATCGGGATCTGTTTGAAGAATGTTCTCTTTCACCATGTGATAAAGAGCCAGATTCACGTTGAGAGCATTGTCAAACCAGTAACTGCGTACACCTGTTTCGTACATCAAGCTCTCTTCAGGATCAAACGGACCGCCATTTGACTCAGCTTGATCAGAGGCATCCTGAGGAACAAAACCTGTCGCTACCACAGCATAAGGGTGCAAGTTCGAATTGATTTGATAAGTCGAGCCAAGACGATATGACAGCCCAGAACCCTGATATTCGCTGATAGTGTTTTTTACAAGGTCATTAACTTTGTCTTTGAACCCGTCGACACGAACTCCTGAAAGTACATTCCAACGGTCGGTTATGTTCCACTGATCCTGAATATATGCACCGTAGCGCTCGGAACTAGAGTCGGTCTGTTTAGATAACGTTAAGGTGTAAGCAGAAGAATCTGCGCCGTATTCCGGATCAACCAGGCTTAGACCTGCCACACTTTTGTCTACGTTATAGACATAGTCTTCATTGAGTCGGTAGTAGTCGCTACCAAACAGTAGCGTGTGCTCCCCTAACTCAGCGACTAAGTTTGCAGAGAGTGAGCCAGCTTTATTCTCACGAACTTGGTCACGGTACTGGCGCTTACTCCAATCATAAACACCATCACCATTGGTATCTTTCAAACCCATAGGCTCATGGTATTTCTGCGTTTCTTTATTCTCGTAATAACGTGCAGTAACATCGCCTCTTAACCACGCATTAAAGTCATGTTCCACTTTAATCTGGTAAACCTGAGCTTCGAGATCTTGGTAGTCAGAAGCCTCGTTAGCGTTCCAGTTAATATCTGCAAGAAAATTGCCTTCATCATCGGTTGGAATACCGCGTAAACGAGCACCACCATAATGCTGAATGATGTCAGTAAACTGCGTAGTCACAGTTGTGGTATCACCTAAATCCCAAGCATAACCAAGGTCGATGATTCGATTGCGAACATCGGTGTTGTTGCGAGATGGATTCTCGTGATCCTGATAAATCGCGACACGGTACCGTTGAGTCTCATCTTCATTTGCAGGACCTGAAAGCTCGACACTGCCACTGAAAAAGTCTTGGTTTCCCGCTGTCATAGAAATACGTCGATGAGGCTCATAGGTTGGCTTTTTGGTGACATAGTTAATCACGCCACCAGGCTCTCCACTTCCCATTACTGCTGACGAAGGGCCTTTCAACACTTCCACTTGCTCAATATTGAAAAGCTGCGGGATCGAGAATCCGTTGAACGGGTCACCTCGTACACCATCATAAAGAATTTGATCCTGACGAAAGCCTCGGAATGTCACTCCTGAATATGAGTATTGGCTTACACCGCTGATTGAGCGGTACAGATCAGTAATTTGGCGCGCGCCTTGGTCCTCGATTAATTGCTGGGGAAGTACTTGGATCGACTGAGGTGTGTCGTCAATCGCTGTCGGTGTTTTGGTGGCTAAACTCGTTTCTTGAGAACGGTATAAAGAAAGAGCTCGACCATAAACGGTGACCGTTTCAGCATCCTCAGGAACGATATTTTGTGAACTTTCACTGGCGGAAAATGCTGGTGAAGACGCACCTGCCAGAATCGCTAAAAAAAGAGAAGAATAGTTAAATTGAGCCTTCATAGAGTTGTGTTCAAAGTTGTTTTTATTATGGAAAGCTTGCGAATCTAACTGAGTTTTATTCTCATTACAATTATTATATTAATCACTAATCTTCATTAATTATATTTAGCAGCAATATAACAGGTGTATTTCCCGATAAGGTAAATCAAGGCTTTGACAGGAGTTCAAGCATCGTTATATTAACTCCATTGCATTATTACCTGTTCACCTAAAGAACCCAGAGATAGCGTATGAAAGTGATCATTCTTCACGGGCTGTACATGCACGGAATTGCGATGTTGCCGCTCAGCCAACGTCTTGAAAAACTGGGCTACGATACCGAAGTGGTGAGTTACAACTCGGTTGCTATTGATGAACGCAAGGTGTTTCCAGCGATTGATAAAGCGCTCGATCACAAACAAGTCAATGTTCTGGTTGGACACAGTTTGGGTGGAGTGGTGATTAAACGCTATCTCGCTTCACGTAAACCGGATGTGGATACCATTTCGCATGTTGTTGCGTTGGGTTCGCCGATTAACGGCGCTTCGATTGTTGGCAAAATTCAGCAAATGGGCTTGGGGGTGTTGCTGGGCAACTCCGCGAAATTCGGCCTGCAAAAGCACGAAGATAAGTGGGAATTTCCACAAAAACTGGGCAGCTTAGCGGGTACTGTTCCGCTGGGAGTACGCTCTATTTTGATGGGAAAAGACACACATTCGGATGGCACAGTTACGGTAGATGAAACCAAAATTGCAGGAATGACGGCGCACCATCTGATGCGGAATACTCATACCAGTATGATTTATAGCTCGAAAGTTGCAGAACAAATTGATCACTTTATTCGTCACAATACGTTCGCACGAAAAAAAGCCCGAATAAAAGCGGAATGATTAGGCAAGTTTACTTTTATTCGGGAAAAGTGCAGGTTTGGAACGAAACTGATTTAGACGCTAAAAGCTCCTATGTACTGTTTTAAATGTTCTGTTTGAGCTTGTACCGCATGGTAAGTCTTAGTGGTGTCGCTTGCGATATTCTCAATATCCAAAGAAGACTGGCTGATCGCTTGAACACTGTTGTTCACATTCACCGATAGCAACTGCTGATCTTGTGAAAGCCTTGCGATCTGGCTGTCCATATTAGCAATCTCCTCTGCAGCACTGACGATGGCATGGTAGGACTCACCGGCCTCCGTCACTTGCTGTAAGCTCACGCCTATTTGTTCTTGGCATTGACTCATTAACTGTTGTGCACTGGTAGCTTGAGACTGCAAATTGCCAATAATGCCGCCAATTTCATCAATAGAACTTTGCGTTTGCTGTGCGAGTTCTCGAACTTGATCAGCCACGACCGCAAAACCACGACCACTCTCGCCTGCTCGAGCCGCTTCAATCGCCGCGTTAAGCGCAAGTAAGTTGGTTTGCTTAGTAATATTGCTAATCACATCGGAAATCACACTGATATCAAAACTGCCACGATAAAGCCCTTCAATGACTTCACCGGTTTGACCAATCAACTGCGACATATTCTCAGTGCGCGAGATGGAATTCACGATGCTCTTTTCACCAATTTGCGCCTGCTGTTTCGCCATTCCACTCTTTTCTGATGCTTGCTGTGTGACTTGGTCGATAAATTGTGTGTTCTCAGTGAGTTCTTGAGATGCAGCGACGATCTGATCAATCTCGATTTTCTGAGCATCGACACTTTGCTGAGTATGAGCCACTTTTGCCGCCAACTCTTCAGACACTAGATCCAGCGAGTGAACACTTTCTTTCACGGCAATGATGAGATTAAGCAGGTTCTGTTGCATGCTGTTAAATGCAGTTGCAGCTTGGCCAAACTCATCATTATGAAAATCGTTCTTTGCCAACGACGCATGCAGCTGGCCTTGACCCACAACAAACATGTGTGCTTTTAGACGATTGAGTGGGTTCAAAACTCGTTTGGCTGTGTAGTAGCTAAATGCCACTAGCAAAATAACCACAACACTCGCTGCTATCACCGACCACTGAAGTGCATGTTCGATGTCTGCTTGTTTGTTCTGTTTAATCAAGTTCGCTTCTTGTTCCAAATCGTTTTGGAGCTGGGTTAAGCGATCCACGATGGCATTAAACGGAGCAAGCATTGGACCCAACATTTCTTGTCTTGCTTCATCTATATGACCTTGATCTATCAAACGGATGTAATTCTGTTGCATTGCTCTGTATTCATCAATGCGGCGCTCAAAATCGTACACTGCAGCCTGAATATCGCTAGTATCGGCGAGAGCTTTCATGCGTTTAAAGGAATCATTGACCTTGTTGTCATTGAGCGAGATGGTTTGAACAATCTCCCTATGCTGCTGTTCATCGGATGTCAAACCGTAATCCAATGCGAAACGACGATATGTCACGGTGTAATAACGAAGATCAGAAACTGTCGTCATCAAACTGACATTCCGGTCAACGACGTTACCAAATTGAGACTGCACGCGAGTCAGAGTAAGTAACAGATATAGAGATAACGCCACAATAGCAGCAACCGCTATGAACGCATTTCCCCGAACTAAGTTTGTAATTGAAAAAGAACGCATAATCATGCCCTAACGACCTAACAACGGACAAAATTTAACAGATACAAAAACTAATGGATGCTCGATTAATCCTATTAGTTCGATAGAGAAAAACTATAAAAAAGCCCAAGAGATCGCTCTCTCGGGCTTTACAATTAAGTGATGGTTTAATGAAGGGAGTGTTTTAAGCTGCGATACCAAAACCGTAAGCATCAAGAGCCAGAATTTCCAGATCGATAGCGCGGTGAAGAACCTGACCAATTTCATCATCATAGCTAGTGCCCAAAATACAAGGCAGAGGCAGATAATGATCCGGCGTCGGGTGATTAAACCTTGCGTGTGGTGCTTGGTTTAAGTAGTCCAATAAGGCACTAATATTGCCTGACGCCAGTTGTTCACTCACCCATCCCGTGAACTGATTCACTTTCTCTACTCTATGTGGGTCTTGAACTGGTGCAAAAATTTCGCGCAAGTTATGGCTGATACCACCGGAACCAACGAACAACACACCCTCTTCACGAAGTGGACGCAACCAACGACCAATTTCATAGTGAGAAACCGCATCCATATAGCTATTGATCGACACCTGAATGATTGGCACATTTTTCTGTGGATACATATAAAGCATCGGTACCCAAGCTCCATGGTCCAACCCTTGGTTCGAATCCAGTTGAGCACTTATACCAGCATCTTGCAGCAATTTCGCTGCTTTTTGCGCCAATTCTGGTGCACCTTTCGCTGAGTAGTCGATGTCATAAAGCGGTTTAGGGAATCCATAGAAATCATGGATTGTTCCTAAGCTATGTCCGCTGGTAATCGTCACTGGGCCACGGCGATCGTAATGCGCTGAAAATATCACTATCGCTTTGGGCTCTGGAAATTTATCGCTGAGCTGTTTAAAAAATTCTGTGGTTTGCGAATGTTCTAGCGCCATCATTGGAGAACCATGTGATAAGAACAATGCAGGCATACGTTGAGTTGATTTCATTTTATTTCTCCTGATTCGGCGGCTTTCGTTTTTAGTCTCAATACTAAGTCTGTCTTAACACTATGTTTGGCTTGAATCTAAGCTCGCCTTGACTATGTCGGCTAATATACCTATCAACTCTGGCGTAATAAAATAGCGCCGTGTTGCTTAATTATAAACGTGGTATTTCTAATACAGGCAGAAGTTAATATGGACAAGATTGTTGCTATGAGAGCTTTCACGACCGTGGTGTCTGAAGGAAGCTTCGTTAAAGCCGCAGACAAGCTGGAACTGTCGCCACAATTGATCAGTAAATATGTCGCGCAACTGGAAGACGATTTAAAGATACGGCTGCTCAACCGAACCACGCGCCGCGTGAATCTAACCGAAGCCGGTCAGGCCTATTTCGATCGCTGCCATCAAGTATTGATGGATATTGATGATATGGAAAATGCGATTTCTAATTTGCATACCCAAGTCTCCGGCACACTACGAATCAGCGCGCCGATGTCGTTTGGGGTTTACCATTTGTCCGGCCCTATAGAACAGTTCCAGACTCAGTTCCCAGAGATCAAAGTTGAACTGTTTTTAACGGACAGGAAAGTCGACATTCTTGAAGAAGGGGTAGATATCGCCCTGCGTATCGGTCATCTCAAAGACTCAGCGCTTGTGGCGAAAAAAATCACGCCGATAAACCTCTTTGTTTGCGCCGCACCGAGCTATTGGGATAAACATGGCAGACCAACTAGCTTTGATGAATTATGTCAGCTCAACTACCTGCGTTTTTCGTACTCTGATCCGCGAAGTCTTTTTACTCACTGGCCGAAACACCTATCGGTGCATGATTTCCGCAGCGATTTCGCCAGCAATAACGGTGATGTCATTGTCAAAACAGCGGTATTGGGGCGTGGTTATGCCATTCAGCCTACTTTTCTAACCGGCTCTGCTATAGCTAACGGAGAGCTGGAAATTCTGGATAGTTTCCCTATCGAACCTCTCGGGCTCTATGCGCTGTACAGTCACAGAGAATTCCTTGCTTCCAAAGTTCGACACTTCATCGACTTTCTATCTGGCTTCTACGGTGACAAGCCCTATTGGGATAACTACTAGCGAGAGCAACACTCTAAACAGAGCCCAAATTACTCAGCTGGGCTCATCATCAACGCTTTACCGTTGAGCAAGCTATCCGCCACTTTTTTACGGGCAGATTTCACCAAGTTTGCCAACGTTTGTCGCGAGACTCCCATCTCAACGGCTGCCTGTTGCTGTTGCATTCCTTGATAGTCCACCAGCCGAATCGCTTCAAATTCATCAGCTTCAAGAAAAACCTTTTCTAAACTTCCCATTGGTACGCCATTAGGTTTAAAACAGCTTTGAGCTGGAGAACCACAAATCTGACGAGGAATTTTCGGACGCGCCATAACGGCTCCTTCTTTGTTTCTATTCTGAATCTGTCGATATTGGATGCAGAACAAATTAGTTTGCAGCCATCGCCTGCTTTTCGATTACTACTGATTGTTGAAAGCCAGAAACAAGCCAATCTTGAAGCGTATCTAGCATAGGATTATCACTCTGTTTTGGGTACAAAAAGTAATAGCTGTGACCAGAAAGTACTGTTTGTTCAAATGGCTTAATTAATCGATGCATAGCAAGATCTTGCTCGGCAAGCGTAATATCTCCGACAGCAATACCAAACCCTTGCTGAGCCGCATTCATGGTTTGGTCAAGGGTTGAAAAGTGCTGATTGCTTTTGCTAAACAGCTCTCTTCTATCCATATGGTTTAGCCATAACTTCCAGTCACTTTGTTCTGTATTCGCATGTAACCACGTCAGTCGCGGTAAATCATCAAACGACAACAGTTGCCCTAAATCATCCAGCAGTTCTGGGCGACAGATAGGCGTTAAGCACTCTTCAAACAATTGATGGCTAACCACGGAAGGAAGCTTGGGCGCTTTGCTGTACATAATCACTGCATCAAACAGATTAAAGTTCGGTTCAAGGTGATGCTTAATGGTTGAAGTCAGCTCCACATCAATATCAGGGTGTGCGTCCTGAAAAGCCATTAATCTCGGCAACAACCAAGATGTCACGCAGCTAGGCGCGTTGAGTTTTATAGTCGAAGGTGTCGACGACACCTCTTCAATCGCCGAGCGTAGACGGTTGAGTACATCTTCCGCATGCGAAACAAACTTCAACCCTTGTTGCGTGAGCGACAATCCCCTTGCATGACGGAAAAACAATTTCACACCCAACAATTCTTCCAATGAAAGAATTTGCCGACTGATCGCGCCCTGAGTCAGGTTCAAAGCATGCGCAGCCTTAGTAAAGTTCAAGTGTTCTGCTGTGGCGAGAAATGCCTGCAATGTTTTTGTCGATGGAAGATGCATCCCACACCTCAAGTTATGATTTTTTATCATGGCTAGTATGTGTTTATTTCGATTCTTTTTACAAATCCTTTTTGATTGAATAATCAAAACAAAAAGCGAATTGCAAATAAAAACAAATTAAATGCAATTTAACGAATAAAAAATCACTCAGTGCGACTAACTAGCACTAGCGAGAGGTCAACCATGTCTTCACTAGCCGCCTCATTGGTACCAGAGGTCATAAAAAAATTAATACCTTATCAGTCAGCAAGACGTATCGGTGGTTCAGGTCGAGTGTGGTTAAACGCCAACGAACTTGAGTTCCCAATCCATTTCGATAATCAGGAGCAAAGCTACAACCGCTACCCTGATTTTCTGCCCCATGATGTCGCATCGGCTTATCAAAAATACGCGGGGGTTGACGCTCCAGTGCTTGCGGTACGTGGTGCAGATGAAGCTATTGACCTATTGATTCGTACCTTCTGCCAACCGGGCAAAGATAAGATCGTGGTTTGTCCGCCAACTTACGCCATGTATGAGTTCTGTGCCGATGCGCTTGCGATGGAAACCATCAAAGTGCCACTCGTTGGTGATGCTTTCGAATTGGACTGCCAAGGTGTTATTCAGGCAGCAAAAGAGGCGAATTTGGTGTTTCTATGTTCACCGAATAACCCTACAGGCAATCTCATCTCTCAAGCAGAGATCGTCAAAGTGCTTGAAGGAACACAAGACGACGCCATCGTGGTGGTTGATGAAGCCTATATCGAATTTGAAATGGAACACAACGCCGCAAGTCTGATTGCTCAATATCCGAACTTAGTGGTCATTCGCACTTTATCGAAAGCCTTTGGCTTAGCGGCAGTACGTTGCGGTTTTATTATCGCCGATAAGAGTGTGATGGATTTCGTCTCTAAGCTTATCCCTCCTTATCCAATGCCGGATTCAAGTGCAACGGTGGTATTAGCGGCGCTGTCTGAAACGGGTCTAAAACAGGTCGAAGAGAACACTCAAACGCTCATTCGTACCCGTGAATGGTTCATCAGTGAGTTAAACAACTTGCCATGCATTGCTCACGTCTACCCGTCATCAACCAATTTCGTGTTAGTACGTACACATTCAGGTGAAGACTTGTTTGCGTATCTTCTAAAGCAAGGTATTGTGACTCGCAATCAAAGCCACGACCCTGCACTTAGAAACTGCGTACGAATCACTATCGGTAGCCAATCGAGCATGGAAGAAGTGATTAGTGTGCTCCGCAGTTACCCAACGCAATCGTAGATTATTGATAAAAGGAATTAACCAATGAAAAAAATAGCTTTAGGTTTAGCTTGTTGTGCTGCACTGTTCGGTTCAGCAGTTTTTGCAAAAGAAGTACGTCTTGCTTCTGACTTCACTTACCCACCGTTCAACTACAAGAATGCAGACGGCACGCCTGTTGGCTTCGATATTGAAATTGCAGACGCATTATGTGCTCAAGCAAAACTAGAGTGTACTTGGGTTTCACAAAGCTGGGATGCACTAATCCCTAGCCTGCTTGCTCGCAAATCAGACGTGATCATGGCGTCAATGCGTATCACAGACGACCGTAAGAAAAAGGTTCTGTTCACTAACAAGTACTACCAAACACCCGCTCGTTTCGTGGCAGCGAAAAATGCTGACTTCACCATTGATCAAGCTGGTATGAAAGACAAAGTGATTGGTGTTCAGCAAGGTACGATTCATGACCGCTACGTAACAGACAAGTTTGGCGCAGTTGCTGAGATCAAACGTTACACAGGTCAGGACGAAGTATACATCGACATGCAAAACGGCCGCTTAGATGCGACATTCGGCAACGCAGACCAACTGTCTCTCGCTTTCTTAGATAAAGCAGAGGGCAAGAGCTTTGAATTCAAAGGCCAAGCGGTAACGGATAAAGCCTACATCGGTGAAGGTACTGCACTTGCGCTTCGTAAACAGGACCAAGAGCTGGCAGAGAAGTTTAACCAAGCTATCGTCGAAATTCGCCAAAACGGTACTTACGATAAGATCGCAGCGAAATACTTCAGCTTCGATATCTATGGTGAAAACCTATAAATCAATCTCATCATCTTTAGACACGATTTATTGAGATGAAAGCCGGCTATCAAGCCGGCTTTTTTTGCATGCCGCTTTGTTTGACATGCGACTATGACTTTTGGATGTGTTTGCTATACAAATTCGCCAACGGCTGAGCAGAAAAACCGTGGGCAAAAATGCTCATCAATACCGTTAAAGTCACAACGGCGAACAACTGCTCATAACCTTGAATAGAACCGAATTCATGAGCGACCAACAGCGCATACAATATAGAAGCAATACCTCTTGGACCAAACCAAGCAATAAAGCTCATGGTTGAAAAATCAAGTTTACTTCCAAGCAAACAAAGAATCACAGGCAGCATTCGCAATACAGTCAAACTTAGTAAAGCGTAAACAATCACGGGTGCTGAAATGTAGTCCCAAGTGACAGGCACAAAGGCAAAGCCAAACACAAAGAAGCTGATCAACACCAAAAGCTCACCTTCACTCTCGGCAAAATCTTCAATGTGCTCACGAACACCTTGATTGGTATTTCCAGCATATAAGCCAGCGAAAAACGCAGCGATAAAGCCATTGCCAGAAACCACCTCAGCACTGTAGTAAGAGAGAATGGCTAAAGCGATAGGTACCAAATTGCGATAGGTTTCCACCATCCACCCTTTCTGCAAACACTTCATCTGCGCTTTTGCACCTAAGTAGCCAATCGCTGCGCCAGCCAGACAACCAAACACAATCTGCTCAGCAACGTAAATCATCCAGTTACCTTGAGGTTCATGGTGAATGCCAGCGCTTATCGCTGCCACAACCGTAATCAAGACAGGGAAAATAATGCCGTCATTTAAACCACTTTCAACATTGATGGTAGAGCGCACTGTTTTGGGAACGATAGGATCGGAAACAACCGCTTTTCCCAGTGCTGCATCGGTTGGCGTAAGAATCAAAGCCAGCAACAGTAAATCCAAAAATGGCATTTGCGGAAAAAGGATTTTTCCAGCGATGGTTCCTGCGACTACCGTGATGGGCAGACCGATAAAAAGCAATCTCGCCGGGATTTTCCATGATTGCTTTAAAAGGCCGAGATCCAATAATGCTGCATCGCTAAACAGCACCAAAACTAAAGCGATTTCGACCAGTACCGTGACCATATTGGCATCGATATTGAGCTGCGCAAAGTTCAGTCCGAGCGGAGAAAACAGTAGACCGAGTCCGGTAAATACCATTGGTCCGGAAATATCATAGCGAGCCAGAAAATTAGAAATGTAACCGTAACTGAGAATCACTAGAGCGATTACAAGGATAATGATGTGTTCTTCCACAAGCCTGCGCCTTTTGGGAGTTGAATCCGCTTGGATTAGTGCTGATTGAATTCAAGAATACCGTAACCATTTAACAATAGACGATAATTTCAATTCTCCCTGACCAATTTCTATCGATTTTTCTCACCAATCTTGTTCACGACCCTAATAAAAGTTTATGTGATTTAACTCACAACCATTTACTTAGCGTGCTAACTAAATTATATTACTTAGCACGCTAAGTAAATAAGAGTTAATCATGGTACACGACATTGCAAGCCTCAAAGAATTGTCTCTCGCTGAACAGTTAGCTCGCGTTTCACGCCTGTGGAAAATGGTGGCTGATCGCGAATTGGCGCCACTTGGTCTTACGCACCCGCGTTGGACGGCGCTATGGAAACTGAGACGTCTGGGCGACAACGTAAGTCAGAAATGTCTTGCTGAAGCGCTTGAGATTGAATTGCCATCGTTAATGCGCACCTTAAATCAACTAGAAGAGCAATCTCTCATCACTCGCTACAGCTGTAAAAGTGATAAACGCGCTCGAATCGTACGACTGACCGAAGATGGAATATCACTGCTCAAACAGATGGAAGAAAAAATCGTCGAAGTTCGTAGCCAACTGCTGAACAACATCAGTGATGAAGAGATAAAAATGCTTTCATCGATACTCGACAGAGTCTCACATAGCGCGCTTGACGCACTTAGTAAAAAGTCAGAAACCTTAGAATAAAAGAGAAGTTTTACATCATGACACCAGATCAAAAATTCGCTCGCTGGATAAAATATTCCTGCTTCGGGTTTGTCTTTGTATTCGCCTATTTCCTCGTTGCGGATTTAGCGATGCCTTTGACACCTCAAGCCATGGCGACCCGCGTCGTCACAAAAATTGCCCCTCAAGTCAGCGGTAAAATTGCCAATGTTTATGTGGAAAACAACCAAGCTGTAACCAAAGGCGATGTACTGTTTGATATCGATCCAACCCCTTACCAATTAGCGGTTGAACAGGCGGAACTGAACCTAAAACAAGTAATGCAAAATAACGAACAACTCGACGCTTCCATCGCCGCTGCACAAGCAGACGTGAAAGCCAGCGTTATCGTTGCTGAGCAAAAGCGCCGTGAAGCAAATCGCCTTAATACTCTTTTCCTTCGCAACGGTACTTCACAACAGTTAAAAGATGATGCGCAAAGTGCCGCAATAGCCGCTCAAGCTAACGTTGCAGCAGCGCAAGCTCGCCTAAAGCAGTTACAAGTTAATCGCGGAGAAACGGGTAATAACAACGTGAGTATTCGCGTTGCACAAAACCAGCTGGATAAAGCAAAACTGAACCTTTCTTATACTCGCGTTGTGGCAGAGCACGATGGTGTTGTTACCAACTTGCAATTAGAAAATGGTACTTACGCAAACGCGGGCAGCCCACTTGTAGCGCTAGTTGCAGATGAAGTGGATGTGATTGCCGATTTTCGTGAGAAAAGCTTGCGTCATTTTTCGTCTAACAGCCGAGCTTTAATTGCCTTTGATAGTAAGCCGGGACAAGTATTCGAAGCTCAGCTCAGTACGCTGGATGCAGGCGTGAGTGCGGGACAATTCGCTGCTGATGGTAGTCTGGCAACACCGACCACATCGAACCGATGGGTTCGTGATGCACAACGCATGCGTGTTCACCTCGCGATCGATAGCCAGTTGGTTGATCATCTGCCGTCCGGCGCTCGTGCAACGGTTCAGCTCATTCCTGAAAACTCACTATTCTCGTGGCTGGCTAAAGCGCAGATTCGCTTCCTTAGTGCTCTTCACTACATCTATTAATTAGGGGGTAGCATGAGATTATGGGATCACCCATTGTCTGCGAATGATCTCAGACAGTGTCTGCGTATTGCCACTGGTGCAACCCTTGGCTTCACCATCAGTAAACTGTTCGGTTGGGACAATGGCGTGTTCTTCACGGTTACGCCAATGCTCCTGCTTGGAATGGTACCAGTAATGAATGCTCACGCTGCCCGCCAGTTAATTGCAGCCGCCGTTGTATGTGGATTAGAAATCGGCATCCTTGGAGGGCTGTTTGGTGGTCATCCGGGCATGATGACATTGATTGTATTTGGTTTATTTCTGATGAAATTTGCCTGTATGTCAAATGGCAGCTTATTTTTGTTTGGTGCAAATAGCGCTATCAGTTTGAGTATCATGCTGCATTTTGCCAGTTACCCAACAACAGACATTAACAACCTCGTATTTACGAACTTACTGGCGAGTGTTATTTCCGTGGCTATCGCCTATTTAATGACATTCTTTATTCCAGATGTTGAGCCGAGAGAGCCACCACCAAGACCATTGGAAGCCAAGAAAAGTCACCGTATGCGCCATGAAGCCATCATGGGCGCAAGCATAGCAACGCTGTCATTTATTGTGTTTCAGGTATTTAACCTAAGTGACTCCTTGTCTGCTCAAGCCACGACGGTACTGCTTCTTTTCCCTATGAACTGGAACGGCGCAATGGGTTATGCGCGTAAACGTGCGATGGGGACATTAATGGGTGTGACATTTGGTTTGCTTGGGCAAATTCTGTTGTATGACTGGTCAGATTTACTACTGTTTGTTGTGCCGATTCTTTGGATTGGAGCAATGATCTTCAGCTATATGCACGTGAAAGAGTCGAGCGGTTCGGGGGCGGGATTTGGCGGCTTAACAACACTTGGAATCTTGTTCGGCCAATATCTGACTCCGGGTGGTGACTTGGTTTACAGCGCTCTCTACCGTGT
Source organism: Vibrio sp. A1-b2 (assembly GCF_021726015.1). Classification (NCBI taxonomy): domain Bacteria; kingdom Pseudomonadati; phylum Pseudomonadota; class Gammaproteobacteria; order Vibrionales; family Vibrionaceae; genus Vibrio; species Vibrio sp. A1-b2. Next base: position 574,946 of record NZ_JAKKCI010000002.1, read on the forward strand.
TAGCAGCATTCTGTTTGCGATTGTCGTGACACTGCTAGTGACCTACTTTGTTCATCGCCTGCTCAACCGTTTTGAGTCGACCCGATTCAGCCACGAGATGGCGTAGTTCCACCCATAGCAACTGTTCAATCTTTCACAATAGCGCCGCCAATATAGGCAGCCGCCTGTTGGCGTTGAGCCAAATTGCTAATAGTAAAAAGCCACCTGCATAGCAGGTGGCTTTGAATGGCCCCAATAAGGAGGCTACAACACATCAAGTTATATAACTAGCGTCGGTGTGCGCTTTAGCATTCAACTTCTACGGCAGAGAACATCCATTACACTCCGTATTTTAGCCGAATCATAACTTTTAAGCGTTATTTGTATACTCTGTCCCTTAACCTAAATGCCTTTCGGGCAGAGCCCAAAAGGACAATCACCACCTTCGTAGAAGGTGGTTTAGGGGTAGAAAACAAAAAGCCCTCTCCGTAATAGATACGGGAGGGCTTTTTGTTCTATAGCACACCAACATTGTTATGGAGATAATTTAAACGAAAACATAAAACATTATCTCAGCTCTAAATCCATTTAAAGCATGTAAATATAATACATCAATATTGGAATACAGAATTAGCATTGTTTAGGTATGTTAACTATCAACGCTAAAATTCCAATTACTTTATTAGGAAAATAAAAAATAGATAGTCCCTTAGGGGAACTCCATATAAATTCTTGAATGGAACCATACTCTATCCCCCTACAGCTTTGTTGTTCATATAGATATACAATAGCAGCTATAATAAAGAAAGCTGACACTTGCTAATACTTAGTCAGTCAGGAAATATAAAATCAATTGGCTTTACAAAAATAATTAGGACATACCACATCTCTCTTACGCCACAATAAGTTAACTTAATGTGGCTTTTTTTCATTTTCTATACCAATACAGACCAAAAATACGATAGCCGTAACTCAATAAAATCATCAACACCATGAATATCGAAGTTCAACTTTCTCATTACGTATATCTATTACTATTAGCAACCAAACCCTAGATCTTTACTTTGAGCTAATACTGCCGCTCTGCATTGCGGCATAATAATCGGCGAAATATCAAGTTCGATTGAAGGTATGAAAAATGTATACATCTACTATCTTGATAAGAGCAATTTTACACAGAAAAGGCTTGAATGATGACATTGCAGATTGCTTCCTCAGAGCACGTTTATTCAATTTAACAAATGAGGACAAACTAGATATCCAATGTTATGTAGCAAATGGAATGAATAAAAATGAAGCGATAAAAAAACACATATCAATAAAAAAACAAATATTGTTCAACAAATTAACTTCGGGTCACTATGATAATTTACTTTCATATTATCGATGAATTAGTCAGAAGTTATAAATTAATAAACCGGAATAAAAACCATTCGTCAACCTATTATTTACATATGATAATAAGTATAAATTTATAATATGATAGGTATTAATAAATATGAGTAACCTATGCATTCATCTTATGAAAATAGTAACCAAACACACTTAAAAGATATAGCAAAAAAACTATCTAAAACTCGTCCCACTGAAAAGCAACGTAATGAGAAGCGAGTTAGAGATAGGATAGAAGAGATTAAACAAGATCGAGAGTTTGAAGCTCTTTGGGGCACCGGCTAAGCACCAAGATGTTCACTAAATCTACATTTCATACAGGCAATATTGATGAGTAAGATAAATTATTTTGTATATGCGCTAGAAGCTTGTGAAAAAGAAAGAATCCGACAATGGGCAGAAGCAGAAGCATTATGGTTGAAGGCTCATTCTTATACACATGTAGGCGAACCAAATCGACACTGGTCATGGGCTCGCCAGGTCTATTGTAGGGCTCGTAGATTTTCTGACCATGTGAATTAAAGATCTGTTTTTGCTCATGGAGTTTAAAAATTTGTAGAATTTAAAACGGCAGAAGTTCACTAGGTAAAACATACTAAAATAATTTATTTCTTTGAATTATATGCAATATATCAGTCACTTACCCTATTTAATCTCATAGTTAATTTAGGATATAAAATGAAATATAGTTTGGACATAAACGATTGGATTTGTATTGAAGGTGACGAGAATGATTATGTCATAGAACGTTTTGAAGTGCGGATTAAGGGTAAAAAACCATTAATATTGAATAAACCATCTTTTTCTAAGTTGGTTTTTGTTACACAGCAGTACTTGAACCTACCACTAAATAATACCAAGACTTTCTTAAAAGAAACTGTATTGGACTCACCTGAACCTATGATGTTAGTTGAATATATTAGGTTGATAGAATATTTAGAATCAAACTAATATCTGAAATAATTGACAGGTTTAAAGTAAATTATTATTCAAGACATGATAAAAACAGAACCAATAAATTTTTAGTATAGGCTTAATAATATGAATAAGAAGACGTTATATATAGAACTAGCTCAAGAAGCATGCCAAAAAGAAAGAGAGTTTAAATGGGATGAAGCATATGCATTATGGAAGCTAGCATCTGAAGCGACCGATAATGGATCAGTTGATGAATATTGGGCAAACTGCCGAGCTAAATTTTGTAGCCGTTTCTATAGCTCCAACAACAGAGAAAACCCTTATTTTTAACAAAAAAATCAAAAGAGAGAGAAATGAATTATTTAAGAAGCCCACTAGCTATCAATGAAATCAAAGCAATTTCGCAATTCAGTATTTCGGTATCCATCGGGGAATTTCTTAACAAGAAAGAGATTCGCAATCAACATATTGAAAGTCATCTATTAAAAATTATGAAGATGAACGAAAAATCTGGTCACCCGTTAAATATTGGTTCTTTAAATGGTATGGATATTAATTTTGAAAATGCATTTCTAAAGGTAAAAGACCACGTTAAAATGATTGAAGAGACCAATGATTATTTATCTAAAATTCCTTTGAAAATTCTATTCATAGAGTTATTCAATTTCCACAAAAATATATTATCTGAAATTGACATTTAAATATTATGAAAAGCATAAATAGTACATTAAGCTGCTTGCTAGTAGATACCCCATCTACATCAAGTAATGTAATTTCAAATACACTAAGGAGTAAAGATTTCGGCAAGATTTTTCTAGAAGAAGATGTGTATCGATCAAGCTCGATAGTCGAATATCATGATATTGACCTTATCATCTTTAATATAGGAATAAAGAAAAAAAACGTCCTAGATTTTCACGAAAAATTAAAGGAAATCAATTATAAAGGTAAAATATTATACATGTCAGATCATGAAAGTGAATTGTACATGGAACTCGCTTACAGAAGTGGTGCCGATGGCTATTTTTGTAGGCACCAATGCTGCTTGATATTGAATGAAATTTTAGATTCAGTATTAAATGGATATAGTTATTTCAAAATTAGAAAAGGAATCTCTCCTGAAAGACAAAAAAATAAGCATCCAAAACTCTCTAGTCAAGAACTAAAGGTTTTAAGCTATCTACTAGATGGAATAAGTAACAATGAGATAGCTAAAATACTATCGATAAGTCCAAAAACCATTAGTACTTATAAAACTAGGATATTAAACAAGTACGACGTTAATACAATTTTTGATGTAATGAAGTTTCATAATAAATCGTGATTTTTGTACAACCTTAAAATTAACATAATAAAAATTGTTAACAATGAAAAATACCCGACAGAACCACCGTTATTGTTATTGTTATTGTTATTGTTAGCTTCCGTATATAAATCATCAAAATATTTAATTCTCTTTTCTTTACTAGAGGTAAATTTTGGTTTTTCATTTCCATTGAGGACCTGCTCAATCCATAGACTATAGTGCATTATCTCAGTAAACACTGATGTTGCATTATAACTTGGGTCGCCACAGAAAGTTGCAGGACCATAGCTCGTTAGACCTACCTGTATATAGTTATTTCCATTGTACCAATATAATGGACCACCTGAATCCCCATGACATGTGCTTGCCTCAAGTCCGTTTGATGGATTAATTCTTCCCTCCATACATATTTTCGTTTCCGACATATTACTATAGTTACATTCATCGTTGCTCACATAAATTAGCTCCGATTTCATTAGAGATTTATTGTTGTCCACTCTATATGATGTATTCCCATGCCCTACTGCAAAGAAAATATTCTCCGTTGATCTATAACTAATTCCTTCAACAGGCCGAATCAAAAAATTACTTTCATTAATATTGACCAAAGGTTGCTCTAGCTTCAGTATTGCTATGTCATTATCTAATGTGCCTCTATCGAAATCATTTGGATAGTAAATTTCTGAAACTCTTGATTTTTCAATAATATTAAACGGGTAATCCGTCTCATATTGTAGTAGTGGTACAGCAGTTGTGAAGAGCGAATATATGCTGTTATCTGGTTCTTCACTATAAACACAATGAGCAGCAGTAACTAAATGGAGCGCATCCAAAATCGAGGCTCCGCAATAACTACTACTATAAAAATTGTCGTATTCGATTGAGTCAACAAACAACGCCACATAAGAAGAAAAAGTCGTTATGTCGGCTTCAGTACCATTAACTATATATCCGTGGCTAGCTTCACGTGCTGATGCGCTCGCCCAGCTAATGCTCATGGCTAACAAAGAGACTGTCAAAAGTTTCATTACTACACCTTGTTTACATTTAAACGTCATAAAGGCGCACAATGTAACCAAGCCGTAACATGCTAAGCGAGCAGAAAAGCAAGCAATCCACAAATTAGCAGAGAGAACTAGAATTTTTATAATGTATATATGTAATATTCAGAATATAAAACCAAATAAGGCACAATTAATTTGTGGTTATATATTGTTAGAGAACAAGAACTGTATAAGATTTGGCTGACTGAGGAGGACATAAACACTATGCAGCCTAAAAGGTACTCCTGTTGATATGATTTTGCGCAATCTAAACGAATACGGACAAATCTAAATAAAGGCTAATAAAGGCTATTGACGAAGGAATCGTAATGTTTAATACCTACAGAATACTTCCAGTTTGTTTCCTTCGGGATCAAAAACAGAAGTTTTATAATGTTTATCCTGTCCAATACTAGGACTGCAACAAATATTGGCTCCTAAAACTAATGACTTCCTAAAGAAAAGATTAACAAGTTCACTGTTTTCTACGCTAAAGGAAACTGTTTTGTTCCTAGTTAGTCGTTCAGAATGCGTTACCCAAAAACTCAATTCAGGCCCTTTACCAAAGCCCGCTGCATGCGGTTGGCCGGTTAGATTACTTGGTAGTTCAATGATAAACGAGTAACCGATAGCAGACAGCAATTGCGTATAAAAGTGTTTACTTTCCTCAAAATGAACAACAAAAACACCTATTGAATCATTCATGAATAACCTACAACCTCAACAAAAAAAGCATAGGATGACTATCGTCGAACCTATGCTTTTTGATTTATTCATACTTTAAATAACTTACTTTTTGTATTTAAAAGGTAGTAGATTGGCATCTACACGGCGATTCAACTCACGACCTTTTGGTGTGTTGTTATCGGCGATAGGCTTACTTTCACCAAAACCAGCAAGCACCATCTGCTCGGCTGCAACGCCATTACTATTTAGCCATTTCGCAACAGATAATACTCGTTGCTTCGATAGTTCCAAATTATACTCTTCAGAACCTATTGAATCAGTGTGCCCTACAATTTCAACTTTCGCTTGTGGATGTGCGACTAGTTTTTTTGCAATATCAATAAATTCTTTAGATACATTGCTAGTAGAAAACTCAGTACTATTTACATCGAAATAAATAACTGTGCTTTGTGCTGGCATTTCACTTATAACAATCTCTACTACTGAATCTTTTACTGGTTGTACGGATTCTACATATGTTACGGGTTCAATATAAGATTCAGCCTCAGTGACAGCAGTATTTGACGAATAGTCACTGCCACCAAAAGTATAGGCAAGCCCCATGAAGATCGCGTGACTGTTATATTCATTATGACCTGGATCAATTCCATCAACATATTGATAACTTACAGACATTTTCACATTTGGAATAAAGCTGTAGCTTAAACCAACTTCACCTAAAGGAGAAAAGCCATCATTATCATAGCTACCTGAATCAACATTCCAGTATGCAACACCTAAACGGCCAAATAGACTCATTCGATCACTGAAGTACCAATCATACTTTAGTGCTGTTTCATATAGTTCTGTACTAACATTACTACCAGTGTAGTAATCTTCATAAGACTCAAATGTTTGATAGCCTAAATCCCAACTCCATTGATTATTGAACTGTAGACCACCATAAAAACCCAATACATCTCCATCAGGGCGACCACCTTGGTCATGCTCTTCATTAAAACCTAACTGGTGACCATATTTAAGACCAATAAATGGCGAAACACCTTCACTTGCACTTGCATTCACCAACAGCGAATTACCTAAAAATAAAGCCGTAGCTACCAATAAGCTCTTATTTGAATACCTCATTAAATCCTCATCGAAATAAAAAATGATAGAGATTATATTTTTTTTATTCAAAACACACGAAGCATCATAAATAATAAAAAGCTCTTCATGCTAAATGCGTACCCGTAGAAATCCGCCTCCTTAGAAGGCGGCTATGATTTACAGCCCCCATAAAGACAGCATACCCTTCGCTGTTAATCTAACCGCGCCTCATGTTCTTGGCCTTTCTTGTCTTGGTGTCTAACGTATCGCCTGATAATTTCTTCATTTACACTGACCGTATCAACAAAGTGAAAAAAGGACTTAAGAAATTTAGTTGTATTTTCTTTTTGTTAATTCTAGAAGCAGGCTGTAATTCAGAAGGCGCATTCACTGAACTACAAGCAGAAAGCACAGAATCAAATGTTAGTATTATTGAGATTGAGGTGACACCTTCGAAAGTTACCGTCTACAAAGGTCGTACACAAAAGTTCATAGCAAATGCAACGTACGATGATGGTACAGTTATTGATTTAGGCGATTCAGTGGCATGGGAGATTGTAGGTACCCATACAGTCGTACAAGTTTCACCTATTGGCATGCTCACTGACATTGAGGTAAACACCACAGAGGTTATTGCTTCTAAAGACGGTATTTTAGCAACCTAGTAAATGTTAAGGTATGTGATTTATCAGGGACCTGTATTGACGTATTCGATACAGGAGTGGAAAACTATTTACTAATTCACCATCCGTGCATTATTTGGAAAGTATAAAAGGGGCACCTCACAAGTGGAGTCCCGCGGGCGCTTAATCGTCCTGACAGCACTCAAGTGGAACAATGTAAACGCGCTATGCGCTTTCTATAATACAATACGAATAATTTCGGAGGACGTAATAACACGCGGCTTCCAACAAGATAGAAGTTAATCTCTGAAATATTCGATAGGTTCTGATGTGTGTGGCCTGCCGACCTAACCTATTGGACGTCGACGGAATACGGTTACCCATTTTACCATGTCGTAAATCTCAGCCATGGTGGCGACAGCGCCTATGCCATGAGTTTGGACTATTATGCCACCTGCGTATCAACTACTTAGCGTTTTGCTTTAGTCAAAATGGCTTCGTTGCGAAATATAGGAGTTTACAGCCCCCCTGAAAAGGAGCCTACCTGCTCTGTTAGCTTATCTTCAACTCTAACTTGATCTTTCTTGTCTTGGTGTATTACACATCGACTGATGATCTCTTCATTTACACCAACCATATCAACAATGTACTCTCTTGTCCGAAGATGATTCCCGAAAAAGTTTCTTTCTTATATGGGGAAATTTATTGAACTAGCGGGTTGCTTAACGTCAATTCAACATCTCAATTAAGGTTGATATCGATACTCTTGGGGTGCTATCACAACTAAATGAACGAAGTCCGTCTGGGCTTGTTGCAAAAAAAAACAGTTCTAGGTTGAAACTATCATCGTCTGTAGTAATGATTGGTAATAATCAATGACGAACGAGGCTAAATTGAATGACTTTGCGCCAGAAATTGTCTTATGGTGCGACCGTTGCTATAGGTCAACACCGAGAAGTCACGCCTATCTTAGTGACATGCTACAGGAGCCTGGTACTTCAGTAGATCGTTCAAACATTTACCGCACCATCACTTCGTAAAAAGTGAGACGCTATCAAATGATTAACTAAGAGTCATCCTAGCAACTGGATGAAACCTAAGTCAAAATAAAAGGAAAATGGTTTTATCTCTATCGAACTATCAACAAGCATGGCCAAGCGCTTGATTTTTGCTTCTCTCACAAACAAACGTAATCGTCATTCAGCCTATCAGTTTCTCAGACGTTGTCTGCGTTATCATCACCGAGAAAAACAGCCGCAAACTATAAATACGAACAAGCACTCTTCTCATGGTCACACGTAACTCGACTGAAAAAAGAAGGCAGATACTCAACAACGTCAATTCAAGCGTTTGAATAATGGTATCGAACCCGACCATGCCCCGATAAAAAGCTTGTTATCGCAACAGGCGGTTCAAAATATCGAAAGCGAGCCTGGTCAACAATTCAAGGTCTCCAGTCATTACGAATGTTGAACAAAAGTCAGTTAGATTTTTGTTTGAAAGGGGTGAACAAAAAAATTTAACCGGGAGCGTTCTGCCTTTATGAATCGTTTCTTCGATGCTGAGGTCATTTTCTACTAGAGCCAGAAAGCGTAATAATCGAAGTTTGTTTCGGATTGTTTTTTGCAACAAGTTCGTGCCTTGGATGATGATACCTAGTTTGTCATAAACTCGATTACTACTCTGCGATTACATCCTGAAATGATATTCAGCTCCTCCTCACAAACAGGCACATTTTCTCCGAATCCCTTATCTTCAATCTTTAAGCTTTGCTCCACTCTGTCACTAAGGTAGCTGGCAACTTGCTTAGCCCTGTTTTCTGACAAAATCTTATTATACTGTTCAGTTCCTGAGCTATCTGCATGACCGGATATCATTAACGTACCTTCTAACTGTTTATTCTTTAAATACATTAGGTAATTATCTAATAAGATTGTGTGACTAGGTGTCAAAGTAAACTTATCAACGTTATAATTTAGCAATAAAGATTCAGTATTTAAATCAAAAAAGCAAGTAGCATTCGTTGAACTATTATTCTCATATTTCACTCTTTCTCGGCTTATTACTTTATTTGATTTCTGCAGGCTTTCATCCGATAGCATGCCTGGTATTTGAGTATTGACTGTACGTGAACTTACAAATACCTTAGTGACAATATATTCATTACTTACGCTGTCTAAACAGCTAGCCTTTATGGTTGGCGCTAGTATCAACAGCCAAAAACTTAACCAATATTTCATATTAATTTCTCAATCGACCTTTATTAAGATTATCATCGTTTATCAGGGTAATAATTTTATTATAAACATTGTCAACATAATCAAATTCATAAACACCTTCTGAAAAACAGTTTTCATAGCTATCAAGGTTATGTTGATAAAATACTCCTGGCATAGGCTCACTAATGAAGGGGTTGTAAAAAGCCATCATTTTTACCTTTGTCCTTTCACTATGTTCACGGTTAGCCTTCTGCGCAATTTCATTACGCAGCTTTTCACATAAGCCAGAATTATATAAAGGAAGGGATCCACTGTCCCCACCTGAATAGCCGATGGAAGGCTCAAACAGAATAAACACCTGTTCAGCATTAATATCTTCTTCTTTGTAGGCTTTGTAAGCGGCATGAATAACCCCTTCAGCAGAATAGCCTCCAGAATAGCCAACAAATCTATTTCTAAAATCAGTTAAATATGACGATATTTCTAAACCATTATTAGTGAGAGCAAGAGCTGTATAATTTGCTCCATAATTAGGTCGCTCAAAAAAGAACTCATGCGCACGGTCCATGTTCAAAAACTGTTCCATCGTAGTATCGTCATCGATAATCGGAGTCTGCGAAGTAATTATAGGGTCATCAAATGGAGAAGAAATCACTACATAATCAAGCTTTTTAATATCGTCAAGGAACTTACGAAGCCCCCAGTAATCTCCACTCGTAGTGAATGTAGTACCGTTATTAGAAGAAGTTAAATGAGAAAAAATCTTGTAGTTGCCCCAAGAGTAAGGAAGGCCATAAAAATCCCCTGTAGTTCTTCCAAACTCTTTAGTCATAACCCCGCCAATACTATACCCAATGACAGAAATGCGCGAATAATTATCATTAGTGCTAGTGTGATAATCGTTAACTCTATCAACAATGTCGGCAATAGCTCGGTAGCTGTTATACTCTACAATCTCGTTCCCTAACTCATCTTGAACCCAAGACTCCATTGAGCCATTAAAACCAACAATAAAATAAATATCTTGTGGGGAACCTTGATATTGACGAGCAGCAGCAACACTATCAATATCAAATTGAGGCTCCAGCCCCATGCTGCTGTAACTCACCCATGAATGATAATTGCTTGTCGCGGAGACTTCATAGTCACTAAATGGGCTAGAGCAACCATCTTCAATCAAACACTCTACATGCGAAACATTCACTCTTATCGCACCATCATTATCAATGATATAAGAATCCACCAGTAAGTTGGCGTAAGCATTGTTAGCAATATCACTAACTTTTGGCGAAGCTACAATCGCAAGGCTAGCAACTTCCACTGCTTCTAGTGCTCTGGCATGCACCTGTGCTCGCTGGGATAACTGTACAGCTAATACAGTGATAACTACAATAAATGGCAACACCAAGGCAAAAATAATGCCTGCAGATCCTTTCTGTCGACGATAAATGTTCATACTACAATCTCGCAAAAGACAAAGAGGTACTACTAATGTGAAAGAGCTCACCAGTGCTAACACCACCAATAAGATCCATTGGAACCTCATAGCACAATGAAACTTTGTATAAAGGCATATATTGCCCGTTATAAAAAGGTAATAATTCGAGAGCATCTCTTTTTGTCGTATTTGACAAAGAACCAAAACTACAACCAGCCAACGGACCTCTATCATAAGTATTGCTAACCAAAGAGAAGTCTTCTGTGCCTCCAGAAACAGAATCTAATCTAACTTCACTTAAGCGTACGCCTAACTTATTTACCTCAAAATTTCCCATGGTGCGGTTTAGTGTTGACACCGCTATAGAGTGAACAGTGTCAACGAATGCAAGACACTGCATAGCAGAACCACACAAGCGCAGTTCTGAATCAAATAAAGAACGTTCTGAAACAATAGTAGCGAGAGAATAACTCGTCCGGTTAAGTTGCCCTTTTTGATTCAGTACTAACATGTGATTTGCAACAACTACTGTTAAACTGGTTGCAAGAACTAAGACAATCAGAAATTCAACAATAAAAACACCTTGTTGTTTTTTCAGCATCTGTTATCTCCATTTGATTGATTTAAATTTGATATTCTTGAATTGTCATAATTTCACGCCGAATTGGAATTTCGGGTAGCCATATTGAAAACAAAGGCTGATAAAGGTATTTCAATTCATATATAGCAATAGGCATAGCATAAGGAACATTTGTCGCCCCATAACAAGTCGTCACGTCATTTCCACGACATCCAGATAAAGCTGAAAAGTCTTGGAAATAACGAATATTTATCGTTACATTGTTTTCCCTGATCACATAGCTATAGGCTCCTCGAGCTTCTAACATTTTGTTTTTTGCAACCAATTCATAATTCTGGCCACTACTCAATTTTTTTGCGTACATGACTGCCCGTGTAAAGGCGTGATCTGTCATGCTCATCGAATAAATAAGAATACAATACTCAATCCAAGTAAAAATAATCATAAATAAAATGGGAATACCAATGGCTGCTTCAATAACAAACGAGCCTTTCTGCTTTGTCCTCATAACTCAATAAACCTTCTAGGATCATAATTAACAACAAAAGCGCCTGAAATCTCTATTTCTTTCAAAACTACATTTGCTGAATGTCTGTTATCAAATTGACCAACGCAGTACCTTTTCAGGTTTCCTTCTTGATACAGATAAACGACACCATGTTTAGCTTTTAAATCTTTTAAAAGTGAAGGAGGTATGACTCTATTTGTTGCCAACACTTGAATCCGGTATGAATTACTACCCACATTCACTTTTTCAACATCCATTACGTATGTTTCATCTAATGTGGAATAAGAAATACTTACATCCGAATCAGATTTAGCTCTTGGGGTATCATGCTCAATATCACCGATAGCTACTGATGAAGCCATACTATTCTGGTTAGAACGTGGGGAACTTACCTTTGCTAACGCAGAGCTATCTTCTTTCACTGCATCCGCAGCTTTTAAACTTTTTGCTTCCTCACTGAAACTCGTAGCTATACCAACCTTAGTAACAACCTCATCCAATATTCTTTTTGCAGAAAGTTCGTCATGTTCTTGCTTCAACACATCTAAAGCAATGTCCAGTCTATTCGACTTAACCGATGCTATAAGTAAATTAGATTGGATTTTTTTATCATTAGGTTGTTCAAGGTATAGCTTGTAAAGAATATCTGTAGCTTGGCGATATTTTGACTGCATCATTTGAATAAAAGCAATATTGTTATTTACTGATCGATCAGAAGCACCGAACTTGCGGCTTTCACCAAAATTTATAATTGCTTCATCATAATTTTTCTGCTCCGCATTAATTAAACCACTCAGCCAATAATAATCATAACTCACACCTTTACTCCTACGATATTGTTCCAATTTAATTAATGCAGAATCATACTGTTTTTGCATATAATCAAGTCGAGCGAGAGTAAGAATAAATTGAGGTAGTTTCCTTTCATTATCACTAAATGTATTCGCATAGAAACTCGCAGATTGAATATCGTTAGTATCCAAATAGATTTGGACTAGTTTTACTTTATATTCAGAAGAAATAGATAAATTGGATTTATAAAATTCTATCAACTTATGATTATCTCCAGTATTAATTAAAAGCTGTTCTTTAATAGCTAAACCATCATTATAACTATCTCCACTGACACAACCTGCAAGCACTAAAACCAAGGAAATAAGTGGTATCATAACTTGATTTTTCATCAGCCTAATAACCTCATTATACCTGGAGCAACAATCAAAATAACAACGGGAACCATGATAAAAACAATCATTGGAATAGACATTTTAGTAGACATTTTTCCTATTTTTTCTTCCAATTCGAGCATAGATATTTCACGAATATCTCGAGCCAAAGAACTTAATACTGGACCAATGGAAGAACCAAAGTTCAAACTCTGGTTTAATGTCATAGCAAAACTCTGCACTTCATTAGTAGGTACTAACTCATGAAATTCATCCAGAGCTTGCTCAATGCCGACAATACTGGCCCGTTCAACAGTGCAACGCACTACAAAGGCCAAATCTCTATCTACAACATTTAGCTCAGTACCTAGATAATCTAGGCTAGCTTCTATCGTCATACCAGTACCAACACAAACACTCATTAAGTCAAGCAGAAAGGGCAAACGGGAGCTAATATGCTTAGTTCTAGACTTTGCTCGCATTGAAAGGTACGTGTCAGGTCCGATAATGAAAATGAATACAATAAGCATCAGATAGAGCAATGCCATCATAAGACTAACTTGACCTATTGCCCAACCAGCGCCAATAGCTAGCAACAAAATCACAGATGGTATTATTTTAAAAAGATAATAGGTATTAACAAACAAAGGGTTGTATATCCCTGCTGAAATTAAATTTTTCCTAATTCCTTCCTTGTTAAAACTAAATCGACTGGACAATGTAGAGAGAAGTCGCTTATGATAGGACAATCCTTCATGTCCATTAATAATTTTACTAATAATGATTTCTGTTTTTGCATTTTCAAACATGCGAATAATTGTAAAAGCCATAACAAGCGAAAGAATAAGAAAGCCACCAACCATACCCATTTCATCAAATCTCATTACTTTACACCCCTTAAAATCAGCCAAATGCAAAAAAAACCGATAAACTCACTAAAAACAACATAGTAAAATATAATTTTCCCACCTTCTTCATGAATAACGAAATCATAATTTTCAGGAGTAAGAAAACGCATAATTAACAAGAAAAAAAGTGGTAAAAAGGCTAATATTTTTGCAGAAGATCGAGCTTCGGAAGTTAAAGCCAGTTTCTTTTTCTCTACTGCTCTGGAAACAAACATCAAACGTCCAATTTGTTTAATTACTTCTTTTAATTGACCACCACGATGTAAATTTATACGTATAGCAGATATGAAAAAGAAATACTCTAAATAAGGAAAGTTGGCGCAACTACGTTCTAATACATCGCCAGCATCTTCACCAATAAGTAGTCGATCAGCCATGCGTTTAAACTCATGACCAACCTCATTATCAAGTTGTTTTCCAACATACCCAAATCCATGGACAATACTTTGTCCGGAGGACATCGCTCCGCTAAGTATATTTAATGCATCAGGAAAGTGATTTTTAAATCTCTCTTGTCTATATTTTTTTAATTTTAAAACCAGCATTAAAAAAAGAAACGGTTCAACAACCAACCAACTATAAATAAAATCTTTTCTAAAAAAAATGTCATTAATTAAATATAAAACTACTGAAGTTAAAATGAAAAAAGCCAGTAATTTTTTAAACATATTGGGCTGTAAAATCATTACAATGCTTTTTATAGCTATCTTAATTGAATACAAGTAAGAATGTTCGAAATACTTTATATCAATAGCATTTCTCTCAATTCCAACAGTATCAGACTTGGCTAAACTACCATCTAGTAGTTGATCAAATATTTCACTTTCACGTTTACGAACAACAATCCAATAAACAATCAATAGTATCCAGAATAATGCGATGAGGAATATCATGAAAATAACTCCCTAACAGTAGAGTCCATACTAAAATACTTAGCACGCTCATAGATCACCGAGCGAGTTGATAAACCTAAACAGCGATATTCCCCATCCGGATGCCAGCTATCTTCCCCACATTCCCCGCTAGCTTCATATCGGAATATGTCCTCTAGTACTACATTATTCTCTTCTAATCCGACAACTTCTGTTACACACATAATTCGACGACTACCATCATGCAAACGTTTCACTTGCACTATTAAGTCAACAGCACTAACAATAGTCCTTCGAATAGCATCAACAGGTAATGTAGAAGTGGCCATCATTACCATACTTTCAACACGTGCTATAGCATCTCTTGGAGTATTGGCATGCAGCGTAGACATGGAACCATCATGACCAGTGTTCATAGCCTGAAGCATTTCAAACGCCTCTCCGCCACGGCATTCCCCAACAATGATTCGGTCAGGACGCATACGCAATGAGTTGATAACTAAATCTCGCGCAGTCACCTCCCCAGTACCTTCTACACTTGACTGACGAGTCTCAAGACGAACAACATGCGGTTGCTGTAACTGCAATTCGGCGGCATCTTCTATGGTAACAACTCGCTCCGACTCGCCAATGAATGCAGATAATGCATTAAGCAACGTCGTTTTACCCGACCCAGTTCCCCCCGAAATTAAGATGTTACACTTACAGTGGCTTGCAATAGAAAGCAGTTTCGCCATCCTCACGGAAAGAGCACCAAACTGAACTAAGTGTTCAAGACGGATTTTCTGTTCTTTAAATTTGCGAATCGAAATAGACGTTCCATCCAAGGCCAAAGGCGGTATCACTATATTGACACGACTACCATCTGAAAGCCTGGCATCACATAATGGTCGCGACTCATCAATACGACGCCCAACTGAGCCAGCTATTCGTTTAGCGATAGAATTAAGCTGCTTTTCGTTAACAAACTGAACTGCGGACTTCTGTATCTTACCGTTCATCTCAATAAATACATTATTAGGCCCATTGACCATGATATCGGATATATTATCGTTCTCTAGCAGTACCTGTAGTGGCCCCAAACCTTTCAATTCTGCAAGTAAAGCGTTAACTAATTCGCTTCGATGAGCGGAACTGACGCCAAGACGGCTTCGGTCAATCAACACATTCACAGAGCTAGTCAGCTGTTTATGCAATTCTTCATGACCAATTTCAGTCAAAGTTGCCGCATCTAACGCGTCAAAAATTTCTTCCCGAAGGTCAATATAAATATCTTTTAATTGATTCATTTTCGAAATCTCAACCATGAAAACTGAGATTTGACACTAATATTTTTTTTGGTAAGTAATTCGACAACCTGAGCTATAGGCTTCATATACTTCAAAGAACGTAGCTGTTCCATACCTTGCTTAATCAATATTGAATCTAGACTAGATTCGTAAAGTACATCCACTGCCGACTTCTGATGAATGCGCTCTTTGGCATTCTGCAAAGTCATCACATATTCCTTTGCTAAACGAGTTAGACTAAACACAACTTCAACCTGCTGCGGTTCAACTTGCTTTTTAAAAACGTTATAACAACGCAAAGAAGATACTGAAGGTTCACAAAGTATGAATATCCTATGATACAGGCCAGATTGAATCCTTTCATGTATCTCGTTGTACGCATCACAGGGAACAGAATCAATAATAAAATTGTATTCACTACTTAATGTCGAGGAAAGCTCAAACAAAGCAGAAGAGTGACCTGCTGAATCTACGCGAAGCTTCTCTAATGCCATATACGCTAACCTATCATTTAATTGATGCTGGTAGTTATTAGCGACTGCCCTATCAATATCAGACCGATTAACTACTCCACTTGAAGGTTTTATTTCAAAATTTCGAATACCCAACAATACATCGCTATTGCGTGCAGCAGAATCATAATCAACTAAAAGTGTTTTTAGGTGGGCTTGATTTGCAAGTGAATAAGAAAGTACGGAGCTGAACGTTGAAACACCAATGCCACCTTTTGTTCCGAGCACCAAAATCCGTTTAGCCTTTCGAGTGATGTCTCCACCTAATTTAATTCCTGTATGATCAACAGATAACGCGGCTAGTAGACCTGATAAATCGGGTTCCCACAATACATATACAGCACCAAGTGCTGAGATTTGCTTCTGCAATTTGATCGAGTCAAGCTTACTAAGCACCACTAAAGTTGATGAAACATCCAATCCAACTATGATTTCAGAAATTTTATCTATAATAGTATCTTTATCCATGTCCCTCATATCCAAGATCACATGAGGGAAATTCAAACCACTAGGAATTTGATTACCTTTTTTCTGTAGTAAAGATTGCACTTTCGGCTCAATAAACCCTTCCAGTGCATAAAGATCGTTGATCGATGCCAACAGTACCGAATCATTTGATATGACAAGATCCGGTAGTCCTTGGCCTTTCAACTCGCTATTATTTGAAGTGCTCTTAAATAGATTATTCAGATCCATATCCACGATTATCTGCCCTCGCCGATAGGGTTGGATAAGCTAACAGCTCGGTTATATTCCAAAGCACAACCAAACTTGTACACTTCACGTTGCAAAAAGTTATATGACCCACACTCAGGATCCTTAACCAATGCATAGTGAGCAGACAATTTAAACGGCTTATCTAGCTTCTCAGAAGAAGAAGCAATTGTAATCCGGTTACTATCTATCCCTGCAGCCTTAAAAACACGAAGAATGTGTTCGAATAAATATGGCGAGTTCACCACGTAAGACAAAACAAACTGAGATTGAGGATAGCGATGATTTACATTTTTGATGAAACTCTCAACTGGGTTACTCGGTTGTTGCGTTAGTTCCTCATCAAACTCGAACGACTCCGCTAATTCATAAATCACCGTTGTATTCGTATCATCAGCATGGGCAATGCGATAGTCACTTAGTTGCGAGCAACCACCACATAATAACAACACACATAAAAGTAAAACCTTATTCATTACTGGAAACCTCCCTCATCTGCGATTTTTTTTAATTCTTCAGACCGTGACAAATCGAGGTTTAAAAAGAGTTCTAAGTTGCTGGTACGTTCAAATTTCGGTAACAATAGACTTTCTGGGGCAACAGGATCGACAAAGTTGACTGTTGCAATAATTATTAGCTCTGTTTTTTTTCTGTTTGATGATGCGTAGCGGAACAATGAACCAATCAAAGGAATATCCCCAAGGCCTGGAATTTTTTCGACCACTTCTTGTTGTTCAGAGCTGAGTAGTCCAGCTAACACAAAGCTTTGCCCATTTTTTAATTGAACCGTAGTTTGCGCGCGACGAACCACAAACGCAGGCACAGATTGTAGACCATTTGTGGTTTCATTCATTTCATCCAGTGCGCTGACTTCTGGCAACAATGATAATCGCACATTCTCTTGATCTACTACTTTTGCAACCATAGAAAGTTTTATTCCGTACTCTTTGTATTCAATCTGATATTTATCGCCATCCCAAAGGGCAATAGGAACCTCTCCACCGACCAAAAAACTAGCTGGTTCTCCAGAAACAACCGTTAAATTAGGCTCGGCCAATATTTGTCCTATCTGGTCATTATTTATCGCGGATATAGCAGCAACAATATCTCTTGCTGAGAAATCGAACAATTTGCTAATAAATA
This sequence comes from Vibrio sp. A1-b2, assembly GCF_021726015.1. Classification (NCBI taxonomy): domain Bacteria; kingdom Pseudomonadati; phylum Pseudomonadota; class Gammaproteobacteria; order Vibrionales; family Vibrionaceae; genus Vibrio; species Vibrio sp. A1-b2. Next base: position 593,332 of record NZ_JAKKCI010000002.1, read on the forward strand.
GCCCAGGACTAGCTCCTGTATTGCTATGATAACTTATACCTAATTCCGATAAAAAAGTACTTGAGACTTCTGCCACAGTCACTTTCACATTAACTTGCTCTGTCTTTAACACCACAATATTATTAACAATCTCAGCATAAACAACAGAGTCAAAACCAGTAAATTCAGTAGCTTCATCACTACCACTGCCATCTGGACTAGTACTACCTGTCATAATGCTCGCAGGAGTAACGGCTCGCTCTTTTGATAACATTTCGCCAACCAATATATAAATCTGTTTTTTTACTCTCTCACTATTTACTGTACCGTTTAATACAACACGATCACCAATATTTATTATTTCAATAGATTCTTCAGGAAATTGGGACCGAATAGCTTCCTTTAATAGTCTTAAACTATAATTTACAACTAATTCAATATTTTTAATCTCTTTCCCAGTCTGGTCGTAAGCTATTAATGTAGTATTCCCAACACCAACACCAAATACAACCACGCGCTTATGATCTATTATTTCATAATCAGCGACTAATTTATCCGCAATAAATATTGTAGAAATTTGACGGTCCACAAAAACCGTCTTAGCTGAGCCTTGATCCAGATTTATGAATTCATTAGCAGAAACTGAAAAAGAGAGAATGGCTATATAAAAAGCAAATAAAATATCTTTCATGCTACCTCTTCGTTCCGTGCAATGTTCTAATATTAAACTTATTGTCTATGATATCTGTGCTATAAACAGGCCAGTAATTACCGCTATCTTTAGCTGGAACCACGCTTAAATCACCTATTTTTCTAGCCATTTCAATTTTAATTGCATCAGATTTTTTTAATGCAAGAATCAAACTATAATTCTCTGATTTTCTATTTACCTGCGTGGACACAGGAACATCAACATTAAATTTAACCTTATTTACATGAATAACTCTCGCGTTGCTGATTATCACTTTGCTGACAACTGTATTTAGATCTGTCGTAGTCGTAGAAATCACATTAACAATGTCATCATAAGAAAAGGAGCTTGATTGTATCCCAACATAATCATCACCATTAAATCGATATATGATTTCATCATCCTGAAGCAACAATGAAAAAAAACGCTCATCAGAGGGGTTTGCAATCATATCTTTAGTTAAATAACTGCCTGATGTAATATTTTTGGTATATAAAGCTCCATTTTCTATAACCAGATCAGTTTCTACCACATATTGCTCGCCCTCTAAATTCGACTGCTTTATACCTAAAACTCCATAGGTACTATTGGCAACTAGCTGATTTCTTTTAACATCAGAGTTCAATACGTATATGCGTATAACTGGATCATCAACGACTTCTTTTTCGACCACTGCGACTTTCGAATCTTGCTCTGGAGGAGTAGTAAAATAATTAATCTTTACATACCAGAATGTAAAAAAAAGAAGGGCTGTGACTGAGGATATTTTGAAAAAATTACTCATGATGGTCTCATAGTTAAACCTTGGTCGAAATAATATAAAAAACCATGAACAATAGCTCCAAATATAGAGCTATTGTTTAAAAACCAAATAAAATATTATTCGGCACCACCATCCGAGGCAGAATTTAGATTATCAGATACTGCTTGCAGAGCATTTTCAATCGCATCTCTTATACCATTTTCTGTGGTAAACGCAGCTAAAACGATAGCTGACATAACTACAGCAACAATAGCGTATTCAACAGCAGTGACGCCTTCCTCATCCGATTTAAACTTCTCCATCATAGCTGAAGTAGCAGAACTAATACTGCAATAGCTTTTAATCATAAAATTATTCATTTCATTTCACTTCCAGTAAATAACAAACATAGCGACAACATGTCGCGAATACATAAAAAGCATGCTTTCTAATTATCACTTCTAAATAAAAAAATAGTAGGCAAACAAAACATAAATAACCGCTTCGTGCTAAACAGAAAACTTAAACGATTAAAGAATGGAAAAAACACAAAATGAAATGGATATTGGTATACCGTAAGGAACTTGGTACCCATGTTCAAAATAAATGCCTTTGATAAATTTATTTTTGATAGAGATGATAAATAACTGACTCCCTCCAATTATCCCCATGAAGCAAAATGCAAAAATAATATATTGACTTTCAATGCTAAATAAAAATGAAATTAATAGCTTTGCATCCCCACCACCTATATAACCTTTGGACCAAACAATAATAATCAAGATTGCATAAAAGCTAACATAAGTAAAATTATCTGGAAAAGAATTTTTCACATACCCCAGAATGATGTTATTTATAAAAATCAATATACAAATCTCATTTTTTATCATCCGACTTTTAAAATCCGAGCACATTACCTTAATAGATAACAAGACATTAATTATTGAAAGAAACGCAGCAAAATATATCATTTCCAATCTTCTACAAATTTCATGTTGCAATATAAATGGAATACAAGACTAGTTACACCTACAGGATTTATTGCGTAATATAGAGGAGAAACCAAGCATCCAAAATAGCAAGACTTGTACAAAAAGATATACAACCTTCGTGCTAAATGCATATCCATAAAAAAGCCAACACGACTGTGTTGGCTTTTTTTTCTACGTATTTACTTAGAATGAAGCTTGATAACCAATACCTACATTAAAGTTCTCATCATAGGTTTCACCAAAACCACCACCCAACTCAGCGAATACTCTGTGTGTCTTGTTGATTTGCCAATTTACACCAGCTGTTGTATTAAACTGATAGCCTTCCAAGTTGCTCTTCATCTGAACACCGCTAGAATCAATTTCACCACCGCTGATTATCTGATCAACTAAAGAAACATTTAAATAAGGCTGTACATAAGAATCTTCACTGCCTAACACCATTGTACTGCCCACATTAAGTCCCAAACCATATTGGAAAGCATTGACAGAACCGCGCTCAACATCGACTAGGCTTGCACTATTTGCATCAGTAGAGAATCGGTCTCCAGTTTCATGTAAATGTGCAACTTTCAACATAGGTTCAATATAGGCACCATTGTCCATTGTGAAACGCTTACCAACATCCAGCCCAACGCTCACTGCAGCGCTACTCATTTTATAAGAAGTAAGCTCACCTTGTTCATCATACGCTTTGTCTTGAGTTGAGATGTGGAAAGCTTGAGCACTTGAATTAGCAAATACGCCTGAGTCATGCAACCACATTCCGTAAACACCAATAGTGTGGATATCCGAACTACCATTACTGTTATTCAATTTGTAATCAGTGCTTACTTTACCAACACCACCAAACAATCCAACAGATAAATCCGCATTTTCACTTACAGCAAAGGTTTTGTCTCCACCTAGATAAACCATGTCACTCTTAGTGTCAAACTCATTCCCAATAACATCTGCACCAACTGTTGCATCATTATGGTAGTAGTTCATCCATACATTTTCTTTTTGAATACCAGACAGGCGTAAATTATCCATACGTTTGTTAATATTGCGAGACTGGTCGAGCAAGTTAACGGTTTGCGCCGCTGAGGCACCTTGTAGAGTATGCGCTAAATCACTGGTCGCCTTTTGAGCCACAAACCCTTCGCCAGCGACAAATGCATCAAAGCCACCTTGTTCATCAAATGCTTGGCCACTCTTAGCTAAATCATCATCGCCGCCACCGTAGCTAGCTTCGCTACCGTCACCGTTAACTAGCCAATAACCAGTGCCACTTGCATCCTTCACTAAATGATAACGTAACATGCCTGAATCACGATATTGATTGCCAGCTAGAGTCACATCTGAACCAGTTGTAGTACTTTGAGCTGCCATTCCTGTACCAGTTTTAATGATACGCAGTGCCCCGTTAGCTTTAGTTGCGGCTTTACCACGATTTCTAACATCTACTTGATATTTGCCAGCCATCTGACCGTCAACAGACAATAAATCACCTTTGCCTAAACCAAGATTAGTATTCATACGTACGTTAGCAATACCGCCGTCAGTCTGTTCCATGTTCCCAGAAGTATGGATAGTTTTAAACGCAAAGTCTGAAGCGGGAGAGCCAAAATCAAGCGTACTATTTTTATCCATTTTTATGGAGGTAAAACTTGATGATTTATCACCAGCTGTATAAGTAGAGTTTTGTTTGACCCAAAGACCGATATTTTCACCAGTACCAGCCCAGTTACCACCTTCATTTACTGTAACCGTCAAATCAGCTTCACCGCCCTTAACAGCATCACCAATCCAGCTACCACCTTCATTTACTGTCATATCTAAAGCACCAGTGTCGCTGTTGTTAACGACATTACCTACAACAATACCTGAATCATTAACTGTAACTACAACATCACCTTCACCGTTATTCACAACATCGCCAGTAACAAGGCTATTTTCAACGGTCAAATCAATACTACCGTTACTATCGTTTACCACACCACCTGAAACTTTAGTCCCGTTTATTAATTCAATGGTTGTTAGACCAGCGACATTGCTACTTTCTAAATATATGCCATCTGTTTGTGCACTACCATCAACATTATCTAGTATAATCGTCGCTTTATTATTTGATGCTTGGTAATTATAATCGCCAGAAGATTCAATATAGTCAAAATCATCATTTACAATATATACAAGATGTCCACCTGCACTTGAAATATTCACATCCTTCAAATATATGTAGCTATGCCCTGGTTCAGCATCGACAGAAGAACGGTGTGATGATTGAACAACCTGCAAAAAATCTGCTTTATTCAGCTGACTCTCTGTTCCAATTTGTGCGTCTACACCTTCTAACACCATTATCTGGTCATATTCACCTAAAACTTCCGAATATACTCCTTCACCAGTACGCATATTATTATTAGATAAACGAATAACTGCGCCATTCTCTCGCCATTGCAAATCGTTAGGCTCTCCCACTTCATTCAATTTCAAACTAATGTCTGAAGCAACGAACCTGCTGCCGGCTCCATTTAAACCTAGCAACACTGGAGAATAAGTTCCCGTCTTAAATATCTCACCAGCAGTAACGCTATTGTCCAAAATAATTGTAGCACCTGAAGCTAACTCTATATTGCTGTTGGCTTGCCCTAAAACCATACCAACAAATGTAGAATTATTACCAACACTGAGATTAGCCATACCCTGAGTATTGCCAGAAATCGTTAATGCATTCGCCAAACCCTCTAAATATGCGTCATTACCTATAATGGTATTAGTATTTGAGCCAGCAATACGCATTGCAGCTATTCGACCACTCGCATCATCTCCCGTTTTAATTGTTAGTCGGTCACCAAAAACAAAGTTTGATACAGCACCATCCTTCTGATTACCAACCAAATATGCTCCATAGCTAGCGCTATCATTATTAATATTATTAATAATTGTAAAATCATTACCGACAGTTACAGATGAAGTCCCAGTGCTCACAGTATTATTAACAGCATAAATACCTCTTAATACATCGTCACCGCCCATAGTTAGAGTGATATTATCGCCACCTTCAATTCCCCCACCTAATGTGTACCAAACATTTCCATTGTTCTCGGAGCCTGAGGATGTCACGTAGCTAGAGCCACTTTCTACTACAACTAACTCACCATCACCTACTGACAAAGAATCTGCTAATCCAGAAAAAGAGACTAAGCCACACGCTAGTGCTAGCGATATTTTTTTTGTTTTATTACTACCCGTTTTCCCTGCACCTTTAGCAAATTCGGAAACGGCTACAGATTGTCCAGTATCTTTGTTAAATACTATTTTATAAATATGATTCATAATTATTACCACCACTTTAGAAGACTTGTTTAGCGGTATATTGCATTAAGTGAAGCCACAAAAATTAGCTTTAAAAAAAATTCAATCCATCCAATGCTAATCAGTTATTAATCAGTAACTTAAAAGTCAAAACAAGAGAGGTTTAGCACAAACCCAAAAGCCCGCACCTTAATGCTAACGCAGTAGCTTTTCGTCCTGTACAGCCAAATTAAACTTCGGCTAAATGCTGGTAATACTTCTTCAAATTACAACGATTACAATTGGAGTCACAGCTCTTAAGACATTTAAGTTTCTCTTGAACCAACGGTAATAGAATAGGGTTAGCAATCGATTTAATGATATCAACCTTAACCAAGTACACGCCTAAATTAGTAAATTTATTCTTTGGAGGATAGTACCTAACATCTTCACTACCAAATGCATGCTTTGTTATTTCATACGTCGAATAACCAGAAACGAAAAAATACACAAAACGTTTTTCGTTATACTTAAGCATTAATAAATAATTGCATATCGCATTAACAACCAGTTCAAAATAATGCTTTGAATTGTTAAAAAAACACACATTGATCAAGCAAGATTCTTTTAACTCTTTCTTAGTCAAAGATACGAATGAATACTTTCCATTGAGACTCTCTAATGATTCAACACTAACCCAATGACCTACAACTTCGTCATTTTCGTTTAACACCCGTATAGCCGGGTAAACAAGACCATTTCCCAGCTCGTATAACCCAGAGATAAACTTGTTCAGGGGATCAATGTTTTTATAAAATTCTCCAAAATACATATCGAATGTTTGAAAATCGAGCTCATCGTAATATACTTTTATTTGCTGCCTTGATTTCTTATAGGAAAATATCGGCTGAACATAATCCAACACCTTGACAAAATTTGAAACAACCCTAGATAATTTACTCGAACACTTTAGTTGACTTACATCGATGCTAATAATGAACTCTACAAGATCAATATTAAGACATTTTCCAATCAATATTTGTTTATATATCGGCGGAGTGGTTTTTCCATTAATCCATCGGCTAAGTGTAATAGCATCTAAACCACTAAAATTTTCATAATCAAACATCTGTAACTTTGCTATAAAATCACTACGCGATAAACCACTGCTATTTATCCAATCAAATAATACCTTGTTAAATAAAATCATACCAAACTACTGCACGCCTAATAATTTAAAATTACCCACCTACAATTACTATAAAAAGTAGGAACTAACTTACAATAGAGGCGACAATACATATAACCAAAAAACAAGAGTAAGCAAGATATTAAAATAGAAAGCAGCAATGCTAATAACATGGCTAAAAGGCTATCATTCCTGAATAAAGATCACAGATTCCCTATGTACTGATGTACTGATTTTTCTATTAAACAAAAAATAACCCTCTCACAGGAGGAGTTGTGAGAGGGTTAACTTGCCATTTCATACTACTGACATTGTTATATTATTTGAAGCAGCAACAAACCTGGACGAGTACTGCCTAAGTTCTAATTCCCTTCAAAACTTAAAAAAAGGTTAACAAATATTGGCAACTTAAAGTTAGCAATTCAGACCAATTACAAACTGCCATGCTATAGTTCTTCCCTACCTTCCTTTAGCTTCAAACTATACGATTTGGTTAGTCCTGCTAATTTAACTTCGGTGCGTGGAAATGGAATTTCTATACCATTTTCACTCAATGCTTTTTTGATATAGTACAATGATTCAAAATATACAGCCCAATAATCTTCTGTTTTACACCATGGACGCACGACAAAGTTAATGCTTGATTCACCAAGTTCTAACACTCCAATTGTAATCGCTGGCTCTTTCAAAATTCGCCGATCTTTCGATAAAGCATCACATATCACTTGTTTCGTTTTCTGCAAATCGGAGCGATAAGATACACCAATCAATAAATCTACTCGGCGATGTGCATACCGAGAAAAGTTTGTGATTGAAGAAGAAGTAACCACACTATTAGGCAGCATGACCATTTTATTATCGGCTGTTTTCAGTAAAATTTGAAAAACTTGAACTGCTTCAACTAAGCCTTCTACTCCCCCAACCTCAACATAATCACCAACTTTAAAAGGGCGAAAACTTATAATTAGTACCCCAGCAGAGAAATTGGAAAGAGAGCTCCCCATTGCTAACCCAACGGCTAAACCTACTGCACCAACAATTACAACACCAGCTGACGTTTCAACGCCCAAGACACCGAAACAAGCTAAAATGATGATCGTAAATAACACATACCTTGCCAGTCCCAAGGCAAAAGCAGCTACAACAGGGCTATCCATTTCACGCTTGTTTAGCAATTTTCTAATTATTTTCAAGACCATTTTGACGTTGAAATAACCAACAACCAAAATCAAAATTGCAGAAATAATATTAATGCCGTGTTGGAAAACTATCTCTTCATTAGAAGAATACCAACTATTAAAGTAACTAACTTCGTTCGGGAAGGCGAGTAATATTGCTTCCTCAGTCATAATCCATAACCTTAAATATACTTATCGTTAGGTAACACTTTGGTATTGTTATAAAGAAAACAATGATGACAATTCAGACAACAACGCACTTGATGCACCTCGTGCATTAAAATACTGAAGTATAATCGGGTTAAATATTGCAACATTTAACCCGACATGACTTAGAGTCTCTTGTACATCTTCTATTGTTTTATAAGGATCACTTGAACGAGTCTGAAACATCCCTCCAAGGAGTGATATAAACTCTAAACGATTTGATTGAGATAACTCATTTTGAGCATATGACAAGAGTGGTGTTACGCCTTGATATGCCTGTAAATTGCTAATATTAAGCGACGAACTTACTGAGTTGACCAATGATAAAATTTGTTCAGTGTTATTGACTACTGAGTTCGTTGAAAGCTTACTTTCATCAGTGCTTAAGCCATTAGATTCACAACCAACAGAAAAAATTGCCACTGAAATAATTAATAATGGAATAGTTTTCATATAATCTTTATTATGACTATCAAAAAACAGAATTATATTTTTCAGCCAATCAAATAAATTAGCACCAACAAAAACAATTCAAATCATTTGCTATTCAAATGATTTAAAAATCAAGAGGCTACTTTTGATTAATTATCACAATCATACAAATTACATATTTTCATTGAACACTCTAAAACCTTGTATGTCTAAAAATGGACAATAAATGATTAATTTTTAATACCGTTAAAATTTTCCATAAAATATAAAAAGGTAGTTATTCAATTTTAACTGAAGTTTAAATATCAATCTAACCATGTAGAACATTATTTCTAACATAAGGAATAGCTCTTAAGATTACATAAATTGCAATTTTCTTTGCAGTCTTCTAAGCAATTCAATTTCTCCTGAACTAATGGCAGTATTATTGGGTTAGCAATAATTTTAGTAATATCGATTTTAACTAGATAGATGCCTAATCGAGTTTTTTTATCCACAGGTGGATAATACTTTACATCCTCAGCATCGAAAGCCATTTTTGTAACCTCGTAAACAGAGTATCCTGAAAGTAGTAAATAGGCAGTCCGCTTCCCCCTAAATCGAGGAGCAAGTAAATAAAAGCAAATTGCTATACTTATTAATTGAAAAAAATGCTGTGAGTTTTGATAATAAGCAACATTAATAAGGTATCCTTCGCTAGCTTCTTCTTTTGATAGCGAAATAAATGATGATAACGATGATATTTTTTCTAAAGGCTCAATTCCAACCCAGTGCCCAATCATCTCATCTTCATTATTCTTAATACGAATACAAGGGTACGTCACTTCATCACCAAGTGAATATACATCTTCAGTAAGCTTCTTAATTGAAGGTATATTGCGGTAGAAATCACCAAATATATCTAGATGTTGTTGGTAGTCAAAAATATCAACATGTGTTTTTGCCTTAGAACAGACTTTTTTATATGAAAGTGTAGGGTTAATGTAGTCAAGCAACTTAATAAATTCCGAGACAATTTTAGACTTTGTGCTTGAGGATTTAATGCGTCCTATATCGATAGTTTTTATGAATTGGATCAGATCTTCATTCAATCCTTTACATACAAGTATTTGCTTGTGTGTATGAGGCGTAGTTTTACCATTCAACCAGCGGCTTAACGTTATTGCATCTAAACCTTTAAAACTCTCATAATCGTAAAGTTGTAGGTGAGCAATTAATTCGCTTCTCGTTAAATTATTTTTGTCTAACCATTCAGATAACACCGTTTTAAACTCTTTAATCATGTTAGCTCTCTTATCTTTCCTCCTCTAGGTGCAAATCTTCCGTTGATGAGCATACTTTTTGGAAGGTGTTTCAAAAAATATGTAATGTAACGAGAGTTATACCTTTTTGGTTAAAAAACGCACTAATCGAATTCTTATACGCTTGTAAGAAAAGGATTAACTATTTATTCCCGTTGCTCATTTATAATTTTAGGGGTTCCCAGACACCCCCAAAACTATCATTCAATATTTGTGTCAAACGGGAATATCTACAGTGACAGTATGCTTCCCCCATAACATTCACGGAGCATCAATTTAATAACCAGATACAACACAACATATTGCATATATTTCACAAAATCTGCATTTTATGCTTAAATATCAATCAATATTGTTTCAAAACTCTAAATAAATGTTAATTTTTGGTAATTTCAACCACTCGCACAGTGATCGTAATCACACTCGCAAATTTCACACCCCTTTTTGATTTTTGATTTCACGTTTCGGCTGATACCCTGCCGCCCTCTTCGAAATGAATGTCGAAGTTCATAACTATAAGGAGTGTTCTCAATGGATACCAAGAAGCCGTTATCCTTAACCAGCCGAGTTATCATCGGTATGGTTGCTGGTATTTTAACTGGATTCATTATTCGAGCCTTGTTTGAAGGCAATACATTCGTCGACGCCTACATCGTCAACGGACTGTTCGAAGTTGGTGGAAAAATTTTTATCGCCAGCTTAAAAATGCTTGTAGTTCCACTAGTGTTCGTATCACTGGTCTGTGGCACAAGCTCTTTAAAAGACATCACTACACTAGGCCGCATGGGTGGTAAAACACTCGCGTTTTACATCATTACCACCGCAGTTGCGATTACCCTTGCTCTGTTCATGGGCACGGTATTCCAGCCAGGTGCAGGTGCTGACCTAACTGCTGCAAGCACCTTTGCAGCAACTGAAGCGCCATCATTGGGTAAAGTGATCATTGATATGTTCCCGACCAACCCAATTAGCTCGATGGCTGAAGGCAAAACCCTCCAAATCATCGTATTTGCAGTGTTATTTGGTATTGCAATCAGCGCCGCCGGCGAAGCTGGTGAACGTGTGGCAGCGATGTTCAATGATCTGAACGAAGTGATCATGAAATTGGTCGCTTTACTGATGAACATTGCCCCTTACGGTGTGTTCTTCCTGATGGCTAAACTGTTTACTGGTCTTGGGTTGGGTGCCATTTTGAACCTAGCTGAGTACTTCCTCGTATTGTCAGCAGCGTTACTGATCCACGGGCTAGTCACCTACAGTGTGATGCTAAAAAGCTTCTCAGGTTTAAGCCCAATTACTTTCCTGAAGAAAATGGAAGACGCAGTGATGTTTGCCTTCTCAACGGCATCATCTAACGCAACCATTCCAGTGACGATGGAAACAGCAAAATACCGACTCGGTGTTGATAACAAGGTGGCATCTTTCACGATTCCGCTCGGTGCAACTGTCAACATGGACGGTACGGCAATCATGCAAGGTGTCGCGACAGCGTTTATCGCTCAAGCGTTCAACATCGACCTGACTATGGGTGATTACCTAACCGTTATCCTGACGGCAACGCTGGCTTCTATCGGTACAGCGGGCGTTCCGGGTGTTGGTCTGGTTATGCTGGCAATGGTTCTGAACCAAGTAGGTCTACCACTGGAAGGTATTGCTCTGATCATGGGTGTTGACCGTCTGCTGGATATGATCCGTACTGCGGTAAACATCACTGGCGACTGTTGTGTTAGCTGTATCGTAGCGAAATCTGAAAACGCGCTCGATGTAGAAAGATTTAACGACCCACACGCAGGCGAAAAAGAAGAAGAAGTTCATCTTCATAGATAAGCTGATGTGAATCTAAAAAGCCCCAAGTTGCTCTCGCACTTGGGGCTTTTTTGTTGGTTATTGTTATGTTGATTACTTTTAGAATCTGATTACTTCTTGATTCCAATAGGTCGGCAATAGACCCGTGTCGGTCTGCCCACTTTGCCATGCTCTAAAAATGCCGTCAGTTCACCACGATCAACCGCTTTATCAAGATAGCGTCGGGCAGTACTTTTACTGATGTTCATCATCTCCGCAACACTGCTGGCGGTTTGTTCCACATGAGCATGAGCAAACTGAGCAACAACCTGCTTCAGAGTAAACTCGTCCGTGCTGTTGTTTACTTCAGGAGTAGCTGGCGCTTGATAAAACAAGCTATCCAACTCACTCTGATGCAACTTATTAGCTTGAGATAAATGCTGGCGCACCTGAATAAATTTGTTCAAGCTCAGAGATAGACGCTGGTAATCGACCGGTTTGACTAAGTAGTCGAACGATCCATAGCGATGCGCTAAGTTGACCGTTTGAGCATCATTAGCGGCGGTAATTAAAATACACTCAGGTTTGTGCTCCAGCTTAAGCCACTCATAAACCAAATCGACACCTCGTCCGTCAGGCAGATAGTTGTCAACGATGACCAGATCTGGCTTGGCTATTTCCATCATTTCCCTTGCCATGCCAAATGAAACGGCAATCCCAACGAGTTTCAATGAAGGCTCTTTAGCAATAAAATGCGCATGTAATGCTGCGATCTCACTGTCATCTTCAACGATCATGACTTTCAGCATTCTGCCTCCTTATTCTTGGGAAAATACAAAGTAAATGATGTGGCTTGCGCGTCACTGTCCAACTCAATGTGTCCATTGGCGGCTTCGATGATGGATTGTGTCAAATAAAGCCCGATTCCGTGTTCTTTTGAATCCGATTTAGTGGTGTAACCTAATGTGGTTAGATCATCCAGAGGTTGTGTAATCTCAGTGCCGTTGTTTGTGACAGACAAACCATACTCAAACGACGACTGCCACATTTCCAACTCGATTCTGCCGTTGTTTTGTCCCTGCAAGGCATCCATGCTGTTATCTAACAAGTTACCCACCACGGAACAAAGCTGATCCTGAGTCAGTTTGTCTGGCATATGCTGCCAATGTTCGTCATTTGGCAACAATAACTCTATCTTGCGCTCTTTCGCTTTGATTAATTTTGCCAGCAACAAGGCGGAAAGCTGAGGGAATAGAGCAAACGATTTGAGTTGATCAAGCCCTTGTTGATCCGCTCTCGACTGGTCTAACACCACATTCAGCGCTTGCTCATACTGACCAAGTTGCAATAGTCCCGCAAGAATAGAAAGCTTGTTCTGATACTCATGGCGAGTCACCCTTAGACTCTCGATATATTGTCCAACCTGACTAAGGGTCTCGGATAGTGCTTGCAACTCTTCTGACGCACGTAAACTAAATACCGCGCCTTGTTCACCACTGCGAGACATCGGGATGGTTACACGGGTCATAACACAGTTTTGACCATTGATCCGCACCAATTTATCGAGAAAGTCTTCACCAGATAAAGCAAACAAAGCGCTGTCATCTACCCAGTCCTCAATGTTAGTCGTCAGCATTTTCCGATGAATACCGAGCAGCTTCTTGGCAGAATCATTGGCGACATAGACTCGCCCATCACTATTCACGGCAAGCAAACCTTCGTGAGTCGCTTGTAATACCCCTTGTTGCGTCACCAGTGTCTGTTTTAGCTCCCACGGCTCCATATGCTGCATATTCTGCTTCACGTAGGTTGAGAAACGGCTTGCTAAGCCAATAGAAACCACAAGAATAAACAGACCGAACATCAATAATCCAGCCAGACGTTTGCTGTTCCACATCTCTAATGTATTGAGTAAATAGCCGACCTTGATCATGCCGATGATCTGTTGATCAGCATTGAAAATAGGAGAAATATAGCGAACAGAAGGTCCTAATGAACCAGAAGCATAGGAAAGATAAGACTTGCCGAGCAAAAGTGCGTCATCGATATCGCCCCCCGTAACCGGTAAGCCAACTCGTTCAGATACAGGATGAGCCAATCGAATCCCCTGATGATTGCTCACTGTAATGAAATCCGCGTCGCTTACCGAATCGAACGTCTCAATGAGCGCACTGACTTGCTGAGAATCGTTTTGCTCGACAGCGGCAATTAAACTCGGCATTTTGGCCAACTGCTGCGATTGAACTTGTGCGCGGAGCGAAATTTGGCGAGTAAGAACGTCTTGCAGTTGATAGGCGCTATAAATCCACCAGCCAGTTGCGACAAGTAACAATGCTGCACTTAGCAACCAAAATAGATGCTTGGTAAATGTGTCCGAGATAAAGCGTACTGTCATTGTATTTTTCCACTTAGACGCTGAAACAAATGCCTAACGTGCGCATTAGCCTGAAATAAGAAACGCGAGCGATATCACCGCAATGAAGTTAATGATTTTTATGAATTTAAAACATCTAATTTCAAACATTTTACAAAGCAAACCAGAACCAACACCCAGGCTGGAAGTTAACCAAAAAACGAATGACTAGAAATTGATTTTACACAGTAAATGCCTCGGTTGAAGCGATAAACATAGCGAAAACTTAGGAGGTAATTATGATTTCTTCGGCTAACTCAAGGTTGCTTTTACTAGCATTACTCGGCGTCATTTTATGGTTCGTTCCTGTACCAGATGGCTTAACAGACAACGCATGGCAAATGATGGTTATTTTCGTCATAACCGTTCTTAGCCTAATACTTGCACCACTGCCCTTAGGTGCAATGGCTTTAATCGGACTGGTCGCTTGTACCGTTTTAGGTGTGCTGCCGATTAAAACCGCGCTTAGCGGTTTCGCCAATCCGACTATTTGGATGATTGCGGCGGCGTTCTTTATTTCACGTGGCTTCATCAGTACAGGCTTTGGGCGCCGTGTCGGCTATTGGTTTATCTCTAAACTGGGCCATAACTCGTTGGGTCTTGCTTACGGTTTAGTCCTAACGGACCTTCTTTTTGCACCAGCAACACCAAGTACCACGGCACGTTGTGGCGGTATTATTTCTCCACTTTTCCGCTCTGTGGCATCTGCCTATGACTCTGATCCTGAAAAAGGAACAGAAAACAAAATTGGTGCTTTCCTTGTTCAATGTATCTTCCAATGTAATGCGATTACCTGTGCGATGTTCCTAACGTCGATGGCAGGCAACCCACTCGCTGCAAACTTTGCTAAGGAACAAGGCGTTGAAATTACATGGGGTGGATGGGCGTTAGCGGCTATCGTTCCTAGTGCATTATGTCTGTTCTTGATTCCGCTGGTGATGTACTACGTGTTCCCACCAGAGCTTAAGAAAACACCAGAAATGCGTGCGTTGGCAAAACAGCACCTTGCTGATATGGGCGCAATGAGTCGTGCGGAATGGATGGTCGGCATTACTTTCCTAGGCATGGTTACTCTTTGGGTTCTTGGTCCGACTTTAGGTTTACACGCAACCGTAACCGCACTGTTAGGTCTAGTATTCTTGCTGATCACTCGTACCATCACGTGGGATGCTGTTCTTGGTGAAAAAGAAGCGTGGCATACCATTACTTGGTTTGCAGTGTTGGTAATGATGGCAGCGCAACTTAACAGCCTTGGTTTTATCAAATGGTTTGGCGATTACGTAAGCAGCTCACTGTCTGGTTTCGGATGGGTAGCCACCATAGCGATTCTGCTGCTGGTTTACTACTACAGCCACTATTTGATGGCGAGTGCAATGGCACACATCAGCGCTATGTACTCTGCATTCCTTGCGATTGCCATTTCGGCAGGCGCTCCACCAATGCTGGCGGCTATTGTTCTGGGTATTTTCAGTAACCTTTATATGTCAACAACCCACTACTCTTCGGGTCCTGCTCCTA
Source organism: Vibrio sp. A1-b2 (assembly GCF_021726015.1). Taxonomy (NCBI): domain Bacteria; kingdom Pseudomonadati; phylum Pseudomonadota; class Gammaproteobacteria; order Vibrionales; family Vibrionaceae; genus Vibrio; species Vibrio sp. A1-b2. The sequence goes on from NZ_JAKKCI010000002.1 coordinate 609,041, forward strand.
TTCTGTTTGGTGCTGGTTACCATTCACTGCAAAACTGGTGGAAGATTGGTTTCGTGTTCTCACTCATCGTTATCCCGATCTTCTTCTTTGTGGGCGGTGCATGGTGGAAAATTTTGGGCATGTGGTAAACCCAGATTAACGAGCTAAACTGACAACGCTTATCAGCCCATCCACCGATGGGCTGTTTCATTATCACGTCACTGAATTCTTTCAATATTTGTCCAAGCTCACACTCCGGTTATTAATTAAGCATATCTATAAGCAGAATCTACTGAGTTCACATTCTAGCCATACAATCCTTCCTACACTGAGGCATAACATTTCAACAACGCTGTAAAAAAGTGCGAGGATCCATAATGAAAAGAATGCGTTGCTTGCCCCATTGGCTATTTGCCCTTTTCACCCTTTTATTCTCTGCCTCAAGCATGGCGTCTGGTGGGGCTAATCATGGTTTGAATTTGACCCACTCCTATTTTGGTTATGCGGCTGTAACTATCTTCGTATTTGCTTATGTTCTCGTCACGCTTGAGGAGTATTTGAAGCTCAGAAAATCTAAACCTGTCTTGCTCGCCGCGGGTGTCATTTGGGCGATGATTGGCTATGTCTATCAGCAACAAGGGGCGACGGAGATCGCTCGTGAAGCACTCGAATACAATCTTTTGGAATACGCAGAGCTGTTGTTGTTCCTTTTGGTGGCAATGACTTACATCAGTGCAATGGAAGAACGTCGGCTTTTCGATGCGTTAAAGGCGTGGATGGTTAGCAAAGGGTTCAACTATCGAACACTATTCTGGATAACAGGCTTGCTGGCCTTTTTTATCTCTCCCATCGCCGACAACTTGACCACTGCGCTTCTGATGTGCGCCGTGGTTTTGAAAGTCGGAGGAAATCATCGCCAATTTGTCAATATCGCCTGTATTAACATTGTTGTTGCTGCAAACGCTGGCGGCGCATTCAGCCCTTTTGGCGATATCACCACATTAATGGTGTGGCAGGCAGGACACGTGAGTTTCTCTCAATTCTTAAATCTGTTTCTGCCTTCAATCGTCAACTACATGGTTCCAGCGTTAATCATGTCTTTCTTCGTCCCTAAAGAAACACCCGATACCGTCAATGAACATGTTGAGCTAAAACGAGGAGCCAGACGCATCATACTGTTGTTCGTTCTTACCATTGCCACAGCAGTCAGTTTCCATAGCTTATTCCATTTCCCACCAGTGATGGGGATGATGATGGGCTTAGCTTATCTGCAATTTTTCGGCTATTTCTTGCGTAAAACTCTGGCAGGATCTTTGGCGAAGAAAACCGCTAAGGCAATCGCCAACAACGACGAAGCAGCACTCAAACGAATTGGTTCGGTAGTGCCTTTTGATGTGTTTAGACGAATTTCACAAGCAGAATGGGACACTCTATTGTTTTTCTACGGGGTCGTCATGTGTGTCGGCGGCCTGAGTCTATTAGGCTATCTAACTATGATTTCAGAAGTGATTTACACCCAGTGGGACCCTATGTGGGCCAATATTACTGTGGGCGTTCTCTCTTCCATCATAGATAACATCCCTGTGATGTTCGCGGTACTTTCGATGGAGCCATATATGTCACTTGGAAACTGGTTGTTAGTGACCCTAGCGGCCGGTGTCGGTGGTAGCCTGCTATCGATTGGTTCAGCTGCTGGCGTGGCTTTGATGGGGGCGGCCCATGGCCAGTATACCTTCTTTGGTCATTTGAAATGGGCACCTGTCATCATCTTAGGTTATGCCGCGAGTATTACTTTGCATCTCATGCTTAACCATTCGCTGTTTAATATTTTCTTATAAGCGAATGCAAGAACTTCGCTGTTGCAGTTAGAACACTTTTTTATTTGGATCGTTCTAGCTGCAATAGTTTTTCTTTGGTTTCAACGCCACCTGCATAGCCAGTTAGTTTACCGTTCTTACCAATTACTCGATGGCACGGAACGATGACTGAAATAGGGTTTTTCCCATTGGCTAAACCGACTGCCCTCACCGCTTTAGGATTACCGATTTCATCTGCAAGTTGCTGGTAGCTCCAAGTCTCTCCGTAAGGAATTTTGCATAGCGCTTGCCAAACCGACTGCTGAAAATCAGTACCTTTTGCTGCCAGTGGTAAGTCAAACTGAGTGCGACGACCAGAGAAATATTCCTCGAGCTGGATCTTAGCTTGATTCAAAATAGCATGTTCATCGCTGTACGCCCCCAGCTCCTGCGGTTGTGTGGTCTGTATTTCAAACCAAGCGCCAAGCAAGCCTGTATCATTGGCTTGTATTGTCATCTGTCCATGTGGGCTTTGGTAGTAGGTGTAGTAGTTCATGTTATTGGTTCCAACAGTGAAAAGTTGCGTAGCTTCCCCAAGGCGCTACTTGCTGTTTGTTCAGTTGCGGGTATCCCGCGAGCGCTTTCTTGACCACAAGATCAGTATCCAGAAAACAATTACTGTCTGATAACCCTCTTAAACGTGCATAATTGACTGTCCATGGGCCGATGCCTTTTAATTTGAGCCAATGCTCAACGTCTCCATCGAAATGGTCTTGCATGTATTGAGCAAAGCGACTCAAGGTATCTTTGCGGCTTTGAGGCATGCGTAAAAATGAAAGATCGGCATTAGCTACCTGTTCAGGTGAAGGAAAGGTGGCACTTTCATTCGGTTGTTTCAGATGAGCAACCAGCAAGTTAAGCTGCCCAATCGCGGCTTTAATCGAAACCTGCTGACCTAAAATCGCTCTAACACCCGCTTCCCAAGCATTCCATACTCCAGGAATTCGAATACCAGAAGTTTTGATTAATCCCGGCGCAGCCTGCTCTAATTGTTTTTCAACCGCGACGATATCAACATCTAAGTCAAACAAACGTCTGAGTTTAACCACTAACTGCCGCAGATCCGTCATAGATTCCAGTTCAAACTCAATATCTAAGTGTGTCTCTGAGTTTTTCGTTGCTTTAAACCAGCCCTTTCCTTGACCTAATCTAACGTGTCGAGCGTAGCTATTGTCATCAACCGTTTCTAGCCCCTGAATCGCTCTCAAACGATAAAATGCCAACATATGTGCCCAATCAAAAGGCCCTCTAAAAGCAAGTGAGAGCTGATTTTTAGCCGTGACTGAGGCGCGCTCTTTACGTACCTGAGAAGGTGTCAGTTGCAATACTTTACTGAAAGCATCATTAAACCGCCGTGTGCTGTTAAAGCCACAAGCATAACCGATATCGGTTATCGACATTTTGCTGTTGTGTAGCAGCTGTTTCGCAAACATCAGTTGATGGTATTGCGCATACTGTTTAGGCGACATTCCGAGATGCGTTTTAAAGAGCTGACGCAGGTAACGATCTGATATCCCCAAACGGTCGGACAACTCACTAAGCTTATGACTTTGCAGCTCACCACTGTCAATCATAGATAGGGCGCGAATGAAAGTTGTCTCCACTCCCTTCCAAGCCCAAGAGCTTGGCGCACTATCTGGGCGGCAGCGCAAACAAGGCCGGTATCCCGCTTGAAGGGCTTGGGCTTGGTTCAGGAAATATTCTACGTTCTCTTCCTTCGGTAAATTTGCCGGACAGATAGGTCGACAGAATATGCCAGTGGTTTTCACTGCCACATAAAATTGACCGTCAAAACGAGCGTCTCTGCTTAGACGAGCCTTTTGGCACTGTTCATGAGTCAGAACGGCTTCTGCTTCTATCGACATGGTCTATCCTTAAACATTGAAATCAACGTTAGTTTACGACGCCTTCAACATAACACTAGCCATTTTCGGAACTGAATGCCCCACAAATCGTCCATTGACGCATAACTAGACTTAAAGCTCATTCGAATTTTTCAAACAACAAAGTCAATCTATGCCGATTATCAAATGTACAATCGTCTACTAAACTTCATTTCAACAGTTACAGACAACATCAAAACTTATTCGAAAGTTTTGAACTTTGAGGAATCTAAATATGTCAGCTCTTAAAAAACTCCTAGCATCAAATGCAGGATTTGCTCCACTTGCTTTACGTCTTCCTATTAGCATCATTTTCATGGCGCACGGCTCACAGAAACTTTTCGGTTGGTTTGGTGGCTACGGTCTTCAAGGCACAGGTCAATGGATGGCATCAATTGGCTTAGAACCAGGCGTGTTAATGGCATTCCTTGCAGGTAGCGGTGAATTCTTTGGTGGTTTATTCATTCTGATCGGTTTACTGACTCGCCCGGCAGCAGCCGTTCTTGCTTTCACTATGATTGTGGCTATCTTCAGTACACACTTTAGCAATGGTTTGTTTCTCTCTAACGGCGGCTATGAGTTTGGTTTAGCACTACTGGCGGCATCCGTTTCTCTAGCTATCTCCGGTGCTGGCAAATTGAGTGTAGACAGTCTGCTAAGTAAATCATCTCAGTAATTGACGAACTTCAAAACATAAGAAAGGCGAGCATATGCTCGCCTTTGTTTTATTTACTCGCTCGGTTTATTTATCCACTAGGCCAAAACTGAGTTACAAACTCGCTTCTCCGGCTCTCTGAATACTATAAGCGGTGAGAGGGTCGATCTTCTTCACCAACTCTTCTACATGACCGATAGCTTCTATAGTAGAGCTGTTTTTACGATAGCTTAAGTAAACAGGTCGATGCCACTCTTCAACTCCAGGAATCAAATTGAGCTCACCAGAGGCAATAAAAGGCTCAACAATCGATGTCGGAAGGTAAGCGCTACCTCCTTTCTCCAAAATGAAGTCCAATGCTATACGCGCTGTTGATGTGCGTAAAAATGGCGCTGGTGCCTTAGGGTGTCTGTCTGCATGCTCTGCCGCAAAGCGCGAACCCCAGTCGACGTAAACATAGCGATTCTGAAATACCGACTCTAATGTGTCATTTTGTGTCGAAACCAGTACTAATACGAGATCAGCGACTTTCTTGCAGTTCAGCTCTTCCGCTTTAATCTGATCAAAAGCAAAGGCCATGTCTAATGTGCGTTCTAGCAACTGTCGACTTAACTGTTCGCGACCCATCACTTCAGCCATAAACGCATATCCACTAAATGCATCGGTTACGACACTCAGACAGTTCTGTAAATACGCATCCCATATGTTCGGCGTACCACCGATCGTCAATTGCAACGCTTGACCATTTTCTAAAGAAAGTTCAAATTTAGCCTGCTGCAAGGTCGTCACCATGACCTCGGCATAACTGACCAAACGCTCCCCCGCAGACGTCAACTTAATGTTGTTGCGGTCACGAGTGAAAAGTTGCGTGTCAAAATAGCTTTCTAATTGTTTAATACGTGCACTTACAGCCGCTTGAGTTAAATATAGGTTTTCAGCAGCACGACCAAAATGGCGTACTTGAGCCAACTCAAGAAAAGTACGAAAGACTTTTACGTCCATATAGAATCCTCTGAATTTACAGTCGAAGATTAACAAGGAAGTACAATTATGACGATAAAAAATTTTTGTTTTTCTTTTATATAATTTGCGCCTAACTTTCGCGGTGAACCAAAGCTACATAGTAGCAGCTCATATTTACACGAGGTTGATATGTTTGAGACTGCATTTCGTTTAGGAAAAAAACGTTTTTACGACACGAAAAAGTTCCCACGCGGATTCGCGAAATCCGGTGATTTCACTCTTGCAGAAGAGGATATTCTAACACTTTACGGTGAAACTCTATCTGGCTTGGAAGCTGGTACTCTGCAACCTGAAAACGCGGAAGAACAACAATTTTTAAAAGTGTTGGATAATCCAGAATTAGCAGCAAGCAAAATCGAAAAAGCATGGTTGAAATACGTGCGTTTGGCTCGAGGTCGTAAACGCTTCCATACATTGAATGGTCGCAACAAACTTGACGCTTCATCAGATGATTACACAGATACTGATGACGAGCCTAGCTTAACCGAGGAAGGTTAATAGAAAGCTTCAGCACAGTCTCGTGCTGAAGCTATCGATATGAACGCAATTTCAACAGTTTTATCAGCAGGTCATTGCGCTAGATTCAAAATTCTCAATGTTGTGCTTTCGGCTTTGATCTTGTTTGAAGCTCAGGAAGTCATCCCCCTTATATCATCAGCTTTCCCTATCTACTCTTTTTCCTTTTCCCAAACCTATTTGGCTAACATAGCAACCTTCTTCAAAAAGGTTTCTTTCAAATGTTCTTGGTCATATTCAAGATGGTAGGTGTTATGGAATCCAACTTTGAGCTCTACGCCATTACCACGTAAGTAAATACTGTATCCATCGTAGTCAGAAAAAGCCTCTACACCCTCATAGATTTTGCCATGCTCGGTCGGCGTACCGTGTTCTATAATTGTCTCATACGCATGTAGTATTTTGGTTGGATCAAGTTCGTTCTTCATTGATTTACTCCTTAATCTTACCTTGCACATTAATTATGGGTAACTAACTTTCTCTTCGCCAATTTGCTATGAGTTATTAATCAAAATTTCACTTAATTTTAAAAGTAAATTTTGTTATGTAAACTTCTTAGTAATCGCCACGTAACACTGAGAAAGTCGCTTCTAAATCGACAATTATTGACTTTAAAAGGCCAGAAATCAGGTCATAGAATGAAAGTTTGACATAAAACAATGGCAGATGCAGAAAACTTATTTTATAATGCAAATTAATAAGACAACCCAAGGTGTTTAAAGCTGTGTTGTGATTGAATGGCAACGTTCGCAGGCAACCAAAAGTCAGTTTAGGCATTGAGGGGTGAAGACATTTACCAATATTAAGGGCGAAACATGAGACTTATCCCACTGAACAACAAAGCACAAGTCGGCAAATGGGCAGCGGCGCACATTGTTAAGCGTATCAATGCATTTAAACCAACTGCAGAACGTCCGTTTGTTCTAGGTCTACCAACTGGTAGTACTCCTCTTGAAACTTACAAAGCCCTAATCGAGCTTTATAATGCAGGTGAAGTGAGCTTCAAGCATGTTGTGACATTCAACATGGATGAGTATGTCGGTCTACCAGCGGATCACCCTGAATCTTACCGTACATTCATGTACACCAATTTCTTCAACCACGTTGATATCCAAGAGCAAAACATTAACTTGCTTGACGGTACTTCTGATGATCACGACGCGGTATGTAAACGTTACGAAGAGAAAATCAAATCTTACGGCAAAATTAACCTATTCATGGGTGGCGTAGGTAATGATGGTCATATCGCATTCAACGAGCCAGCATCTTCACTATCTTCACGTACACGTATCAAAACACTGACTGAAGATACACGTATCGCGAACTCTCGTTTCTTCGGTGGTGATGTAAGCCAAGTGCCAAAATACGCACTGACTATCGGTGTGGGCACTCTACTGGACGCAGAAGAACTGCTTATCCTAGCGATGGGCCACAACAAAGCATTAGCAGTTGAAGCTGCGGTTGAAGGTTGTGTAAACCACCTATGGACAGTAAGTGCTCTGCAACTTCATCCAAAAGCAATCATCGTATGTGATGATCAAGCGACACAAGAGTTGAAAGTGAAAACTGTTCGTTACTTTAACGAGCTAGAAGCAGAAAACATCAAAGGCTTCTAAGTTTCTCTCAGTATTGATTGAGAAATAATGTGTCGTCCTAAAATACGTTGACAGTTTTACACTAAGCCAACTGCGTTAGCAGTTGGCTTTTTCATGCACCTCATTCGGAGTTCTCATCCCAAGGCTAAGGTGCGGTCTCATATTGTTATGGATGTTGATTGATTCCTTTACCAACTGCTTAAGCTCAACGATATCCTTACACTCATGAAGTAAAAATTCTTGTTTCAGGATGCCGTTTACTCTTTCTGCTAACGCATTCTGATAGCAGTCATAACCATCCGTCATTGATGGCTTGATTGTGCCTTTTTTCAATCTATCTTGGTAAACTCCTGAGCAATATTGAAGCCCGCGATCTGAATGATGGATACACGAGCAACCATACCGACGTGTTCTTATCGCCATATCTAAAGCCTTTACAACATCCGTCGCTTTCATTTCATTGCTAAGTTCATAGCCCATAATTTTACGACTAAAGGCGTCAGTCACTAACGAGAGATAATGCACGCCTTCATCAGATTGGACATAGGTTATGTCACTCACCAACACATCTTCGGGATGACGAGGCTTGTAGTCCTTCAGCAAGTTAGGATGTTTTTTCATCCAATGTCGACTATTTGTCGTCTTCGTAAAACTGCGCTTAGGTTGAACGAGAAGGCGTTCATCACGTAAGTAATCGAAAAGTGCATCTCTACCTAGTTTGATCCCTTGTTCTTGAAGCTTGGGTTTAAGTAAGGAATACAATTTTCTAGTCCCTATTCGAGGCATATAGCGCCGAAGTTCTAGAACCCTCTGTTTGATAGGGATGAGCTCTACCTGACGGTGAGCGGCTCGCTTTTCTCTTTGATAAACGCTTTGCCTCGATATACCGCACAACTTACAGACTCGGGCTAGGCTGAGCCCTTCCTGTTTTTGAAG